>CABYVV010000004.1 GCA_902522465.1 uncultured Alphaproteobacteria bacterium | reverse complement strand
TTAAAATCCGTTAAATTTGATAAACCAAATATGCTTGATTTGATAGAAAATTTGAGGTCAAAGGGCTTGTTTAGATTTCTTATTAGTTATTTTTTTTTTAACAATGCTGTTATTTCAATTTTTGCTTTTGCAAGTATGTTTTCTGCTTTTTTATTTGGCTTGACAGAATCTCAGATTTTATTTCTTGGAATTTTTATTAATCTGTTTGGTATAATTGGATGTTTCATTTTAGGAAGATATGAAGACATTATAGGTTCATTTAGAACAGTTGTAATTTGTATATTAGGTTTGATGGTTGTTACATTTTCACTTTTTTGGATCAAAAATGTAAGTTTGTTTTGGATTATATCGCTCATTATAGGATTTTTTATTGGACCAATACAGGCATCAAGTAGAAGCGTTTTAGTAAAAGAAATAAAGGCTAAAAATCAATTATCTGCATTTAGTTTATACTCTATGTTTGGAAATATTTGTTCAGTTTTAGGACCATTATTAATTGGAATTATAATTGATTTTTCTGGTTCAATACGAATGGGGATGTTGATTATCCCAATATTTTTTTTCTTAGCTTTATTACCTTTCGTAAAAAAATCAATGTTTAAAGTGTCTTGTTCCGGTAAAAACTAACGGGATCCTATGTTTGTTTGCTGCATTAATGACATCTTTGTCATTTTTTGATCCACCTGGTTGAATAATGCCGGCAATTTGATTTTTTGAACATAATTCCACAATGTCAGGAAAAGGGAAAAATCCGTCAGAGGCCATTACAATATCTTTATGTTCCAATTTTTGTTTTACTTTATCAATTGCTATTTTTGCAGAATCTAATCTACTTGTCTGACCAACACCAATAGCGATTGTTGTCAAATCTGAAACAATTACAATTGCATTTGAATTAAGGTATTTACAAATAGTGAATGCGAAAAGCATATCGTTTAGAGATTTCTTTTTTGGTTTTATTTTACTTTTTACGGATAATTCTTTTATTTTTATTTTTTTATTATCTTTTTCCTGCACTAGTAAAAAGTTCCTAGTTGTTTTTAAATGAAATCTTGTTTGTTCATTTGTATTATTAAATTCAATTAAAATGAGATTTCGTTTTGATGAAAGAATTTTTTTTGATTTAGGAGAAAACTTTGGAGCTATAACGACCTCTGTAAATATTTTATTAATCTTTTTTGCAGTTTCTATATTGACCATTTTGTTAAATGCTACAATACCACCAAATGCACTTGTTCTATCACACTCCAGTGCCTTTTGGTAAGCATTCTCTTGTTTGCTATCTATAGCAACGCCACATGGATTGCCATGCTTCAAAATAACACACGATGGCTCTGTAAATTGTTGGGCTAATTCAATTGCACATTCACTGTCATAAATATTGTTATAAGACAGTTCTTTTCCTGATACTTGCGAAAATTGATTCTCATTTAACTTGAAATAAGAAGCTTTTTGGTGAGGATTTTCACCGTATCTCAAATCTGCAACTTTATTATATGATAAAGTGATTTTCTTTGAACAAAAATTATTAGTGTTTTTATTAAACCAATTAGAGATTTTTGACTCATAGTAAGATGTGTACTCAAATGCAACTTTAGCACATTCATGCCTGAAATTCTCAGAAATAGTGTTTTGGTTTAATTCAACATGTTTTAAAAAATTTTTATATTGACTTGGATCACACAAGACAGTGACATTCTTAAAATTTTTGGCAGCTCCCCTCAGAAGTGTAGGCCCACCTATGTCTATATTTTCGATACATTCATTCTCTGAAGAATTTCTTTCTTGAGAAATTTTTTCAAAGGGATATAAATTGACAACAACTAGATCTATATAGTTAGCATTGATTTTTTCCAATTCTGACTGATGACGTGAGTCGTTCTTTTTTGCAAGAATTCCAGAATGTATTTTTGGGTGTAAGGATTTGACCCTTCCATCCATAATTTCATCAAAGTTGGTAAATTTAGAAATTTCTATAACTTTTAATTTTTTATTAAAATTTTTAAGGAAATTAAATGTGCCTCCGGTACTTAAAACTTCTATATTATTTTTAATAAAATAATTTGCTAATAACTTCAAATCATTTTTATCAAATACAGAAACAAGAGCTCTTTGAATTTTAATTTTTTTCACGTTTGACATACTCAGGAAGCAATTTCTGAAAAAAAGTAATTGCCTCTTTCTTTTGAGGGGTTTGAATTTTTGATATTAATTTTTTGAAATCGGATAACTGGCAAGTGTAGATTTTACTGGTAGTAGACATAATACCATTAATTTCTGTTTTGGTTATAACTTCATTATCAAAAAAAAGTTTTTCTTCTATTTTTTCACCATTTCGCAAGCCTATATATTGTATCTTAATTTCGTTTTCCTTTTTACCACATAATAAGATCATTCTTTTTGCTAAATCTTTGATTAGAATTGAATCTCCCATTTCTAATATAAAAATTTCTCCATTTTCTTTTACTTCTAATTGAGAGGAAATTAAAACCAACTCTACGGCCTCTCTTATTGTCATAAAATATCTTTTTACCTTTGGGTGGGTAATTGTAATTGGACCTCCTTCATTTATTTGTTTTTCAAACAATGGGACTACAGAGCCAGTTGAACCAAGAACATTACCAAACCTGACTATAGAGAAAATCGTTGACTTAGATTTTTTGGAGATATTCTGAATATATTTTTCACACAATCTTTTTGAAGCACCCATTACATTTGAAGGATCAACAGCCTTGTCAGTAGAAATAAATACGAATTTTTTTATTTTTAAATTTTCACATAATTTACAAAGATTAACTGTTGAAACAAAATTAGTTTTTAATGCTTCAAGTGGATCATTTTCTACAAAAGTTATGTGCTTTAAAGCAGCAGTATGAAAGATATAATCAGGTTTGTACTCTAAAAGAACTTTTTCCACTTTTTCAGTATCTCTTATATCAGTAAGGCTTACAATTGTATTTTCCTTCATATTAGATGAAACTTTATAAAGATTAAATTCGTTTTGTTCTAGGAGTAATAAAAGTTTCGGTTTTAATCTGTATATTTGCCTACTTAATTCACTTCCTATACTTCCTCCAGCACCTGTAACCATAACAATCTTACCTTTGATATTTTTTAGAATTTCCGGATTATTTACTTTTTGCTTTCTTCCTAATACGTCTTCGATAACTATTGGACTGGTTTCAAATTGATTCCGAATTTGACCTGATATTTCAGAAATTTTTGGGAGCATACCAATTGCAAGACCATTTTGTTTTGAAAAAATAAAGAGAGCTTCTAAAAACTTTGAATCAATTTTTGGGTCAGAAACGATAATTCTTTGTGGTGATTTTTTAACTTTTTTTAATTGATTTGTTAGGCTTCCCAATGAAACTATAGAACAAAGTATTGGAATATTATGAATTCTTCTACCAACATTTTTTTCTTTATTACTAATTAAACCTTCAACTTTGTAGGGTGAATCATTTTGTTTTGATAGCCTTATAAAATTTTCACAATTGGAGTCATCTCCTACAACAAGAATTGGTACTTTTTTTATCTCTTCCTTTTTTAGATTATCTTTTATAATCCTGTAAATGACTCTTGGACTTACGACAGTAATTATCGAGGTAAGAAATAATAGGATAGGAAAAGACCTTGGAATATTTTCTAATCTGAAGATTAAAAAAAATAAACCCAGCAAAATTAATGTTGAAATTATAACACTTTTTATTATTGAAAGTATTTCATGAAGTGATGCATATCTCCAAATTCCAAGATACAAACCCATGTATTTTAACAGCGATATATTCATAAACGCAAAAAGTACTAGGAAATGCCAAAGATTTCTGGATAGACTTAATGCACTTTCAAAGTCAAGCCTTACCCAAAGAGCAACAAAAAAAGAAAATCCAAAAATTATTAGATCATGAAGTATTGTTATTATAATTCTGAAATTCATTTAGGATTCCTTGATTCACAAAAATATAAAAAGAAAATGGTAATTAAAAATGATATAAGCAAAGAAATTAATGGCCAGTATACCGAGGTTATGGACAGCACCAATAGAGTAAAATTCAGAATAATAATTTTATTAAGAACAAATTGATGGCTATACCCTTTTCGTATTAGTTTTTGATAAAAATGATTGCTGTGAGCCTGAAATATATTTTCTCTTTTAAGCATCCTAAGAAATAACGTTATAGATGAGTCTAGTAAATAGTACATAATTATTATAAGAAAAGGGACAATTAATTCTGATTTTTGCAAATTGTAAACAATTACGAACCCTACAAGAAATCCAAATGGAATTGAACCAACATCACCCAAAAAAATCTTGGCTGGTGGCTTGTTAACTGCATAAAATGCAATAGATGCTGCTAAAATAATGAGACTAAAAAAAAGAAAATTAATTTCTATTAACCCAAGAATTGCTAAAATATTTGTTATCATCGCAAATGAACTTAATTGCACGACAGTTATTCCGTCCATTCCATCCATAAAATTAAAAAGGTTAATGATCCAAACCCAAATTAAAACTGATGAAAAAAAAATAATAATATTTTTTAGTAAATATACATCAATTGTTGGTAATTTGAAATCTGACAATTGAATCTCATTAAGTATCAATAATGAAGAAATTACACAAAAAAATTGAAATCCTAATCTAATTTTAGAATCTATACTTTTCAAATCATCTAAAAATGAAAGCATAAAAAGTATTGAACAGAAACCAAAAGTTGCTATCCATATTGAATTTACTATTTGTTCATAAAAAAAAACAAATAAAGTTGTAATAATTATAAGTGGTATTAATATGAGTCCAGCACATTTTGGCTTGGGAACTTTATGGTTGCTTCTATTGGTTGGATAATCTAAAAAAGATGAATTGCTAAAAAAATCTATAGAGTTTTTCAATAATATAGAAGTTACAAAATAGAAAGTTATAATAATAAGCAAACTCATATTAACGAAAATTCATTATATTCAACATAAGTGGAAAAGAAAAAAAAAATTGCAGTCTTAGGTTTGGGTTATGTTGGTTTGCCACTAGCTGTAAGTTTGTCTTCATCTTTTAAGGTAATAGGTTTTGATATCAGTTTGAATAGAGTTAGTCAACTTATCAAAGGAATAGATACAACGCTTGAAGTAAAAAAAGAAAAACTTTTGAAGTCTCAAAGAAAAAATTTATCTTTAACACACAATTATAAAGATCTCTCTGATTGTAATATTTTTATAGTTACAGTTCCTACCCCAATTACTAAAAATAAAAAACCAGATTTTAGGCCACTAATAGGTGTATGTAAAACTATCTCTAAAATTCTTAAGGAGGGTGATACAGTCGTTTTTGAGAGTACAGTTTATCCTGGAGCTACTGAAGAGATATGTGCACCAATATTGGAGAAAAATAAACTATCACTAAAATCTGGAAAAAACTTTTTTCTTGGTTATTCTCCTGAGAGAGTTAATCCAGGAGATAAAGTTCACACAATTGACAAAATAGAGAAAGTAGTGGCTGGACAAAACAAAAAAATAGAAAAGTTGCTTACAGAAGTTTACTCAAAGCTTACAAAGGGAAAGGTTTTTGTTGCAGAAAGTATAAAAGTAGCAGAAGCATCAAAGGTGATTGAAAACTCACAAAGAGATATAAACATAGCTTTTATAAACGAAGTTGCAAAGATTTGTAGTAGACTTAATATAAGTGTGTATGATGTACTTGATGCTTCATCAACAAAGTGGAATTTTCTACCGTTTCAACCAGGTTTAGTTGGAGGACATTGTATTGGAGTTGATCCATATTATTTGTCACATAAATCCTTAGAATTAAAAATTGATCCAAAAGTAATTCTTTCAGGAAGACAAACTAATGACGATATGCCAATTTTTATCGCGAAAAAAGTAGATCAGTTTCTTAAAAAGAAATCAAAAATATTATTTCTTGGAGTCACGTTTAAAGAGGATGTTCCGGATTTAAGAAATTCAAAATCATTTGATGTAATTAATTTTTTAAGAAAAAAAAAGCATCAGGTTAAATTACACGATCCTTTTGTTTCGGATATTGATTCTGAAACAATTAAATTTAACTCATCGAATTTTAAAGTTTTTGATTGTGTGATTCTTTCAGTTCCACATAAGTTTTATCTAAAAAATTCCGATAAACTTACTAAATTTTTGAAACCTGAAGGGGTTTTTTTTGATCTAAAAGGAAAAATAAACTTCAAGCAGAAAAAAGAATTTACCTACTTATCTTTATAGTTCTATTTAATTAATCTGAACAACCATTTGACTTTATGTTCAGGTTGCAAACTATTTTTAATTAGAATGTGTTGATTGGGTTGAACGGTCTCATTCTCACCAAGATAAATACCATCCTCAATTTTGATTTTAGACTCAGAACAGATAAATTCCCAGCCAATATTATTTTTTAACTTTAATACAGCTTTTTTTTTACTAGTTGTTACATTAACTTCAACACTTGGATGAAGATGAAATCTCAAAAAATATAAAAAAGATTTATTTTCTTTTTTTGTTTTATTCCTAATAAATGAGTCTTCTCCTCTTATTATGAATTTATTTGGATCAATATGGATCTTTCTTCTATGTGTTATCCCAAAAAGTTTTTTGTAGCCATTATGATAAGAATCCAGCCATAAATTGTCATCTCTTTCCAATTTCTGAACATAAACGTCAGCAAGTCTGGTGGTTGTGTCTTTTTCAAAAAAAATATCTGATGAATTTATTTCATTTATATTTAAACTACTATGAGCTGCAGTTGATCTCATTGCATCATTCCAGTCTCTGTTGTTAATAAATGGTGAACCGCAATTAACTACAATCTTTTCTGTAAAATGAGAGAATTCAAAGGACAATGATCCCGCGTAGGTTTTTTCTTTAGAGGGCCTTCCACAGTCCATTATAAAAATTAATTTATTTTTTGATATTCTATAGAATCGACAACACTCCGAGATTTTAGGGATTCTTATTTTTCCATTTGCTTTCTTTAAAACATTTTGAATTTTTTTAACGTTTACAAAATCATACTTATTAAATATTGCTAGACGTCCATCTCCCATTATGAAAAAATTTAGAACATTAAACATTTCATTGATTAATTGATTTACTTCTTCAGGAATTTTCTTGTTATGACTTCCAAGGAAATTTTTTATATCAATAATAGAACAAAGCAAAAAGAAATGTTCACTTGGTGATCTTAGATAATGCATTCCATGTCTGACAGAATTTCTCAAAAAAGTTAAAAGTAAATCGATTGAGAAATTATAATGTGATTTTAAGTTATTATAACACAAACTAGCCAAAATGACTGACTTTATAGCAAATATATCATTAGCATGTTTTTTTTTTTTAAGGTTTTTAACTAATAAAACACACTGTTTATTAAGGTTTTGTGCAAATTTTTTTTGAAATTTTTCTTCAGCTGTCTCAAAAAAAAATGAAAGATTTGTCAATAGGTAAAAAATCCTTTTTGACAAAACCGTGTTATCCCAAACTGATGTATCAAACAAATCTACCTTTTTTATCCATTCAATTATATTTTTTCTTAAAAAAACTCTTGCTTGATTAGTTGCAACAACTCTAATATCACAAATCCACATAAAACTGTTTACATAGTTTATCCATTGTTTACTTCCATGGCTCTTATTCCAAATATTATCTCCAATATAGACGGTTTCTTTTTGATAATTTAAGAAACCATCTAAAATTTTTATGCCTTTTGTTTTATTTCCTTTCCAAAGACTTTCTGGATTAAAAATAATCTTATGATCAAAATTATTGTTTGCTATAAAATTATATGTTGGACTATTAAAAAATAGATGCAACTTTAATTCTTTAAGGAACTTAATGATCATTTTTTTTCCTCAATATAGAGATAAAAAATCCATCTAATCCTCCTCTTACTTTGGAAGTATCAGGTAAAATCATTAGCATACCATTCTTAATTACAACTCCTAAGTTACATATTTCACTGTCAACACTTACTGATTCTATACATTTATTTTTTTTTAAAAATTTCTCAATTATTTCTGTGGTTTCTTTAGAATGAATAGAACAGACGCAATAAATTATATACCCACCGTTTTTAACGAGATATTTAGATTTGGAGAGCATTAAATTTTGTTTTTTTGCTAGTTCTTTTATGTTGATTTCTTTATTTTTGATAAGTATTTCTGGTTTTTTTTGTATTAGTCCTGATGCACTACACGGAGCATCTATGAGAACACAGTCGTATTTTTCATTGAAATTCATGTCTAAAAAGTTCTTACACAATATTTTGGTTTTGTATTTTAATCTATTAAGATTTTCCTTAAGTCTTTTTGTTCTTCTATTGGAAATTTCTATTGATGTTGTTCTAAATCCTTTTTCAATTAATTGAAATGTCTTGCCTCCTGGTGCAGCACCAACTTCTAAAACAGAAATATCTTTTTTATGATTATTTTTATAAATTTTTGTAATTATTTTGACTGGGAGAGTCGCCGATAAACCTTGAACCCACCAGTAACCATCGTTGTAAAAAGGTTTATCTTCGATAGGTCCAGTATTTTCTATTCTAATAATATCATTTGCTACAAATTTGCCATTTAATATTCGTTCCCAGTTTCTTTTTTTTAAATATTCTTCTTTAATTTTGATATCTATGAGTGGTTCTTCTATAAGAGACTTTGACAATTTTTTTAAATAGTTGCCCCCAAAATTTTTTGCAATATCATTACCTATCCATCGTGGAAGATTGGATTCAATTTTAATGTTTAAGAGTATTTCTTTTTTTTTCCTACAGATATTTCTAAGAAGACCATTAACAAATTTTTCCAATTTATATTTCTTTGAAATTTCTACTGCTGTATTCACAATTGAATATTCTTTTATATCCAAAAAAAGAATCTGACATATTGAAATTTTAATTAAATTAAGTACGAAAAAATCCCTCCTTTTTATGGGATTCTTAACAAGTTTTTTTATAACTTTAATTATTTGCCCGTTCCTTCTTAATGTATTAAGTACAAGAAGTTTTACAAATGCCTTGTCGCGTTTATCTAAGCGATTGAATCCCCTATTGCTAAAAATTGCTGTCTCAAAAAATTTTTCTTTTTCAGAGATATCTGTTAAGATTTGAGTTGCTATTTCTCTTGAATTAGTCAATTAAATATGGAAAAAAAAAAAATATTAATTACGTTATTAACATGAATAGACAAATTAAACAAAAAAAAATCAAAACAGTTAAGTCGACTAAAGTAAAAGAGATCGGTGGTCCATCTGGTCCCGAACCCACTAGATATGGTGATTGGGAAAAGAAAGGTATTTGTTACGACTTCTAGTCTAACTTCATCTATTTTTAATTAGTTCATCAACAACGCCTGGCTCATTTAGTGTTGATGTGTCTCCAATTGATTCCTCTTCATGGCAAGCCACTTTTCTAAGTATTCTTCTCATAATTTTACCTGACCTTGTTTTTGGTAGGTTGGGTGCCCACTGTATAATATCAGGTGCTGCGATTGGCCCGATAACAGATCTAACCCATAAAACAAGATTTTTTTTTAATTCATCCGAATATTCTTCACCTTGCATCAGAGTGATATAAGCATATATTCCTTGGCCTTTAATATCGTGAGGATAACCAACAACAGCAGCTTCAGAGACTTTTTGATGTAAAACTAATGCACTTTCAATCTCCGCTGTTCCTAGCCTGTGACCTGATACATTTATTACATCATCTACTCTGCCAGTTATCCAGAAATAACCATCTTTATCTCGCTTGCATCCATCTCCAGTAAAATACTTACCTTCGAATGAAGAAAAGTAGGTTTCTTCAAATCTTTTGTGATCGTTGTAAACTGTTCTCATCATACCAGGCCAGGAGGATTTGATGCAAAGATTACCCTCACAAGATCCTTTTAATTCTTTACCATTGTTGTCAACTATTATTGGTTCAATTCCGAAAAAAGGTAAAGTAGCAGATCCAGGTTTTAAAGGAGTTGTACCTGCAATAGGAGAAATTAGAGTGGCTCCTGTTTCTGTTTGCCACCATGTGTCAATAACTGGGCATTTCTTATTTCCTATAATATCATAGTACCATTTCCATGCTTCTGGATTAATAGGTTCACCAACAGTCCCTAAGATTCTTAGAGAAGATCTTTTTGTTTTATTCACATATTCATTACCCAGACCCATCAGCGCTCTTATTGCTGTTGGTGCCGTGTAAAAAATGGTTACATTGTGTTTATCAACAATTTCCCAGAACCTTGATGCTGTTGGATATGTTGGAACTCCTTCAAACATAATCGTGGTTCCGCCGTTACATAAAGGTCCGTATACAATATAAGAGTGACCAGTAACCCATCCGACATCCGCGGTACACCAATATATATCATCTTCTTGAAGATTGAAGATAATTTTATGGCTCAAAGATGCATGAAGCAAATAACCAGCGGTTGAATGCAAAACTCCTTTTGGTTTCCCTGTAGAACCAGATGTATATAAAATAAAAAGTGGATCTTCTGAGTTTTGTGCACTTATTTTACATTCTTTAGATTGTTTTGAAACTAGTTCTTCGTACCAAATATCAGTTTTATTATCAAAATATGCATTTGATCCTGTTCTTTTAACAACAATAACTTTCTTTATTTTATCGTAACCTTTAAGTGCTTCTTTAACATTTTTTAAAAGTGGAATTGTCTTGCCTCCTCTTTTTCCTTCATTTGCTGTGATAATAAATGAAGAGTCACAATCTTCCATTCTATTTCTAAGAGACTCAGGGGCAAAACCTCCAAAGACAACTGAATGAATAGCACCAATACGAGCGCAAGCTAACATGGCGATAGCTGCTTCTGGAATCATTGGCATATAAATAGTTACTCTATCACCTTTTTTTACACCTGAGGAATGTAAACCATTGGAGAATTTACAAACATCTTCGTGAAGTTCTTTATACGAAATTTTTTTTGATAATTTAGGATCATCAGATTCCCATATTATCGCGGTTTTTTGACCTTTTTCTTTTAAATGTCTATCTAGACAATTGTAACTTACGTTTAAAGAACCATCGTAAAACCATTTAATTGATACATTTTTGCCAAAATTGCTCTCGTTTATTTTTGTAAACTTTTTAATCCAAGTCAAAGTTTCTGCTTTTTCTAACCAAAAGGACTCTGGATCTTTAATTGATCTTTTGTAATCATTTAGATATTCATCCATAGTCATGGATCCATGACTAATAAGATTTTTAATAGTATCTTCCATATTTTTTTTCTTCCTTCATCTAAATATCAGAATAAAAATACCTATGTCAATACAAACTAATACTTATGAAAGTCAAAAGACAGCAACTTTGTATGATTTAAAAAAAGTTAAAATTATAAAACCTTTTTGAATCTTATAATCTTTACTGACTCGAATAAATCTTTCAAATTATAAGGATCATTCTGCACAAATTCTTTTACGGTATTTTCATCTTCATAATCCAAAATAAGGACAGTTCCTTTTGGATCATTGTTTTTATCTAGGATTGGACCGGCTAATACTAACTTTGTACCAATTTTCTTTAAATATTTGATGTGTTCCTCTCTTGTTTCAAGTCTCAATGAAAGAGAGTTTTTTCTATCCAAACAGGTTATTAAGTAGGCCATTAATTTTCAAATTGAAGTGGTCTTGAAAGCAGGCCTGAAATAATTTTATCAACTTCAACTCCATTTATTATTTTATCTACAGCATTGCACAGTGGCAATTCAACATCATAAATTTGTCCAAGCGAACATATACTTGCACATGAATCAATTCCCTCTAACACACATTTTTTTTTAAGTGATGATAGACTTTCACCTTTGGCAATTTGATAACCGAAATGGGTATTTCTGGATTTCATGGAAGTGCAAGTAAGTGTGAGGTCTCCAATTCCTGATAATCCGTAAAATGTATTCCTTTTTGCACCCATTCTCATACCCAGTTTAACTATTTCTGACATTCCTCTTGTTATAATTGCTGCTCTGGCATTTTCACCAATATTTTTGCCTTTAATTAATCCACATGCTATCGCTATTACATTTTTCATTGCACCACCGAGTTGAGTTCCAATGATATCATCATTAAAATAAATTCTAAATTTTTTTTGAGATAATAAATCTGATATTTTAATTAAAATATCATTACTTGTAGAGGATAAAACTGAAGCTGACGGTTTGTTGGAAATAAGCTCTGAAGAAAAATTTGGTCCTGAAAGAATGGCAATAGGATTTTTTGGGAACAACTCACTAATTATTTCGCTCATTAATTTATTTGTAGTTTTTTCTACCCCTTTACTGCATACAACAAATGTAGTCTTTGTGTCAGTTAGAATCTCTTTTAGTGAATCTAAATTTTGTCTTACAGTTTGCGACGGTATTGCTAAAAAAATATATTTTGTGGTTTTTAAGTCTGAAAAGGTTTTAGTTAATTGAAAATTTTTATTCTTAAATGTACATTTAGCTTTTTCAACATCTCTACATTTAATTAAAATATTTTTATTAATAAAAACTTTGGTCAAAGCAAGTGACCATGATCCAGAGCCTATGATACTAATTTTCATAATTTATCAATTCTCCATCTAGGTTTTGGTGATAGGTTTATTTTACTTTCTATCTTTCCATTTCTTAACATTTCAATTCCAGCCCATGCGATCATTGATGCGTTGTCAACACACAATTTGGTCTCAGGTGCAAAGAAAGTAATT
This sequence comes from uncultured Alphaproteobacteria bacterium, assembly GCA_902522465.1. GTDB lineage: Bacteria > Pseudomonadota > Alphaproteobacteria > Methylaequorales > Methylaequoraceae > Methylaequor. The sequence continues at coordinate 89,194 of CABYVV010000004.1, read as the reverse complement.
TCTTCTTTAGTACACATTTGCTCAAAACTCTCTCTTATAAATAAATTTGAGGCAACTCCTCCTGATAAAACAAAATCGTTAATATTATATTTTTTTTTGTAATATTTTAATGCACGTTTGACTTTTTCCAGTAGACATATTGTTATGACTTCTTGAAATTGAAAAGCAAGATCTAATTTTTCATCTTTCTCCAATCCAGATTCTATTATTCTTCTCACAGCTGTTTTTAGACCTGAAAAAGATAAATTAAAAGTTTTATCTTTCAGTAATGGTTTTGGTAAATTAAATGTAAATTTATTTTTTTTTCTTCTTGCTAATTTTTCTATAATTGGACCACCAGGATACCCATATCCTAAAATGTTGGAAATTTTATCAAAAACTTCACCAACAGCATCGTCTACAGATTCTCCAACTATTTTAAATTTTCTTTCATTATGTGCTAGGATAATTTGGCAGTGTCCACCAGACACAATAAGACAAAGAAACGGAAAATTTATTTTTTTATTCATCCTGGATATCAAAACGTGCCCTTGCAAATGATTGACTGAAATAAAAGGCTTATTACTGGCTACTGCTAATGCTTTTGCATAATTGGTTCCTACAAGCAAAGCTCCTAAAAGACCAGGACCTGTAGCTGCAGCATATGCGTCAATCTTATTAAAATTTATTTTTGAGGACTTGATAGATCTTTTTACTAAATAGTCGAGGTTTTTACTATGTTCCCTAGAAGCTAATTCAGGAACCACCCCACCGAATTCTTTATGTTTGATAATTTGAGATAATGTCTCTTCAACTAGAATATCTCCAAATTCATTATTTTTTTTTTTTTCAACAATCGATACAGATGTTTCATCACAAGTTGTTTCTATTCCAAATACAATCATTTCAGTAAATAAATATTAGTATTATTATTAATTAATGACAGTAAAATAAATTTAAATTTATGAAGAATGTTTCAGAAAAAATAGTTGTTGGCTCAAGAGAAAGTTTGCTTGCAAAACAGCATATTAAAATTTTTGAAGAAACTTTTACTAAATATTACGGAAAATTGTCTCCAAATAAAATTGAGAGGAAATTCTTTAAAACCACAGGTGATAAATTTCTTAATAAAAAAATTTCTGAATTAGGAAATAAAGGTCTATTTACAAAAGAGATTGATGAGGCATTATTGAATGGTCAAATCAATTTGGGCATCCATTCTTTAAAGGATTTACCAACAACTCTTCCCAATGGTTTAGAAATAGGAGCAGTATTAAAAAGGGAGGACTTTAGAGACGTATTAATCTCTAATAATGGATCAAAAATAAATAATCTTAAAATGAAATCTATTATTGGAACATCATCTATTAGAAGAAAAATACAGTTGCAGAGATTAGCCACTCAAATAAATGTAAGAGATATAAGAGGAAATATAGATACAAGAATTAAAAAATTAGAACGAAAGGAATATGATGCTATCCTTTTGGCTTATGCTGGGTTAAAAAGATTGGGAATCAAAACAAAATTTAATATTATTGATCCAAGAGTAATTACACCGGCTCTTGGTCAAGGAGCTATCGCTCTGGTTGTAAATAGAAAAAATGTTAAAGTTAATTTAATTATTAAAAAACTAAATCATACAAAAACTTCAATTGAAACTGAATGTGAAAGAAACTTTTTAAGAGCTTTAGATGGATCATGCCAAACACCTGTTGGTGGTTATGCAAATTTAGAAGGAAAAACCGATAATAAAAAAATTATTTTTTTTTTTAAAGCATTTTCAAAAGATGGTGTGACTTTAGTAAAGGATAGAGTATGTTTTAACTTAAATAATTTTATGTCAGAAAGTTATAGTTTAGGTGTCAAGGTTAAAGAAAAAATTAAAATTTGAAAAAACGAATCTTTTATTAACTAGGCCAAAAGAAGACTCAGAAAACTTATCAAGAAAGCTAGATTCAAAAAAGTTTAATTTCTTTATCTCTCCAATGCTAGAAATCAATCAAGTTGATTATAAGTTAGATTCTATTAAAGATTATGATTTTGTCCTTTTTACTAGCAAGAATGGACTGAGATATTTCAAAGGTTTAAAAAAAAATTCTAAGATAATAGTTATAGGGGATGGAACTTATTTAAAAGCTAAAGAAATGGGTATTAAAAAAGTTATAAACATTGATGGTAACTTGGAGGACTTAAAAAAACAAATAATTTTAGAACTGAAAAAAGACAATAAAATATTACATCCAAAATCTAATATTTTAGACGAAAATCTTTTTAAATATTTTAGAGATTTCGGATGTTATTACGAACCATTAGTTTGTTACACTTCAGACAAGAAAAACACAAAACCAGAAATATTTGAAAAATTTTTTTTATCATGCAAGGATGGTATTATAACATTATTCTCCAAGAGAACAGCAATGTCCTTTGTAAATGAAATTTCAAAAAACAATCTTTTAGATAAATGTAATGAAAGAAAAATACTTGTTCTTAGTAATGAGATAAAAAATGCCTTAGAAATTCATCAAATACATAATATTTTTGTAACAAAAAAGCCAAATGAACAAAGCATGATCAAGTTAATACAAGAAATCTCTGATGGGGGGAAATTCAATTGAAAGAAAAAAAAGACAAAAAACCTAATCAAGGAGATTTTATTGATTTAGAAAAAAATCAATATAAAAAAAAAAGTACATTTAAGCTTTTACTAATAATTTTAATTTTAGTAATTTCGGCTTCGATTCTTATATTTTTTTACAAAAAAGGAAATTTTGAAATCATTTCGAACTATATCAATGATGATTCTGGAAAACCAGCAAAACATGAGGTTCAATTTTTAGAAAGAGAATCGTTAGACATACCAATAATGGATGGTTTTAATCAAGAGATATTAGATAAATTGGATGACCTTAATAAAGAAGTGCTAGATAGTAAAATAAAACTTAACCAATATGAATCAATTGTAAAATCGCTTAACGATAAATTAGATTTTTTTGAAGTTCAGCAAAAAAATAATCAAGATTTCTTATTTGCAGAAAAATACATGATAATTAATGATTTGCTTAGTTTAAAAAATAAATTCGAAAAAAGACAAGACTTTTCAGGTGAAATAGAAAATTTATCATTAAAATTTAGAGATAACGCATCTATAAAAAATTTATTAATTTTTTTTGAGAATTTAGATATTAAATCATTGATAAAAAAAGAATTTTTATTGGAGCAGCTAAACAAAAAGATTCGAAATTATGAATTGGATACAAATACTTTTATTAATCAAAATAATGAAGATTTGTTTATTGCAGATTTTGGTCATGAATCAGATAAAAATTTTATTAATTATGTAATAAACTTTTTAAAAAGTACTTTTAAAATAACTAAATTTCAAGCAAATATCGAAAATGAATCACAGATTTCTCCTGACATTAATCTCATAATTGAATCAATTAAATCAGCAAAAGAATATTTAATTTTTGGTGATCTCAAAAAATCGATTATTAAAATTAAGGAATTAAAACTAGATGATCACATTTTGGATATGTGGATTCTAGATGCAGAAAGATTGAATCAAGCAAAAGAGAACTTAAACAATCTAGAATCAACCCTACTTTTCACTATCGGAAAAAAAATTGATAAAGGTAATTAAATTATTCATTATTATTCTAATACTAACATCAGTTGTAGTTTGGCTTTCTGATAATCCAGGAAAAGTTGAAATAGTATTAAATAATTATCTTATTCAAACTAATATGATTGGAATTAGCCTGCTTCTTGCAATTATAGTTTTCCTTACGATAATAATCTTTGTAATCTTTGGAACGATAAAAAATTTTCCAAAGAATTTTAAACTTAACAGGAAGGCTAAATATTTGAAATTAGCTAATGAAAGTTTAGATAATCTGGCTGAAAATATTTTATTGGGTAATTCTGACAATATTGATAAAGATGCAAGAAAATTACGGAAATATTTAGATAACGACCTTTTTTCCATTTTCATATTATTTAATTCTTGTTTAATAAGAAATGACTTCAAAGGTGCTCAAAAATATTTAAATATACTTCAAAATATACCAAGGGCAAAATATATCTATAACAGGGCAAGTGTCATACTATTATACAAAAGTAAAAAAATTGATGATACAAAAAAAATGTTACTTCAGTTGTGTGAAGATAAACCAGAGGATATATGGTTTCATGAAAAACTTTCAAAATTATATGCAGTAGAAAAAGATTGGAAAAAGGCTTACGATTACATTAACAAGCTTAGAAGTCTACCTGATTTTCTTCGAGATTACGCTGCTCAACTTAAAGTATTATCGGGTGGGAAGCCTTTAGAAGCTTTGACTTTATCCGACAACTCGATCATGGTGGTTAATGAAACAATTAAATATCTTTTAAATCAATCCAACATAAAAAAAGCAGCAGAAGTGATTGACAAGAGTTGGGATAAATTATTGTATTTAGACCTTATCAAAACATTCATGAGTTGGAAAATAAGTGGAGAAAAAGATATATTGGCTAGATATAAATTAATTTCAAAAATCTTAAAAAAAAAAGTTAATAAGGATTTATCAAATGAAACAAAGTTAGCTCTCGCTTATGCAAGTTCAGCAGCCTCAATTTGGGGTGAATCGCAAAATTATTTAGATAAAATTAGCCGAGAAGACTGGGACGAGCGTATGATTGAAGTTTTTAAATCCGTTTCAAAAGAGATCAAAGGAACAAAAATTCTAGAGCCTGAAAAGCTATTAAAGGATGGACCAAAGTGGACTTGCTGTAGTTGTAGGTACAATGATTCTTCTTGGTATCTAATCTGTCCTAACTGTCAATCTATAAACACAATATTATGGCCAAAAAGTAAAATTAAAGAACAAACGAGTCCTGAATTTTTGAATGAATTCCTAAAGAATCCTCTTCGACATCTTCCAAAGATGAAGGGTGAAAATTGATAAAAATGGAGAAAATCTTTTTTTTATGTTAATTTTTTTTTTCTCCATTTCATCAAGTTTTTTAGTTACTTTATTTATAACTAAATCATTTTTGGGAAATATATTCTTTTTATTAAAAAAAAAAATTTGAGTCATGTCACATGTCCATGGACCAACACCATAAAGTCTACTTAAAGAATGACAAAATTGCTCATAATTCATTTTTTTTAATGACGTTATATTTAATTGATTTTCTTTAATTACTTTGTAGATACCACATATATATTTTTTTTTTTGATTAGAAATACTTATTTCATTAAGAATTTTGTCCAAGTAATCTTTATTTGAGAAAATTTGTATTTGTGGATTTGCTAGTCCAATTTTAGAACAGATTTTACTCCATATGTCATCAGCAATTTTATCAGAAATTTGTTGTGAAATTATTATTTTGAAGAGAAAAGTAAAAAGATCGAGTTTTGGTTTTTTTAAAATTAACATGCCGTTTTTTATAATCTGATCCCTTAAAACTGGGTAGTTATAACATTTGCCCAAAATGTATTTATTTATTTCCTTAAAGTCATTTGACACTAATTCACTTTCATTATTTTGGTAGGATCATTTTTTTTATTTCTACCTTCTTTTTTTATTAGATATATATTTCTAGAATAAATTAAAAAACCACATGATTGACCAACAATAAATACAGGGTCAGACTTATGAATAGCATAACTTAATAAAACCATACTCCCAGCTAAACTTATCCACCAAAAAATGTTTGGGATAATACTTTTTGATGCTCTTTCGCTTACAACCCACTGCACAAGAAATCTTGAAGCAAAAATTGTTTGTCCAATGAATCCAATGATTAACCAAATTTGTTCATTTTCCATCTTTGTTCTCCTTTTTAATTAGTTTCCATACTTTAATTAAGTCTATAATACCCACCCAAAACCTATTATTAAAATTATATTTTGATTTTCCAGCAGTTCTTGGTCTGTCTTCTATAAGAACATTAAAAATTTTACATCCCTTCAATTTAAAAAGAGCTGGTAAAAATCGATGCATATTTTTAAAATAAGTTATACTTAGATAATTTGACTTTAAAAAAACTTTTAGTGCACAAGCTGTGTCAATACAGTCATCATTAAGTATGAATCTTCTAACTGAGTTTGCTATTCTAGAGCTAATTTTTTTTTTAATATTATCTTGTCTATTTTTTCTGTTACCGCAAATCAAAAATTTATTTTTATACCTTGAGTCGATGTTTTCCCACTTATTTATCAATTTTTTTATTTCGTAAGGTGGATTCTGTCCATCACCATCAATTACACATATTAACTCGTTTTTAGCTTTTTTGATTCCTGTTAACATTGCTCTACATTTTCCAAGATTACTTTTATGAGAATAAATACAAACTTTTTCTTTTATTGTATTTACTTTATTTACAAAATCATCAGTACTTCCATCATTCACTATTATAACTTCTGGAGGTCTTTTTTTATATTCTGAAAATATTTCGTCAATTAATTTAAAGATTGATTCAGATTCATTAAAAATTGGAATTATAATACTAATATTTTTCATTTTGAATGATATGATAGATTTTAAATCTAATCTAGTATGAATATTAAGCAATGAATTTCTCTTTAGATAAAAAATTTCTACTTTTTTTATTTTTTTGCTGCTTTATTTATTTTCAGGGGATATTTGATCTTCCAGTAATGGATAGAGATGAAGCGAGGTTTGTAACTGCCTCAAAGACAATGTTAATTGAAAAAGAGTACATTGATATAAAAATGGTCGATGAAACTCGATACAAAAAGCCAATTGGAATTTATTGGGCACAAGTGTTTTCAAATAAATTGTTAGGCTCATATCCATTTACCGAAATTTGGATTTATAGATTGCCTTCGGTGCTAAGTTTTTTTCTTTCTATGATATTTTTCTATTTTTATTTCAAGAAAATTGAAACTCCGATTGTAGTCTTTACATCTGTATTTTTTTTAACAATAAGTTTACTAACAATCTCTGAGATTCATCAATCGAAAACAGATGCTTTGCTTTTTTTATTTATAACCATTTGCAACTTAATTCTTTATAAAACCGTAAAATTAAACAAAATAAGTAAATTAGAAATTTATTTTTTTTGGATTTGTATAGCCCTAGGAATATTGACTAAGGGACCAATTATCATTATTTTTACTTTAATACCCTTGCTTTTATTTTCTGTAATAAAAAAAAGGAATCTTTTTGGTTTAGTTTGGTCTTTAGTGCCATTTTTAATATTCTTATTAATTTCAATTCCTTGGTTCGTATTAATTAACATTAAATCAGAAGGTGTTTTTTGGCATGAATCCATTGGAAATGACCTTTTTAATAAGATTAAATCTGGACAAGAATCTCATGGTTTTCCTCCTGGATATTACTCAATTCTAATATTCATTTTTTTTTGGCCAGCATCGATTTTCTTTTTAAATTTCTTAAAAGATATTAAATCGAAATTTTCAAATATTTTTAAAACAAACGATTATAAATTATTTTTGATGGTAAGTTTTTTGTTACCTTTTTTTATTTTTGAATTAATACCAACAAAATTACCTCATTATGTTTATCCATCCTATCTTCCATTAAGCATAATAATATCTAAATTTATTGTGGATAAAAATTTTGATGAATTAGAATTAAACTCTTCAATAATATCATTAATATTATATCCTATTGTAATAACTGGACTTATTTTTTATGCGGTTTATGAATATCATATAATTGACACTACTTTGTTACTTGTCATTATTTTTAATATTTCTTTTATAACATTGCTATTAGTACTTAGACTTAAAAAAAATATTAAAAAGGTTATGGTATTTAGCGGGTTATATCAATTGTCAACATATTTAACATTAGTTTTTTTTCTAATACCACGAATGGAAAAGCTTTGGATTTCGCAAAAAATTGAAAATATTATTAATGAAAAAAAGTTTGATCATGTTTTTACCATAGGTTTTAATGAACCCAGCTTATTATTTCTTACATCTCACTTATCATTGAATGATATATCTTTTAATGATCTTACAAGTGAGGATATAAATAATAAAAATATTTTATTTATAATGACAACAGCTAATAGTAGAAAATTTGAAAGTAGAAATAAGTTTAAAAGTTTTAATCTAGTAGAGGAATTTGAAGGATTTAATTATTCAAAAGGTAAAGAAATAAAATTCCAGATATACCAGAATTAAATTATGAGAAATTTTAATGAATTAGTTTTTTTGACGTCATATAGATTTTTCTTTCTTATTCTTATGATTGTAATTATTTTTTTTAATTTTTTGGATATCATAATTTTTCAGTATTCTAGATCATTTCACGGTTTATTTTTTATTTTTTTTCAAGAAGTTATAGACCCTTTGTCAGATGTTTTTGATCCTTTGAATTTAATTCTAATTTGCACTTTAATTCTATTTATAAATATTAATATTAAACGAATCATATCTAATGAAAATAAGTTAGAGGTTATAAAGAAAAACACTCAATTTAGTTTTAAAAAGATTATTTCATTATTTAATTTTCTCTCTCTTGTTTGCAAACACTTTATCTTATCTTTAGCTTTAGCAGGTATACTTTGTAACATTTTTAAATATATTTTAGGTGTATCTAGACCAAAGTATTTTTTTTTAGAGGGCTACAGTAGGATAAATTTTTTTAACATCGAGCATAAAGTCAGTTCTTTTCCGTCTGGACATACACAGGCGGCATTCACTATAGCTATTTTGATTATTATTTATTTTAATAGATATACTTTATTTATCCTAGTACTGGCAATTCTGATGGGTTTGTCTAGGATATTTATGTCAATGCATTTTCCTAGTGATCTAATAGCAGGAGCTTATTTGGGCTCAATTGTACCGATAATTCTTTATAATAATTTTTACAGAGAAGAGGTCGAAAAAATAAAAAAAAGATATAATGTTAATTTTAAAGATCTTTTTAGATTAATGTATTGGAGAATATTCATATGAAGTACGGCATCATAATTTTTTTTTTACTTTTTATGATTGAGGTTGAAGGAGCTCATTGGTGTAAAGTAATATATAATAAAGGAACTCAGCAAGGAGAACTTAAGCAGCAATTAAATAGATGTAAAAATTCTGATAATATTTTTATTGCAATTCATTCAGAATTTCTAAATGCTGGTCATTTATTAAATTCAATGATTGCTGAGCATTGTGATATTAGGAAAGAAATAGTTTCGACATCCCCTAGAAAGGGAGATCCCTACTTCACCGCCGTTTGTGAATTTAGACAACATTTTTTGAGAAAAGATTAAACAATTTTGTAATGAGTCGTTTTCTTGAGTATGCTAAGTTTAATCCAAAATCTTCGTTTTGATAGAAATGAATCAAAATCAAAGTTTTCCTTTAAAAAAGACTTAGAAAACTATAATACTTCAGAATTATTATCTCAGACAGGAAATGTAATTGTCAACAAGCAATTATCATCTTATTGGCTAGAAATTTACAGGAAACAATAAAACCCTGGTAAACCAGGGTTTTATTGGAGGAAATTAAAATAGACTTGAAACTAGTAATAACAAAAAAGTTGATGAGAATGTTATTGCACAAAATTTTGTTATCATTATTCTAGCTCAATATCAATATATAGTAATGAGTTAAGAAAGTCAAACAATATATTGATTTTTTTAATTTAATTTCCTTTTTTTTCTCATAATATTATTTTATGAGGAATTTTAAAATTGCTGTAGTTGGTAGTGGTATATCAGGTCTATCATGCGCGTATTATTTGTCTAAGACTTATAAAGTAGATCTTTATGAAAAAAACGACTATTTTGGTGGACATACCCACACACAAACAATCAAATATAAAGGAAAAATTATTAATGTTGATTCTGGTTTTATTGTATTCAACGAAATTAACTATCCAAATCTATGTAAACTCTTTGAGGAGTTAAATATTAAATCTTATGAAAGTGATATGTCCTTTGCTGTTTCAAATAAGATTGATAATATCGAATATTCAGGAACTAATTTATCATCATTATTTTCTCAAAAGAAAAATTTACTAAATTTTAATTTTTGGAGAATGTTGTGTGAAATTGTTTCTTTTAATTTGTTAGCTAAAAAGCATATTAAAAAATATAAAAATTATACAATTCAAGAATATTTGGATTTAAAAAACTATTCTGATTATTACAAATACAAACATCTTTATCCTATGGCAGCGAGCATTTGGTCCTCAGAAATCAATGAAATAAAAAAATATCCATTTGAGAAGTTTGTAATGTTTTTTGTAAATCACGGACTTCTTAAAATTATTAATCGTCCAAAATGGAGAACTGTTTTGGATGGAAGTAAAAACTATGTGGAAAAAATTCTTGAGTCAAAAAATATCTCAGCTTTTAAAAACAGCTCTGTAAAATTCTTATATAGCAAAGAAAATAAGATTTTTCTTGATGTGAAAGGTAAAAAAAAAGAATATGACCATCTTGTAATTGCAGTTCATTCAGATCAGGTAAAAAAAATAATCAATTTGAAAAAAGACGAAAAAAAGATGTTTGAAGATATAAGGTATACCAAAAATAGGGTTTATGTACATTCTGACACAAAACTAATGCCAGAATCTAGAAATGCATGGTCAAGCTGGAACTATATTGAAAATAAAACTAATAAAAAGGGAGTAAACGTTACTTATTGGATGAATAAGCTTCAAAAACTGAATACTAATTTGAATATTTTTGTTTCTCTTAATCCCTCTATTTTACCGTCTAAGGAAAAAATTTTTAAAAAAATTTATTATGATCATCCATTGTTTGATTTGAATACATTTGAAAATCAAAAAAAAATAACAAAAATACAAGGTAATAAAAATATATGGTTTTGTGGAGCATACCTAGGTTATGGTTTTCATGAGGATGGAATTACTTCCGCATTGCATGTTGTTAAAAGAATATTAAAAAGAAAACAATGAAAAAAATTAACAACATTAACGATACGTTATTTGAGGGTATTGTTTCACATACAAGGTATAAACCTTTCACTCATTCATTTAATTATCGTTTTTGTTATTTTTGGTTTTCATTGAACTTTAAACAAAAATTTAAATTTTTTAAAAAAAATAGATTTACTTTATTTTCATTCTACGACAAAGATCATGGTGAGGTAGGTAAAAAATCAAAAAATACATGTCAATTATTGAAAAAAAAATTTTTACAAAAAGGAAAAAAAAATATTTATGATATTAAGTCTTTTTGTTTACCCAGAATTTTAGGTTATGTATTTAACCCCATCACAGTTTTTGTCGGTTTTGACGATAAAAATAAAGCCGCTGCAATAATTTATGAGGTTAGTAACACATTTAAAGAAAGACACTCATACTATTGTGAAATAAATAAACAAAACAATGTAAAAAAAAGATTTCATGTTTCCCCTTTTTTTAATATAAAAGGCCATTATATTATTACTTTCAATATTGATAGAAGTTTTGTGAATTTGTTTATAAATTATAATATAAATAATCAAAAAATATTCGAAGCATCATTTAGGGGAAGATCGGTTGAAATGAATGATAAAAATCTCTTAAGGATATTCTTTAGTAATATTTTTCAAAATATCAAAGTTACAATTGCAATACATTTAGAAGCCTTGAAACTTTTTGTAAAGGGTGCAACATATATAAAAAAACCAAAAAAACCAAAAAATTTTTTTTCAGAGGGCTGATAATCAATGATTTTTAACACTCAAAGTAAGTTAAATTTATTTTTAAATGTATTAGCACAAAGTAAATACGGTTCAATAAAGGTTTATAAGAATAATAAGTCTTTATTTTCTTTTAAAGGAGAACTTCCAGGACCTGCAGCAAATATAAAAATATTAAAAGAGAAATGCATTAGTGATTTTTTTTTAAGAGGTGACCTTGGTTGGGCTGAAAGTTACGTTGACGGAAATTGGGAAACATCTAATCTCACTGATTTTCTTGAGTGGGGTGCAAGAAATTTTCATGAATTCTCAAAATATGTTAGAGGAAAATGGTTCACCATTTTGTATTTAAGGTTTAAGCATCACTTAAAAAAAAATAGCAGGTCCGGATCTAAAAAGAATATTTCTTTTCACTATGATCTAGGTAATTCGTTTTATGAAAAATGGTTAGATGAATCAATGACATATTCATCAGCTATGTTTAAGGATCCTGAGGATAACCTTTATAAAGGCCAAATTAATAAATATGAGAATCTTGCAAATATTACGGGTGTAAAAGAAAATGACAAAATACTTGAGATAGGATGTGGTTGGGGAGGTTTCTCCTCTTTTTTAGCAAAAAAATATTCAGCAAATGTGACAGCAATTACAATTTCAAAAAAACAGTATGATAAAGCAAAGCAAAAAATATACGATGACAAGCTCACAGATAAGGTTGAAGTAAAACTTCTTGATTACAGAAATATTAACGGTAAATATGATAAAATTGTGTCTATAGAAATGTTTGAGGCAGTTGGTGAAAAATACTGGTCGAAATACTTTGATGTTTTAAAGAAAAACCTAAAATCCGATGGATCCATAGGGCTTCAGACAATTACAATTGAGGATAAATTTTTTCAAAAATATAAAAAGTTTCCAGATTTTATCCAAACCTATATATTTCCGGGTGGTATGCTTCCCTCAGTAGAGGAAATGAATAAAGTAATAACATCAAGAGGCCTTCATATCAAAAATAAAAAAATGTTTGGAAATGACTATGCTAAAACAATAAGAATATGGTCTGAATCATTTGAGAATTCATGGGGCTGTATAAAAAGCCTAGGTTTTAGTGAAAGTTTTAAAAGGCTGTGGAACTATTACTTAGGATATTGTGAAGGAGGTTTTAAATCTGGTAATATCAATGTTGGCCAATTTCTAATAAAGAAAGTCTAGCTTGAAATCTATTTCTTTAAGAAATATTATTTATGCGTTTCCAGCATTTGCATTTTCTATTCCTACCTTTCCGGTAATGATTATGCTTCCTGCTTTTTTTGCAGAAGTTCATGGTTTTGAAATTTCAGTAATTGGAATGATTATTTTTTTATCAAAGCTTATCGATGTAATCACAGATCCACTTGTGGGGTGGCTGAATGATAAAAATTTTTTTCCAAGAAAAGCTTATTTATTAATAGGTGGAATTTTGTCTGGTCTGGCTCTTACACAACTTTTTTTGAAACAAGAAATAGATCAAGAGATATTTTTATTAGTTTGGCTTTCTGTTTTATATCTTGGTTGGACGATGTTTCAAATTCCTTATTTATCGATTGGATATGATTTGGAAAAAAATTATTTCTTAAGAACGAAGCTTAGTGCAACTCGTGAATTTTTCATTCTACTTGGACTGTTCTGCTCTCTTGGTATCCCAATGTTTTTTAGTATTAGTAATGAAATGTTATTGGAAAATATAGTTCTTATAGCCATACTGTTTGGTTTAGTAGGCCTGATTTTATTTTGTGGTTTGATTCCAGAAAATAAAAGAAAAAATGATAAAAAAATAAAATTTAAAAAAGTTATAAAAAACCTTAGAAAAAATATATATTTTTCCAAAATTTTTTTTGTATTAGTTGTAAACAATTTGGCAAATATATTTCCAATGGTGTTATTTGCTTTCTATATTACTTATGTTCTAGGCGGTGATGATTCAAATAGACAAACAACTTTGTTTTTTTACTTTTTATTTGCAATAATTGGTGTTCCTTGTTGGACGATTATTAGTAAAAAATATGGAAAAAAAGAAGTGTGGAGTCTTTCATTACTTTTGTCAGCAATATTTTTTCTTTTGGTATTTTTTTTAGAAGATGGCAATTTTTTGTTTTTTATAATAATTTCTTGCATAACTGGATTTTGTCTTGGGGCCGATTTAATAATACCACCATCCATTCAGGCTGATATAACTGATTGGCATCGTAGTAAATTTGGTGAGGATATCTCCGGTGTACTTTTTTCAATTATAACCTTTCTAAATAAATTTGCTTTTGCACTAGTAAGTATTTTTGTATTTGGAGTAATGGGGGTTTTAGATTTTGACACAGATAGTGAAATTAATACAAACGTTAGACTTTTTATAACAATTTCTTACGCTTTGGCGCCAATTTTACTTAAGATTTTAGCTGCTTATTTACTTGTTAATTTTAAATTAAAAGAAAATCAACTTCAAAAAATTCAAAAAAAAATATATGGTTAATATTATTTAAGTAAATTTAATAACGATGAGATTTTTTTTTATTATTTTAATTTTTTTAATTAGCTCTTGTAGTAGTCAGATGAATATAGAAAAGTTCAAAGGAAGTCAGCCAACATTCACCTTAGAGGATTATTTTGAAGGCAAAACCGAAGCCTGGGGAATGTTTCATGATAGATTTGGTAATTTAAAGAGAACATTTAAAGTTGATATTACTGGCACATTAGAATCTAACACACTTATGCTTGATGAAAAATTTCTATATGATGATGGAGAAAAAGATTCAAGGGTTTGGACTATCAAGATCTTAGGAAATAATCAATATAGTGGTACTGCTTCAGATGTTGTTGGAGAAGCTATAGGGATATCTGAAGGTAATGCTCTAAATTGGAAATATAAGCTTAATTTGAAAGTTGGTGACAGTACAATTTTGGTTGATTTTGATGATTGGATGTTTTTACAAGATAGAAATATTCTTGTGAATAGGGCAGAAGTAAAAAAGTGGGGTCTTAATATTGGGGTGGTATCCATAACATTCTTAAAAATTAATTAACTATTTATGAATTCCTCTAAAAATTGAACCTATTACAGGAAGATGTGAATAAAAATTTCTACCAGAGTCCCAATAATCAATATGCTTTGTTATTAATTTTTCTTTAATATAAATTTCACTTATACCTGTGAATGAGATTGTTTTTTTTAAAAACTCACAACTAAAATTCCACTTAACAACATTTATAAGTTTATGTTCATAAACTATTATGATTTTAAATTTTGGTTTCTTTAGCCTTTTAAACATTTTTTTTAGTAAAACTTTGAATTGATTCTTACCTTTTATTTTTTGAAATGGGTCTTCGAATATGAAGTTCTCAGAAACTGAAGATAAAAGGTCATCTATTTTATTGTCCTGAAGTCTTTCAAAGTGACTAAGATATTTTTGCAAGGCTGGTTTCATTTGGGAAGTTTTATTAATTTTTTTATCAGAAAAAAATAAATACTGTAGGGCAATAACCTTAATAATTTCATTGGAATAATAAGTTTTTTTGGAAAATAGATTTCAAACTCTTTACTCTCAAGTTTTTTATAAATTTTTTTTGCAGCATTCTGCGGCGTCATTAAAAATGGCATAAAAAAAGAGTTTTGATCTGTCATTGGTGTTTTCACAAAACCCGGATTTACAACCTGTACCTTGATTTTACTTTTATGAAACTCAATGTTCAAAGTCTCAGCTAAAAAAGTTAGGGCTGATTTTGTAACCCCATAAAATCCTCCACCTGGTAATCCTTGGTAACCTGCTGGAGACGATACAAAAACAATGTGACCTTTTTTATTTTTCTGCATTACTTTGGCTACAGGCGAAAGACAATTAATTGCACCTAAAAGATTTATACCTACAATTTTTTTAGCTTCTGCAGTAGAAATTTTTGTAATTGATCCTTGACTATAAATTGCAGCATTGAGAATAAGTAAATCAATTTCTTTAAATTTTTTGTAAATAGACTTTGAAACTTTCAGACATTGATTTGGGTTATTGACATCCAAGGAAATGGGATAAATTCTTTTCTTAAATATATTTGCTGTTTCTATTAATTTCTCTTTTCTTCTTCCGCTTATAATGACGTTATATTCTTGTTTAGCAAGAATTAGAGCAAGTTCTTTTCCAATACCAGTGCCTCCACCAGTAATCCATGCAACTTTATTTTTTTTTAGAGTCATATTCCTTTAAAAAATACTCAACTGTACTACCGTCTTTTAGAAAAATCATTTTTATCCATTTTTTATCTTTATACCAGATGTCAATGTTTACATCATCACCAGTAAACTCCTTACCTAATAATTTATAGCGTGAAGCTTTAAGTGAATTATCATAAATCATTTCATCTCCAAGATATTTAATTTCAAAATTTATGTAACTACAATCTTGGGAATTTAAAACTTTATTTTTCTCTCCAGTAATTAATTGGTCAAATTTCCAGTATGTCGTTGGTGTGATTTTCTTATCAAGCGTTAAATCGCCATTAGTCCCAAAAATTTTAAACTTGTTTTCTTTTTTATTAACTTTACAGTCTAATAATTCACCATTTTTATCGGTACTAGCTTCCATAAAAACTAGTGTATTATTCATCCATTTTTCATGATTTTTGTGGAGATACTCATACACAACAAAACCAAGAAAAGTAACTTGAAACTTTATTGCAATTTTTGATTCTATTAGACTATCTTTCTCATAGAAATCTAAATTGTGGTAACCAATTAATGAGTTATTTCTGTAAACATTAAAATGAACTTTTTCAGTAGCTGTATTTGAAATTGTTATTGATGGTAAGCAAAGAATAAAAAATATTAAAAGATATGTAAAATTTTTCAAGAGTTTATTAAGTTGAGCTGGTAGGGTTTTAACCCTACCAACTAAAAATATTTTATTATCTTCTTTGCCCAAATAGTTGAATTAGCATTATGAAGAGATTGATGAAATCTAGATACAAGGTCAAAGCTCCCATAATTGCTTTTTTACCTTCCTGACCAGATCCATCATAGTACATAGCTTTTATGCGCTGAGTGTCATATGCAGTTAAACCTGCAAATACCAAAACACCAATCACAGATATACCAAATTGAAGTGCAGTGCTTGCTACGAATATATTTACAATTGATGCCACAAGAATTCCGATTAGGCCAATGAAAAGAAATGAGCCCCAACCTGTTAGATCTTTTTTTGTAGTGTATCCATACAAACTTAAGGATCCAAATGCGATAGCGGATATAAAGAAAACCCGTGCAACAGATTCACCAGTATATTGAATGAAAATTGATGAGAGTGACAAACCCATTACGGATGCAAAGGCCCAAAAAAGTATTTGGACTGTGCTTTCTTTCATTCGAGATATACCCATATTTAATGCTATTATAAATCCTAGTGGAGCTAACATTATAATAAACGCAAGTGGTGATCCATATATGGCGGCACCGAATGAAGTATATGTATTAGTTGAGAAATTAAATGCCAACATTGATGTCAGATGAGCTATGACACCAGTAAGTGCCAAACCAACTGCCATAAAAGAATAGACCTTGTTCATGTAGGCCTTAAGTCCCAAATCTATTTCAACTGAAGTAGTTTTAGATTTGAGATCTCTTTCATAGTCGTAAGCCATTTTTAAACTCCTTATTTTAAATGTTTACTTGTAGCATATTATACTACTATTATTATTTATAGTAAAAATATGTTACAAATTTTTAAAATCAACTAATTTATTGAATTATGAAATATAATTATCTTGGTAATACTAAAATCAAAGTTAGTCTAATCTGCCTAGGGACGATGACATGGGGGGAACAAAATAGTGAAAACGAGGGATTCGAGCAAATGGATTTTGCTTACAATGAGGGAATAAATTTTTTTGATACTGCTGAATTATATTCAGTTCCTCCAAGAAAAGAAACTTGGGGTTCAACAGAAAAGATTATTGGAAACTGGTTGAAATCAAGGAAAATTAGAGAAAAAATCGTAATTGCAACAAAAGTTGTTGGTAGGTCTGGGATGAAGTGGTTTAGAAATAAAGAGACCAGATTGAACAGAGAACAAATTAATGAGGCTATTGACGGAAGCCTTAAAAGATTACAAACAGATTATATAGACTTATATCAATTTCACTGGCCTGACCGAAAGTCTAATTTTTTTGGGAAACTTGGTTACAAACATGAAGACGAAAAAGATTTTATTGAAATAAAGACCCAATTGGAAGTATTGGATGAGAACATAAAAAAAGGGAAAATTAGATACATTGGCCTTTCTAACGAAACACCCTGGGGTTTGATGAAATTTTTATCAATTTCTGAAAAGTATAACTTACCTAGAATTGTCTCTGTTCAAAATCCATACTCCCTTTTGAACAGAAGTTACGAGGTTGGTATGGCTGAAATTTCCATAAGAGAAAGATGTGGTCTTTTGGCATATTCGCCTCTTGCATTTGGAATGCTTACAGGAAAATATGATAATGGAGCAAAGCCTGATGGAGCAAGATTAACTCTATACGCTGATATGTATACAAGATATACAAAACCGAAAGGCTTAAAATATTCAGAAAAGTTTAATGACCTTGCTAATAATAACAATATGACTCCGTCGGATATGGCATTAGGGTTTGTTAACTCACAAAAATTTGTCACAAGCAATATAATAGGTGCAACCAATTTAAAACAACTTAAAAGTAATGTTGATTCTTATAAAATAGAACTTTCAAAAGATTTAATTGAGGAGATAGATAAAATTCATGACGAAAATCCTTACCCTTGTCCATGAATCATTTTTTTTGAACAAAAAAGGTTGTCAAGATTACAATAAAAACTCCAAAAAGATTAATTAAAGATATTTTGTCATTAAAAAATAAGAATCCAAAAATAGTCGAAAAAATTATCCTAGAGTAACTTAGTATTACAACCTTATGTGTTTTATCATTTTTATAGGATTCAGTATTGAAAAACTGTCCTGCAAGTGCTGTGAATGTGAGTAGAATGTATTTAATTGTTATATCACTCAGAGTAAGATTAATCTTATTATTAAAAATGGTAAAAAAAATAATAGTTGATAAAATTGAATGATAAAAAAGTATAGTTAAAGTTTTATCTTTTTTACTAAGATACGATATAGAAATTATTCCACCTGAGACACAAAGCGCAGAAAATAAAGACATATATAACCCTAATTTACTATTTATTTGATCTGGATTTGCTATCAAAAAAACTCCAAAAAATCCAAAAATAATAGAAAAAAATATAGAAATTCTTATTTTTTCCATAAAGATAATTGAAGAAATAATGCATGTGAAAAAAACTTTTGTGAACCCAATTGTACTTGCTTGAGCGAGTGACAGATAAATTAATGATTTGTAACCAAAGAACATAGCAAGAATTCCAAAGATTGATCTAATGAGATGAATATTGAAATTTTTGGTTTTAAAAACCTCTTCTATATTATCTTTTCTAAAAATTACAAAAAAAAATAATATTACGGTTCCAAATAAAGATCTATGAAACACAATATCTTCAATACTGCTTTCTTGTAGCTGAAGTTTAATTTGCAAACCTAATAATGCAAAAAAAAAACAACTAATTATTTGGTAAAACGGAATTATTTTGCTCATTTTTTTTTAAGTTTAGCATTGAAAGATTGTTACATATTATAAGTCCAGTTCCACAAATTAATGTTATAATATCAATTTTTTCATTAAAAAAAATCAGACCCAGAATTGTAGTAAAAATTAACTTAGAGAAATCGAAAGACATTAAATTTGTTAATTTCGTCATACTTAATGCTTTAGTCCAACAATAGTTTCCAAGAGTAGCAACTAAAGCAATTGTAATTAACAATAAATAAACGTTAATATTTTGAGGTGTGGTCCAAACATAAAAAGATGGTATCAAAGTAATTGGAAGCATTAGAATAACCATACTAAACATGAGAATAGAAATTGATTCTGTAGCTGAAATTTTTTTTACTAACAAACCAGCTATAGCATGAGTTAATGCTGCAATTAAAGCAAGTATAACTCCTAATTTAATTTCTAAATCAGGCCTAATAATAATAATGGTTAAAATAAATCCAAAAATTAGTATAAAATTATTAAATTTTGAGGTCTTTTCCTTAAAAAAAATTATTCCTCCTAAATACATAAATAATGGTGTGCTAAAACTAACAGCCATTGCTTGTGATAATGGAATCATTGTGTATGAACAAAAAAGAAGGATCATTGTAATCCCACCAAAGAAGCCTCTAAGAAATAATAATTTTATGTTTTTTTTTTCATTGATGATTTTTTCTGTCTTAACGAGAAATGGCAGTAAAAAAAAAATACTAAAAAGATTTCTAAAAAAAGCTTGTTCAATTGGATGAATAAATTGTGCATTAAATTTTATTAAAGAAGCCAAAACAGAAAAAAGGAAGCAGGAAGATATAAGAAGGATAAATGGAAACATTATTATTTGAGTTATAGTGTCTTGCAATTTATTTATAGATATGTCAATAAAAATGATGGATTATTTATTTTTTGTAAAAACTTTAATTCTATTTTTTGCCTTTACTTACATCTCGTCAACAAATAGCAAAGAATTAGAAAAATTTAACGATTGGAGTGCTTACGCTGAAGGCGAGGGAAAGAACCTAGCCTGTATGGCTGTTTCTAAACCTAAAACTGCCGAAGGTAATTATAAAAGAAGAGGTGAAATATTTGCTGTTATAACTCATTTGCCAGGACAGAATAAGTGGAACGAGTTTAGTATTATTGCAGGTTATAATTATAAAGCTGATAGTAATCCTGAAATTACAATTGGTGACTCAAAGTTTCAGTTATTTACCTCTGGTTCTAGAGCTTGGAGTTTTAGCCCACCAGATGATGAAAAAATAATTAAATTCTTAAAGTCCTCAATGAAGATGAAAGTAATTGGAACATCTACAAGAGGAACAATAACTACAGACACCTATTCACTTCTAGGTTTTAGCAAAGCGTACCAAAAAATAAATGAGGCTTGTAAGAAAAAGTAAAAAATTTTTATGATTAAAAAAGAAAAAGTAGTTTTAGCTTATTCGGGCGGACTAGACACCTCAATAATCTTAAAATGGCTTCAAAATGAGAGAAATTTAGATGTTGTAACATATACCGCTGATGTGGGACAAGGTTCAGAAATAGATGAGGCTAAAAAAAAAGCTAAACAACTTGGAGTAAAAGAAATATTTGTAGACGATTTGAAAGAAGAGTTTGCAAGAGATTTCGTTTTCCCAATGTTTAGAGCTAATGCACTTTATGAAGGTTGTTATTTACTTGGAACTTCAATAGCGAGACCTTTGATTGCAAAAAAACAATTAGAAATAGCAAAAAAAGTTAGAGCAAAATATGTTTCTCATGGTTCAACTGGGAAAGGGAATGACCAGATAAGGTTTGAATTAGGTTATTATTCCAACAATCCAAAAATAAAAGTTATTGCACCTTGGAGAGAATGGAAATTTAAGTCGAGAAATGAATTAATAGATTATGCTCAAAAATTTCAGATTCCCATTCCAAAGGATAAGATTGATTCTCCTCCCTATTCTATGGACTCAAACCTACTGCACACTTCATACGAAGGAAAGGTCTTAGAGGATCCTTGGAAGGCACCTGATGAATCAATGTTTATTAGAACTAAGTCATGTGAAGATGCACCAGATAAACCACATTATTTGACAATAGAATTTAAAATGGGTGACCCCATTTCACTGGATGGCAAAAAATTAAGTCCATTTCGTATTATAAGTAGATTAAATGAAATTGGCGGCGAGAATGGAGTTGGAAGATTGGACATTGTAGAGAACAGATTCATAGGAATGAAGTCGCGAGGTGTTTATGAGACACCTGGAGGAGAAATACTTTTAATTGCAAGGAGAGCAATAGAGAGCATTACTCTTGACAAAGAATCAGCTCATCTGAAAGATGAACTGATGCCAAAATATGCTGAATTGATTTATAATGGTTTTTGGTTTTCTCCTGAAAGAGAAATGCTTCAAAAATTAATTGATCAATCACAAAAGCTGGTTAGTGGATTTGTCAAATTAAAAATTTATAAAGGAAATGTTATTATATTGGGTAGAAAATCAAATCAAACTTTATATTCACCGGAAATGGCTACGTTTGAAGAAGACTTGGTATATAATCAAAGTGATGCGGATGGTTTTATAAAACTAAATGCCTTAAGATTGAAATTACTCAAGAATAGAAGATAAGTCTGGTGTTGGTTCGTTGAATTGTGAATAAGATGCAAAGAGTGTATTAAGGAGTAAGCACGCAATAGTCATTGGTCCTACACCACCAGGAACAGGGGTTATTTTATTACACTTTTCAAAACAATCTTTATAATCCACATCACCAACTAGAATTTTTTTGCCAGCTCTTTCAATTCTATTGATTCCAACATCAATTATTATAGACCCTTTCTTTATCCATGAAGATTTTACCATTTCAGGTATTCCAACAGCTGCAACTAGTATATCTGCTTCTTTACAAACTTCAGACAGATCTTTAGTCCTGGAGTGACAAATTGTAACTGTTGCATTCATCTCTAATAAAAGCGCTGCCATTGGTTTTCCAACAATATTTGATCTCCCAATTATTACCGCATGTTTTCCTGAGAGATCCTTAAAATTTTTTTTTACAAGTATGCTGCACCCCAGTGGTGTGCAAGGAACTAGCGAGTTTAGTCCAGACCATAGTTTTCCAACGTTATTGGCATGAAATCCATCAACATCTTTTTCAGGTAATATTCTATCTAAAACCTTATCGGCATCGATATGATCTGGCAATGGAAGTTGAACAAGTATGCCTTGAACGTTTGAATCATTATTTAGTTGATCAACGACTTCTAATAATTTTTTTTCTTCAACGTTCTGATCTAATTTGTGTTCTATTGAGTTGAAGCCAACTTCTTTTGTTTTTTCAATTTTATTTTTTACATAAACTCTGCTTGCTGGATTTTCACCTACAAGAACAACAGCAAGACCAGGTGTTTTACCAGTCTTTTTTTTTAATACTTCTCCAAATTCCTTTATACGTTTTCTTATATCTGAAGACGCTATTTTCCCATCAATTATTTTATTTTCCATATTAGATTCCATATTTAGTCATAATATATTGAAATGCCTCAATAACAATAATTAATATTACAGGTGAGATATCAATTGCACCAAAATTTGGAATAACTTTTCGAATAACTTTAAGTAATGGTTCAATCAATCTAAATAAAAAGTCCATAATAATTGAAATCAAAGAGTTAGAATTATTTATTACATTAAACGAAATTAACATACTTATTATTACGTAAAAAATGATTGCATATTTGTAAATTTGCAAAATTTGAAAAATAATGTATGCAAAAAAGTCAATAAAGTACATAATTCTATAGAATCTATTATGAAATACTCAAGGGATCAATTAGATTTTGATTTTAGTAGACCACTAGATATCCAAAGAAACATCAAACTTGGTGTGATAGATAATTGTGTTACTAACTTTTCAAGTGATAACCACAATGAATTATTTTTAAAGCATTTAAGGCTTGTTATATTAGAACTCTACTTTAGTTGGATAGAATCAAATTCGCAATTTTTGACTGTACCGATGTCAAAAAGAGGTTACAAACTTATTTCAAGGTATAATCCCAATAAAATTTCGTCATATTTAATAAAAATAATTAAATATTTAAATAAAAAAAAATTTATTGAGGTGTTCCCAGGATTTTTTGACCCAAAAACAAAAAAAAGTAGATTAACGAGAATCCGTCCTTCTAATTTTTTAATAAATCATTTTGAAAGAATAAAAAAATTAGAAAATGGAAATTACAATCATATAAAAAGAGAATTTTTACATATTTTCGAAAATGGTAAGTTATTTGAATACCCTGATTCATACGAGTCAGGAGAAATAAGGAGTGTTATGAAATACTATAACACTCTAATTTCTAAAACCTTATTTGATATTCCAGATCAAGAAAAAGAATATCTAGTAAGAGGAGACAATAGAAAGTTAGTTATTTCACGTTTTCCAACTACAAATTATTCATATGAAAGATCACTACCAAATCAAACTTTAATCAACGGATGCTGGTGGAATAAAATTGATTTAAAACTATTTTCTCAAATAAAAAAAAAAATGACTATTAATAATAAATCTACAAGTTACTTTAATCTTCTAGATTTTTTTGGAGATTTTCTTAGTAAAATATCAAACTCAAATGTAATTTTACAGCCAAAGTCATTCTCTAATGTTCTTAATTATGATCAACTTTGTTATTTAATAATTAAAAGTTTCAGATCTAAAAATTCTGCTAGTTTCATCAGATCTGTATTTAAGGAAAAGAAAAAGCTTTCATTAGAATCTTTTTCAAATAGTGAAGTCAAAGAAGCAATAAATAATCATATTTTGAAGAATCAAAGAATAGAAGACTTTTTTTTTAAAAATAAAAATATAGGTTGGAGTGAGTTTACTTCTCATTTTTTCTATAATCTAATTAAGAAGTTAAGCAGTGTAAATATTCCAATTTACTTGGTTAGAGATAAGGTTTATTTTCCTTCTTCTATGGAATCAATTGTTCTAGAGAAATCAGAAGAAATTTTATTAAAAAAATTGAGATTAAAATCAATAAGAATAAACTCAAAAGATTCTTTATCGTTTGACTTTAAAAAAAAAGGTTTCTTTGGTAGGTTTACTAAATCTAAAATTTATTATTCAAAGAGATTTTTAGAAAATAAACAATTTTTTGGAATAAATTAGAATGAATGAAAAAAAAATAGGAATTAATCAACTAAAGTTCAGCAAAGGTAAAAAGATTTATACCAAAGGGGATGTAGCACACTTTGCATACTACGTTCATTCAGGCAAAGTAAATATTTACAGTCCAGGTGGTTTATTATTGGGAAAAATCGGTGAGGGTGAAATTTTTGGAGAAAGAGGTCCATCTCTTGACGAGTCAAGGTCTGTTACAGCTGAAGCGGATACAAATTGTATCTTATATCCTATTAATGAAAAAACATTAAAGCAGAAACTTACCGAGGCTGATCCTGTGGTTAGGGCAATAGTGAGAAGTTTATTAATGAGGTTAAACGATATAAATTTGAAAAGTGAAGATTTTTGGAGAAGTTTAAATGTCGTTACTTCTCTTTCAAATGAAAAAGATTAGAGGGTGTTTTTACCTTGTCTATGTAAAGTATTCTCTTCACCCTGAACTAAGTTCCAAAAATCCTTCATGTAGTCATCACTAAATCTTTTTATATTAAATTTTTTATAATCAAACATGCTAGTAAATTTTTGCTCGTTCATTATCTCCTCTGCAATAGACTCGCCTAGAACTGGGCAATATTTCATTGCCTGCCCTGATCCTAAATTATGATAAAGGTTTCTAAATTTTGAGTCTTTACCAAGAATAAATCTTAAATCAGGTGTGATGTCAAAGAATGATCTATAACCAGATGCATAAACTGTTTTATCAATATTGGAGAATCTTTTTTTTGAGATATCTTCGTAGTTTTTAATTTGGTTGTACGCAAGGGATTGATTCATTGGTTCATTTAAATACTCACCACCATTTACTGAAGTAAGGTCGTTTAGAAAGTTTTTTGCTATTTCATACACCGATCTTTTTCTAGGTTGATGAGCATGCATTTTATTTCCTCTCCATGAGCGAAAATAACAAAGATTTGTATAATCGGCTATGATCGGGTATTCATATTTAATTTGTCGAGGACTCTCCATCCAATTAACAACAGATACTGGTTCGATAGTTACAGGTATCTTAAGACCAATTTTTGAGAATAATTGAGAACTCCACGCACCGGTAGCATTAACGAAATTTTTGGCATCGATCTTACCGTTGTTAGTTGTGAGACCAACAATCTCATTACCTTTGGTAAGGATTGCGTCAACCTCAGTTTTCTCCATTAATTCAACACCGTTTTGGTCTATAGCATCATAAAGGGTTGACCTTAGTATACTTGGATCAAGTTGAAATGCATCTGGCTCGTAAAAGTAAGATTCATCTTTATCAGTGAGCAATGTGTCTCCACACTTTTCAGTTGCCGAGGATGTGTCAATTTCTTGAAAAGTAAGGTCTATTTTTTTCATTCTTTCTGACAATTCATGCCAAGCAGGGTTTTCTCCATCAGAATTTTTTTTAGCTATCCAAATTGCCCCGAACTCGTCGATTTCCATCTTAATTCCCCAAACTTTTGATAAATCTCTCCACATCGAAGAAGAAATGGAGGCCATGACCGAAGCATCTGGATCAGCATTTGCCGACCTAACTATTCCAGAATGTCTGGAAGATTCAGCAGCACATAATACCGCTTTTTCGACTAAACAAACTTTTTCAGATTTGCCCTCTTTGTTTAATTTTCTTTGAAGAGAAACTGCTGCTGAAGCACCCAGACACCCTCCTCCTATTACAATTGTGTGAAACATATTTTCTTACTTTAAAGCTTTAATTAATTAGTATAAAAGATGGAATATAATAATTAAACATTAAATTACAAATATATTTATGAAATTTTTAAAAAAAAAAATTAAGGGTGTTGGATGGCAAGGACTAATAATTGAACTTGGAAATAAAGATACTTTTGAATTAACAAATCTGATTCAAGAAAATCCAAAAAAATATCCTTTTTTTTTGGAAAGTTCATCAAGAGGTAACAATCAGAATTCCAATTCCATCATTTTCTACAAACCAAATATTATTTTAAAAAAAGACAAAAATAGGATTAACTTCCTTAACAAATTTAATGATTTATGGAAATCAAATAAGGTATTCCAAAATAATACTAGATACCGAGAAAAAGATCTCCCTTTCTGTGGAGGATGGTTTCTTTATTTAGGATATGAAATTGCCAAAGAAATCGAAAAATCTTTAAATATACCTGAATCTCCTTATTCACTTCCAGATGCATTTGCGGCTAGGGTTCATTCAGCAATAATTTATAATCATGTTGACAGAAATATGATCCTTATCACTGATAAAGAAGATTGCTTTGATGATATTGATGAAATGGAAGCAGATCTCGAAAATATGAATAGCTCATTAGATAGTGAAAAAACTAAAGGATCTATTAAGATTCACTCCAAAGGAAGTTCAGATGAACACCAGAAACAAGTAAAATCATGTATAGATTATATTTTCCAAGGTGAAATATTTCAGGCAAATTTGTCAAGATTGTGGAGATTCAAAGTTGGTGACGGTATCTCTGATATTGATATTTATAGGAAATTAAGAAATACAAACCCATCACCATTTGCCGGTTTAGTAAAATATGAAAATAGCTCAATAATAAGTTCTTCTCCTGAAAGATTGGTTTCTATAAAAGGCAGTCACATTCAGACCAGACCCATTGCGGGAACTAGACCACGAGGAGTGTCTGGGTTAATGGATATTGAATTAACAAAAGAACTTATTAATTCAGACAAAGAGAAAGCAGAACATTTAATGTTAGTTGATTTAGAAAGAAATGATATTTCCAAGGTTTGCATACCTGGTAGTGTACGAGTAGATGAAATGATGACAATCGAAACTTACGCACACGTTCATCATATTGTATCTAATATTAGCGGAGAAAAAAAAAAAAACGTAAATCCAGGTGACGTTATTCGATCAGTTTTTCCTGGTGGTACCATAACTGGATGTCCTAAAGTTAGATGTATGGAAATCTTAGGAGAAATAGAGCAACAAGGAAGAGGTCCCTACACAGGTTCATTCGGATATGTAAATCATAACGGTGATATGGACATGAATATTTTAATAAGAACAATATTAAAGGAAAAAGATGATCTTTTTTTTCGAGCTGGAGGAGGAATAGTTGCTGATTCAGTTCCAAGAAATGAAACACTAGAAACAGAAGCTAAAGCTAATGGAATGCTGAAAGCAGTAGGTTCATTTAAACATGAATGATTATATTTCTCTTATAAACGGAAAATTTACAAATAAAGTATCTGTTTTGGACCGGGGCCTATCATATGGTGACGGATTGTTTGAAACAATGTCGTGGTGCTACCTTGAAAATGAAAAAAATGTGGGAGTTGAATTTTGGAACAGACATATAGAAAGAATTAGATATGGTTGCTCAATAATGAAAATAAAAACACCAAGTTTAAGAATATTAAATGAATATAAAAAAGAAATTTTAAATAAGGCGGTTAGCAATGGATGGAATAACGGTATTTTAAAGGTAATTATTTCAAGAGGAGTTGGAGGAAGAGGATATAAATTTGAAAAACAAATTTCTCCTTCAATTGTTTTCTTATGTTTTCATAGTCAAAAATCAAATTTTAGCAAAAATATTATAAAAGTTAAATACTGTAAATCTCCAATTTCCGAAAATAGTCAAATTGCAGGATTAAAACATTTAAATAGATTGGACTCTGTCATGGCACGATCAGAATGGGGGGACGAATATTATGAAGGCATTCTCTGTGATTCAAAAAATAACTTAATAGAGGGGACTATGACAAATATTTTCTTTATTAAAGAAAACATTTTATTTACACCAAAAATTACAAAAGGAGGAATTAAAGGTATTATGAGACAAGTCGTAATTGAAAAAAGCAATATGTTTTTTGATAAAATCAAAGAAATAAATATAAAGAAAGATTGCCTGAACCATTATGATAGTATGTTTCTTACCAACTCTGTAATAAAAGTCTTGCCAGTGAATTTTTTTTTAGAAAAAAAATTTACTCTTCATGACTCTTTAAAAAATCTTATAATTTTTTTTGAGGAAGAAAATTCCAAGAAAAAAAATCTTGAGCTATTGTAAATTGAACTTTTTTCTTAAATATTTCAGATAATTCTCATCTTCATTCTTTAATATAAATAGCTCGTTTATTTCTTTTTCTGCAGCCTTTTCTTTATTGTTCTTCAATAGAATATCTATAATTAACTCTCTTGCCTTTTCATCCTTAGGATAAAGTGATTTTACTTTTAACAAATAATACATGGCACTTTTCGTTTGATTAGTATTTTTTTTTAAAATTGAGTATTCTAGTAAAAGATTCTTATTATTTGGGAAATTTTTAAGTGCAGTTTTATAGTGTAGATCTGCTTTCTGATAAAAACCACCAATAACACATGTTCTTGCCAAAATTAACCATCCATTAAGATCGTCAGGCGTTTTTTTAAGTTTCTTTTCTAAAAATGTTATAATTATCTTTGGATCAATATCCTTTAATTTATCTGGATCATTTAAAACTTTTCTTATATTTTCGTTCAGTTCTTTTTCGAAGTGAAAAGTTTCAATATTTCCCTTTGTGAAGTATAAAATTCCAGTAAAAGTTAGCACATAAAAAAAAAATATTAGAAATCCATTTTTTGTTTTTTTTATTTTTTTAAAATATAACGAGGTAAAGAAAATTATTAAAAGAGTTATAAAAAAAAAAAAGATCATTAACTTTTCCTAAAAAAGAAAAAAGTCATTAATAGAAAAAATAAAAGGGGTATTATCCATAGTCCTATATTTTGAAACTTGAAAGGAGGAGAAAATAAAACAAAATCGCCATAACGATCGTGCACATATTTCAAAATCTCTTTCTTAGATTCTCCTGACTCTAATTTTTTTCTTACCAAGATCCTTAAGTCTTTAGCTATATCTGCATTTGAGTTGTGAATGTCTTCATTTTGGCACACTAAGCATCTTAATTCCTTACTTATTTCAACTGCTATTTTTTCCAAGTCTCCGTCTTCAAGGATTTCATTGGGCTCGATTGCTAATACATTTAAATATAGAAAACTCAAAAATATAAAAAGATATTTCATTGGAGCTTTTTAATAATTTTTTCAATGTGTTCTTGATCTCTTTTCATAAGAGGACCAACATGTTTATATTTTACAATTCCTCCTTTATCTATTATAAATGTCTCTGGCAAACCATAGACACCCCATTCAATACTTGCTTCACCATTGGTATCCATTCCGACCCTAGTATATGGGTTTCCATTATTTTCAAACCATTTAGATAGATCATCATGTGTATTTTTCTTTGCAATTCCATATACAGGAATTTTTTTGCTGAGTTCTAGAAGTTGATTATGTTCAATTTTACAAGGAGGGCACCATGATGCAAAAAAGTTAACAATTTTTACTTTATTATCTCTTAGATCTTTAGTTTTTAATGTTGACCCACTGAAACTAGAAATAGAAAATTCAGGAATTTCTTTTGATAATAAATTTGATGGAATTACTGTAGGATCTTTTTTTAATCCTTTATAAAAAATGACAAGAATGAAAATAAATATAACTATTAAGAAGTATCTCATTTTCTTTTTTTTAAACTATTAAACCATGAAAATAGTCCCCCAGAGGCCAAAAAGATAACTCCGATCCATATCCATAATGTGTAAGGATTAAACCAAATTCGAGTTGTCCATTGAGTTTTATTTTCATGCACCTCACCTAGAGCAATATATAGGTCTCCGCTAAATCTTGAATATATAGCTGCTTCAGTTGTAACTTGTTTCCCAGAATTATAAAATCTCTTTTCAGGTTTTAAAATTGTTAATAATTTATTGTTTTGTATTATCTTGAATTCTCCCATTTGACTTAAGTAGTTTGGTCCTTCTACTTTTTTTA
This sequence comes from uncultured Alphaproteobacteria bacterium, assembly GCA_902522465.1. Classification (GTDB taxonomy): domain Bacteria; phylum Pseudomonadota; class Alphaproteobacteria; order Methylaequorales; family Methylaequoraceae; genus Methylaequor. Next base: position 58,952 of record CABYVV010000004.1, on the reverse strand, counting down.
CACCAATGAACTCTACATTAAAATCTTTAATTGATATTGATTCTCCAATCTCTTGAAATTGAATTTTTTCTTCTTTTAGAATACTACTTCCAGTTGCGCCAATAATTAAGAGACCAATACCAGAATGAGCTAGTATTTGAGCAATCATTTTTTTTGGTATTTTTATCAATCTATTTTTATTTCTCAGGATTTGAAGAAATTCGAAGAGTGAACTTAATATTATACAACCACCTAAAATTATAAATATAATTGATAAAACTGGATCTCTAAAATTAATATACCAGGTGATTAGAGAAAAAAGAATGAGAGATAAGAGCAAGATTTTTATTCTGTTCAAAATCAGTAATAAATCATCTCTATTCCATTTTGTAAAAGGACCCAAAATCATTCCAAACACAAATGGAAACATAACGGGAATTAATATTGAATTAAAGAAAGGAGCACCAACTGATATTTTTGTGTTGAATAATACACTGGAAAACAATGGGTAAATTGTTCCGATTAATATTGTGAATGCAATGGAAAGCATAAATATATTATTTAAGGAAATCATGCCTTCTCTTGAAATTAATTTAATATGAAAATTTTCTTGATTTTGTTTTTGATGGTTAATAAATTTAAAAATCCCGTAGAAGCTTATTGAAGCTAAAAGTAGCAAAATATATACACCTCGTGTCGGATCGTTTGCAAAAGCATGAACTGATACCAAAACTCCTGACCTAACTAAAAAAGTTCCAAGTAAACTCAAAATAAAAGTAAGGATAGAAAGTGCTATTGTCCAATTTACCAATATTTTCTTTTTGTCAGCAATAACTATAGTATGTAACAAGGCTGACGCTGTTAACCATGGTAAAAGTGAGGCATTTTCCACAGGATCCCAAAACCAAAATCCACCCCATCCAAGTTCATAGTATGCCCACCAGCTTCCAAGACCAATACCACAAGTTAAAAAAATCCATGACATAAATACCCAAGGTTTTAAAATTTTTAAAAAATGATTAGATTGTTCAGTCATAGCTGCCACAGAAATAGAGTATATAATTGAAAATCCTACATAACCCATATATAAGAAAGGTGGATGAATTGCTAGTCCAGGATCTTGCAATAATGGGTTTAAATCAGCACCTTGGACAGGAGGAGGAAAAGATTTTTGGAAAGGATTAGAAGTAAATACAATAAATGATACGATTAAAAAACATAAACTATTTTGAACTTTTAAAACCTCATCCTTGAACGTTGGAGACACTAAACTACTGCTTGAAAAAAGAAATCCAAAGAATGTCATTACTAGAAGCCAAAGAAGTATTGAGCCTTCATGATTGCCCCAAACACCTGTAAACTTATAAATTAAGGGGAGTTGGCTGTTTGAATTCTTTGATATTACATCTAAAGTGAAATCGGAATCTAAGAATGAATAGGTTAGGCAAATAAATGATGTAAGAGTAAAAAAAAAGATGGCATTTGTCAGTTTTACCTGAGAAAAATTAAAAACTTCAAAGCCTAAGCCTTTTACAGAAAGTTGAGCGAAGCTCAAACTTGACAAAACCAAAGTCAATGTAAGAAAAACAAAACCTAGTTCAGATACCATTACTATTTTCCTTTATTGTTTTTATATCTTTGATTTCTGGTGGCATATAGTTCTCATCATGTTTGGCTAAAACATTAGTTGCATTGAAAACACCTGGATTTTTTATCATTCCTTCAACCACAACACCCTGACCCTCTTTAAACAGATCAGGAAGTATTCCTACATATAAAATTAATATTTCTTTATTATAATCAGTTATAATAAATGTGATTTCTTCTAATTTTCTTCCATCAATTTCTTTAATTTTTTTTTCCACACTTTTCTTCTTTACCATACCTCCAACTCGAATCTTTTTATTTGAATCAAAGGTTTTTTCAAAAACTTCAGTTGGGGAATAAAAAAAAATTAAATTTTCTCTTAGACTTACCAACAAAATTGTGAAGCCTAACGATGTCATCGTAACGAAGGCAATCAAGGTTAATAATCTTTTATTTTTTGGTTTCATTTTTTGAAAGAAGTGTAAACTCTTTTTCAAGTTTTTTGGTTTTTGTATAACTCAAAAAAAACATAAGAAAGAGTATTAGAAAAACTATAAAATATGATAAACATACATAAGTAAAATGATCTCCGGAATCTATAAAGTTTGAAAAATATCTCATTAATCTACCCTATTAAATCTTATAACATCAATTTTTCTTTGAATGATTTCAGCTTTTATTCTCATTAGTAGAACTGATACAAAGAAAAATAAAAATGAAATAGTCATTATAAAAAGCGGAGTTAACATTGATTGATCAATTGAAGGAGAGGATAGTTTAGATATACTCGCTGGTTGATGCAATGTATTCCACCAGTCGACCGACCATTTTATTATGGGTAAGTTTACAATACCTACAACAGCTAGTATGGATGCGTATCTATCACCTTTAGACTTGTCTTCATAAGAAGTAGTTATCAGAATTAGGCCGAGATAAATAAAAAATAAAATCAATTCAGAGGTTAATCTGGCATCCCAAACCCACCAGGTTCCCCAAGTTGGTTTACCCCAAATGGAACCTGTGATAAGTGTAGCAAGAGTGAAAGAAGCTCCAATTGGAGCACTTGCTCTTGAAATTATATCAGCAAGTGTGTGCTTAAACACAATAGAAAATAAAGAACAGATTGCAATTAAAGAATAAATCATTAGAGAAAACCAAGCACATGGGACATGAATATACATAATTCTTACTGTTTCACCTTGCATATAGTCGGGTGGACTATTGAAAAAACTAAAGAAAAGTCCGCATACTAAAAATATCAGAGACAAATAAAGTAAAGTTGGTTGATATTTACTCACGAACTTTTGGAATCTTAAGGGATTTGCAAACTTGAATATCATCTATTTATTTCTTTCATAATTAATTTACTTGTAAGTAAACTAATTGGTAATGTAATAAAAAAAATTCCAATTAAAATTAAAAAATTATTATCATCAAATATATAACCATCAATATCATTGTTAGTCGTTGAGGTGGTAAATATTATAATCGGCATATAAAATGGAAAAATAATAATGAATTGTATAATTTTATTATTTTTAAGCTGTATTGAAAAAAGTGATGAAACCAAAGAAATTAGAATTAGACTTGGGCAAGCTAAACAAATATTTAAAAACAAAATCACAGAATTTGTAAAAGTTACATTGAATAAGATAGAAGAAATTGGGATCAAAAAAAATGTTGGCAACATAATCATAAACCACATAGCAATGCCCTTTGATAATATAATGACTTCTTCTGAATAACCAAGAAATTGCATTTCTTTAAGACTTCCGTCTGCATAATCATTATTTGTAAAATTCTCGCTAATTAGCATCAGTGAAAAAATAAGAAGTACCCAAACAATAGGCTTATATAATTTATCACCATCAATCGAACCAGATCCAAATGCAAAAACAAAAATTAAAATTGAAATTAAAAAAAAAGATGAAAAAGAAATCATTACAAAAGAATTTTTCAAACAAATTCTCATTTCTCTTTTAATTAAATTGAAAAAACCATCAATTCTCATAGTTCCTCCCAAGAATTAATTTCACAAATATCTCTTCTTCTTTTTTGCCTAAGTTTGTTAAGGACTATTTTTCTTGAACTCTTAATTTTAACATCTATGTGGCTTGAAAGTAGAACTGATCCCCCATTTTTTCTATGATTTTCCAAAATCCTTTTTGTTTTTATGATTGAATCTGAGTCTAGACCATTAAAGGGTTCATCTAGTAGCCATAATAAATTGTTAGAAAGTATAAGTTTCGAAAGTGAAACCTTTTTTCTCTGCCCTTGTGATAAGTTCCCAACATTTTCGTCTTTAATTTTAAAAAGATCGAAATAATCTAAACTACTTTTTAACTTCACAAAATCATATTTACTCGCCGATAAATAGTTCCAATTTTCAATATTTTCTATGATTGTTAGGTTATCTTTTAGTCCATCTTTGTGTGGAAGGTATGTGAAATTTTTTCTTTTTTTTTCAAACATTTTTTGGATGAGTTGATTGTTAATTTTTATTATGCCTTTTTGAGGTTCTAAAATACCAACTATTAATTCAAAAAGTGTTGTTTTGCCAATTCCATTGCTACCTATCAAAATCATTATTTGAGAATTTTTTAATTTTAAATTAAAGTTATCAAAGATTAACCTTTTATTTCTGTAAAAGAAGACTGATATAATTTCAAGGACCATGCAATTTTTTATTTTATGTTTATAATAGAGATTAGTGAAGAAAATGAATCTAACAACTACTAAATTTTTTGATACCTTAGAAATTGAACAAAAAAAATTCGATATTGTAAGTCTTGATAAAGCAGAAAGATTATTAAACTTTAAATTAGAAAATTTACCTTTTTCATATCGAGTGCTATTAGAAAACTTAATAAGAAAAATTGATGATTTGAAAATTACTGAGAATGACATTGACAACTTAATTAATCAAAGAACAGGTAAAGAAATATTATTTTCACCTAGTCGTGTTCTAATGCAAGATTATACTGGTGTTCCAGCAGTTGCAGACTTAGCTGCAATGCGTGATAAAGTAAAAAGTAAAGGTCAAAATCCTGAGAAAGTTAATCCAGTTGTACCTGTGAGTTTAATTATTGATCACTCTATAAATGTTGATAGTAATTCTCAAAAAAATTCACTTTTTTTAAATGTAAAGAAAGAATATGAGAGAAATTCGGAGAGATACAGATTATTAAAATGGGCACAAGGTTCACTAAAGAATTTTTTTTTATTTCCACCTGGTTCAGGAATTTGTCACCAAATTAACATTGAATTTTTGGCAGAGGTTGTAAGTTTAAAGGATAAATTACTCTTTTTAGATTCGGTTGTCGGTACAGACAGTCACACAACAATGGTAAATGCATTATCAGTTCTTGGATGGGGAGTGGGAGGGATCGAAGCTGAAGCAGTTATGCTCGGCCAACCTATATCAATGCAAATTCCTGAAGTTGTTGGTGTGAATTTAACAGGTAAATTGAAAGATGGGCTTACAGCGACTGATTTAGTCTTAAATATTACTGAAAAACTTAGAAAAATGAATGTTGTTGGAAAGTTTGTGGAATTTTATGGCGATGGTCTTGATAGTTTGACTCTTTCAGAAAGATCAACCATTTCCAATATGGCGCCTGAATACGGAGCTACATGCGGTTTTTTTCCTATTGATAAAGAAACACTTGATTATCTAAATATAACCGGAAGAGATAAAAAACTTATAAAGATTGTAGAAACTTATGCAAAAAAACAAAAGATATGGAGAAATGGTGGTGAAAAAATTAATTACAATAAAAGTTTGAAAATTAGTTTGGATGAAATCCAACCATGCATTTCAGGTCCAAAAAGACCACAAGATAGGATAGATCTAAAGCAAGTGCCTAAAAAATTTTCTGAAACACTTCAAACTCAGGAAAAAACTTACGAAAGAAAAGAAAATGAACTTTCACATGGTAAGGTTTGCATTGCAGCTATAACAAGTTGCACTAACACATCAAATCCTTCGGTTTTGATAATGGCTGGATTAATAGCGAAAAAGGCTATTGAGTTAGGGTTGAAAGTTCCATGGTGGGTAAAAACGTCTTTTGCCCCTGGAAGCAAAGTCGTTGATAAGTATCTTAAAGAATCAAATTTGATGAGCTACCTAGATCAGTTAGGTTTTAATATTGTTGGGTATGGGTGCACAACTTGTATTGGTAACTCAGGACCATTAGACAAAAAAGTAAATGATGAGATTATAAAAAAGGATCTAAATGTATGTAGTGTAATTTCTGGAAATAGAAATTTTGAAGGCAGAATCCACCCAAGTATAAAGTCTAATTTTCTTGCATCTCCTCCATTGGTTGTTTTATATGCGCTAGCCGGGAGAGTTGATTTAGATATTCAAAAAGATCCTTTGTGTAAAAAAGATGGAATAAACATTTATTTGAAAGATTTATGGCCACTAAAATTTCAAGTAGAGAGTATATTGAAACAGACAATAAAAAGAGATTTTTACGAAAAAAATTACTCAAATATTTTCAAGGGCGACCTTGAATGGGAAAAACTTAATGTTAAAAATTCATCTACATATGAATGGTCTCTAACTTCAACATATATAAAAAAACCTCCCTTCCTTGATCAAGAAAAAAATAATATTGATGAAGATTTAAGGGCTAGACCTCTTTTAATTTTAGGTGATTCAATTACTACGGATCATATTTCTCCTGCAGGTGTAATTAAAGAAAGAAGTTCAGCAGGAAAATATCTCAGAGATAGACAAATAAAAGTAGATGACTTCAACTCCTATGGAGCAAGGAGAGGTAATCATGAAATTATGACAAGAGGTACATTTGCTAATGTAAGAATAAAAAATAAAATGGTAGATAAAACCGGAGGATATACTAAACATTTCCCTACAAAAAAAGAGGGAGAAATATTTGATATTGCCCAGAAATATCAAGAAGAAGAAGTACCTCTAGTTGTGTTAGCTGGTAAAGAGTATGGTACAGGCTCATCTAGAGATTGGGCGGCTAAAGGGACAAGGTTACTTGGAGTGAAAGCAGTTATTGCAGAAAGTTTCGAAAGAATTCATAGGTCTAACCTTGTGGGAATGGGAGTTTTACCTCTTCAATTCGTTAACAATAAAATAGAAGATTTAAAATTTTTTGGTGCTGAAGTATTTAATTTAGGAAGGTTGAGTGAGTATTTATTAGAACCAAATATTAAAAAAGAAATAAAAGTTGATCTTGAAGATGGAGATAATTTGCATATCGAGGTTTTGTCAAGAATAGATACAGATAATGAAATTAAATATTTTAAAAATGATGGAATTCTTCCCTATGTTTTAAATAAAATTTAAGTAAAAATGATTTATGAAAAAAAAAATTTCAGCTTTTTTGGGCCCAACCAATACTGGAAAAACTTTCACAGCCATCCAAACTTTATATAAGTACAACTCTGGCGTAATCGGATTTCCGTTAAGATTATTAGCTAGAGAAAACTATGAAAGAGCAAAAAAAACTTTTGATAATAATAGTGTTGCACTTATTACTGGGGAAGAAAAAATTATTCCAAAAAATGCAAGGTATTTTTTCTGTACAGTGGAATCAATTCCAAAAAACATAAATTTTGAATTTGTCGCAATTGACGAAGTTCAAATGGCATCGGATTATGATAGAGGATATATTTTTACGGAAAAAATTTTGAATATGAAAGGTACGAAAGAAACCTTATTTCTTGGTTCTCAAAGTATGGAAAATATACTAAAGGAGATATACCCTAAAATAATAATACATAAAAAATCACGATTATCAAAATTATCGTTTATTGGTTATAAAAATTTAACAAGGTTACCAAAAAGATCCGCGGTTATAGCCTTCTCTCAAGTTGATGTGTATGAAATAGCTAATAAAATCAAACAAACGCATGGAGGTGTATCAGTTGTTTTAGGAGCTTTGTCTCCTGACGTCAGAAATGCTCAAGTTAAGTTGTTTGAAGAAGGTAAGGTAGACTTTATAGTGGCAACTGATGCTATAGGTATGGGTTTGAACTTGGACATTAAAAATATTTTTTTTTCAAGTATAAAAAAATTTGATGGATTTAATGAAAGATATCTAAAATTAGATGAGATAGCGCAAATAGCCGGAAGAGCTGGAAGGTCTTGTAATGATGGTTATTTTGGAACTACCTGTAATTTAAAAAAAATTAACAATAACATTATAAACTTTGTAGAGAACTATGAGCACACAGAAATAAAAAAAATTTTTTGGAGAAATGATAAACTAACTTTTAGATCACCAAACGATTTATTAAAATCTTTGTCAAAGTATCCTAGAGAAAATTATTTTAAGCTTAAAAAGAATGGAAATGATCATAGATATTTGAGAATTTTTTTAGAGGACAAAAAAATCAAAACCGAAGCATTAAATATTTTAAAATTAAAAAGATTATGGGAAGTTTGTAGTATTCCAGATTATTCACATAATCTAGACGAATATCATACAAGATTCCTTAAAAAAGTTTTTACATTTCTAAATAGTAGTAAAAAAAAGATTCCGGATATCTGGGTGCAAAGCAACCTTAATGATATAAGAAAATATTCTAATAAAATCTCTGAGCTTAATTATAAAATTTCACAAGTAAGGACTTGGTCTTTTATATCATTTAAAAGAAATTGGATAGAGAGTGATAATAAATTTAAAAACCAAGTTAAAGAGTTAGAATTAAATTTATCTAAAAAGTTACATGAGGAACTAATATCAGAGTTTGTAGGAGAGATTAAAAGCATCCAACTTGAAAATCAAAATCAATTAATTCAAAAAAAAGGTATAGTTAGAATTGAAGATTTAAATATTTTTTTTGGTAAAGAAAAGATTGGGAGGATAGAAGGGCTAAATTTCAGAATAAATCCAAGCTTTAAGTATAGTAAAAATATTTTTAACAATAAAATTTTAGACGAAAATTTAGAATTAATTTGTTTTCAGATTGTCGAAAGCTTTATTTTGACTAAAAATCAAAATTTTGATTTCAAAATTGATGGTTCAATTATTTGGAAAGATCATAAAGTTGCAGAATTTACAAAAGGAAAAGAAATACACAACCCTAAAATATCAATTTTCGTGGATAAATATTTTGGTAGGTACCAGAGCAAAATTAATAAAAAATTAAATGAGTTTTTTTTGTTTAAAATGAATCAAGACCTTCCATTCATAAACACCATAAGAAAATTAAAAAATATTTCAAATGCTTCAAGAGCGATTAATTTTTCTTTGATAGAAAATCTTGGTCATTGTAAGAAAGATTTAATAAATATTTTTTTTAGTAAACTTGTACCTAGTGAATTGAAGGACTATAAGGAAATGGGTTTTACAGTGGGTATAAATTTCTTTTATAATAAATTAAAAAGAAACAATTTTTTTAAACAGATGCTGATCAATGTTTTTTTTAAAAACACATTAGAAAGTTTTATTGAAGATAGAATTTTTATTATTAAAAAACAAAATAAAGTGAAATCAAAAAGATTAGTTTTTGAAAAATTAGGATTTTACCCAATAAAACTAAATCAACAAAACTTTCTCATTGAGCATTCTTATTATGAAAACTTGTCTAGCAAGGTATTTTTCTTTAAAAAAAAGAGAACTTTTTTTAAACCTCACAATGAATTTGAAAAGATTTTTTTTGACAATCCAAAAAAAATTTCTGTATAAAATGTACTCTAATTATCTTGAATAACTTCTTTTTCTGTTCTATATAATGACCATGGCATATATTGTAAAGGATGCGTGTGTTAAATGTAAATACATGGACTGTGTTGAAGTGTGTCCGGTTGATTGCTTTTATGAAGGAGAAAACTTTCTTGTAATACATCCAGACGAGTGCATTGATTGCGGTGTATGTGAACCCGAGTGCCCTGTTGAAGCAATAAGCGACGATTCATGTGAAGATGCTCAAAAATGGTTAGATATCAACAGAGAGTATGCAGAAAAATGGCCAAATATTAATAAGATGGGCACCCCTCCTGAAGACAGTGATGATTGGAAAGATGTAAAGAATAAATTCGATAATCACTTTAGCCCAAATCCTGGAAAGGGCTCATAATATTTATCTTTTAACTTCGCGTGATTTGATATATATTTCACAAAATAAATTTTACTGGAGACATTTTTGAAAAAAAAAGAATTAGAATTAGATATAGGTGATTTAGTAGTTTATCCAACCTATGGGGTTGGTGAAATCGAAAATTTTGATACTTACGACGTAGACGGAGCTAATCAAGATTTTATTCTTATTAATTTTAAACAAGATAAAATGAAGTTAAGAATCCCAAAGAGTAAAGCATCAAGTTCTGGCTTAAGAAAGCTTAGCAATAAAAATAGACTTTCAAAGGCGTTAGATGTTCTTATTGAAAAACCAGCTATTAAAAAGGACATGTGGATTAAAAGAGCTAAAGAATATGAGAAAAATATTAACAGTGGTGATCCAGTGTTAATTGCTGAGGTAGTCAGAGATTTGCATAAAAAGGAAGATTCTTTAGAACAACAATCATACTCTGAAAGGCAAATCTATTTGACAGCTCTTAATAGATTAAGTAATGAGTATGGAGCTGTTCAAAATCTTGATAAAAAGGTAGCTAAAGGAAAGTTAGAAGAACTTCTTAATCAATAGATTATTTTGAATTTTCTTTCGGTATCTATTTCGTCATTCTGAATGTCATTGATAGTATTAAATAATTGTTCTGAATGCTTTGATTGAATATTTAAATTATTTATTAACCTTTCTTTGAAGTTTTTTTGAGATGAAGATGTTACGATTTTAATGATTGGTGGTTGTAATTTATTAAGTTCATCATCTTGAATATTAGAAAATGTATTTAATAAATTATTAAATTTACTTTCATAATTCTTCAATTCCTGATCATCAGTAAGAAGTATAAACCTATAAATCAAATTTTTACTCCCTTTTAATGTAGCTATCACAAATAATTGTTTATTTTTTTTAACTTTTGTCTTAAACACATTGAAACCATTACTAGTAAAAGATTCAAAATCAGTGAATTTTTTCTGGGAGATATTCAACCATTTAGCAATATATTTTAAATCATTAATTTTATCCGAATCATCTAAATCAAAAATTATTTTTGTCTTTTTATTAGTTGAACCTATTAGGGCATTTGGTTTATTTAAAAAATAAAATTCCTTATCAAAATCAAACTTTATTCTCAAAGGTTTATGAACAAAAGAATTTTTTATAAAGAAACCTTCATCTGCTTTGTGGCCATAAGTGATTCCATCAATTTTTTTTAAGAAAATATCTTTACCCACAATTGGATTTAAAGGAATTCTTCCTTTATATCCTGAAACCACTTCATTCACTCTTTTTGAAGAGTTAGGATGAGTCTTTAAAAGTTCTGATACATTTTTATCCATTCTTAATATTTTCCTTTGAAGAATAGAATATCTTTCCATTAATGAGAGAAATCTTGCCATTTCATTAGGATCAAAACCAGCTCTTGACATATAACGAACAGCAAGTTTATCAGCCTCATATTCTTGAGACCTTGAGTATGAAAGTAGGTAGAGCTGAGCTGACTGCCCTAATAAATTATTCACATAATTATTTTTGGAAAATACATTTAAAACTTGAAGTAATACATTTGTTCCAACTGTTTTAGTATATCTTTTGGCCGTGTGTCTTGCGGTGATATGGCCAATTTCATGGGCAATAACTCCTGCAAGTTGAGCTTCGTTTTGGCACAAATATATAAGGCCTCTGGTTAAATAAATATATCCACCTGGCAAAGCAAATGCATTAATTATTGGGGTATTTAGTACAGTGAATTTGAATTCTTTTTCTGGAAGTTCTGATGTGCTTACAAGAAATTTTCCTAGGCTATTAATATAATTATTAAGTTTAACATTATTATATTCACCCCCAAATTGTTCTAATACTTTTTTATGTTCCTTTTTTCCAATTTTATCCTCTTCATCAGTTGACATTAAATTAAATTCATTCTTGCCTGTAGCAGGATTATTTTGGCAACCTGAAATTAGGCAATAACATACAAAAAAGCAAACAACTAAAAAGTAATAATTAATTTTATTTTTCATGATTAAATGATAGTTTGTTTAGGTGTTATTGTAATTAACAAATGAGAAATTATTTAGGTATTTTTATAATTATGCTTTTATTGTCTTTTTTTAGTGATAATTCAATTGCTAGAGACAATAAAAACAGAATCGCGGTAGGTGGTGGAATATATAATTTTATGAAACATGGAAGTGATAATTTCAATCAATCTTCAGTAGCATATAATATAGAATATTTCTCAAAAAAAAAAGCTTTCGGCTTTATTAAGCCACTAATAGGTTTTTTGGGAACAGATGAAAGTGCTTATTATGGATATTTTGGGTTTTCAACTGATTTATATTTTTTAAGATGTAAGTGTATTATATTATCGCCAAGCTTAGCTGCTGGAATTTATGAAGATGGTGATCAAATAAGGATGGGACATACATTAGAATTTAGAAGTGGTGGTGATTTATCTTATAGATTTAGGAATAATGTTAGGGTTGGAGTTGGCGTTTTTCACATATCTAATGCCGGTCTTGGGTATAGAAATCCCGGCTCAGAACAAATAATTTTCAAATACCATATTCCTTTTTAGAGAATGAAGAAACTTTTTCACATATTTTTTTTTATTTTTTTATCTTTAGCATCAACTGCAGAGGCTAAAGATTCCTCACGTTTTTCAGTTGGTGTGGGAATATTTAATTATATGGAAGATGGTTCTCCACCTCACAATGATCAATCTGGGATGATAAATCTAGAAATACATAGTGGAAAAAAAATGTTTAATCTTATAAAGCCTTTTGCAGGTTTTCTTGGGACTAACGAAAATGCATATTATGCTTATGGAGGATTTGGTATCGATGGATACTATGGAAAAAAAAAAAATATTGTAATGACTCCCAGTTTGGCTTGTGGATATTACAAGGACGGTAATGAGATTAAGGCAGGCAACCCTCTTGAATTTTACATAGGAATAGATGTTTTTTATAGGTTTAGAAACAATTCTAGAATAGGTGTGGGTATTTTTCATATTTCAAATGCAGATAGCGGTAAAAAAAACCCAGGATCTGAAACTTTGGTTTTAAAATATCAAATACCATTTGGAAGGTAATTGGGGTCTTATAGTTAAACTGGATATAACAAATCCCTCCTAAGGATTAGTTTCTGGTTCGAGTCCAGATGAGATCGCCATGGAAAGATTATGAATAAAAAAATTGAAAATTTCTTTCAATCACAAATTGAAGAACATATCCATGTTGTGAAAAGAACGAGCAAATGTATGGAAAAAAACTTTGTTAAGTTAGTTGATGTTTGCTTCGAATCTGTAAAGAATGGAAATAAAATTATATTTTTTGGAAACGGTGGTAGTGCTTCTGACGCTCAACATTTGTCGACTGAGCTGACAGTTAGATATTCAAGAGATAGAAAATCAATACCTGCAATATCTCTTTCTACTGATACTTCCACTCTTACAGCAATTGCGAACGATCTAGGTTTTGAACTAATTTTCTCTAGGCAATTGGAGGCTTTGGGTAAAATTGGTGATGTTGCTATTGGTATTTCAACTTCGGGAAAAAGTAAAAACGTAATTAATGGGTTGGCATACTCAAAAAAGAATGGAATTAAAACAGTAATTTTCACTGGAAAAGATACTCATGATATTGAAAAATTTGCTGATATTATTATATCTATTCCTACTAAAATAACTTCTAGAATTCAGGAGACTCATATTTTGATTGGTCAGATGTTATGCAACGCATTAGAGTATAAATTGGGTTTGGCACCTCTTGTTAAAGAAGACTTTAAGTAAAAAATAAGTAAAAAATGAAAATAAAATTAATTTTTTTTTTAATTGTAGTAACAATTTCAACAATCTCTTGTGATTCAAATCAAAGATATTTTCCCTACAACGAAGGTGAACAAATTTTCTATGACATTTTTTTTAAAGACAAAGAAAATAAGAAAAAAAATTTTAGACAAAGTTTCTACTTTCTTCCAAAAATTAACAATGCAATACCAGTCTTAAAAAACGATGGAGAAGTAACATTCTATGTTTTTGAAAAACAGGGAATTTTGATAAAGAACCTCGATAATTTTTTGTCGTCAAAACAAAATACATCTAATGATGAAAATTCAGAACTTTTACTTGCCTTTCCTGTAAAGATAAATACTTCATGGGAAACTACAGACAAGACAACTATTCAGATGAAACTAGGTTATGATAGGTTTTACAACACAAATTTACCATTCAAACTCAATAATAAAATTGTTGGCACGAATGAAACTATCACGATCAATGGAAAAAAAATTGAAAATTGTATCAAGGTCACTGGGTATGGCAAGACTAGTTACTACCCAGACCCAACTCTAGGAAACATAAATATTGAAATCTTTACTACAACTTGGTTTGCTAAGGGTATTGGTCTTTTAAAGTACAAGAGAGAAGAAAAATCTGATTCTGAAACAATGGGAGAAATTTTATACGAAAAAACTATGTTAATGGATGACTAAATAACTATATAATAATAGTATATTTACTTACTTGATTAATTATTATGAGAATGTTCAGACAAGTTGAAAAACAAGGTCTTTATGACCCAAAGAATGAAAAGGATTCTTGCGGTATTGGTTTCGTAGCAAACATCTATGACATTCCATCTAGAGAAATCATTGATAATGGACTAAGAATATTGGGAAATCTAACTCACAGAGGTGCTGTAAGTGCAGATCCTAAAGCAGGTGATGGAGTTGGCTTGTTAACCCAAATCCCTCATCAATATTTCCAAAGGGAATTATCTAAACAAAATATAATACTTCCAAGACCTAATGATTATGCGATTGGTATGTTTTTTCTTCCTCGAGATAAAGAGGAAAGAATTCATTGTATAAAAATTATTGACAAATATCTTAACAAATTAAAACTTGAGAATATCCACGTAAGGGATGTTCCAAGAAACGAAAAAGTTCTTGGTAAATCTATTAGAGGTAACGAACCATCGATTGTTCAAATTTTCATAAAACAAACTTTTCAAGCCAGTAAAATTAACGAATTTGAGCAAAGATTGTTTATTGCCCGAAGAAGAATTGAGATAGAATTAAAATCTTTCGATTTCTACATTGCTTCATTGTCCAGCAGCATAATTGTTTACAAAGGTATGATAATGTCTGATAGTTTGAAAGATTATTATGATGACCTAAAAGACAAAATGTTTATTTCATCAATAGCAATTGTTCATCAAAGATTTTCTACAAATACATTTCCGAGTTGGGATTTGGCCCAACCCTTTCGATTCTTATGCCATAATGGAGAAATTAACACTCTTAGAGGAAATGCAAATTGGATGAATGCACGTGCTTCTATTTCTCGCTCAGATTTTTTCTTGAAAGAGTTCCAAAATCTCAATCCTTTAATTTTCGATGGATTGTCAGATTCTGCTGCATTTGATAATGCCCTAGAATACTTAATGATTGGAGGTTATGATATTGAACATGCAATGATGCTCCTGATTCCTGAAGCATGGGAAAAAGACAAAACAAACCCAAAAATGAGAGATTACTATGAATATTATTCGAATTATATTGAGCCATGGGACGGTCCTGCAGCAATGTGCTTCACGAATGGAAAAAAAATTGGAGCAATTTTAGATAGGAATGGTCTTAGACCATCTAGATATATTCAGACTGAGGATGGAATGATACTTTTGTCCTCTGAAATGGGGGTTTTGGATGTAGATCCTAAGAAGGTTATTAAGAGGTGGAGGCTTGAACCAGGAAAGATCTTTCTGATTGACTTAATAGAAAAGAGAGTGGTTCAGAATGACGAAATAAAAGAAAAACTTTCGCAAAAGTTTGACTATAAAAAATCTCTCGAGAAAAATCAGATTTTTCTTAATGACCTGAAGCCTAAAAATGAAAATGCTTCTGACAACAAAGAGGATATTAAAAGGCTCCAGTTATGCTTTGGATATACAAAAGAGGATATTAACTTTTTTATTGAACCTATTTTAAAATTAGGAATCGAACCTATCGGTTCAATGGGTACAGACACTCCTATATCCTTATTATCAGACAAACCCAAACTTCTTTTTAGTTATTTTAAACAATGTTTTGCTCAGGTCACCAACCCACCTATTGATCCTATTAGAGAGGAACTGGTTATGTCACTAGACATGACACTTGGTGAAAAACCAAATATTTTTGACTCTCCTGAAAATAATTTCAAAGCAAGACTTGAATTGAATCAACCCATACTGACAAACGATAATATTGAGAAAATAAGAAATATTGAAGAGACAACTAAAGGACGATTAAAAGCTTCTACAATTGATATACTTTTTAAGAATTCTAATAAAGGTGATGAACTCAGAGAAGGTATTGATAGAATTTGTTTTGAAGCAAAGTCACAGATATTAGATGGATCTAACATTTTGATTTTGTCTGATAAAAATGTTTCTTCTGTAAACGCTCCTATACCCTCTTTACTTGCTGTTTCATCCATCCACCATTATTTGATTGAAGAAGGTTTGCGTATGAAAACAAGTATCATTCTGGAGACTGGGGAAGCAAGAGAACTTCATCACTTCGCAGTGTTGGCAGGCTACGGTGCAGAAGCAATTAATCCTTATTTAGTTTTTCATACGATATCTGAACTAGTCGATTCAAAAGATTACAAATCATCTGAGAGTAATTTCATTAAGGCATCAGGAAAAGCCATACTTAAAATCATGTCTAAAATGGGCATTTCGACGCTAAAGTCCTACTGCGGTGCACAAATATTTGATGCAGTTGGTATTTCTGAGAGTGTTATAGATAAATATTTCCCTGGAACAGCAACATTAATTGGAGGAATGGACTTAAAACAAATACAAGAAGAGACCTTAAATAGATTTTCAATGACCAACTTTAAATTAGATAGTGAGAAATCCTTGGATGTTGGTGGGGAGTATGCTTACAGAATAAGAGGAGAAAAGCATTCTTGGTCTCCTTCAACAATTACAAATCTACAAAAAGCAGTCAGAATAAATTCAAGAGAAACATTCGGAGAATTTTCAAAAAAAATTAATGATAACAATAAATCAATGTTTACAATTAGAAGTCTCTTTGAGTTTAAAAAGGACAATAAAATTTCTTTATCAGAAGTGGAGCCAGCAACCGAAATAGTTAAAAGATTTTCTACAGGGGCTATGTCATACGGTTCAATATCTAGAGAAGCACATACAACACTTGCTCTTGCCATGAATAGGATTGGTGGAAAATCAAATACTGGTGAGGGGGGAGAAGAACCAGAACGTTTTGTCCAACTGAAGAATGGTGACTCAATGAAAAGTGCTATTAAGCAAGTTGCCTCTGGTAGATTTGGAGTCACTACCGAGTACCTTGTAAATGCTAAAGACATACAAATTAAAATTAGTCAAGGAGCTAAACCAGGAGAAGGCGGACAACTTCCTGGTCATAAAGTTGACGAAAATATTGCAAATGTAAGACATTCTACACCTGGAGTTGGTCTAATTTCACCACCTCCACATCATGATATTTATTCAATTGAGGATTTAGCCCAACTAATTTTTGATTTAAAAAATGTTAACGAAAAGGCTAGGATCAGCGTTAAACTTGTTTCAGAATTTGGAGTTGGAGTTGTGGCAGCAGGTGTGACTAAATGTAAAGCTGATCATATTACAATTGCTGGGTATGATGGTGGAACAGGTGCCTCACCATTAACCTCTATCAAAAATGCAGGCACTCCCTGGGAATTAGGGTTGGCAGAAACACATCAAACTTTAGTAATTAACAAACTGAGAAATAGAATTTCATTGCAGGTTGATGGAGGTTTAAAAACTGGAAGGGATGTTGTAATTGGTGCATTATTAGGAGCAGATGAATTTGGTTTTTCTACAGCGCCACTTGTATCTATTGGATGTATCATGATGAGAAAATGCCACTTGAACACATGTCCAGTTGGCATTGCTACGCAAAACAAAATCCTAAGAGAAAAATTTAGAGGTACACCAGAAAATGTGGTTAATTATTTCTTTCTCGTTGCTGAAGAAGTTAGAGAGATAATGGCAGAACTTGGCGTAAGAAAGTTTCAAGATTTAATTGGTAAATCAGAATATTTAGAAAAGAATAAAGCAATTAAACATTGGAAGGCAAAAAATATTGATCTTTCAAACATACTTCACAAACCAAATCATGACAAATCAACAGATATTTTTAATTCGTCACAGCAGAATCACGATTTAGAATTTATTTTAGATAGAGAAGTCGTTAACGAAGCCAGACAAGTTCTTGAAAAAGAAATGTCTACGGTAAACATAAATAAATCCATAAGAAACACAGACAGAAGTTTTGGAGCTTTACTTTCTGGAACTTTGGCTAAAAAATTTGGATATAAAGGGTTGCGAGAGGATTCAATAATGGTCAACTTAAGGGGAACTGCAGGTCAAAGTTTTGGAACTTTTCTTTCTGCTGGAGTTACTCTTAATTTAACTGGCGAGGGAAATGATTATGTGGGAAAAGGTCTTTCAGGTGGCAAAATCATAATAAAGCCCTTCAGTGAATCAAAATATAGGTCAGAAGAAAATATAATTGTTGGAAACACTGTTCTTTACGGTGCAATTTCGGGACAATGTTATTTCTCAGGTGTTGCAGGTGAAAGATTTGCAGTGAGAAATTCCGGGGCTATCGCAGTAGTTGAGGGAACAGGAGATCATTGTTGTGAGTATATGACTGGCGGAGTAGTTATGGTTTTAGGTAATACTGGAGTCAACTTTGGTGCCGGGATGAGCGGTGGCATAGCTTATGTCTACCAGAATCAGAAAAAATTCAAAGAGAAATGTAATTTATCAATGGTTAACATCTCCGAGATAAAAAAAAGTAAATATATTCTTCCTGAAAAACTTTTTGACAAGTATAACTTTCTATTTAATGATGAGTTGAGGATAAAAGAATTGCTAAAAAGACATTTAAACTATACGAATTCATCAGTCGCTAAAAGTATACTGGATAATTTTGATAAAGAATTAAAAAACTTTGTTAAAGTTTTACCTATTGATTTTGAAAACGTTTTGTTAAAAAGAATTAATGAAGAGAAGAAAGCTAAGGTTGTAAATTTATGGCAAAAGTAACAGGATTCCTAGAACATGAAAGAGCAAGTAACAAGTCTATTGCACCAAAATCTAGGGTAAGAAATTTCGATGAATTTGTATTGCCGTTTTCAGACAAGATTTTAAATCAACAGGCATCTAGGTGTATGGATTGTGGAATTCCATATTGCCATAATTCTTGTCCAATAAATAATATTATCCCAGAATGGAATAATTTGGTCTACGAAAGAGATTGGAAAATAGCATTGAATGTCTTGCACTCTACCAATAACTTTCCTGAATTTACGAGTCGCATATGTCCAGCTCCATGTGAAGCTGCGTGTACTCTCAATATTGATGATAGTCCAGTAACTATTAAAAGCATCGAAAGATCAATAATTGATAAAGCGTATGAAAATGGTTGGATTGTTCCTGAAATAAATAATAATAAAACTAATAAAAAAATTGCTGTTGTTGGTTCAGGTCCAGCAGGGTTGGCAGCATCACAACAACTTGCAAGAGCAGGCCATTATGTAAAAATATTTGAAAAAAATGATAGGATAGGTGGTTTGTTAAGATATGGAATTCCAAATTTTAAAATGGAAAAGCACTTAATTGATAAGAGAATTGAACAGATGAGAGAAGAGGGAGTTATTTTTGAATGTAATGCTAGGGTCGGAGAAAACATTCCCGTAAAAGATTTATTAAAAGAGTTTGATGCAATTATACTTGCCTGTGGATCAGAGCATCCCAGAGATCTAAGCATTCCTGGCAGAGATTTGCAAGGTGTACATTTCGCGATGGATTTCTTGACTAGACAAAATAAAATCTGTGAAGGGGACAACATTAGATTGGAATCTGAATTTTCTGCTAAAGATAAAGATGTTGTTGTTATTGGAGGTGGTGACACAGGTTCTGACTGCATTGGAACATCCAACCGTCAGGGCGCAAAATCTGTAACACAGCTTGAAATTTTAGACAAACCGCCTGTTAAAGAGAATAAGATGTTGACATGGCCTGATTGGCCACTGAAATTAAGAACCTCTTCATCACACGAAGAAGGTGCTAATAGAAATTGGAGTGTTTCGACTAAGTCATTTGATGGGGATGGTCAGAAAGTAAAGAGTTTGACGTTGAAAAAAATTGAGTGGAAAAAAGATAAATCCGGAAGTGTAAAAATGGAAGAAAAAAAAGGAAAACAAAATGAGCTTAAAATCAAAGCAGACCTAGTTTTATTGGCAATGGGTTTTGTCCACCCTATTAGAGATAAATTGATATCAGACATTGGATTAGAACTTGATCAAAGAGGAAATGTTAAAGCTAATGATAATGATTACAAAACCAATATTGCAAAAATCTTTGTTTCCGGTGATATGAGACGGGGACAATCTTTAGTTGTCTGGGCAATAAGAGAGGGCAGACAAGTGGCACACAATGTGGATAAATTTTTGATGGGAAACTCTAGCCTTCCTTTATAATCAATAATTTCTAAAGCTTGAATTGTATATTTAATAGTTTCATAATTAATATTGATTAAAGATTTAGGTCCAGACCTTATGAAAAATAAAATGTCCTTTGTAATCACAAGTTGTGGGAGAGAAGATTTATTAGATAGAACATTAAAGAGTTTTTTTAAATTTAATGACTTTCCGATTGAGAAATTATTTTTAACAGAAGATTCTGTTAATGAGGATGTTTATAAAAGAATAGAAAAAAAATGGTCTAATAAAATTAATCTTTTATTTAATAAAACAAAAAAAGGACAAATACAGTCAATCGTTGAAGCTTACAAATTAATTAAAACTCCGTATATCTTTCATTGTGAAGACGACTGGGTTTACACGAGAAAGGGTTTTATAAAAGATTCACTCAAAATTCTTGATTATGATTCAAAGATTATTCAAGTTTGGCTTGAGAGCAAGGAGAGTGCAAGCAGACTTGATATTTTTAGTTATGGTCCGTTGAAGAAACATAAAGGAATTGGTTTTAGAGAAGTTTATTGTAAAGAGGGATGGGAATGGGGATACTTTTCCTTCAGGCCAGGTGTAAAAAGAATTTATGATTATAATTTAATTGGAGGATACGCCAACTACAAAAACGAACTTGATATCGGCGTATCATATAAGAAACTTGGTTATTACACAGTAATCATTGAAAATCCAGCTGTGATAGATATTGGTTTAGACCAGACAATATTTGATCCTACGCGAAAATGGCCAACACGACGAAAAACTAACGCACCAAAGGGTCTAAAAAGACTTTGGAAACATATAAAAAATTTTAAGTTTTGAAATATTACTTCTTTATTTTTTTTCTGTTTTCGTATTGAGACAATTTTAGTTTGTAATCATCTTCAGACAAATTATGCCATCCAATACAAAAGCCTGTTGGTGATCTTCCGCAACCACATTCATTTTTTGTGTTCATACTCTTCTCCTATTTCAATATATATAGTAATTTGATTTTAAAAAAGAAGTTTTTAATTTTTATAATGCTTATGAAAGTTTTTTCTTAATAAATAAATCGCTATTATAAAGAATAATAAGCAAAAAAGAGGTGGTAAAAGTTTTTTTGTTATCATCAAAATTGTAAAGTCTGAGGATAAAATTTCATAAGTTTCAATTAGTTTTTTCAAAAGGTATGTGAATAATAATATTTGTGGGGTTTCCGCTATCAAGGTTGCTAAAATAAATTTTCTGATGTTTAGTTTAAAAAAAATTCCAGAAAAATTTTTAATGACAAAAGGAACACCTGGAATTAGCCTAAAAATTATAAAAAGAAAAAAAGAATTATTAGTTATTTCAAATTTAATTAATAATTTTTCAAAGGATTTCTTAAATTTTTTGGCGGTTATATATGAAAGGGTTGACGCAATGGTAAACGATAGTATTGAAATAAAACCTCCTAAGTAACCAAACATCAAAGTAGATAAAATTAATAAAGGTGATACAAATCCCAAAAAAAACACCCATAACATTGATATAATAAAGTAAGAAGAAATTAATAAACCTCTATTATTTTCAATATAGTTTTTAAAGTTTAAATAATGATTGTAGATATCGGAAAAATTTAAATTCAAAAAAAAATCTTTGTATTTTAAGTAAAACAACAAAAATAAACTAAATATGGATAAATAAAAAATTATTAGAATTTTTTTTAAAATAATTTTACCGCTCTTCAATAAATGTTAAATGGATTCAATATCAATTACAGCTCGGTATTTAACTTTATTTTTTTCAATTTTTTTAAAAGTGGCATTGATATCTTTAGCATCAATCATCTCTATATCTGCGACAATATTATTCTTCGCTGCAAAATTTAGCATTTCTTGAGTCTCTTTTAATCCTCCAATTAATGAACCAATAATTTGATTTCTACCAAATAATAATGATCTTGTATGAATAGAGATATTTGCTAATCCAACAACAACCATGATTTTTTGGGGTTTTAAGATTTGGAGATATTTTGTTACATTATGATCAGAGGGAATTGTATTTAAGAGCAAATCAAAATTATTAATATTTTTTTTAATTTGTTTTTCATCACTAGATAGAATGACATCCTTTGCTCCAAGGTTTATTGCATCTTCGCATTTGTCTTTTGAACTCGTAATCATTATTACATCAGCTCCCATAGCGTTAGCAAATTTAATTCCCAGATGTCCGAGTCCACCTAAACCAATAATTCCAACTTTATCTCCTTTTTTTATATTAAATTTATTTAATGGCGAGTAGGTAGTAATTCCTGCACATAGAAGTGGAGCAACTCTTTGAGGCTCTAAATCTTTTGATACTTTTAAAACAAAGTGTTGATTAACTACTATTTTCTTTGAGTATCCTCCATATGTCATCCCACCGGAAATCAAATCAGGGCTATTGTAAGTCATAGTCATTCCTTTCTCACAAAATTGTTCTGTATTTTCCATACAGGAATTACATTCTTTACAGGAGTCGACCATACATCCCACACCAACTAATTCTCCTTCCTTAAATTTCTTAACTTTTTTTCCTACTGCAGTGACCACACCAACAATCTCATGCCCTGGCACAAAAGGATAGGAAGTAACACCTAAATCATTTTTTGCAAAATGAATATCTGTATGGCAAATTCCACAGTATTTTATATCAATGGACACATCATTTTCTCCTACATCTCTTCTGTGAATTAATAAAGGTGAAAGTTGACCTGAAGCAGATTTGGCCGCATATGAAGGAACATTTTTTTTTTGCATTTTAGTAATTAACTTAACAAAAAAAAATTAAATACTAAATTAAATTATAATCTTTTATTCTTCAGTTCTTTTAGAACGTCAAAACGAAATTCTTTCAATGCTTTACTGACTGAAAAAATTAAAACAGAAAGATTTTGTTTTATAATCTTTTTGTCACTTATCCCTAATTCAAAGCTTTTATATAATAAAAAAATTAAATCAATTCTTGATTCATAAGTTCTAGACAGAACAATTGGTTTGTTCTTCTTCCATAGTAAATTGACATTTTTTTTTCTTGTAAAAAAATCATCATGAGATAATTTATCAATACAGGACCAATGAGAGACCGTATACTCAATAAGATCGCTTGCATATGATTTTAAAGGTTCATGTTCTTCAAATAGTTTTTGAAAAATTAAAAATAAACTAAAAGCGAAAGAGTTTATTTCTATTCTCTCTAACTTTTGAAATCTTTTTAGAAAAATTGTTTTATAGAATTTGTTATGAACAATTTTAATTTTTTTCTTAAAGGGTTGATTAAAGAGTGTTTCTATTGACATTATTGAAAGGAAAAAACTTAAAGAAAATAGAGTTTCGATTTTAGTCTCGGAGTTTTTAAAAATATATTTTGGGTTATAATCATGACGTTTGTATTCAACCTGCCATAATTTAGCTTTATTTAATAATTCTTCTTTCACAAAATATCTGTAAGTTAATATAGTGTACTTTACAAGACTGTTAAGCTAATTAATAGTACAGTATTAAAAGAATAAATTTTTTATAATAATAATGGTATAAGAAGATATTAATATGAAAATAGATAGCATTTACAATGGTTTGATAGAATTTTGCAGAAAAAAAAAATCTAAGTGGATCATTTATTTTATTTCTTTTATCGAATCTATTTTTTTTCCACTACCAACAGATCCATTTCTTGTCCCTTATATAATAGCAACAAAAAAATTCATTAATTTATCATTATGGGTTACAATTTATTCAGTTGTTGGCGGAGTAGTTGCATATTTTCTTGGATCCTTTTTTTGGACTCAGCTTGAACCAATTTTAGAAGTTTCATATCCTCAAATTACACTTTACATTCAAGAATTTAAAAATGAATATTTTAATTTAGGGATAATAATTATATTGATAGGGGGTTTTTCACCATTCCCATATAAAGTAACTTGTATAGCATCTGGAATAGTTGGTATTAACTTTTTTTTATTTATTGTTTTCTCATTTTTGTCTCGTGGTCTTAGGTTTTTTTTGGTTTCTTATTTAATATTTAAATATGGAGAAAAATCAGTAGATTATATTAGAAAAAATATATTTGTAGTTAGCTATATCCTTTTATTACTTGGGATTATTTTTTACTTTATTAAATTTTGATCAATCTCTTTTATATGGATCGTCTAAACGAACAATATCCGATTCTTTTAATATACTGCCCATTTGTATTTCAATTATTTCTAATTCTCTTCTACCTATATTTTCAATGCAATGAATCTGACCAACTGAAATAAAAGTAGATTGATTTTTTTTTAAAATCTCTTTCTGTTTTCCTTTGGTTATTTGCGCGATGCCTTCAACAACAACCCAATGTTCAGACCTGTGTTTGTGAAATTGTAATGACAATCTATGCTTAGGTTTTATAGTAAGTTTTTTTACCAAGTAATTTGATGAAGTAACAAATATCTCATAATGTCCCCATGGCTTATAGAATATGCTTTGAGAATAATCAAAATTTTGGTTTTTTTTATCATTTATTATATCTTTGATTTTGTTGACATTTTTTTTTGAACTGACCAAAACAGAGTCTTTTTTGCAGACAACTATTATATCGTTAACATCGTTAAGTATATTGTTCTTTTTGTCGCTAACAATATTTGAATTTCTTGAATTATTAAAAATATTTGTACTTAAATTTAGTTTTTGATTTTTTTTTGATAAATCTGACAACGTTTTCCAAGAGCCAATATCGTTCCAAGTCTGTTTAAACTTTATCATAAAATTACAATCATTTTTTTCGAGAATAGCTTTATCAAATGAAATTTCAGGTAATTTTTTCATTAGTTTGAGATCTGTCTCCAAAAAATCAAGGTCCTGTGATAATTCCGAAATTATTTTTTTACACAAAATCAATATTTTTGAGTGATACTTTTTAAAGTCCTCTAAAAGTTTTTTATTATTAATAAGAAAAATTCCAGAGTTCCAAAAAAAACCCTTCGAAATATATTTTTTTGCGTCGAGTTTATTCGGTTTTTCAAAAAATTCTTTAACTTCTTTTATTTTTTTTTTAGAGCTTTTAAAGTTTATATATCCATAATCTGTAGATTCAAAATTAGGCTTAATGCCAAATATAATATGTCCATTTATTGACTCAAACTTATTAGGAACTAAAGTTGAATAATTTCTTCTTGGAATATAATGATCAGACGGAAGCACTAGTGAATATTTTGCCTTCTCCTTTTGCAAGGATCGACATACACCAAGTAAGACAGATGTTGCAGTATTTTTAGAAAGTTTTTCTACTATAATATCGGAAAATGGTTGATTAATTTTTTTTAGACTATCAAGAATTAAAAATTTATGTTTCTCTGAGCAAATAATGATTGGTTTACTAAAAATCTTCTTGTTTTTTATTCCCAGTAATGTCTGTTCAAATAAATTGTATTTCGCCGTGAACGGTAAGTTTAGGAATTGTTTCGGAAAATTTTCTGTTGATAGAGGCCATAATCTTGAACCAATTCCCCCAGACAAAATTATAGGAGTAATTTTTTTCACTGATTAATTCTATTTCTTTTTAAGTCGTTTAATACCATTTCTTTCACTAATGTCTTAAATGAAATATTACATTTCCAGCTAAGTTTTCTTTTTGCTTTAGTTGAATCTCCACAAAGATAGTGAACTTCCAAGGGCCTGTAATATTGTTTATCGATTTCAACTAGAATTTTTCCATCGTTTTGATTAATTCCTTTTTCATTTAATCCCTTTCCAATCCACTTTATTTTTATGTCTACAACTTCGAATGCTGCTTCAACAAAATCTCTTACGGAATATGTCTTTCCTGTAGCCAATACAAAGTCGTCGGGCTTTTTATATTGTAATATTTTCCATATCCCATTTACGTAATCTTTTACATGACCCCAGTCTCTTTTTGATTCTAGATTTCCTAGGTAAATTTTCTTTCTCTTCTTAGAAATTATCTCAGCGATTCCCATTGTAATTTTTCTTGTTACAAAGTTTTCTCCTCTTGTTGGTCCTTCGTGATTAAATAAAATACCATTTGATGCAAAAATACCATACGCATCTCTATAATTTTTTGTGATCCAATAAGAATATAGTTTGGCGACAGCATAAGGACTTTGTGGACAAAAGGGAGTTTTTTCATTTTGTTTCTTCTTATTTGAGTTTCCAAAAAGTTCAGATGTTGAAGCTTGATAAAATTTAGTTTTTTTTGTGCGCCCAAGAACTTTGATCGCCTCTAATAAACGTAAGGTTCCAATTGCATCTGCGTTGGCAGTATATTCGGGTGTTTCAAAACTAACCATAACATGACTTTGTGCTGCTAAATTATAAATTTCGGTTGGTTTTATTTCAGAAACTAATCTTAATAAATTTGTCGCATCTGTAAGATCGCCATAGTGAAGTTTAAAGTTGGTTTTTTTTTCTAAAGGATCAACATATAGATGATCAATCCTCTCTGTATTGATGATAGATGATCTTCTTTTTACCCCATGAACAATGTAATTCTTATTTAGCAAAAATTCAGATAAATATGAACCATCCTGTCCAGTCACTCCAGTAATTAAAGCAATTTTTTTCATAATCATATTAATAGCATATGTTTTATTTTAAAAAATATAAAAATAGAATAACGTAAATTTTAAAAAAAAAGTCTGCTAGAAACTAATAGTTGAAAAAGATCCTAAAATATTATTTGTTTAGCAAATAACAAATTTATTGATTTTTCACTATTAAAGTCTCTACTAACTATCATTAAAACCACGCATACTCTGCAGATTAGAGACCCCTTAAAAATGCCAGATATATGTGTGTATACACACAAATAAAGTAATATGTATGTAAATTAATGATCTAGAGTGGTATTATAAATTAAAAATAGACATCCTTGATTTTTAAGTGTGTTTGAAAGTAAATAATTTTACTTAATTAATTTTATTACTTATCAAATTGATTGAAGAAAATAATTAATATATCAAAGATCAATGATAAAAAGTGAAAAGTTTTTGTAAGCACTTTTCAAAGAAATTAAATAAATAAAAAATAATTTTGATATATTATAAAATAAATCATTTAAATGATGTAAAATTGTTTAAAATAAAAAATATGGAAAGTAAATTTATATCATTTATAAGAAAAAGAAGTATACCAATATTTTTTATTGTATTTGTAATATTATCTTCACTAGCTTTAATTTATTCAAATAAAGTTGAAAACGAACAAATGAAAAATGACAACGCAATTGTTTCTGTTAATAAAGAGGAAAAAATTTTGGATGAAGAAAAAATCTCAACAAATCTTAATAATATAAATAAAAATAATGAAGTCGAAAAAGAACAATTAAAAACATCTCAGAGTAATTTGGAATCTAACATAAATGTAAATGAAAAAGAAAAAACAAAAACGTTGTCCGTAAAAAATGATCAAAATAATAAGAAAATTACCAAAACAAAAAAAAATGAAGAAGGAATAACAAAAAGAAATATTTTGAAACAAGATAATAACATCAAGGCAAATATAATTAATGAAAAACCTACAGATACGATTAATAAATTACATAATGGACTTAAGAAGTTACATGAGCAGAATTTCGATAATTATATTTTAATGAAGGATTTGATCAATAAAACATATAATATTGAAAAAATGATTTCCATGATAATTGGTAGTAAATGGAAAAGTATCAATAAAAATAAGCAAGAAGAAATATCTTTGGTTTTTGGTGAGTATGTCGTCAGAAATTATATCAAGCGATTTAAGAAAATTATTAATGTGTCTTTTGAAAATTTAGGTAGTAAAGAATTAAAAAGAAATTTTTTTCTAGTTCAAACAAAATTAAAGATCATTGATGACGATGATGTTAAAATTGATTATTTGTTATCCAAGAAAGGCAAAACATGGAAGATATTTGATGTACTATTAGCAGGTTCTGTGAGTGAAATCGCAACAAAGAAATCGGAGTTTAGTTCTTTTATAAGCAATGAAAATATAGATGAACTTATAAATGCACTAAAAAGACAAAATACTAAATTGAAAAATAAAGACTAGAATGTTCGAAGCTTTTCTTTAAGTTCTAGTCTTCCAAATTTCTTAAGAATTCCTTAGACCGCCTTTATTTCCTTGAGAAATTAATGTGGAGAGAGATCTTTTATGAATAATTTTATTTATTTAATATCTTTTGAATTAAAATATACATTGAAAGAACAAACGTTAAAAGGTTTGCTAAAATCAACGGATGATCATTATTCAAAATTCCATAAATTAACCAGCAAAATACACCAAATGTAAATATCACAAACATTAAAAGAGAAATATCTTTGGTACTCTTTGTTTCCCAAATTTTTATTACTTGAGGAATAAAAGCCACTGTTGTACAGAAAGCAGCAAGATAACCAAGTGTCTTTTTTATACTAATTTCTATAAATATATCCATTTTGATATTTTATTATATTCGATTAAATAATATTCTAGGATAAAGAAAAAAAAAAATCATGAATGAATAATATTTTTTTAAATTCTTGCTTGATGATTTATTTTTATGCATAAATTGTTTTATTAGTATTAAAGTATTTAATGATTATTAATGAAAATTTTCTTGGCTTAATTGCTTTTTCTCCAATATTTTTAGCAGGAATCCTATTAGTTGGTTTTCGAATTCCAGCCAGAATTGCGATGCCAGCAGTTTTTATGTTTACTTGCTTTATAGCTTATTTTTTGTGGGGTATGACAAGTAGAAGAATTCTAGCCTCTGCTTTTCAAGGTCTGATAATTTGTGGAAGTATTCTTTGGATTATTTTTGGAGCTATTACACTTTTAAATACACTTAAATATTCTGGAGCAATTCATACTATCAGGAAAGGCTTTTCAGAAATAAGTTCTGATAGACGTGTACAAGTAATTTTAATAGCATGGTTATTTGGGTGTTTCATTGAAGGTGCATCTGGATTTGGTACACCCGCTGCAGTTGCAGCCCCTCTAATGGTGGCTGTTGGTTTTCCTGCTCTCGCAGCTGTAGTTTTTGGAATGATGATACAGTCAACACCAGTATCATTCGGAGCAGTTGGAACTCCACTTGTTGTTGGTGTTCAGGGAGGATTGGATAAGATTGCACTTACAGAAAGACTTCAGCGGAATAATTTTGAATGGGATTCCTTTTTCAACATAATTGTCTCAGAGGTGGCTATAATTCACGCTTTATGCGGAACATTCATGCCCTTGATGTTAGTGATGATAATGACAAGATTTTTTGGTGAAAATAAATCTTGGACGGAAGGACTTTCTATTTTTCCATTTGCAATATTTGCAGCCTTAAGTTTTACAATACCATATGCTTTAACGGGTATTTTCTTGGGCCCAGAATTTCCATCAATTATTGGGGGATTATTTGGTTTAACTTTGGTTACAATCGCCACAAAGAATAAATTTCTAATACCAAATGATTCATGGGATTTTAGACCTTCTTCAATGTGGCCAGAGTCTTGGATTGGAAATGTAAAGATTTCTTTGAAAAATGAAGTTAATAGAAAAATTAACAACTTCATGGCGTGGTTACCCTACATTTTACTAGCTTTGTTATTAGTCTTTTCTAGAACATTTGAACCATTAAAATCTTTTCTTCGTTCTTTTACATTCCAATTTAAAGATATTCTTTATGAAAAAAATATCGGTGCTAGTTTGGAACTTTTATATTTACCTGGGGGGATATTGCTTGCAGTTTGTATAATAACTTTTTTTTTACACAAAATGAATTTGAATCAAATAAAAGGAGCACTTTTTGAATCTCTACAAACACTGTTTGGAGCAACTTTTGTTTTAATTTTTACTGTGCCACTTGTTAGAATAATGATTAATTCTGGAATTAATGTAAATGAAACTGTAAGTATGCCTATTGCTATGGCTGAAAGCATGTCAAGTATTATGGGAAATATGTATCCTATAATTGCTCCAACAATCGGGGCAATAGGGGCTTTCTTAGCTGGATCAAATACCGTGAGTAATTTGATGTTGAGTCAATTTCAATTTGAAACAGCTAATTTACTTAATTTATCGGGCGCTTTAATGGTTGCTGCTCAAAGTGTTGGTGCCGCGGCTGGTAATATGATTGCAATTCACAATGTTGTTGCTGCTTCAGCAACAGTTGGACTTTTAGGTAGAGAGGGGGATACATTGCGCATAACAGTAATACCTACTTTATATTACTTAATTTTTGCAGGCCTAATTGTGTTTATACTTTTTCAAATTTTAGATTTTAAAGATCCTCTTCAACTAATCTAAGATTATTATTAGTTTAATTATTATCTCTCCAACAAACAAGATCATTAAAAGGAGAGTTTCCTCTTTGAATTAATAGATGTGAAGGAGGATAGAACTCAAAATTAATCATAGAGGTTTTTTCACTTTCTAAAATAGATTTTGCTTGATAATAAAAATATGTGTCATCAATAGGGCTTGATTTCTTTTCAATAATTCCGTTCATGGAGATAACAGAATTTCTGTCCTCTTGTTTATAGATTTTAAAATGAAATTTTGTTTTAGGTTTCTCATTAAACTCTGGAATTGTAAACTCTAAGATAGGACCAACTTCGTCAGCGCAAATATTTAATTTTGAACTAAGATCTTTGGAATATAAATTAAAGAAATTCATAATTATAA
The DNA here is from genome assembly GCA_902522465.1 of uncultured Alphaproteobacteria bacterium. Classification (GTDB taxonomy): domain Bacteria; phylum Pseudomonadota; class Alphaproteobacteria; order Methylaequorales; family Methylaequoraceae; genus Methylaequor. The sequence goes on along the minus strand of CABYVV010000004.1, from coordinate 28,169 downwards.
AGAAGATTATAAAAATTTTAAAATTTTTTTTTTTTATCATTGAAGAAAGTTTATAATATTTTTTTAAAAGTTCTCATTAGATTTTTTATATTTTACTATATGATTAAAACAAAATATAAATATGAAAAACTTTTTCTTGTCTATAATTATACCGTGCTTCAATGAAATTCAAACAATTGAGGAGATTCTTAAGCAAATAAAAAAATGTAAATTCCCCTTTAGTTACGAAATAATAATAGTAGACGACGGATCATCTGATGGAACCACTGAATTTCTCAGGAAAATAAAAGATAATTCAATTAAAACCGTTTTCAAACAAAAGAATTCTGGCAAAGGTTCTGCTATAATTAAAGGCTTAGACTACACCAAAGGAAATTATATTATAATTCAGGATGCAGATTTAGAATATAATCCCAACGATATAAAAAAAATGATTATACCAATTTTCGAGAATGAATCAGAGGTTGTTTATGGTTCAAGATTTTTTAACAGCTCAAAAAGAAGGGTCCTTTACTTCTGGAATTATATAGCTAATAAGTTTTTAACTTTTTTGATAAATATTTTTACTAATATGAATTTCTCGGATACTCAAACTTGCTACAAACTAATTAAAAAGGAAATTTTTAAAAGTTTAAAGTTAACTGAGAAAGGTTTTGGAATCGAGAGTGAAATAACAATGAAGATTTCAAAATTAAATTTAAATGTTTATGAAGTTGGAATAAGTTATTCAGGCAGAAAATTTGAAGAAGGAAAAAAAATTAGATTTAAAGATGGTCTTAGAGCTTTATTTGTGATCTTAAAATTTATTTTCAAATAGCATAATTTTAATGCTGAATCTTTCATTAATAAGACATGCTAAGTCAGATTGGGAAAATTTTGATGGGGATGATATGTCTAGATCAATTTCAGTAACGGGTATAAGAAAGACTGAAAAAATTTCAAATTTCTTAAGAGAAAAAGAAATGACATTTGATGAAATATTTTGCTCTCCATCAAGAAGAACAAAAGAAACTTTAAAAATATTAATTAAAAACATTTCTAACGATCCTTCAATTTATTATTTAGATAATCTCTATCACTCCTCAGGAATTGATATATTTGACACTGTAATGTTAAATGCGAAAAAAAAGAAAGTCTTAATAGTTTCGCATGAACCCCTTTTATCTTGCTCAATTGAAAACTTTTTTAGTGGATATGATAATCAGCATTATTTACGTGCTATTGAAGAATATGCAACATCAGCATTATTCGATGTGAGTTTTAAGTGTGACGAGTGGCATGAAATTGAAAAATCAAAAGCCATTATTAATTTCTTTGTTAAACCAAAAGATTTATAGTTTCTAATTCATCATATCTTTTGAGAGTTCGTTTGCACTTAGAAATGCACCCTCGACTCGACTGTTAACAAACCAATCACCACAAACTGCGATATTTTTAGTGCGATCAATAAAATAATTTTCAGTGGGAGACTTTTTTGCTTCAACATATCTCCATTGATGAATTTTTGTCATATTTAGATTTGATAACTTAAAGTTTATAAGAGTATTTGCTTGATTTAGAAGATGTTTTAGAACTGTTTCTTTCGGAGAGTCGATTTTTTTAGCGGCATAATCGTATGAAGAGTTTATTAGTAAACAGTTTTTTTTTATTCTACAGGGTTTTGAATCATTTAAAGCTAACCATGCAACATCATTGTGTTCGATTAATGCAGCGTCGAAGTCTAAATGAATGGCTTCATTCATACCAACCATCAGGGAAAAACAGCCCATCATTTCAATTTTTTCTATTAATGGATAAAAAGAAATTTTTTTATCTAATAGTTCTAAGGATTGCTTTGCTGGAAGAGTCAATATAACCCAATCGTATTCACCAAAAGATTTCCTGTTTCGATCATATAGATACCATTTATTTTTTTCTTTAATTATTCTTTCAATTTTTGTATTTAAAATAACATTACAATCTTTAGATATATATTTTACAATTTCATCCATATTTGGAACTCCAACATAAAATTCATCTGAATTTTTTATTACTTTTATTTTCTTTAAAGAATATTTCTCGTAATAAGCTAATTTGAATTCCCAAGGTTGAATAATTTTTTTAGTAAATAGTTCAGAAAGAAAATATTTAAAACATTTAGACTTAATTTTGAAAAATTGTGCTCCATGATCAAAAACAAAAGGAGGATCTTTCCTAGTTGACATTCTTCCACTAACACCTCTAGATTTTTCGAAGACCTGTACTTCGAACTTGTCTCTAATTTTTGAGGCTACAGTGATTCCTGATAAACCAGCTCCTATTATGGCAACACTTTTTTTCATTTAAAATAATAATTCTAATTTAAGACTAGATAATTCATAAAATAATTATCTAAATGCTTAAAGATAAAATTTAAGATAATTGAGTAAAAGTTCAATGGGCTAATAGGTTTATATTATAACAAACATTTTTAAATAGATTAATCCCTAAAGAGATCAATTAATTTCTTTTCTAAGTTTTTACTAATCAGTTTTATCCCTTCATGATTAGGATGTTTTCCATCTTTTAAATTTAATTCAGGGTTAAGTGCAACTCCATCTAAAAGGAAAGGTAAAAAAGCGACGTTAAACTTTTTTGCAAGTTCTGGATATATTTTATCAAATTTTTTTTTATATTCTTCTCCGAATGTTTCCTGAGCAAGCATTCCAGCTAAAAGAACAGTTACATTTTGTTCCTTTAAAATTTCCATAATTTTATTTAAATTTTGTTTTATAAGATTTGGTTTAATTCCTCGTAACATATCATTAGCACCAAGACATACAATGACAATATCTGAATCTATTTTCTCAAGTAGCCATTTCAATCTATTAAGTCCTCCAGAAGTTGTATCTCCTGATACACTTGCATTTATTACAGTCACATCAAACCCTTTCAGCTTAAGATTATTTTCTAAAATAGTAGATAAATGAAATTCTTCATCTAGGCCATACCCAGACATTAAACTGTCACCAAACAATGTAATTTTTTGGTTACAATAAACTTTTGTTGGTATAAGGTTTACCCCAATAATTAATACAAAGAGACTCTTTATAATGAAAAATTTATATAAATTAGCAAACATCAATCTTAACTATCACTTAAATGGAAACGAAATCAAGGTTTTAAAAAATATAAATTTCAAAATAAATAAAAATGAAAGAGTAGCCATAATTGGTGAGAGTGGTTCTGGAAAAACAAGTCTTTTGATGCTAATGTCTGGCTTAGAAAAACCAACCTCAGGTTCAATATTCTTTGATAATGAAAATTTTTCTAAAATTTCTGAGAAAAAGAAAACACAAATAAGAAAAAAGAAAATTGGATTAATTTTTCAACAATTTTATCTGATACCAAACTATACTGCACTTGAAAATGTTATGTTTCCAATGCAATTGAACAAAATCAATGATGAAGAGATAAAAGCTAGTTTACTCCTTGAGGAGATAGGACTTGGTAATAGAAAAAACAATTTTCCTTCTGAACTATCTGGTGGGGAACAGCAAAGAGTGGCAATTGCCAGAGCAATTTCATTTAACCCTGAAATTATTTTAGCGGACGAACCCACTGGAAATTTAGATAAAAAAAATACAGAACTCGTATCTAATATACTTTTAGATTATTCTTGCAAAAAAAAAATTAGTTTGATTTTAGTAACTCACAATATGAATTTAGCAAAAAAGTGTGACAAAGTAATAAAGTTACTTGATGGTTGCATAAAAATTTGAACATGATTTTTTCTAAATATATTTATTTTTTTATAAAAGAGCTTAATAAAAATAAATCAAAGATTACAAAAGTATTCTTTGCAATTTTTATAAGCTTATTAATCTTTTCGTCAGTCACAATTCTTAAAAATAGTATAGAAAGTCAAATAAACAATAATTCAAGAGTTCTTCTTGGAGGTGATGTGGAATTATCTACAAAAAATGAAGCCTTAGACATCAAATTATTGGATGAATTACAAGAAAGTTTTTTTATGACTAAGATTATCGAATTTACTTCTATCATAAGAACTAACCATGAGGAAAGCAAAACAACAAGAATTAAAGTAATTGATAACTTCTATCCGCTTATTGGAAATGTAATTGTTGAGCCTGTTGATTCACTAAAATTACTTAAAAGCAAACCAAACACAATTCTGATTGACAAAACCACCCAAAATAATCTTGATTTAAGACTTGGTGAAAAAATAACAATACAAAACACTTCACTTGAAGTTATTGGAGTTATAGAAAGTCTCCCAGATATTGGAGGTTTTTTTCTTTTTGGTGATCAAGCATTAATAAATGAATCTAGCTTTGAAGATATGAAAATTAACAACTTAGGAAGTTTTTTTATTTTTAAGTATAAACTTTTGAAAAAGAAAAATAATCAAGAACAATTAAATAACTTAAGTAAAAATAAAAATATAGAAATCAAATATCCAGATGATGTAAGTCAAAATTTGAAAAAAGCTATTGAAAACTTTATTTATTTTTTATCTATAATCTCAGCATCAGCAATTCTTATGTCTGGCGTAGGATTAAAAAATTCATTATTTTCATTTTTAAGTGACAATCAATTTAAGATCGCGATTTACAAGTCACTAGGACTAAGTTCTGAGAATATTAAATTGCTATACTACCTACAAATACTAATTATACTTATTCTTTGTTCTTTTTTTGCTTACATATTTAGTTTACTTACAATTTCTATTTTAGATCATAGTCTTTTAAATTTTCTAAATATTCAATTAAAGGTCAAATTTAAAATCTATGAGTTCTTAACAATTTTATTTTTTAGTATTTTAATATTCTTTATATTCGCTAAACCAGTTTTAAATAGTATTGACCAAATTAAAGTAGCAGATTTATTTAGGAATAGTAAATCAAACCTGAATTTGGTTTACAGTAGAAAATCATTTTTTGAAATTGGAGTTTTTTTAACCATATTTATTTTTTCTTTTTGTATTTTAAATGTTAAACCACTACAAACAGCTATATTTTTCTTATTTTTCATAATTATTAGTTTTTTCTACTTCTTTTTATCCAAGGTCTATATTTTATTTTTAAATAGAATTAAAAGTATTCAAAATATATCGATAAAAATGGGAATTAAAAATTTAAAAGCACATCAAGGTCTGAATTCCATAATAATTATGACGATGGGATTAGGAATAAATGTGCTATTTTTTCTTGGGATTCTATCTTCTAATATAAATAAAGAATTAAATACTTCGATACCGAAAAATGCTCCACATTATTTCTTTTTAGGAATTCAACAAAATGATTTGAGTTTATTTTCAGAGCAGATTAGAGAGATTGATTTTGATGCAACGAAAATTATTGTACCAATGATATCCGCAAGAATAGAGGCAATAAATAATAAAAAACCGAAAGAAATTATAGATGAAAATAATAAAAGTTTTTGGTTTATAAATGGCGAGAGAAGAATATCATGGGTAAAGGATCCGCCAATTAATAATCCAATTACAAAGGGTAAGTGGTGGGATTCAGACAAAGAAAGCGATCTGAAAATTTCTTTAGATTTTAAAGTTGCCAGTGATCTGAACCTAAGAATTGGTGATTCGATGACATTTAATATCTATGGTAATTCTGTCACAGGGACTATTACAAACTTTAGAAAAGTTGATTATAAAGATTTAAACATTAATTTTGCAATATTATTCAATCCCCAATATGCTTCAAAAATTCCTCACGAATTTTTGTCTACTGTAAAATTTAAAGACGATGAATTAGTAAATTTAAGTAACTTAATAAATCAATTACCGACAATGACCTATATCAAAGTATCTGAGTATATAAAAAAAACAAAAAACTTTTTAAACAAATTATTTGTTGTTAGCATTCTGATTTCCGGTGTTGTTATATTAATCGGACTAATTGTTATATCCAATGCTATAAGCGTAGTAGGAAATTTAAAAGTATATCAAAATTTAGTTTTAAGTATTCTAGGGCTTGAGAAATCAAATATTATTAGGTTAATAATTTTTGAATCTTTAATATTATCTATACCTATTTTAATAACTTCTTTAGCATTTTCTGTAGCATTCGCGTACTTTTTTATAATAAATTATTTTAGTATTAGTTGGTATTTTTCTTTCACAGTTCCTTTAATTATCTCAAGCCTATTTTTATTAATCCTAGTGGTGACATTATTATTTTCAAATAGAAATTATATAAACTTTAGTGCTTATTCTCTATTAAGAAATGGATAACTTTTTAGTATTTAATAAAGTTTTTATTATTAAATCAAATTAATTAATTTTATACTTGTTGTGCATTTGTTATTATTTATATTTTTTATTCTATGAATTTTATAAGTTTATCTCATAAATTTTTAGCTAAATCGATTCTTCTTAAAAAGGTTTATTATTTTTTTCGAAAAGAAAAACAACCATCCATTTCAAGAAAAGAAGCAAATTTTTTTCTAAGAGAAGAGTGCAAAAATATAACTGGAGATGTTCTTTATGTAGGTTTAAGGTCAGATTACGATAAAATGGGTAAATTTTATATATGGTATTTTAAAAAATGTAAAATTTTTAAACCTTCTCGAAAAAATGAAATATTGTATTTTAACTCTATACATTGGTATAATAATTGCTGACCAAGTTTATGGTCAAAACAGCATATTATGATAAGTTCGAATGTATTGGCTCTAAATGTCCAAACTCTTGTTGTATTGGGTGGAGAATTGACTTAGATGTTGAAACTTTCGCAAAATATATTTCACATAAAGACAAGAACTTAGGAAAGGGTATTTCAAAAAATGAAAATCCAACATTTGATAAATTTGCAGTAATTCATAGAACAAAAAAAAATGGAAGATGTGTTTTTTTAGATTCAGAAAATTTGTGTCAAGTTCAGAAAAATTATTCAAAGGAATTATTATCTCCAGTATGTTCAAATTTTCCGAGAACAGAAATTAATTTTGGTTCTAAAAAACTCAAATCTTTATCATTAAGTTGCCCAGAGGTTTCAAGATTAGTATTTTCTGACATAGATAATTTAAAAATAGTTAATGATGATAATGAGGAGTACAAAAATGAAAATATAAAATTGATTCCTAATGAATTTAGAAACGATCAATATGCAGTTAACTCAGAAAAAGTTTTTAATTTGTTATATCAAATTTTTAACAACAAAAATATTTCTCTAAAAGTCTGTTTGTCAATTACAAACATAATTATCAAAGAGCTCAAGAACAATCACTTAAATATAAATCAGACCAAAGAGGTATTTAATTATATAAAGTTATTTTTCCTTAAACATAATTTTGAAATTTGTGAAAATAATGATCAGCAAATTGTTTTTGTAAAGAATGTACTGAAAAATTTCAAAAAAAAGAAAATGCAAAATAAACTTTCAGATTTTGTAAATGAAATTTATCAGTTGAGTTTTATAGAAATGAATTCAAAAGATTTAATTTTTAAATTCTCTAAAAATAGAAATCTTATTGTTGAAAAATTTGAAAGCGTATATGACAACCTCTTTAAAAAATATTTTATTCATGAGATCTTTTCTAGAATTTCTTTTCTAACAAATAGAGACTTAGATGCTAAAGAACACTTTAATTTGATTTTTTTTGTAGCATTAATAACAAAATTATTACTAATTTTTAGTTCAATTCATAAAAGAAGCATGAGCACAAACGATTTCATTAACATAATGTCTTTGATAACAAGATATTATTGGAATAAAAAGATTTTAGATAATGAAGAAAAATTACTATTTCAACAGGAAAATCAGGAAGATTTCGTATCTTTATTTTATTTATTTTTCTAGAATTAAAATTTTTTCAGAATATTGTTTATAGATTTAATTGAAGATTGTTTTCGGATCTAGGTTTTGGAGTTCTCATATGAAGAGTATAGTATCAATGTCTATAACACTAGAAAATGTTTGTTGTCAAAACAATATAACTAGTCTAAGCCCCTACTCAAATTGAGTTTGGATGGTACCCCTAGTCCGACTCTAACGGACATGAACCGAAGTTCAACGGATTTTGAATCAGTTGCGTTGGGTCTATAACCCTTGACTACATTGACTTTCTAAAATGGTGTCAATGTTTGGTGTCAATGTTTTTTTTTCAAAATCTCTAAGGATATCGCTATGAATGGGAAATTAATTACCTTAGAAATCAAGGGAGTGGGGTTATATCTTTAAATAGTTTTAATTGATGTCTGAAGATTACAAAGATACTTTTTTATAAATATAAGGGGTTGTTTAAAATTTTTCGTTACTTTCTTTTAAATACCAAATATCTTAGAAGCAAATTAATTTTAGTAGGATGAATTATGAAAAAAAAAATGACTGACCACTTTTTTTATTTACTTGTAATAGAGATACAAAATGGAATAAAACTTGATTAAAAAAATACTTTTCACTTCATCAACATTAATTTTTTCAATTTTAATATTATTTTTTTCATTAGAAATTTTATTAAGACTTTTTGGTGAGGAACCATTCATCTTTTCTGAAAAGACAATTGAAGAACCCCAGACTAATGAATATGATAATATTTTAGGTTGGAAACCAAAAATAGGATCATTTAAATTTAGTCCATGGAGTTCTGATGGTAAAAATACTGAATTAACAACTACAAAATTTGGAAGATTCGATTTGTATGATAATCAATCGGTTAAAAAAATTATTTTTATTGGGGGATCTTTTACTCAAGGTTTTGCAGTTGATAATTTTCAAACTTTTTCCTTTAAACTCCAAAGTAGAATTAAAAAATTTAATATAGAAAACTATGGTGTTGGTGGTTATGGAACCTTCCAAAGTTTTTTGAAACTAAAACAACTTTTAAAACAAAATGATCAAATAAAATTTATTTTTTATGGATATGTTGAACATCATGACTTAAGAAATATTGCACAAGATTCATGGTTGAAAATGCTTTATCAATATTCAAAAAGAGGAGCAATTGATTTACCTTTTGTAACATTAGATAAAAAAAATTTAATAAAAAGTGATGTAACAAAATATTTTAAAATACCTCTAAGTGAATACTCGTCATTGATACATTTTGTTGAAAAAAGGATTATGTATTTTGTTTCTAAAAAAAGATACCAACAAAGATATTTGGTAACTAATACAATTATTAAAAAAATGAATGAAATTTCAAATAAAAATGGGATTATTTTCGTTAATCTATTCTTAAATAGTTCTACAAGTAAAGTATCGCAAATGAAATTATTTTTTGAAAAAAACAATATTGAATATCTTGACTGTAATCAAGAAAAACTTGAGGAAAAGTATATTGTAAAAGATGAAGGACACCCAAATGAAAAGCTTCACTCAATATGGAGTGATTGCATTTTTGAATATTTAAAAGTTGATTAAGGATATAAAGTTTTTTCCTATCACACTTTTTTGGATACTCAAATGTTTGTTGTCAAAACAATATATCAAATCTAAAACTCTTACTGTCATTTAGTTAAGATGGTACCCCTAGTCCGACTCGAACGGACATGAACCGAAGTTCAACGGATTTTGAATCCGTCGCGTCTACCAATTCCGCCATAGGGGCTTATATTATGAGCACTATTATAGTTAAAAAAAAATAAGATTAAATTTAATTTGAAATAATTCTTATTATAAAAGAATATATTGATTAAAAATATCTAAGGGAAAAATTGGAATCAAATTTTATAAGTAAAATGTTATTTTATCTGTTCTGGACTTTAATAACCGTCTACTTATTCTTGCTATTAATAGGCCCGCGAGTTCCAGATAATTTACAAGAAGAGTATTGTGTAAGAAACTTTGAAATAAATTCATATTTGGGTCATAGTATGAATTGTGATTCTGCTGATTGGATGCTCAACGCGTCAGATCCCTCAAGGCTCTTAGACAAGGAATCAATAAGGCAACCTAGACCAGGACTAATCACAACTGTTCATATTCTAACTTATCCATTAGACATTTTATTCAAAACGTTCGGATTTTTTAATGATTATCCAAAAACAACAGAAATAAATCTAAATAATGATCAAAGTGAAATAATTTATGAAAAGTTCCATCCAAAACTTATTTACCTTAGCTATGCACTGGTCAATTTTTTTATTATTATTCTAATTTTGAAGCTAGCCTTTGAAATTTTTAATATATCTATATTTCACATAAGGAATTATGAACATGTTACCGCTTGGCTTCTGATATTTTTAGTGTTCAATAATATTACCAATCAATTTTTTTGGTCACCTTCTACAAAATTACTCAACCTGTTATGTGGAGTATTTACAATTAAATATATAATTAAGATTGTAGAAGAAAAAATTAACCATAAAGAATTGTTGATGACTTTTTTGGTCCTTGGTGTTTCGCTTTTATTTTATGGAGTATTTATAGTTTCATATTCTTGTCTTTTATTCTTCTATTTTTTCAAAAACTATAAAGATGATCTATTAAGATCATTTAGCTATGTTTCAATTTTTTCAGTGATTTTTATTTCTCCTTTTTTGATTTGGTATTCGTACATACAGAGCATAAACTCAGACTTTTATTTTCAAGTATTCAGGGAACATGATTCAGTAATATGGTTTGTAGATCTGATCCTAAAAAAAGAATTCGGAAATGCCATGTTAAAGTTTTACAAAGATTCTTCATTTTTTATCTCTGGATTTTTGAAACAATACTGGCTTTTAATTTTTTTATTTTTTACTAATATTTTAATATTCTTCAAAAATATTAATTTTAGTTTTAAAAATCCTGTGATTATTGCTTCAGCATTTTATTTTTTTATCTATATAATATTTTTTTCATTGGTTGGATATTTACCATTAAATATTTCTGCAGGTCTGATTGTACCAATATTGATAATTTTTACATTTATAATTCAGCAAAATTATAAAAATTGTTATAGAAAAAAAAGATTTATTATAACCAATGCTTTTGCATTTTGTGCTTTTTATATTTGGTCGATTTTAAAGTTTGGACCGTATAGTTAAAATTTTCTAAATTTCTTTTTCTATGTTTAACAATGATACGAAAAATGAATTAAAAATGATCATAATTGACAGAAAAACTATGTAGTCGCAAATAGTTGAAAGATATTCAGGATAAGTTTCTTGAATTATAAATATCTTAGTAAATAAAGAGAGAGTCCCAATTATTGAAAATAAAATAATTGCAAGTGAAAGTGTGAAATATTTGAAGAAACTTTTTAAATATTTGTTTTCACCCAGTCCTATTTTTTCAGATAGCACTGATGCAAATAGACCTAACATTAACAGTTGAATTGATAAAATCTGGAGAAAAAATATTTTAAATAATTCTGATTCTGAAAATGAAAAATGGGAATTGAAAACGTGGTAAGTAGATATCAGAAACAAAATTAGGGAGGGTATAAAGAATAACCATTTTGGACAGCAAATTAGCAAAAATTTTAATGTACTGAATCCATCATAAAATGTTCTAATATGACTTTTACCTTTTTTTCTTCCGTCTTTTTTAAAAATTATTGGCAATTCGCAAGATTTTGATCCATGGTTGTGAAATTTTATTACCAATTCCATACAGAATACCATTCCGGTTGAGAAGAAAGATAACTTGTCTAAAAATGATTTACGGAACATTTTCATACCACAGTACATATCGTTAAAAGGAACTTTATGAAGAAATCTAGAAACCTTAGTCAAGAAGGGATTGCCAACTAATCTGTGCGAAATTGGCATTGCTCCTTTTTCAATTATTCCCCCTCCAGATGGAAATCTACAACCTTGAACAAGGTCGTACCCTTTTTCAATTTTCCTGTAAAACTTATTTATGAAATTGAAATCATAACTGTCATCTCCATCACCCATTATTATGTATTTTCCTTTGGCAGCTGAAAAACCGGCTCTAAGTGCGGCACCATATCCCTTTTCTCTAACATGTATGACTTTTGCTCCATTTTTTTTTGCAATTTCTATAGATCCGTCAATTGATCCATTATCTGCAACAATAACTTCACCTTTAATTTTTAGTAACTTAATTTGCTTTATTGATTTTTTTATACAAATAGCTATTGTTTCACTTTCATTTAGGCAAGGAATAACTACACTTAAAATCATAGAAGTAACACTTTATCAATAGTTAAAATACTCTACAATTAAGAAAAAAGAATCTTAAAAATATATTAAAAAAATAAATTTGATCTTATGATATTATTTTCGCAAAATTTAACAAGATGAAACAATTTGTTGTAGTTACCGGTGGAGCTGGATTCATTGGATCAAATTTAATATCTAGATTACTTAAAGAAACAGAATACAATTTGATATGTTTAGATAACTATTTTTCAGGGTCAAAAAAAAATCATATTATTAATGAAAGAGTAAAATATCTTAAATGTGATACAAGAAATATTGCTAAAAAATTAGATAAATTTAAGAATAGCATAAAATGCATTTTTCATTTTGGAGAATTTTCAAGAATTGCGCAAAGTTTTGAATATTCTGAAGAGCTTATAAACTCAAATATTCATGGAACTATTTCGGTAATTGAATTCTGCAGAATTAATGAAATAAAAATTATTTACTCTGCTACTTCTTCTGCCTTCGGAAACAATTTTAAGGATCAGAATCTTTCACCTTATGCATTCACTAAAACTCATAACCTTAATTTTATTCTTAATTATCATGATTGGTTTAATTTACAATTTGAGATTATCTACTTTTATAATGTTTATGGATCAAAACAAATAGGAAATAAGAAAATGGGAGCTGTAATTGGAATATTTGAGGATTACAAGAGAAAAGGTATTCCCTTACCAATAGTCAAACCAGGAACTCAGAAAAGATATTTTACTCATATAGATGACACAATTGACACATGTATGCTTGCTTTATTGGAAAACAAAAATTCTCATTATTCAATCAGATCAAAAAATTCATATACCATATTTCAAATTGCAAAGATGTTTAAATCAGATTACATATTAATTCCCGAGAGACCAGGGGAGCGGTATACTCCTTCTTTTGTAAAAAAAGTTAGAGAAAAAAAAGTTATTGAGAAAATTGGAAAAGTAGATCTAAAAGATTATGTTAAAGATTTTATAAAATTTTAAATTAGTATTCACATTTAATTTTATCTGGATTAATTGTGCTTAAGACTACTTTTGTAAAGTTATCTTTCAATAATTGACAAAGAGTCTCAGGCGAATTCACCGTAAAAGTTACAACTTTACCTTTCTCAAAAAATTTTTTAAATAGATTAAGTTGTTTATAAGGTACGCTCACATAATCATAATTAAAGATATCAATAAAATATTTTAATAAGAATAAGAACAGTTTGTTATCACTTACAAGTGGAGGACGAAATATAGATTTTACTGTATGATTTTGCAAAATTTTTAATTTCAAAAAGTTCTGACTTTCTAAAAATATAAAATTTTTTTTTCCAAGTCCTTTTAGTTGATCTTTCAATTTGGAAAGCTCAGAGAACTTGACGTCTTTTAAATTCTTAAAATCTAACCACAATTTTTTACCTTCAAATTGATTTATATCATTTAAACTATACGGCGTATTTGAAGATTCATTTGAATAATCGTGGGTAATATAAAAGATTTTATCATTTTTATTAAAAAATATATCCAACTCAACTCCTCCCCATGATTTTTTTTCAACTAATTTGAATGTACTTTGCAAATCTTTTGATTTCTCTTGTCCTCTATGCAACCAAACTTCTGTATGCTCGAACATTTGCTTAGATGATATTTTTTTTAGTTGGAATAAAAAACTGCAAACAAGAGTAAATATAATAATGATTTTCAAAGATCTATCGAGTTTTTTTAAACTTTAAGTTGGTATCAAATCGCGTATTTAAGTTACCATAAAATAAATAGTTTGTAGAAGGTTTAAATTTTTCCCGTTTAATTCCAAAAAGTGACAAAACTAAATCATAAACCTCTAGATTATTAATATCTTCGATATTATTACCTTGAACATCGTAATATATAAATGGAACTTTCCACTCATTAATTGACGGATTAGTACTATTACAATGCTTAAAACTTTTATTTTGAAAAGCTTGTCCATGATCAGATAAATATAGGACTCTTGTGTCTTCATCGATGCTGACAAATAATTTTTTTAAAAACTCAACACTATTTTCCTTTAAACTATAAGTGTAAATGAGTTCATCATTATTTTCTTTATTAAGCCCATATTTGTCTAAATCGAACTTATTATGATATGGAAAATGAGATCCATTTTTAATTACTACAACAAATTTTTTTTTTCCTTTTTTTAAAATTGGAATCAAATTTTCAAGAATTTCCTTATCTCTTTTTTTATGATCATACTTGCTGAAAAAAATTTTTTTGTCAATATTCCGTATATCATTAGGGCTTTGAAGATATTGGTAATTATTTTCTTTTTCTTGCCCAGAAAGATAGACTGTTTCATATCCATTTTCTTTAGCTATTACCCATAGGTTTTTCCTAATAATAATTTTTTCGTCATTAACTTTTAGACCATTCATTAGAGAAAATACTGATTGTGCACTACAATTATGTATCGAGTAAAACTTCTTGGTATTATTAAAATACTCATTTTCAGAGTCATCAATTTCAATTGCTTGCATGAAAAATTCAAATGACACACTTTCATCTATTATCAAAACAATATTTTCATTCCTTTCCTCTTCAATGATTATTTTTTCATTTTCAAATTCAAAATTTTTTGTAATCATAAGACTGGGTATTGGAATAACTGCTTGAAGTTGAGTTGGCAAACCTTGGGTTGCAAACCCACCTCTTTTTATTGATAATGTAACCAAGAAACAAATTATAAGAATTATTCCAGAATAAACGTATCCGTCTTTATTTATATGAAGTTGTGATACTTTAAAAAAAATAAGAAGTAGAAATCCATAGATTAAAACTAAGAAATTTGGAATTATAATACTACTGTATTCTTGAATAAAATCTCCTAAAGAATTTAGGTTTAATAAAGCTATTTCAATATCATTAATGTTTATGATATTTCCAGAAATGTCCTGGAACACTTGACTTGCAAATGCAGAAAACAAAAAACTGATACAAAGGAAAAATTTTATTATTGAGTTTTTAAGTAAAAGACATAAAAAAAAAGAAATAAAAAAAAGTATATTAACAAAAAAATAAAAATAAAATTTATTTAAATCATTGTGCGCGATATCAATAAACAATGTGTCATAAATATTATTATTACTTAAAATTATGTAACTTAAAAATAGACAAATAAAAATTATTTTACTATAAATTCCGCTCATTTAAATTCCCTTTTCAATCTTAAAAAAAAAATTAGTATTTACCAGAATTAAAACTAATTATTGATTCAAAAAAATTTATATTTTAAATTTCTTTATGATAATATTGCAAAGATGTTTCAAAAAAAAATTCATGCTATTTTTCACTTTAATTTTATCGATAGGATCGTAAAAGCCAAAAGAGTAGAAATTTTAAACCTTATTAAAAATGAACTAAATTTAAAATTGGTTAAGGATTGTTTAGATATTGGGACAACCGAAGATTCTTCATTTGAAAGTTCAAACTATATTATCAATAACATCCCGGTAAAAAAAAAAAAATCATTATCAAATCAAAATATCTCCTCAGGTGATTTTGATTCAACACTTGTAAAATCTATTACAGAGGATCTTGGAGATAAAGAATTAAAATCTTTCAGATCTGACTTAGTAATTTCTTCTGCTGTTATTGAGCACGTGGGTAGTTTTGATAACCAAAGAAAAATGATTCAAAATATGATAAGATTATCAAAGAAATACATAGTATTTACTACCCCTAACAAATTTCATCCAATTGAATTTCATACAAAACTCCTTTTGTTACATTGGTTGCCAAATAGATTTTTCGCTAGAATTCTTAAAATATTAGGTTTTCAGTTTTTTAGTAAAGAAGAAAATCTTAATTTATTATCAAAAAAACAGCTTAATAAACTAACTTTTCATCTAACAGATAACTTCAAGTTCAAGATCTTTTTTGTAAGATTATTTCTCTTTAAGTCTAATTTTGTGGTCATTGGATATAAAAATAAGTGATTATTTTATTAAGGGTTTCTCAAGCTTGTAGGTGTCAGTCTCATAGTCTTTACCTCCTCTAAGACCTCGTGTTAAGATTAATAATTTACTATCTTCTAATGATTTTATTGCGTGAGCTTCGTAAGCTTCATTGAACAATAAACTTCCTTTTTTTAAAACTTCCTCTTCTACTTCTTCTCCCTTTTTTTGCGATGCAACCAAAATTGAACCTTCAAGAACATACAAAAATTGGATTGTTTCCTTATGGTAGTGGTTGCCTCTAATTGCTCCTTTGTTATTATAAATGATTGTTACATAATCAATCCTCTCTTTAACGAGGATGTCTGAAATCACCCCTCTGTGATCCTCAAAATCCTTTGTAATGTGCTTAATAATCATGATAACTTTTAATCATAAAATTGTTACCTTTGGAAGTGGTATTATAAATTTTCCACCACCATCTCTAAACTCTTTAAGGTTGCTCATGATCTCGTCTTTAAAATTCCATGGTAAAATTAAAGCATAATCAATATTTTGTTTTATCAATTCATTGTCACCAATAATTTTCAAATCTGTTCCAGGGCAGTATTTATTTATTTTGAGTTTTGACACTTCGGTTACAAATTCTAAAAAATTCTTGTTAATATCACAATAATTTAGAAGAGTCATCCCTTTAGCAGGTGCACCAACAGCTGCCACCTTCTTACCTTCTCTTTTTAACGTTTTGAGGAGAGTTATTAATTGAACTTTGTGATCAACAACTTTTTCAGCAAATTCTTTTAAATAATTGATATCATGTATTTTTTGTTTCTCCTCTTCCTCTAAAATCTTTTGTACTTTTGGTGACCTTTTATGGACCCCATTCGTATGTTGAACGAAAACTCTGATTGATCCTCCATGTATCTTTTGAAAATCTATATCAAATATTTCTAACTCAAATTTTTTAAAGAGTGCTTCGAGGGGTGTAACAGAAAGGTAGCATAAATGTTCATGATAAATCGTATCGTACTCTAAACCATCAAGTAAATTTTTCAGGTATGGTGCTTCAATTATAAAGATACCATCAGGAAGCAGAATTGCTTTTACAACATTTAACGATCCACTTATATCATCAATATGTGCAAAAACATTAGTTCCGGTTATTACCTTTGGATGTAGGTTTTTCTTTTTTAAAATATTAATTATTGTCTTATTAAAAAAAGCGTTAATTGTAGGAATCCCCCTTGTTTCTGCTTTTTTAGCAATATTTTCCGCTGGGTCTATTCCCTGAACTTTGACTTTCTCATTTTTAAAGTTTGATAAAAGTTCGCCTACGTTGCTTCCAATATCAATAACTAAATCATCACTTCCTAAAGCAAACCTTTTAACTACACTCTTTGCAAATTCTTTCCAATGTTTCCTGCCCTGTTTTGTAATATCTGATTCATAAGGATAATCTTGTTGATATAGAATTTTTCCTGAACAGGTATAATTTAATTGGACTAAATGACAATTATCACATTTTACTACTTCTAATGGGTATATCTGTGCGTTGCTTTTTGAGAAAGGGATGCTCAGAAATTGATCGGCTGGCTGACAATAACCTAGATCTAAAAAAAGGTTTAATTTTTTGTGTCCACAGAATCTACAATTTTTTATTTTCATGCACTATTTAACGTTTCATCCTAGATATTTAGAAACACAATAGGCGCTCCAGTTTTCTTTACTGGGTAAGCATCCATCGTTTTCAAAATCTTCAAATTTTAGAACTTTAAAACCCTCATTAATCAAATTTAAAGTAAGTGATTCAATATTATAATACTTGATATGGTGCTCTTCTTCATTTTTAGTGATTACTGCATTTTTTTCTTTCTCATAGGTTTGGATGTTAATTATTATTGTCTTGTCTTTTTGATTTACTTTTCCTTGAGAAATCTTTGTCAAGTTAACTTCTGCTTTTTCAAAATTTTTTTTTGTTTTTTTTGGTCCATTTTGGATTATTGCACTTTCATGCCAAAAGTCAAAAATCACTAAACTACCTTTTTTTAAGTATTTCTTTAAATTAGAAAAGAAAAGATATGGTTTTTTTAAATAACCTAACACATTAAATAGCAATAAAATTACATCATACTGAGCATTTTTAAGATCTAAGTTTTCGATATCTGCTTGTATTAACTTAATGTTACTGATTTTTTTTTTTTCAATTTTTTTTTTGGCAATTTCAAGCATTTTTCCTGATCTGTCAATGGCATCAATATTGAAACCATATTTTGATAATATGATTGAATGGCTGCATGTCCCACATCCTAGATCTAAAATATTTGAAACAGATTTTTTATATTTTATGAATTTTATTATACGGTTACATTCATCGTTATAATTTTTTTTTTCATATATTAAATCATAAGATTTTGAATAGTCTTCGTTAAAAATACTTCTATTTTCTTGATTCATGAAAAATATCTTTTAGTGCATTACAAATAAAATCGATTTTCTTTTTGTTTAATTTTAGTCCAGAAGGTAAATACAAACCAAATCTTGAAAGTTCTTCTGTAACAGGAAATTTTTCATTATTAAATAATTTCATTTTTTTTAACACTGGTTGTTGATGCATCCCAAGAAATAGAGGTCGCGTTTCAATTCCTCTATTTGCTAGTTTCTGAGCCAGTATTTTTGCATTTAGTTTCTTATTTTTTAAAACAACTCCGTACATCCAAAAAACACTTTTAGAATTTTCGTTTTCAGATGGAAGCCTCAAGGGAAGATCCATTTTTTTAATGATTTTATTGTAAAGAAAAGTATTTTTTCTCTTTATATTAATATGATTTTTCAAGTTTTCAATTTGACTTATTCCAATTGCAGCTTGCATATTTGTAAGTCTATAGTTGTATCCAATCTCAGTGTGATAAAACCTTCTATCAGATCTAAATGATAAATTTCTAAGTGATCGTATTTTTTTTGTTAATTTTTTATTATTAGAAAGAACCATACCACCCTCACCGGTAGTTATTAACTTGTTTGCATAAAAACTGAAACATGCTAGATCACCAAAAGAACCAACTCTTTTATTATTGTAAGTAGCTCCATGAGCTTCAGCTGCGTCTTCAATTAAATAAAGTTTATGACGTTTTACGACTTTTATAATTGGATCCATCTCAGCTGGATGACCAAACATATGAACTACCAAAATTGCTTTTGTTTTATTGTTAATTTTTTCTTTCATTTGTTCAATATTAAGACACCAGGTGTCTGGATAACAGTCTACGAGTACTGGTTTTCCACCCGCTTCAATTATTGCAGTGGCACACGAAATAATTGTAAAAGAAGGCATTATTACTTCATCTCCTGGTTGGAGATTTAAGCTTTTGAATGCTACTTGAAGTGCGCTGGTTCCATTGGTAACGGCAATACCCTCGTCTGCACCACAATATTTTGCCCATTTTTTTTCAAAGTCTTCCAAATACTTGCCAGCAGAAGATATCCATTCAGTGTCTATACAATCATTGATATATTTTTTTGCATTTTTAGTGATGAGTGGTTCACAAACATTTATTTTTTTTTTTAAATCAATCATTTCTCAGTTTTAAATTCTTTGGTACAAAATACATTTATACAAAAGAATTTTCAAAATGAGAATTAATATTATTAATTTAGACAAGGATCGTTGGATTCTTTCAAAGTTTGCAAAGAGATTGGCTTTAAACCTAAGAAAATTAGGACATGACGTTTCAATTAGTAAAAAACCAAAGAAAAATGTCGATGTAAATCACTACATAATTTTTTTATTTCAAAAAGATTCCAAAAATTCTTACTGTTTAAATACTACCAACACTACAATGCTTACACATGTAAATGATGAAATTAGATTTAATAAAGTAAGAAGCGTTTCAAAATATATGGATGCAGGAATTGCTTTTTCAAAGGATCATATGAATTTCATAAAATCAAAATCTTTAGGTTTAAAAAAAATTTTTTTTGTTTTACCACCAAGTGATAATGACTTGAAGGTAAAAAAAATTAATTTCGGGTTTTTTACTAACCTTTACAACGATGGAAGAAAGTCACAAAAAATTTTTTGCAATACTATCCAAAGATTACCAAAAGAATTAGTAAAAATTTCAATTATCGGAAAAGGTTGGAATTCTTACGTACTCAACCTAAAGCAAATGGGATATGAAGTGCAATATCAGAAATACTTTTTACGTTGGCGATACATCAAGATCATGAATCAAATAGATTACTTGATATATTTAGGTAACGATGAGGGTTCAATGAGTTTTTTGGATGCGTTACAGCTCGGTGTAAAAACTATTATGATTCCACAGGGCTTTCAAAAAGACTTAAAAAAGTTTATTACTTTTAAACTTAAAAAAGACTTAAGTAATTTCAAGTCCACATTGGAAACAATAATTAAAGAAAAGAAAAAATTTATTGAAATTAACAACAAATTGACCTGGAGTAATTATGCTAAAGAGCACATAAAAATTTGGGAAAATTTAAGATAAATAAAATTTATTTCTAAATATCTGTAATGATAAATTCTTTCGCCTTAAAAAATGATGTATGAAAATAATGTGAAATAAGTTCATAATTATTTTTTGTTAAATACTTAAAAACAGTTGTTGAAAAAATTTCTTTTGTTTTTTCTACATGAATCTCGACAGTAATTATTTTTGGTCTAAATTTTTTAAGATCTAAGCCACTCAGTACTTCGAATTCATGGCCTTCAACATCGATATTAAGAAGATCAAAATGATTGTCAACTTTAAGATTGTTTAAGATCTTGGTAAGTGTCGTTTTTTCTACTTTCCTAGTAAAGTAATCTTTTTTAAGGTTTAAAGCCCACTTGTCTGCCCATTTTTTTTCTAATGTGTTTAGTCCTGAACCTGGATGAAATATATATGAATTCACCTTACCTACACTCGAAGAAATTGCAATATTTATTGATTGGTCATTTTTTCTAAAAAATTTAAGTAACTTAATATTTTCATCTAACATATCAAAATTTATTCCGATCCAACCCCTTTTATAAAGATTGTAAGTCAATGATCCGTTAATTGGATGTAACGCTCCAACATCAACATAAAAACCATTATTTTTTCTGAAAATTTTATTTATTAGTACGTCTTCGCCAGTTGCACCATAAGATTTAAAAAATCTAAATTTATATTTAAAATACCGATAAATCTGATAGAAAAATAAACTTTTTATATATTTTTCTTTAAAATTTTTTATCATTATATGATTGTACAATTTATTTAATGAAGTTAATCAAGATATTATAAAATAATAAGTAATTAAACTTTTAGCTAAACATATATGATCAATTATATTATTAAAAATTATTTTTTAAGCATTTTTTTGATTTCTATTTTAGTTGTTATTTCAGCCTACATTATGGAACTTTTTTTTAACTACCCACCTTGTAAGTTATGTCTATATCAACGTATTCCCTATTTTATTTTAATTATGCTTTCTATAATCTCTTACATTATTAAACCAAAAGTTTTTTTCTACTACCTTGCTGGATTAAGTATTCTAACTAATCTTTTAATTTCTTCCTTTCACAGTTTAGTAGAACGTAAGATAATTAACTACGATGGTGGTTGCACCTCAAAAATTAATGAATTTGATAATATTGATGAACTCAGGAATTTTTTGGAAACAGTACCTATTACAAAATGCGACGAAATTTCTTTTACAGTATTAGGTTTCTCCTTGGCTAATATCAATGTGATTATTTCAATATTGTTAATTTCTATTACATCTAATATATTACTTAAAAATGCAAAAAAAATTTAAGAAAAAAATTGATGAAATCATTAGAGTAAATCATGCAGGTGAGTATGGTGCGCAAAGAATATATTCAGGGCAACTTAAATTCTCAAGAAAAAATTCTCTCAAGGCTAAGTTGAAAAAAATTATTGAAGAGGAATACGAGCATTATGAATATTTTAACGACGCTATGATAAAAAAAAGAACAAGACCAACTTTAATGAGTCCTATTTGGCATCATGGTGGATATTTGCTTGGTGTTATAACTTCTTTTATGGGAGAAAAGTATGTTAATGCATGTACAGAGGCTGTTGAAGAGGTAATAGTAGAGCATTATGAGGATCAGATTAAATTTTTAGAGAAAGAGGGTATTGAAAGATCAATGTTAAAGAAAATAAAAAAATTTCAAGCTGATGAAGACACTCATAAGAAATCTGCTATTACATCTAATAATGAAAACAATGAAACTAACCCTAGACTTTTTAAAGCCTTAACAAAAAACTTGACGAAAATAGCCATTGAAATTTCAAAAAAGATTTAGTTATGGTTCTAATTCTGAATCCCAATATAAAAAGTCGTTCCAACTTTGATGTAAAAAGTTTGGAGGAAACATTCTACCAATCTCTTTAAGTTCGAAATTGTTAGGAGTGTAGGGGCTTTCTTTTAGATTTATTCCTATCTTCTTTAGAGATTTATTGCCTTTGTATGTGTTACATTTTCTACATGCTGTTACCACGTTTTCCCAAGTTGTTTTTCCTCCTCGAGATTTAGGGGTTACGTGATCAAAGGTAAGTTCTTCTACTTTAAAACTTTTTAAGCAGTACTGACATCTAAACTTATCTCTTAGAAAAACATTAAATCTTGTGAAAGCAGCTTTTTCTGGCAGTGGAATGTAATCTTTTAATGAAACCACACTTGGTAATTTTAATGTAACTGATGGAGACCTTACCACCTCGTTGTATTGAGAAACAACATTAACACGTTCCAAAAAAAACAGCCTTCAAAGCATTTTTCCAAGACCAGGTGGACAACGGATAATAGCTGAGTGGCTGGTAGTCTGCGTTAAGAACTAATGCCGGACAATTATTTGATGATAAAACCATAATATTATTTATTGTATAATATTGGGAAAATATGACAAATTTAAACTTTTATTATACTTTTTATAAATTTTAATCCGTAATTTAGACCATTTTCATCAATTCCATGTCCGAGTCCATCTTGCAACTTTACCTCAATATCAAAGCCAAGTTTTTTTAATCTCTCAAATGCTTTCATAGAATATTCTGCATCAATTACTTCATCATTTTTTCCATGAAAAATTTTTATGGGAAATCTTGATTTGATTTCATTCTCAAACTTATCTTATTCGTATGAGAACAATCAACTATTATTACATAATACGCCTAAAAAAATCGATATTATTAAACTTGACACTCTAAATGAGAAACAAATAAATATATTTAAAAAATTCAAAGATAAGAAAATTTTTCTTCTAAATTTTTGGGCTACCTGGTGTACACCATGTATAAAAGAAATTCCTGAATTAATAAAATTAAGAAAGAAATATATAAACTCGATTGAAGTTTTTTTTATCTCGGTTGATTCAAACCCAAAAAAAATGATACCTAAATTTTTAAAAAAAAATAAATTTGAAGACTTTCTAATCTTCATTGATAATGAACTTAAAATTACAAAGAAACTTGGTGTAAAAATAATGCCGACCACCCTGATAGTTGACAAAGATTTAAATGAAATTGCGAGAGTTAAAGGCTATATAGATTGGCTTGATGAAAGGGTTATTAATGAATTAAATAGCCTTCTATAAATTTTCTTCAAGTTTTGGTAAAACATCAAATAAATCGCCAACTAAACCGTAATCAGAAAAATTAAATATTGGCGCCTCTTCATCCTTGTTTATGCAAGCTATGTATTTTGAATCTTTAATTCCTGCAATGTGTTGTATTGCACCAGAAATACCCACTGCTATGTACAAATCGGGTGCTACAATCTTACCTGTTTGACCAACTTGCCAATCGTTGGGAACAAACCCAGCGTCAACTGCTGCCCTACTTGCTCCCATAGCCGCACCAAGTTTGTCGGCAATCCCTTCTAATAACTTAAAATTATCTCCATTCTGCATTCCCCTTCCACCTGATATGATTATCTTAGCACTCGTTAATTCTGGTCTGTCAGATTTTGATTGGTCATATTTCACAAAATTAATAGAACTATTTTTATCGACATTTAAAGAAAGTTTTTCAATTTCCACATTTGAATCTAGTTTGACTGGTTCAAAGCATGTAGATCTTACAGTAATAACTTTAGTTGGATCATTAGATTTGACTTTTGCAATTGCATTTCCAGCATATATGGGTCTTTCAAAAGTTTCATTGTTTATTACTTTTGTAATATCCGAAATTTGTTGAACATCTAGTAATGCCGACAATTTTGGCGACATATTTTTACCAAAAGTACTTGAAGGTGAAAGAATATGTGTAAATGATTTCCCATCTATAAATTTGGATATTGTTAAACTTAAGTTTTCAGCTATAGGATTTTCAAATATTTCACTATCAACTGCATATATTTTTTTTAGACCATTAGATTTCTTGAGACTGTCTAGAGTTTTATCTAAATCTTTTCCAAGGATAATGGCTTCTACATTTGAATCTATTTCATTTGCTGCAGTTATTGTAGAAAAACTGGGTTGCTTTATGTTTTTATTGTCATGTTCTATTACAACTAATATTTTCATAATACCTTTGCCTCATTTTTAAGTTTGTCTACTAGAGATTCTACGTTTTCTACCTTTATTCCAGGCTTTCTTTCAGGTGGTTCATTTACCTCTAAAATCTCTAACCTTCTTTTAATATCGATACCAAGTTCATCAATTTCAATCAATTCTATTTTTTTCTGTTTAGCTTTCATAATATTAGGAAGAGAGGCATATCTTGGTTCATTAAGCCTCAAGTCAGTTGTAATAACACAAGGAATGCCAACTCTTATTGTCTCCAACCCACCGTCAACTTCTCGTGTTACATCAATAGTATTATCTTCATTTTTTTTCAATTCTGAAGCAAAAGTAGCTTGGGGGATACCTAAGAGAGTAGCTAACATTTGTCCTGTTTGATTGCAATCATCATCGATAGCTTGCTTGCCTAAAATAATAAGATCAGGCTTTTCCTTATCACAAATATACTTGATAATTTTTGCTACATTTAGTGGTTCTACCTGATCATTTTCTGTTTTTATTAAAATCCCTCTATCACCGCCCATTGCTAAACCTGATCTTATTGTTTCTTGTGACTTATCAGAACCTACAGAAAGGACTATTATCTCACTAACTTGGCTTTTTTCTTTCATTCTTACTGCTTCTTCAACAGCAATTTCATCAAATGGGTTCATTGACATTTTAACATTTTCAGTCTCAACTCCTGATTTATCTGTTTTGACTCTTATTTTTACGTTGTAGTCAATAACCCTTTTTACACAAACTAATGCTTTCATTCTTAATTCCTAGGTTAGTTTTTATTTGGAACCCAAAGTATATCACCTTCTTTTTTATTCTCAAACCTTGCAGCAACAAAAAGAAAATCTGATAGTCTATTTATATAAATTATTATATTTGGATTAACTGGTTCACTTTTATTTAACTCAACAATTGATCTTTCAGACCTTCTTATTAAAGATCGGGCAAGGTGGAGAAATGATGAGGATTTTGTACCTCCAGGTAAAATAAAAGATTTTAAATTACTAAGATTTTTATTAATACCGTCTATTTGATTTTCCAAATAAGTAATTCTATTACTCGAAATAGTTACGTGTTTTTTTGCATCAGCAGGAAAACATAAATCCGCACCAACATCAAATAAGTCATTTTGAACCTCTAAAAGAACTTTTTTAATTTTACTTGATGAAAATGTTATTGCTATCCCTATGCAAGAATTTGCTTCGTCTACATCTCCGTATGCTTGGATTCTCGGGCTGGTCTTATCTACCCTAGAGCCGTCTCCTAAACTTGTTTTTCCTTTATCCCCTCCTCGAGTATAAATTTTATCAAGTTTAACCAAGTCTAATACCTAGGATTTAATAAATAGAGCTACTGTAAGTATTATTAGAGTTACGAACTGAATAGCAACTCTATATCTCATAAACAAATTTATTTTATTATTTTCTTCCTCACCGGATTTTGCAGTGTGAAACAATCCTATAAGTAAGATTATGAATGTGGTTATTAAACAAACTACGATTATAAAATTCAGTATAAAATCCATTTATCTTGTTAGGAGGCCTTTAACAACTATTTGGGCCTGTATCTCAGCTGCACCTTCGAAAATATTTAAAATCCTAGAATCACAGAGCACACGACTAATTGGGTATTCTAATGCGTATCCATTTCCTCCATGTATTTGAAGTGCACTGTCTGCATTACTCCATGCTACTCTTGCTGCAAGAAGTTTAGCCATTCCAGCCTCAATGTCACATCTGATATCATTGTCCTTCTCTCTGGCAGAAAACAAAGTTAGTTGTCTTGCTACTGTTGTTTCCATTGCCATCCAGGCTAGCTTAGAAAAAATTCTTGGAAATTTTATTATCTGTTTTCCAAATTGGCTTCTATCTTTAGCGTATTGTAGTGCAAGTTCGATTGCATTCTGTGCTACTCCTACCGCTCTTGCAGCTGTCTGGATTCTGGCTGATTCAAAAGTTTCCATTAATTGCTTAAATCCTTTACCTTCTTCTTCTCCTAGTAGTTGTTTTTTACTAACTCTAATATCATCTAGACCAATTTCGTACTCTTTCATACCTCTATATCCTAGCACCTCAATTTCGCTTCCAGTCATACCGTCCATAGGAAAAGGGTTTTCATCGGTTCCTCTGGGTTTTTCTACTAAAAACATGCTAAGACCCTTGTAACCTTTTTGTTCGGAATCTGTTCGAGCAAGAACGGTCATTAAATCGGACCTAGCGCCGTGTGTAATCCACGTTTTATTTCCAGTAATTATGTAATCTTCATCTTTTAAAACGGCTCTAGTAGAAAGACTACCTAAGTCAGAGCCTGTATTTGGTTCAGTGAAAACTGCGGTTGTCAAAAGGTTTCCTGATGCAATTTCAGGAAGATATTTTTGTTTTTGTTCTTCGGTTCCACCCAATCTAATTAATTCCCCTGCAATTTCAGCTCTAGTTCCGAGAGAACCTGCTGCAAGAAAGCCTCTAGATAATTCTTCTGTGACAACACACATGGCAACCTTCCCCATACCCAAGCCGCCGTAATTTTCAGGAATTGCAATGCTAAATACTCCTAACTCTGCCATTTTTTGAAGTGTTTCGTCTGGTATAAGATCGTCCTTAAGATGCCACTCGTTTGCGTGTGGCAATATTTCTTCCTCTGTAAATTTTTTAAATTGGTCTTGAATCATATCTAAGGTTTCATCATTCAGACCAAGTGATGCGTGGATACCTTTGTCCAAACTGTCTACAATTACATTTTTTATCTTCACAGATAGACCTGTTTCTAACAACTCTGCAATCGATGGATCTTCAATAAATTTGAAATCCTCATCGTTTATCCCAAGGTCATTTGGTCTGATGATTTCAGATTGACTCATCATAATTCCATTTTTCATTTGAAGTAAATACTCGGAGAACGCGAAAATGGTTATTGAAGCATCAATTTCTGAGGCCTGTCCTGACTCGCTTAAGTTGATAAACCAGTTCAGTGTTTCTCTAAGACCAATTCTGTAAGTTTCGAACCAGGCGTAACCATGAGTTTGAAATTGATTAACCTCAAGTAAATTATTGTCTATTCGATTGTCTTTTGTGAGCAAGGATTTTAGATGATTATTAGCTTTATTCGAAATAGTTTCTAGTTTTTGCAAAATATCTGCATACAAGCTTTTATTAGCGAGAAGAAACTGTTTAAAATTAATTACATCCGAATTTATATTTGCAGAACTATCCATTGTTAAATATTTAATCTAATTTAAAAAATATTCAAGTTTATTTATAAATCATTAAGTGATTTCATTCCAGTTCTTTTTGCTTGTACTAATGCCGCCATATTACCTGGTAAATGTTTGTTATTCATCATTTTAGTATGTGCCTGAGGAATTTTCGACCATTCAAAACATTCGGACATTAACGGATCTATTAGCTTATTTATCATCATCTCATTGGCTTGATTAGCCTGATACAAGTTAGCAAAATGACTTCCTTGAATTCTTTTTTGTCTCATCCAAACATATCTCGCATCCATTGAAAGATTATATCCAGATGTTCCAGCGCAAATAACAACCATTCCACCCGTTTTAACTAAGTAACAAGAGACTGGGAAAGTAGATTCACCAGGATGTTCAAAAACAATATCTACATCTTTTTTTCCTGTTATTTTCC
>CABYVV010000003.1 GCA_902522465.1 uncultured Alphaproteobacteria bacterium | reverse complement strand
TATGATAGGTAATATTAAGTTTTTCTAAAGATTCTCCTATTTTTTTATTTAATTCATTACAAATTGGACTGGCTTGCGGTATGTGCACGACAAGATCTTCATCAAAAAATGTTTTTTTCCGCAAATATGTTTTATCTATAAATTGATCTACTACTACAAAATCTCCTGGAGCATAATCTTTTCTTAGACTTCCAACAGCTGACAGTGAAATTATCTTTTCAATACCAATTTTTTTTAATATCTCTATATTAGCCCTGTAATTTATATTTGTGGGTGAAATATTATGATTTTTTCCGTGCCTAGGTAGGAAGGCAACTGTTTTATTGTTTATTTCTCCAAGACAAACACTTGAAGAGGGCAATCCAAAACTTGAAGATATTTTTTTCCAATTAACGTTCTTTATACCAGGAATTTTATAGAGACCACTTCCTCCGATAAAAGCTATTTCAACATTGTTCATTCAAATCATTCCAGATGTTTCCAAACTTTTCTCTTAACTCCCAATAGCATTATTGTTAACAAAACTAAAAAGAAAATAGTCTTAACGCCAAGACTTTTTCTGACTTCGAGTTCAGGCTCAGCGGTCCAAGCTAGAAATGAAGTTACATCTCTTGCAATCTGAAGATGAGTGGCTTCAGTACCGTCATCAAATTCAACAATTTCATCCATAATAGGTGATGGCATAGCTATTTGATAACCTGGATAAAATTCATTGTAATACATTCCCTCGCTAGCCTCAAAATTTTCTGGAAAATCCTTATAACCATTTAGGAGACTATATATGTAATCAGCACCTCCAGCTCTTGCTTTTACTATCAGTGAAAGGTCTGGAGGATAAGAGCCATTATTAGAAAGCCTTGCTATTGTTTCATTTTCATAAGGTTCAACAAACTTGTCACTCATTTTTGCTTCCCTGGTAAACATATCTCCTTCGTCGTTAGGACCATCAGTAATTTCATATTCAGCCGCTATGACTTTTATTTCATCGGGGGAATATCCGATTCCCTCAAGATCTCTATAAGAAATATGTCTAATGCCGTGACACGCTGCACAAACTTCACTATAAACCTTAAAACCTCTCTGCAATGAAGCTTTATCAAACCTTCCAAAAATACCATTAAAGGGCCAGTTTTGTTTTATCAACTCTACGTTGGAAGATGCAGCGTTGGCTCCTGAATCAATTGTTATAAGAAACAATAGAAGAAAAGCAACTTTTCTTAAACTACTTAACATAACTCTCTGAAGATGGTTCTTTATTATCGAATTTTTCGGAAATCACTGCAGCTGAAATACTGGAGGGTAGATCAGTAGTTTTTTCAAAACGAGACAGAAACGGCATAATTATCAAAAAGAAACCAAAGTAATAAGCTGTAGCTACTCTTGAGATAAGAACATATACACCTTCAGCAGGCATAGCTCCGACCCAACCTAATACAAGACAATCTAAAATAAATAGCCAGTAGAATTGTCTGTAATAAGGTCTAAAATTAGCACTTCTAACTTTATGTTTATCCAACCATGGAAGAAAAAATAATACCATGACCGCTGCAAACATTAAAAGTACTCCCAGAAGCTTGTCTGGCACAGCTCTCAAAATTGCGTAAAAAGGTAAAAAATACCATTCAGGAACAATATGTGCTGGTGTTTGGAGCGGGTTTGCAGGGATATAATTGTCTGGATGTCCAAGAAAATTCGGCGCAAAGAAAACCAAACCTGCAAAAACTATTAAGTAAACTCCTAAACCCAGGTAATCTTTAACTGTATAATATGGATGAAAAGGAATAGTGTCACCTTCCGATTTAACATCTAAACCCGTAGGATTATTTGAACCAAATTGATGAAGTGCAACTAAATGAAGAGCTACTACACCTACAATACCAAAAGGAAGTAGGTAATGAAGAACGAAAAACCTTGTAAGGGTGGGGTTGTCGACCGAGAATCCACCCCACAAGAAAGTTACAATATAATCTCCTACCACAGGAAAGGCCGAAAAAAGGTTGGTTATAACAGTTGCCCCCCAAAAGCTCATTTGCCCCCAAGGCAGTACATATCCCATGAAAGCGGTAGCCATCATTAATAGAAGAATTACCACGCCCAGCATCCATAAAATTTCTCTAGGATATTTGTAGGATCCATAGTACAGACCACGGAAAATATGAATGAATACGATAATGAAGAACATCGAAGCACCATTCATATGAATGTATCTCAACAGCCATCCATTATTAACATCTCTCATTATTCTTTCAACACTGTCGAATGCTAGTTCAGTATCGGCAGTGTATTGCATTGCTAATAAAATTCCTGTAACTATCATGATTACCAGAGTTATGCCAGCCAATGATCCAAAGTTCCAAAAATAATTAAGATTTTTGGGAGTTGGATAATCACGTAGATTATGATTAATAAAGGTAAACACTGGTAGTCTTTTGTCAATCCACCCAGTTAGACCTTTGTTTTGCTCAGAGGTATTTTCTTTCATTTTATCATCCTATTTTAATTATATCATCTGTTACAAACTCATAAGGAGGTATTTCTAAATTCAATGGAGCTGGTCCTTTTCGAACCCTTCCGGAAGTATCGTAGTGTGAACCATGACATGGACAGAACCACCCCCCATATTCGCCTTTATTGTCACCGATTTTTTGACCTAGTGGAACACAACCTAAATGTGTGCAAACCCCAACAACGACCAACCATTTAGGGTTTTTTACCCTTGATTCGTCACTTGCCATGTGTGGCAATTCATCTACAGAAACGTTACTAGCATCGCTAATTTCACTATCTGTTCTATGTCTTATAAATATAGGTTTACCTCTCCACATCACTGTAAGACTCTGACCTTCTTCTACAGGTGATAAGTCAACTTCTGTTGTTGATAATGCTAAAACGTCTTTGGCAGGATTCATTGTGTCAATCAAGGAAAAAACTGTCAAAGCGCTGCCTGCAACAGCTAGACCAGCAGTTGTTACAAAAAGGAAATCTCTTTTATCCTCATCAACGGCAACATCCGATTTTTTATTTTTTAAATCTTTTTCAGACATAATTTAATGTTTCAATAATCATACATATTTAATTATAATATAAAAAATTTAAAGTGCAAAACAATGAAAAATATCGATGAAAAGAAAAAGACTTCCTCGGAGTGGTTTAAGGTTCTTCAAAATAACATATGTAGTGAATTAGAAGTCCTTGAGAGTAATTATTCAGATTCAAATTGTAAGTTTAAAATAAAACAATGGAAGCGTGATAAGAATGGTTTAGACGACCTTGGTGGTGGAGAAATGCGGGTTATGAGAGGGAAGATATTCGAAAAAGCAGGTGTTAATGTTTCAACAGTTTATGGTGCATTATCTGATAAATTAGTAAATAAAATTCCAGGTTCAGAAAAAGGAGCAAGTTTTTGGGCATCTGGTATTTCTTTAGTAATACATCCTAAGTCTCCAAAAATACCAGCTATTCATATGAACACCAGATTTATAACAACAAAAAAGTCTTGGTTTGGCGGAGGAATTGATATAACTCCTAGCGATAAAGAATCGCTAGAATCAAAAAAGATTGCCAAGTTTTTTCATAAAGAACTAAAAAAGATATGTGAAGAATATAAAAAAGGCTCCTACGAAAAATACAAAAAATGGTGCGATGACTATTTTTTTCTACCACACAGAAACGAATCCAGAGGGCTTGGAGGTATATTTTTTGACTACATTGACTCGGGATCTTGGAATCAAGACATGAAATTTATTGAAACAGTTGGAAACACATTTATAAATGTTTATAAAAAAATTGTTATTGATACTGTTAATTTACCCTGGAATATCAAGGATAAAGAACTCCAATGCCACAGAAGGTCAAGATATGTTGAGTTCAATCTTTTACACGACAGAGGTACAAAATTTGGACTAGAGACAGATGGTAATATAGACGCAATATTTATGTCTCTCCCACCTTCAGCATCATGGTAAGAATTTTTTTGAAAAATTAATACATTCTCTCTTATTTTTTACAAAGTTATTTTTAACCCACCAAATCTCTACCTTTTCAAAAACATCTCCTAGTTCCTTTCCAGGACTGAATCCCAAACTTATCAGGTCATCTCCTCTGAGTGGAAATTTTTTCTTCTTATAACCATTGATTTTTTTTAGTAGAAAATTGAATTTCAAACTATTCAATAAATTATCTGAGTGATCAATCATCAATTTATCAATTAATGCATTTTTTTCAGATTTATATAAATTATAGTTTATTTCGCTTTCACTGTAATCTTTAAAAAAAACTACTTTTAATAATCTCCTTTTAAGTTTTTTCTCTGCATTCAAGTTGATTAATTTTGGAAGTTTTTTTTTCGACCTTAGTAAAAATTTCAATCTTCTTTCGAAACTTTCATTCTTATGATTAGACTCTAATTTGCAAAGAAATGAAAAATTTTTAAAATTTAATTTAGATTCTAATGAAGCTTCAATTAAAACCTTTAATTTGTCTACTATTGAACTTTTTTGTAGATTAGTATTTAGTAAAATTAATTTCAACTCCCCTATTCTTCTTTGAAATGAAAGTTTTTTGAGTTTTTTAAAGTTTTGATTGCAAATTTGTAATTTTCTTTTTTCGATATTACCTGAAACAAGTAAAGAAAATCTTAAAAATCTTAAAATTCTTAAATGATCTTCATTTATTCTAGAATGAATGTCACCAATAAATTTTACGTTCTTTTTTTTTAAATCATTAACACCATTATTTGGATCATAAACAACTCCGTTTGTGTCACAATAAATGGAGTTAAAGGTGAAATCTCTTCTGTTCGAATCTTTAACTAAATCCTCAGTGAACTGTGTTTTTGCCCATCTACCATCAGTTTCTACATCTGTTCTCATACAGGTAATATCAATTTTAAAACCACTATCTAACACGACAAGCGAATCAAATTTTGAACCAATCTCCAAAAAATTTATTTTTGCTTTTTTTAGACATTTAACTAAAATCTCATATTCAACGTTTACAACAAGATCAGGATGTGATGCAATTTCATTACCCAAAATTAAATCTCTAACATTTCCTCCAACCAGATAAATTTTACCTTTATACTCTTTTAATTTTTTTTCAATTTTTTTTATGATTTTGATCGGCAGTTTTATTCTTTCACATTCCAGAATAAAATTGTTAATTTTTCTCATAGAAATGTCCTGGTATTATTTTTTCTCCATCATACTTTGGTGGTGAATAAATCAAATTTATATCTTTATTATCCCGAAGGACCATTATACATAAAAAAATTAATATTATTATTGAAATAACAAAAACTAATATGAAGGAGTTCTTTGTCTTTATTTTTTTTATAAAAACATACGAAACAAAAAGAGCGACTATAATTAATAGAAAAATTAAAGCTTTAATCATTTAAAGAAAAATATTATCTTATTCCCAACATCAATATCAATAAAATTTACTTAATAAATATGAAACTTTTAAAAAAAACCATTATTTTTACATTACTTATCCAAATTTTCTTTGTAAAAATACCTCAAGCTAAATTACTATCATTTCAAAGCGAATATGACATCTCCCTCGGAAAGTCCGACGCACCAAGACTACCTAACAAAACTTATGTTGATAAAGCATCAGGCTATCTTCTAATAGATTGGATAAATAACTGTGAGAAATCGTGGATTACAACTCAAAGAATGATGACTAGATTTATCAACTCTCATGGGGTTGGGACTGTAAGTGAAATCAATTATTCTCTAAATGAATTAACAAATGAAGATAAAATGGAATTTGTTTTGGAAATAAAAGAAGATGCCGAAATTGTTGATAGACACTATGGAACAGCTGAAAAAAATGAAAAGGTTATAGTCAAATTCCTTCAAAAAGATAAAATATTAGAATTTTCAAAAGATGTAATATTTCCTCATAGATTTTTGGAAGAAATCATAAAAAATTTTGATTCTGAAAAAAAGATGATTGTTCGAAATGTTTACGAAGGCACCATCCCAGACAAAGTTTTTAATATTTCGGTTTTTCTTACTGAAGAAATTGTTTCAGTAGACAAAACGATTCTTCCAAAAGGAGTTGAAAATAAATTTCGTAAAATAAGAATGGCTTATTATCAAGATAAGCAACAAACCCCTGTTTTTGAACAAACAGTTCATTTGAATAATCAAGGTATTGCAAGCTTTTTTAAATACGATTATCCAGATTATTCACTTGAGTTGAATTTAAAGAAGCTGAATTTAACTCCTTTAGATTGTAAAAGATAATAAGCGGACTTAAAAAAATTAAGTCCGCTTATTGTTGGGGAGACAAATTATTTTTTAGTAAAGTCAGGAAATGATACAGTACCTAACTCACTCATATCTAGACCATATTCTTCATCATCTTTTGAAGCTCTTATACCAATAACGGCTTTAATAATGAACCAAACAATGAAGCTTGCAACTAATGCAAAAAGGCCGTATGAAACAACTCCAATAAATTGAACTCCAAGTTTAGCGTCTGGATTAGTCCAAGCAACAACAAGGGTTCCCCAGATACCTGCAAAAAGGTGAGCTGGAATTGCACCAACGACATCATCTATTTTTAACATGTCTAGGAGTTTCATACCATACATACAGATGATTCCGCCAATAGCACCAATTATAACAGCTTGACCCATTGATGGAGTCAATGGTTCTGCAGTAATAGCAACTAGACCAGCAATCGCTCCATTTAGTGTAGCAGCAATGTTAGTATGGCTATTCGTAGCTTTGCTAACAATCATACAAGCCAACACACCTCCAGCAGCAGCAAGGTTTGTATTAACAAATATATCTGCTACAGCTGTAGCGTCGGCACCAGAACCGAGTGCTAATTGAGATCCACCATTGAATCCAAACCAGCCTAGCCAAAGTATGAAAACACCAAGTGTAGTCATTGGAAGTGAGCATCCTCCTATTACATTTACTTTACCATCAGCGGAATATTTGCCGTCTCTTGCTCCTAGTAAGATTGCTCCGGCTAAAGCTGCATATCCACCAACAGAGTGAACTAGTGTGGAGCCTGCAAAATCAGAAAAACCCATTTCGCTTAGCCATCCACCACCCCACTGCCATGAACCAGCAATAGGATAAATAAATGCTGTCAAAATAGCTGTGAATAGGAAAAAAGGCCAAATTAAAATTCTTTCAGCTAAAGCCCCTGAAACAATTGATGCAGTTGTAGCTACAAAAACCATCTGAAAATACCAATCAGATGCTGCAGCATAACCCGTTTCTAAGTCAACATCTGAGCTTCTATCGAACATTGAAAAAGAACCTATGTAACCTCCATCTACGCCGTCGTACATTAAATTATACCCTACTAAGTAGTACATAAGACCTGCAATTGAAAATAGTCCGATGTTTTTAAGACAAATTACAGCAGTATTTTTACTTCTTACTTGCCCGGCCTCTAACATACAAAAACCAGCAGCCATAAACATTACCAAAAAACCACAGACTAAGAAAAGAAACGTATTTAAAATATACGCAACCTCTGATGAAACAGCTGGAGCTGTTTCTTGAGCATCAGCAATTGATGAGAATGATATTAAAAATGCAAATAGTGCCAGATTCAATATATTCTTATAATTTAATGTGATGCTTTTTTTTAAAATATTAGCTATCATATTTTCTCCCTTATAATATAAATTATAAATTAAATTACTATTGCAGTGTGTTATGCACAAACCATGCCAATTTATATTTTTATCTTTTATGTCATTGTTTTTATTGATAACTTTAATTATACTTTTTCAAACGTATGAAGTTTTTGCTTATATTTTGTGCTATTATTATAAATTGATTAATTTTTAGGCTGTTATGCAAGAAAGATATCTTGGAGATATTCATGATTATTTTAAATTCCTTTTTCTTAAGTTTCTAAGTAATTCACTAAAAACCAAAATTGGTCTTAACTGGTTTTTAATCAAACCTGAAGATATTGGGCAAAAAGAAGTAGAAAAAAATGATGGTGAAAAAAGAAAATATTTACATCACACTGAACTACAAAATTATGACGAAACTTTAATTTCAGAACTAAAGTTATATCAGGACAATAAGAAAAGAGATGTTGTTAATTTTTCTAAAAACACTCATCTACGTAAGCATATCAACTTTTTTAATAAAGTACTTACCCATTCTAATAAGGCCGAATGGCTTAAGGAATCGTTAATAAAACTTAAAAATGAAAAAATAATTTTTTTAGACCCAGATAATGGTTTTTCTAACAATCAAAAAGGACGAAAATCAATAAAATACTTATTTCCAGAAGATTGTAGTGAGATTCTAAGGCAAAATAAAATAATTATATTTACACAATTTCAATCTTTTACAATTAAACATAAAGAATACATAAAGGTATTAAAAAAAAAACTTAGGGATTCTAAATTTACTGTTTTTAGTAAAGTTATTAGGAATAGAACTGCACCAAATACTTTCTATATTACAATTTTACCTAATGAGAATTCATTAAATCTTCATAAAACATATGAAGAATATTCAAAAAAATTTTCTCGAACAGAAATAGTTAGTTGATTTTTGGTTTGTATGAAACATACCAAATGATAATAGCAGGTAAACCTACAAGAATTTCTCGAAGTCTTCTACCAATAGCCATAGAAAAAGAAACAATACCAGAATAACCAACATACTCCCCAATTATAATAAAAGTTAGTTCTTGAATACCTAAACCGGCAGGAATAAAAAAAGCAACGGATCTAACCATAGCCGTTACAGATTCAATTAAAATAACATCAATTAATTTTGCATCAACACCAATAATTATTAAGAAAATATATATTTCAAATGCCCCGGATACCCACCCTAATATTCTTAAAATGAGTGATTTAAAAAGTTTTTTTTTCTTGTAACTAAGTTTATAAAGTGAGTAATCTAATCGTAAAAGATTAACTAATTTTGATCTTTTTAAAGAAAATTTAAATAATTTAGACGATTTCTTTAAAAAGCTTTTTACTAATCTCTTCCTTATAATTAAAAAAAAAATTAAACATGATATCATAATTACTAACAGTGAAGAAAGTAAGTAAAAAAAATTGTAGTTTCCTACTACATTACTATCTATTTCCAAGATACAGATCAAACTAAACAATCCAACTACAAATAAAGCAAAAGTTGCAACTACTAAATCAGCAACAACTGTTGAGGATGAATCAACGAAACGTTGGCCGCATTTCTTTGCGAGATAAAATCTAACAAATTCACCTGTGATGTTTCCTGTTGGGATAAATTTTCCTGAGGTTTGAGCAACCCAAGTTATTTTCAGGGCTTGTAAAATTGTCAATCTATTTTTTGACATCAAACAGACCCAAGCTAAAGAATCAAAAAAAAGAGTTGGAATATGAGCAACTACAATGAAAATAAGTTTAAATTTATTTTCAATTATAAGGTTAATTGACTCAGGTCCAGCAAAAAAACTGTATACCCATTGAAATATAAAAATGCCAATTAGAAGATAAATAATATATAAAATATTTTTTTTCATTTTAGATAGAATAACTTTGATTTCAAAATACTACTGCAAATATCAGTTGGTTTGTCACTATCAACTCTTGGATGCCAAGAAAAAAATCTATACCGGTTGTAAAATAAGACTCCACTATGTGGTGGTGTAGTATAATCATAATTAAATATAGGCCTATAAGATTCTTTTAAAATTTTAACATAATTAAGGTTTTGTTTTTCAGATTTATAAATCTGCAAACATTTTTGTTTAAACATCATTTCTTCTCTTGATAGTTCAATATAATGATGTTTTCCTTTAATCTCTGGAAAAGAATTACAATTGATTGAGTTTTTATAAAAATTATACTCTGGAAACTCAAACACATGACAGGTTTTAATAAATTTAGAACATATAAAATTTGAAATGTCATGATCTTGATGACCACCTTCATAAGCTGGACAAAATAAAATATCAATTTTTTTTACCTTTATTATATTTTCTAATCTTTTATAAGTTTTCTCTATCTTAGTTTTCAGTGTACGAGTAGGAATATTTTGAAAATAATAGTTTTTTATTCCAAGTGTTCTCATACTTTTATGTGCTTCTTGTTTTCTTAAAAGTATTTTTTTTTTGTAGTTTTTTTTTTCCCAAAACCACATGGAGTCCTGTGATATTATTCCATTAGTTAAAAAGAAAACATGTACCTCGTTACCCTGATTCAATATTCTTCGAAGTATTATACAACTACCGACTATTTCATCATCTGGATGAGGAACAACAAATAAGTATTTTTTCATTTTATAATTTTATTCCACTTGCACAAAAAATATTTATTAAAAACATCTTCCCATGAAAGAGGTTTAAATTCTTTGAGAATTTTCCTTTTCATAAAAACAGTTTTCTTTCTATCACCTAATATTTTGATAATATTTTTTGCCCATACATTAGGTGCGTAGTCATCAATGATTATTCCATCTACACCATTTTTTTTTATTCTTTTACCACCTCCACTTGGTGATACCAGACAAATTGCTCCACAAGCTTTTGCCTCTAAAACGACTTGAGGCCCAATTTCATACTTTGAGGGAAAAACAAAAAGGTCACAAATATTATAAAGGTCTGCGACTTGACTTTCTTCTACGTGACCAATAAGCCTTATTTTATCACCGCCTTTTTCCAAGCATTTTTCTCCATGAATATCCTGACCTGCTAAAATAGAAACAACTTTTACATTATTTTTTTTTAAAATATTATGTACTTCTGAAAGAAAGACAGCACCTTTCAATTCGTGAATTCTTCCGCAGAAAAATAGTATTTTTTCATTTTTCTGGATATTATATTTTCGTAAAACTTTTTCTTTGCTAACTTTTTTTTTGTAAAAAATCGCTTTATTTACTCCTCTAGATAATTTAGATATTTTTTTTTTTAAAGATTCAGGAAATTCCAAACTTTTAATAGAAATATGATCATTAATCATTGCTTCTTCACAATATTTAAGATAATTCCTTAATTTTTTTTTTTGATTATTTTGAATCTTTTTGTGTAGCTTTAGTTTTTCAATAAAAAAGTAGAAAAAAAAATTTGGAAACTTTTTGAAGATTTTTTTTACATAATATTCAGTATATGAGGGTGTATCTGTATGCAAAGAGGTAGTTAATGGAATTTTCCAAACTCTGGAAGCAATGGTAGCCGTAGTTGCCATTGAAAACAATTGATCAGTTGAATGAATAAGGTCAAAGTCTTTCAGAATAAATAAAAGCTTTAGATTTATAGGGAATAAATCAGTGGAGTCTGCGTCCACACCAAATGGAATTAAAATTTCAGAAGATAAAGTGGGTTTTATGATACAAAAAGTAATGTGTTTGCCAATTTTTTTTTTTTGAACTTTTTTGCCAAGAAAAAAAATTGTGATACTGACTCCGAGATTTAAATTTCTTATAGAATAGCTTATTCTTTCCCAAAACTTTACATGACCGCCTGCAGTACCCTTTAATTCCAGATCTACTAAAATTGCAATTTTTTTCATTACGACGAATTACAAGATTCTAAAAAAATAAACATAAAATGATATTGAAAATACTGAAATTATATTTATCAAAATTCCATTTCTTAACATAAAAGCAATATTAAATTTATTACTGGAGTAAACTATCGCATTCGGAGGGGTAGCAATTGGCATCATGAATGCACAACTTGCAGCTAAAACAAAGGGTATTGTTATTTGTAAAATATTCACATCATTATTAATTGCAAATAAACTTAAAAGTGGCAACAAAAGAAAAGTTGTTGCAGTATTACTTGTAAACTCAGTTAGCAAAGACGTTACCAAAGCAATTAATATTATAACAATTATTAAATCAAATTTACCAATTATATTTATAATTTTGGATGCTTCATATGCTAATCCTGTTGACATTATTAGTGAAGCCATTGCTAAGCCTCCCCCAAATAACAACAAAACATTCCAAGGTACTTTTTTATACCAATCGCTTTTTAAGATAAAATTACCATTTTTACATGGAATTATAAAAAATAATAAAGAACCAAAAATAGCTATTACAGGATCAGTTAGATTTATTTGGTAAAGTTCATTAATAGACTTTTTAAAAATCCACAAACTTGCTGTTAATAATAATATTATTGATGTTATTTTTTCATCTAAAGATAAGTTTCCTAATTTTTTGTACTTCTGAATTATTAACTTTTTATCAACTTTTTCTTTTTTTAATTTAATCTTTAGTCTCAAGAATAAAAATAAAATCAAAAGGAGACATAAGACTAAAGGGGATGTAAAAAAAAACCATTGTGCGAAATCAATTTCAATGTTGTAGTTGTCTCTCATAAATCCAATCATCACAGCATTTGGTATTGTACCAATTGGTGTGGCCATTCCTCCTATCGATGAAGAATAAGCAATTGAAAGAAAAAGAATTTTTGCAAAATCATTATCTTTTGTTTCAGAAAAATTATTTTCAATTATGTTTTTAATAATTGGAAGCATTAATAAACAAGTTGCGGTATTTGAGAGCCACATACTAAAAAATGAAGTTGAAAAAATAATACAAATTAAGATTCGTTCTCTCGTATCACCAAAAAGAACTAATACTTTCAATGCAATTCTCTTATGTAAACAACTTCTTTCGAAGCCTTGAGCTATTATAAAACCACCTAAAAGCAAAAAAACTACAGGACTTGCATAATTACCAATAATATCATTAATCTTTTGATCAGAAAAAAATGGGGAGAAAATTATTGGTATCAACGCTGTTATTGATATTGGAATTAATTCAGTTAACCAAAGGAAAATCATTAAAATAACCATCTTAAGAGCTAAAACACCATCAGGATTAGATTTCTCAAACATAAAAAATTCAGGTGCGAAAAAAATTAATAGAAAAAAAGTTAATAAAAAAAATTTATTTTTAAAAATTTTATCTCTCATTAATTGCATTCTCCTCAATTTCAATCCATTCTTTTTCTAACATTTCCAATTCATTTTGAGCTTTTATTAGGTTGTTAACCAAATCTGTATAGATGGGATCATTATGAACAACATTTCCAAATTTTTCTAATTTTTTCGATAAATCATAAATATAGGTTTCTTTTGTTTCTATCTTTTTTAATATTCTTGAAATAAGTTTTTGGGTATTAATTGGTTTTTCTTTCTTGATAATTAGGTTTTCTTTCAGATCAATTTTCTCCTTTGATAAATTTAGATTTGGATTTTTAGTAATTTGAATCGAGCCTAAACCGTCAAAAATAAAAAATTTTTCACAGGTTTTTTTAAGAAAATCAATATCATGAGAACTTATTAGAGCAGAACCTTCATGTAAATTTATAAATTCAATTAATAAATCTATAGTTTCAACGTCTAAGTCATTCGTCGGTTCATCTAAAATCAAAACCTCTTTAGGTGAAGCTAATATTTTTGCTAACAGCATTCGATTTCTCTCTCCACCTGATAGGCTAGAGGTTATTCTTTCAACATCTTTAGGATCAAAAAGAAAGTTTTTTATATATCCACATATGTGGATCTTTCTTTCACCAATACTGATGTAGTCACCACCACCAGGTATAAGATTCTTTTTGATCGTTTTTTTATCATCAAATTGTTCTCCTGATTGATCAAAAAAACTAAATTCAACTTTTTTTTTAATTTTTATACTTCCTTTATCAACCTCTATCTTATTTGAAGCAAGATTGAGAAATGTAGATTTACCACTTCCATTTCTTCCCATTACTCCTATTTTTTCGCCTCTCATTAATTTATAATTAAAATTTTTGAGTATGTTGATTTTTTTACCCTCATTTAAGAAATCTTTGCTTGCATTAATAAAGTTTATTAGAATGTTTGGGCCATTTTCGATATTCGCAGACTCAAAGGGAATTCTAATTTTTGATATTGATTTTAAAAATTCTTTACTCTCCTTTTCGTAAGAAGTTTTCAAAAAACTTACATTTTCTTTACGTTTGATATTCCTTTTTCTTCTAGCTTTAATTCCCCTTGATAGCCAAGCCATTTCATCTTCTAAAATTTGTTTTTTATTTTTTAATTCTCTTCTTTCTTGTTCTATCAGATCACTTTTCCAAGTATCAAAATTTAAAAAACCTTTCGAAGAAATTTTGATTGAACCTCTATCCATCCAAAAAACTTTGTTGGTTACGTTTTTTAAAAAATTTCTGTCGTGGCTTATAACTATAAAAGAACCTTTAAATTCACCATTCAGAAATTCACTTAACCATAGAATTGATTCAATATCTAAATGGTTTGTTGGTTCATCTAATAAAAGTAAGTCAGGTTTTTTAAGAAGAAGATATGCTAGATCTAATTTCCGTTTTTGTCCACCTGAGAGTAGGTTGACTTTCTTATTTCCCTCAAGTTTCAGTTCTTTAATTAGTCTTAAAATATTATTTTTTGTGAATAATTCGTTTTCATTACTTTTTGATAAGAGATAATCTATTAAATTTAGATCACTGAAAACGTCAATTCTTTGGGACAGGTAACCTATTTTTATTTTGGGGTTAAACCATAGTTCACCGCTATCAATTTCTCTTTTTTTACTTAAAATATCCAATAAAGTCGTTTTACCAACCCCATTTTTACCAACTAGTGCAATCTTATCTTTTTGGTGAATAGAAATTGAGATTTTACTAATAAGCTTTTTCTTGCCAAATAAATAGTTGGCATCATTTAGCGATAAGAATACTTCCTTATTCATACGAAATTATGGCTGGGGTGGTAGGATTCGAACCTACGCATGCCTGTACCAAAAACAGGTGCCTTACCGCTTGGCTACACCCCAATTTTTGTTAAGATAATCATTTTTAGTGTTTTATACAAGTTATATATGCTTTAAAGAATTGACGAGTTTAGAGCTTTTAATCCAATAATTTTTGAATTTTTTTTTTGCAGATATTTCTGCATGTTTCAAATCATTAATGTTATCAAACAATGCAAAACATGTTGCTCCAGAACCTGTCATCCTAGATAAAAGCGATCCTTTAAATGTATCCATTAATGTAAGAATTTCCTTAATTTCTTCACTTTGACTTATTGCATAGTCTTGTAAATGATTTTCTCTTTCTGAAAAAAAATCAAACTTTACTGTTTCTTTTAAATTTATTAATAAATTATCCAGATAGTTTTTTTTTGATTCTTTAAGTTCATTAAAAATTTTTTGAGTTGAAATTTCAATTTTTGGATTAATTAACAACAGATAATAGTTCTCTTTAA
This sequence comes from uncultured Alphaproteobacteria bacterium, assembly GCA_902522465.1. Lineage (GTDB taxonomy): Bacteria > Pseudomonadota > Alphaproteobacteria > Methylaequorales > Methylaequoraceae > Methylaequor. Next base: position 110,654 of record CABYVV010000003.1, on the reverse strand, counting down.
TATCAATAAAATTTAATTTTTCTCCAATGCCCCTCACCAGAGCTGTTCTTCCATGATAGCAAAAAGGCACGTCGGCCCCTAATGACAAGAGAAGGTCATCAAACGCAAGAACATCCTTTAAATCAAACATTTCCTTGATACACTTTATAAAAGTGGCCGCATTTGAAGATCCTCCCGCCATTCCAGATGCTATGGGTAAATTTTTTGTTAGAATAACTTCTACATCAAATTTTCTTTTATATAAATGTTCAAGTTTATATTTTGCTTTTTCTATTAAATTATTTTTTTTTTCCAAATCTACTCCAAATGGACCATTTAGCTTTAGACAAAATTTATCTGACTTCTTAATTTTCAAAAAATCTCCATAATTACAGAATGTCATCAAACTCTCTATATTATGATAACCATCTTCCCTCTTGTTTTTGACCTCAAGAAATAAATTTATTTTTGCGGGAGATAATTTTTTCAATATGGAGCTCATAAAGATTAAAGACCTTTTTTGATTTTTCTTTGAATCAATCTTTTTTCACCAAAATTTGGATCTAGAATAAGAACTCTTTTCCATTGAGAGACAGCTTCGTCTCTTCTATTTGATTTCCAATATGCGTCACCTAAGTGATCATTTAGCGTTGCATCGTCTGGAAGTATAGACACAGCTTTCTCCAAAAAGTAAACAGACTTTTCTATCTGATTAGCAAGAAAATAAGCCCACCCTAAAGAATCTATAATGTAAGCATCTGTCGGTTCAATTTGAACAGCCTTTTCTAGTAATTCTAATGCTTTATTTATATTTTTTTTTCTATCAAGCCAACTGTACGCAAGATAATTAATTATATAAGCATCTTGTGGTTGAAGACTCATTGCTTCTTCTAAATCCTTTTCTGCCTTAGACCAATCGTCCAATCTTTCATAAGATATTCCTCGTGAATACAAAATATTCCACTTGGATGGGGGAGAATCATTTTCAATTATGTCAGAGTATAATTTAATGGCCTTTTTATATTTCTCTAGTCTTCTATATTTATCAGCAAATAAAACTTTCATTTCTATTCGTTCAGGATGCTCTTTGATGAATTTTTGAAGATTTGTAAGGAATTCATCGTCTTTATTTTGGTCTTCAAACAAAGAAAGTTTTATTTTTAAAAATTTATAGTAATAAAAATTTTTGGGATCTATTTCCTCTACTAATTTTATACCTAAATATTGATAATCAAGCTTTTCTAGAGCACCAAAAAATAGTAACTTCATTGCATTAAATTCTGGTCTAAGCTTGAGTGATAATTTTCCAAAAAATGCAGAATATTTGTAAAGATCCTTTGAAAAAAACCAACTCGATATGTTATACAATACCTCAGCCATACCATGTTGTTGGTTCAAAATAGGATTAAGAAGGTAGTTGTTTTGATTTAAAAAATTTAAATCATATTTTTTTATATTTAAATCATTTTTCTCGAGCTCATCAAGAAGTTTTTGTGCATTAGGTTTGTTAAAAGACAATGCATTACTTAAAAGTAATTCTTTAATTCTATATGAAGAAAAACTTCCTCTTTCAATACTTTCAAAGTAGTTTTGTGCAATTTCCTTCTCGCCTTCTAAAGCTTTTGTAATTGCATAATGCAGACATATAATTGGCAAACAGTCATTGGGTCTATATTCAACTTTTTTGTTATTATTAAAGTTTTTCCATATGTATATTGCTTTGATAAAATTAGAATCTAAATATTTTGTATCAATATTTTCTAAATAATTACTAAGACTTTTATTTTTGACATAGCCTTCGAAAAACTTATAAAGATTTGCAGAAAAATTATCATTGTCACGCTTAAGTAAAAGGTCACTTATTTTGTCTGCTTTTTCCCATTCGTCTAGTATTACAGATTCGAAAAAAATCTCCTCTAAAATAAGATCCTCAATTTTATCTAAATTTATATTTTTGAAAAATTTTTTAAGGTTATTAAGGTCGTTTGTATTTTTTGCAAAATCCCAAGAAAGATAATTTCCGTATTCACTAAAACTTTTATCTGAACTATTACAATCTGAAGAGCTCAGTAAAAAGACTAACAACAATGAAAAAAGTTTACATATTTGTATAATTTGGTCCACCTCCTCCTTCAGGGGTTATCCAATTGATATTTTGTTTGGGATCTTTAATATCACAAGTTTTACAATGAATACAGTTTTGAGAGTTAATATTTAAAACAGGGGCTCCATTAGAATGAAGAATCTCATAAACACCTGCAGGGCAATATCTTTGTTCTGGAGAATCAAAGAGTTCATAATTATTTGAAATTGGTATCTTTTGATCATTTAATGTTAAATGACACGGCTGGTTTTCTTCATGATAAGTAGATGAATAAGATACATTTGTTAACCTATCAAATGTAATAACACCATCAGGTTTGGGATATTTAATTTCTTGTGATTCTGATTTAGTCCTTAGAGAAAGATGATCTTCTTCAGCATGTTTAAGAGTCCAAGGAGCATTTCCTCTAAGTAAAATTTGATCAATACCTGACAAAATCATACCAATCTTTAACCCGAATTTAAAAGATGGTCTTACATTCCTGGCTTTTTTAAGTTCTTTTCCAGCCCATGAGTTTTGAAATGATTTAGAGAGATCAGAAATTTCTGGGTTAGGTTGTCCTGATGTTAATTCTTTGAAAACAAGATCTGAAGCTATCATTCCTGATTTCATTGCTGTATGAGTTCCTTTTATTTTTGGTGTGTTTAAAGTTCCAGCATCGCACCCAATTAATGCCCCTCCTGGAAAAGATAATTTCGGCAATGATTGAAATCCACCTTCATTTAATGCTCTTGCTCCATATGAAATTCTTCTACCACCCTCGAAAATATGCTTTATTTTAGGATGTAATTTGAACCTCTGGAATTCTTCATACGGAGACAAATATGGATTTTTATAGTCTAGACCTATAACAAATCCAAAAGATACAAGATTTTTATCTAAATGATAAAGAAATGAACCTCCATAAGTTTCGGTATCGAGTGGCCATCCAATCGAATGAAAAACCTCACCAGGATTTGACTTTTCCTCTTTAATCTCCCAAAGTTCTTTGAGTCCTATTCCATAGGTTTGATGTTGTGAACTTTTTCTTAGATCGAATTTAGTCATTAATTTTTTTCCAAGATGTCCTCGACATCCCTCTGCAAAGAGTGTGTATTTAGCATGAATTTCAATCCCTGGTTGAAAGTTAGAACTTTGTTCACCGTTCTTATCTATTCCTAAATCTCCTGTTACTATTCCATTCAGTTTATCATCCTCTATTATTAATTCAGAGGCTGCAAAACCTGGGTAGATTTCAACACCTAGATTCTCAGCTTGTTTTGATAACCATTTGCAAAATGAACCTAATGAGATAACAAAGTTTCCTTTATTATGCATTACTGGAGGTGTGAATAAACTAGGAATATTATATGAACTTTTTTCAGTCATAAACATCAAAGATTCTTTAGTTACCTCCACTTTGACCGGACAATCGTTTATATCTCTCCAGTCTTCTATCAATTCATCTAAGGCTTTTGGTTCAAGAATTGCTCCAGATAAAATGTGGGCACCGACTTCTGAACCTTTCTCAACAACACAAACAGAATAATCTGTGTTGTTTTTTTTACAAAGTTTCTTAAAATTAATTGCGGCAGATAGACCAGATGGTCCGGCTCCTACAATTACAAGATCATAATTCATTTTTTCTCTTGTAATAGTCATTTATTTTCTCTCAATATAATTTATTATAATTAAAATACTTTAATAAATATATATTAATGAATGTTAAAAACATAAAGTCTTTTATTGAGTTTTATAGATTTTTAGATATTACAAACTGTATATCAATAAAACCCAGAAATTCAAAAAATTCCATAAATGACAATAATCCCAAGAATGAGTTAAATCAAACCGGAATAAAAACAAATACAAGTAAAATGGAAAAATTAGATTTTCTCGAGAGGTTACGAAGCAAAGCTCTTAATTTAGACTGCGATCTGAAAGACATTGCTACAAATTTGGTGTTTTCGGACGGAAATTGTAACTCAAAGATAATGCTTTTAGGCGAAGCTCCAGGTGCAAGGGAAGATATTGAAGGCAAGCCATTTGTGGGTGAAGCGGGACAACTTTTAGATAAAATGCTTAAATTCATAGACCTTACAAGAGATAATTTTTACATTACCAATATGGTTTTTTGGAGACCACCAGGGAACAGAACGCCAAACGACAGTGAAATATCGCTTTGTCTACCTTTAACAATAAAGCATATAAAAATTATTAAACCAAAATTATTGATATTTGTAGGCAGTATAGCTGCTAAAACCTTGTTGAAGTCTAAGGATGGAATTACAAAACTCAGAGGTAAAGAGCATTTTTATATTGATGAAAAGAACAGTCTTAGAATTCCAGCAAGAGCTATCTTCCATCCTGCCTATCTTCTTAGAAATCCTATTGAGAAAAAAAGAACATGGAATGATTTATTAGAAATTGATCAATTTATAAGAAAGAAAAAGATACTAATATGAAAAATAAAAATGATTCTTTTATAAGTTTAAATATTAGTGTTTTCATCATTTCTGATACACGAAATGAAAAATCTGATAAATCAGGAAAAATTCTTGAGGATCGTATAAAAACTGCAGGTCACAAAATGATTGAAAAAAAAATTATTAAAGATGAACCCAAAGATATTGAAAGTAGCTTACTTGATTCAATTAAAGATTCAAAATGTAATGTTATTATATTATCAGGTGGCACTGGAATAACAGGAAGGGATTCAACACCAGAAGTAGTAAAAAAAAATTTAACAAAAGAAATACCAGGATTTGGTGAAATTTTCAGATATATAAGTTTTAAGAAAATTGGAACATCTTCACTTCAATCAAGAGCGGTTGGCGGTTTAGCGGACCAAACCTTCATTTTTGCATTACCTGGATCTCCCAATGCTTGTAAAGATGCGTGGGACCAAATCTTAAAATTTCAACTAGATTCTAGAACAAAACCTTGCAATTTAGTGGAACTTATTCCACGACTTAAAGAATAAATAACTTAAATTGGATAAGCTCACAGCTTTGATTTTGCAGCTTTTTTGAAAGAATCGATTTCTTCCTTGCTTCTCATACAACATGAAGTAATTGGAAAACTATCTCCAATTTCCTTGGAAACTCTATCATCATCATCACTTGGTTGTACGAACATAATGCAATCAATCATGTGAACCACACCATTATTACCAATCAAATTTTCCTTAACAACAACCATATCTTTAACATGTAATTTACTGCTTTTATAAATTTGCAAGGGTTTATTGCTAACGGTTATTTGAGTTGTAACCTTTTCAGTAATATCAAGACTTGTTTTGTGACCAGTCATGATATGATCCATCATAATATTTTTACTAAGAAAATCGTCCTCTAATATTTCATCTTCCAAAAAGTCTGGAGCGTCATTAAAAGCTTTATTACTTGGTGCAAAAATAGTCCAATTCCAGGGAAGTTTTTTTGCTAATACTCTATCTAAACCAGTTTTTTGAAGATAAGAATGAAAGATCGAAAGGTCTTTATTCTCCGAAATTACATCTAAAACCGATTTGGAATACGAATTAGAAAAAAAAAGTAACAAAAATAAAAAAGGATAGACTTTATACATAAAAAAATGATTAAAAAAGTTAATTTTAAATATAAAAAGCAAAGAATAATTAAACTAAAAATTCTCAATACTAGATTAATTTAAATACAATTATAAAATAAGTCAAAGTTTTGTTTATAATAAATTAAATTGTTTTTAGATGATATTAAAAATCAGGTTATAGGTATAGATGAAGTTGGTAGAGGTGCCATTTCTGGGCCAGTTGTATCATGCTCAGTTCTTTTGTCCGAAAGAATCCTAGAAAATAATCTTGTATACCAAATAAATGATTCAAAGACGCTTAGTGAAAAAAAAAGAATTACGATTGCTGAGTTTATCAAAAAAAATTCAATTTATGGTATTGGAATTTCTACAAATAAGGAAATAGACGAAATTAATATTCTAAATGCAACAAATCTATCAATGATCAGATCTTATGAAAAATTTAAAGGGAGCAAATATCTTGTTAAAATTGATGGGAAAAAAACGTTTTTCTTAAACAATAAAACTTCTTTTGAGAAATCTGGTGATAAAAGATTTGTTTCTATTGCGGCAGCTTCAATATTGGCAAAAACCTGGAGAGACAAATTGATGATTAAGTATTCAAAAGTTTACCCAATGTATGGTTGGCAAAGGAATAAAGGTTATGGAACTGCTGAACATAGAGAGGCTATAATTAATTACGGAAAAACAAAAATTCACAGAAAAAGTTTTCTAAAAAACTTTTTGTGACATTGATAATGGTAAAAAAATCGTAACTTCCAAACCACCTAACCTTTTAGATTTTTGTAAATCAACCTGTCCTTTCATATATGTTTCAACTATATCCTTAACAATATTCAAACCCAGACCGGTACCAGGCTTCTGCTCATCTATTCGAAAACCTCTAGCAAATACTTTATTCATTTGTTCTTGAGAAAGACCACTGCCATCATCTGAAATAATAAGTTGTAAGCTGTTTTCCTCTATTATTTTCACTTCGACTTCTATTTGATTTCTTCCATATTTACATGCATTTTCAATTATATTACCAATCACTTCCTCAAGATCATCCATACTTCCAAATACAAATGCTTCTTCAATCTTTTTATTAAGCTTGATTTTGACTTCTGGATAAAGTTTATTAAAAATTGAGATCATTTTTTTTGTCAATTCAATAATGTTTATCTTTTCCTTTGAAGACGCACCAACCGATTCTAAATGGGCTTTCTTTAAATATCTATCAATATGTCTTTTCATAAGCAAAACTTGATTATTCATAATGTTATCATCTGTTTTAATTTCGTTAGAAATCACCGCTAACGGTGTTTTAAGAACATGAGCTAAATTACCTACATGGGTTTTTGCACGATCAATGATTTTGGTATTGTGGTCGAGTAATTCATTAATTTCAGTTGCTAATGGTTGGACCTCCAATGGATATGATTCTTTAAGCTTTTCTTCATCACCATTTCTGACTTTAAATAAAGACGCTTTTATCTTATTCAGTGGAAGCAAACCAAATTTTACTTGAAGAAAAACTGCTATCATTAAACCTGAACCTAAAATAAACAAAATCACTGAAAGAGTATTATCAAATTTTTTGATATTTAATTGATATTCCTCGGTATCTCCTGAAACAATAAAAGTTAAGGGGCCTTCAATACCTGGAAAAGATATATTTCTCTCAATAATGTGTAGTTTTTTTGTTTCAATAAAGTTTTTTCTTTCATTGTTATCATTAACACTGTTGATAAATTGAGATCTTCCACCAATAATTCTTTTATCAGAGGTAAAAACTTGATCCCACATTGATCTCGATCTTACAAGTGTCTTAGATTCATGGTTAACTTGCCAATACCAGCCTGAATATGGTTGAAAAAATCTTGGATCACCAATTGTACTTACAACTGTAATGCCGTCTGAAGAATCAACTCTACTTGCTCCAATTAAAGTTTCTAACAAAAGGTTTAGCCTATCTTCAAAAGCATTAAAATTTGATTTTTCATTTAAATCCGATAAAAGAAGCCCTGCAGAGACAAGCGTGAAGATTATCCAAATTGTTGCACTTAAAAAAAGCCTTACCGCAAGAGAATTCATTGTTAATCTCTATCTATAGACAATCTATAACCATAACCTCTTTCAGTTTTAATCAGATTCATACCCATTTTCTTCCTTAATCTTCCTATAAAGACCTCAATAGTATTAGAGTCTCTATCAAAATCTTGGTCATAAATATGTTCAACTAACTCCGTTCTTGTAATTACCTTGTCTTGATGATGAAGAAAATATTCAATTATTTTATATTCGTGTGATGTTAATTTAAGTTTTGTTCCGTTAACAAAAACTTTATTGGATTTTGTATCAATTTTAAGAGGACCACATTCAATATCTGACGAAGCGTGGCCCGCAGATCTTCTAATTAAAGCTCTTAACCTGGCAAGTAATTCTTCCATTTGAAATGGTTTTGCAACATAATCATCTGCTCCAGCATCAAAACCTGATACCTTATCACTCCACTGATCTCTTGCAGTAAGAATAAGTACAGGAAAATTTTTCTTATCTTTTCTCCATTTCTCTAATACCGTAATACCATCGATTTTAGGAAGACCTAGATCTAAAATTACAGCGTCATATGGCTCTGTATCACCAAGAAAATGTCCCTCCTCTCCATCAACTGCCGTATCAACAGAGTAACCAGCATCTTCTAACGAAGTTTTAATCTGGTTATTTAAGTCTGGATCATCCTCTATTAATAATATTCTCAAATCATTCTCCTGAAACTACTGAAAGAACTGTTGAAGTTCCGGCGTCAACTCTAACCTGTTTAATTTTATTATTAATGTCAATAATCATAATATCATAAACCCATCCAAACAAACCTTTTTCATTATCTTTTAAGTTGATAGATAAAACTCTTCCTTCAAAATTGCTATTAATTTTTTGAAGTATTTTGTCTAAAGTTAAAATTTCTCCATCATTTACTGCTTTAATTGCTTTTTCGTGATCATTTTTGGAATCTATAATAATATCCTGAGATGATGTACTAGAAACAGATAAAATAATAAACAAAGCATAAAGGGAATGTAAATATTTCATTTCACTTTATTTTTTATTTTCATCATCATTGATGAAACAGGTTTTTGATTCAACTTTTTCAGAGTTAGCCATTCAAAATTATTAAAATATAGTTTACAGGGTAATATTATCTTAACTATTAATACTTTCAAATGAAAATGACTAAATTTATGAGTTACCTCTCCAACATAAGCATAAGTTGTTTTTATATCATATTTATTCATCCAAGAAGAGACTGATTTAATCAAAAAATCTTTTGAATCTTTTTCCTCAACTTTTCTGAATTCTGATAAGGGAAAGGTAAATAAATTTTGTAGAAGATTTTCTTTTGTTTTCTCAATTAAAAAATAATTTTCGAACCTGACAACAAAAGCTACTGTTAGCTTAATTGGAATTTGTTGTTTTTTTTTTTTTTTTATTTCTTTACCGTTTGATTTGCATAGAAATGAAATGGGACAAATAATACATTTTGGATTTTTGGGTCGACATATCAAATTAGCAAGATCCATTAAAGACTGACAATAAGTTCCATTATTATTTTTAGGTGTTAATTGGGTAGCTATTTCTTTTATTTGAGAATTAAATTTTTTATTATTCATATTTAAATCAAATACTCTTGATAAAATCCTTCTTATATTTCCATCAATAACAGCGCACGCTTCATCTTTTAGGATGGCTGAAATTGAACAGCTTATATATTCTCCAATTCCTGGTAATTTTTTAAGAGAATGAGAGGAAATATTAATCTTTTTCTTTCTCAGTAACTCTTTGGCTCTAAACAAATTTTGAGCTCTTTTGTAATAACCCAATCCCTCCCACAGTTTCAAAATTTCCTCTAATTTTGCATTGAAAAAATCATCTAAAGTAGGCCATTTTTTTATAAATTTTTTGAAAAATGGGATTACTGTAGTTACTTTTGTTTGTTGCAGCATAACTTCTGAAATCCAAATTCTATAAAAATTTTGGTTTTCTTTGTTTCTCCACGGCAAATCTCTTTTATTAACAAAATACCAGCTAAGAATTTTTTTTTTCCAAGAACTCTTAAATTTATTATCAATATGATATTCTTTCATTATGAAATATAATAAACATCCAGTGAGAATTTCAACCCTACTTCCGAAAGTTTTTAAACCTCTAAGGAAAAAGCATGGAGGAGTTCTTTTAGAAATCAAGTTTAATTGGGAAAAGATACTTGATTCAGAGTTAAGTTCAATTTGTTTTGCAAATTCATTAAAAAAAATTAACGATAAAAATGTTTTAATAGTAACATCAGATAAAAACAATATTCTAGAATTATCTTATTCATCTGATAAAATTAAAGAAAAAATTAATAATTTTTTTAATAGTCCGATAATTGACCAAATTAAGTTTAAAAAATTTTTACAAAATTAACTTAGTATGATAATAAATTAAAAAATGAACAAAAAGAATTTTATTAAAGTTTTATTTATATTTCTGCTTGTTTTTTCTAATCATGGTCATGGCAGAATTGTAGATACCATAGAAGCTCTGGAAAATAAATCGATTGGCAAAAAAGAGGCGCCAATTCAAATGATTGAATTTGCTTCACTCACCTGTGGACATTGCGCAAGATTTCATAACGAAGTGTTTCCAAAAATTAAAAAGAATTATATTGATAATGGAAAAATTTTTTTTACTTATCATGACTTTCCATTAGATAAATTTGCGTTAAAAGCCTCAGTTATAGCGAGATGTTCTGGAAATAAAAAATACTTCAGCTTTCTTAAAGTTTTATACAAAAAACAAAAAGATTGGACAAGTTCTCAGGACCCTTTTAAGTCTCTACTTAAAATTGCAAAATTAGGGGGATTAAAAAATGACGAAATTAAAGTATGTGTTGGGAACAAGTCAATTGAGGATGGTATTTTAAAAAAAAGGTTAAGTTCAACAAAAGAATTCAAAATTGAAGCAACGCCTACAATTTATCTTAACGGAAAAAAATACGATGGTGATTTGACATATGAAGCACTAAAATTAAAACTTGATTCATTAATAAACTAAAAAAAATTGTTTACAGTAAATAAATTAAAAATTTCTGGATTTAAATCTTTTGCACATCCAACTGAACTACTAATAGAAGAAGGTGTGACAGGAATCATTGGACCAAATGGTTGTGGGAAATCAAATGTTTTTGAAGCTATTCGCTGGGTTATGGGTGAATCATCATCCAAAAGTCTCAGGTCGGGTTCAATGGATGAAGTAATATTTAATGGAACCCAAAATATTCCTGCGAAAAATTTTGCTGAAGTAAGTATCGAGTTAAACAATTTTACAGGACAACTTCCTGGAAACTTAAATCATGAAAACAATCTTACAATAAGCAGAACAATTGAGAGAGGAGTGGGATCTTTTTATAAAATAAATAATAAAGATGTAAGAGCCAAAGATATCAGTATTTTATTTTATGACTCAGGAAGCGGTCCTAGGTCAAGCTCTATTATAAGTCAGGGGAATATTGATCAAATAATAAATAGCAAGCCAATTGACAGAAAAATAATATTGGAAGACGCAGCAGGTACGTCTGGTCTTCAGGCAAGAAGGCATGAATCAGAGCTAAAACTTCAAGCTACAGAAGATAATCTAGAAAAAATAGATATTAATCTCAATAATTTAATGGATCAAAAAAAAAATCTCTCAAGACAAGCTAGGCAAGCAGAAAAATATGAACAAATTTCAAAAAATATAAAGTTTTATCAATCAATTTTAGTTTTCACGCAATGGAAGAAAAATTCAGCAGAAATATGTATTTTACAAAACAACGTAGCAAAAATTCTCAATGAGACAAGAGACTTTGTAAATGAGATTTCAAGTGTTCAAAACAATATTAACAAAGAAAAGCAAAAATTGTCTGATCTAGATGAAGAAAAGAACAATCTAAATGGTGAATTTATTAAACTAAATAACGAAATAAATAAATACGAAAGCCAATTAGAGGGCATTACTAATAAAAAAAATGAAGTATCCAAATTTCTAAGAACCATTCAGAACGATTTTGAAGCTGAGAACGAAAGACATCATGAGCTTAAAGCATATATTGATAATTTAGAAAAGAAAATATCAGAACCTGTAAATTTGAATCATCAAAAAAAAAAATTATTAGAATTAACATCTCAAGAAACCCAATTAAAAGATAGTTTAAAACAACTTGAAACAATTTATGTGAATGAAATTCAACTTAGCTTAGGAGAAGAATTTAAATCAGGAAATTTAAAAGAAAACAAAGAAATAAAAAATAAAAAAAAAGATGATTTGAAAGAAATTATAAATGTTGCAATGAAGAAACAAATAGCTGAGGAAAAGGAATATTCAAACCAAAAGAAAATTAATGAAAAAATTGAATTAGATATTAAACATCTACAAAATTTAATTATTAAAAAAAAGTCAGCAATTAAAAACGCTAGAGACCAAAATCAAGAATTAAGTCATAATATAAATGGACTTGACAATCAAATAGACATTTCTTCAAAAAAACTGACTCAAATAGAAACTGAATTAAAAACACTTAATTTAATTGCTAACAATAATCTCAAAAAAAATTCAATTGTAAATGTTCTCAAAATCAAAAAAGGGTATGAAAATTCTATTTATGCAGCTTTAACTATGGAATTAGATGCCACTCTCAATGAATCTCCAAAAAGGTGGGTCAAAATAAATCGTGAAACAATACCTATCGAAAATTCAATAGCTAAATATGTAGAAGGACCTGATGAGTTGAATTTGATTTTATCTCAAATTGGTTTTATTGATAATGCCAAATTTGCGAAGGAAAAACAAAAAAAACTTAAAACAGGACAATGTCTAGTTGATATTAATGGATCAATTTGGAGATGGGATGGTTTTATTTCAGAAGACAATCTTCAAAGGAAAAAATTAATTGATGCTCAATTAAAAATAAAAAAATTAGTTGATGAGCAAGTTAATTTTGAATCAAAATTAAAAGAACTGAAAATTAAGAAGACTGACCTTTTAACAAAGCAATCTAAATATAGTAAGATTTTAAGCGAGGGTAATTATGATTTAGAAAAGTTATATAAAAATTCCGATTCTAATTATAATCAATTAACTAATAGTAAACAAAAATTATCTATAATAAAATTTAATATAGAAGACTCAAAGAAAAAACTGAAATCCCTTAGTGATGAGTATAATCTTATTATTAAAGATCTTGAGGATATAAAAAAAAAAGAAGAATCTTATAATAAAAATGATAGTGGTAAAAATAATATTCAAAAGGAAATACAAGAATTGGATATACAGATTGAAAAAAAAAGAGAAGAAATTAATTTAATCAAAGAATCCATAATGAAAGAAGAACTAAATGAAACATATTACAAAAATGATCTTCAGAAATCAAAAGCAAGAATTCAAGAGTGTGAAAAACAAATTTTAACTCTTAAGAAAAGAGAGGTAAGCTATCTGAGTGAAAGCAAAAAGTTGGAACAACTTCCTAAGTCACTAAAGGAATCTCTTGATAATGTGAAAGGTTTAAATAACGAAGTCCAAGAAAAAATTTCTTTGAATAATCAAAAAAATAATGAAATTAAGCAACTGTTAAATAACGAAGAGAAAAAAATCGTGGACCTCAATAGAGAAAGAGAACTTAAGGTAAATGAAAAAACTAAAATAGAAAGTAGTCTCGAAAATCACAAGTTGAAAGACAAAGAATTTAGAAATTTAATATTTCAACAATCTAGAGTTCAACCAGAAAAGTTTGAAGATAACCTTGAATCAAGAAAAATACAAATTCAAGATTATGATGATATTAAAATTAAACTTGAACGGCTTATAAATCAAAGAGAGCAGATGGGACCTGTTAACCTAAGAGCAAAAGTTGAAGAAGATCTAGTAAACAAATCAATTGACGAATTAGAACTTGAAAAGTTAGATCTTTCACAAGCTATTGATAAACTAAGAATCGCAATAAATAAAATTAATAATGAAGGTAGAAATAGACTGTTTAAAGCCTATGAAAAAGTTAACAATAATTTTTCTGATCTCTTTAAAAAATTATTTAATGGAGGAGAAGCTAAACTAGAACTCATTAAAAGTGACGACCCACTTCAAACAGGAATTGAAATTTATGCGAGACCGCCTGGAAAAAAACTTTCATCAATCAGTCTTCTATCGGGAGGAGAAAAAGCTCTTACAGCAATTTCACTTATCTTTTCCATTTTTCTTATCAATCCTTCACCAATATGTATACTTGATGAAGTAGATGCCGCACTTGATGATCCGAATGTTGAAAAATTTTGTAATATTCTATTAGAGTTAAAAAAAGAAACCAAAACAAAGTTTCTTATTATAACTCATCATAAAACAACAATGACATCAATTGATCGAGTGTATGGTGTCACGATGGCTCAAAAAGGGATTTCCGACATAGTATCTGTGGATTTTGAAAAAATTGACCTTCAAGAAGCAGTTTAAACTGATTAGTTTACTTTAAGAAATGAAGAAAAAAATAAAAACTGAAAATCAACAAAAATCACATAAAGCGAATCATTCATTAGGATTAAAAATTTCAATGGATTTAGTCTCTAGTATTATCGCTGGAGTTTTGATAGGGCTTGGTTTAGACAAAATATTTTCATCTAAGCCTATATTTTTTATCATTTTTTTGCTATTAGGAATCATTGCTGGATTTTATAATATTTTTAAATCAATGCAAAAACTAAACGAAAAATAAGGAGAATATTTTGGCAAGTCCTTTAGCTCAATTTGAAATAAAGAAAATAATTCCGATGGAAATGTTTGGTTATGACATATCATTTACCAACTCATCTTTAGCGATGTCTGTTACAGTTCTAACAATTCTTATTTTTATGCTCATTGGACTTAAGGATTTGAGAATTGTGCCAACCAAAACGCAGACTATCATTGAAAGTAGTTATGAATTCATTGCAGACATGATTGGTGATAATATTGGTAAAGATGGAATGAAATACTTTTCATTTGTCTTTACTCTTTTTCTATTTATCCTAATTGGCAACCTTCTTGGAATGTTTCCATATAGTTTCACATGGACAAGTCACATTATCGTAACTTTTGCAATTTCCTTTTTCATTTTTATAGGAGTAACTTTAATAGCAATTTATAAACATGGCTTAATAGAATTTTTAAAGTTTTTCTCTCCATCAGGTGTGCCAAAACCAATGTTATTATTACTTGTTCCGATTGAGATAATTTCTTACTTATCTAGACCAATAAGCCTATCAGTGAGACTTTTTGCAAACATGATGGCTGGACATACTCTATTAAAGGTCATAGGTGGTTTTGTTTTTGTTCTTGGTGCAAACAGTTTTATTGTAGGAGGAATATTACCTCTAGCTTTTCTAATCGCATTAACTGGTTTAGAAATAGTCATTGCTTTTTTGCAAGCCTATGTATTTGCAATATTAACTTGTTTATATATTAATGATGCAATACATTTACATTAACTTTAAACATACAAGGAGTACTTAATCATGGATATGGAATCTGCAAAATTATTAGGAGCTGGGATAGCAGTTTTAGGTGTAATTGGTTCTGGGATAGGAATTGGATCAATTTTCGCTGCTTTTATAACAGCAGTCGGAAGAAACCCTGAAGCACGCGAACATGTGTTCACTATGACTATGCTTGGGTTTGCATTAGTTGAAGCCTTAGCTTTATTTGCATTGATTATTGCATTGCTGTTACTCTTTGTATTCTAAAATATGTTCAAGAAAGTATTTTTTTCCTCCTTTTTCTTTGCAGAACTCGTTCAAGCTGCGAGTGAAAATGGAGGGATGCCTCAATTAAATCCAGAATCATTTTCATCCCAAATTTTTTGGTTAATTGTTCTCTTTTCTTTATTGTTTTTAGTAAATCATTATATATTTTTACCAAGACTCGAAAAAGTTAGAAAAAAAAGGGATGAAATAATAGATGAAAATTTGAATGAGGCCAAGAAAATAAATGAGTCAATCAATTCTCTTATAGAAAAGATGAAAAAGGACTTTGATGAAGCAAAAAATCAACAAAATCTAGCAATTAAAGACTCTTATGAAAAAAATAAAGTTCTTTTAGATAAAAAAATTCATATTTTAAATGAAGAATTTGAAAATAAAAAAATTAATCTAACAAAATCCGTTGAATCAAATAAACTAAAAATTCTTCAAGACTTACCTTCTATATGTGTAAAACTCTCTGATAATCTATATGAAAAAATTATGGAAGAAAAAATAAAAGGAGATATTACGGAATTTAACAAAATTGTTGGTGAAAATTCAAATGAATCTTGAAATTTTAAACGATTCAACAATCTGGGTTGCAATATCATTTATTTTATTTGTTATTCTAGTATTTAAACCTTTGTCAACTCAATTGTCCAATAGCTTGAATAAGAAAATCTCAGATTTACAAAAGAGTCTGGATGATTCAAAAAAGTTAAAGAATGAAGCAGAGAAACTTTTTAAAGAACAATTAACAAAACAAAAAGAAAATTCAAATTTGATCAAAAGGATTCAACAAGAAACCAATAACGAAGTAAAAAAATTAAAATTACAAATTGATAAAGAAATTGAAATGAACATGTTAAGAAGAATTAATAATTATGACCAAATTTCATTACATTTAGAAAATAAAATCAAAGATGAACTTAAAAATGAAATAATGGAAAAAGTCATAAAATATACTGAAGTTAGAATAAAAAAAAATCTATCTAACAAATATAATAAAAAGTTAATAGAGAATTCATTAAAGAATATACCCAAACAACTTTTTTAAATTAATATGGCTGTTCATACAAAACTTTCTGAGGCCAATATAAGAAAAGTAGTTGAAGACTACAAATTAGGAAATCTTGTAAATTTTAGTGGAATCAAAGAAGGAATCGAAAATACAAATTATCTTATAAAAACTGAAGATAAAAAATTTATAATTACAATTTTCGAGCAAAGAGTCGATACATCCAACTTACCATTTTATTTTGAGGTGATGGTGAATTCTAAATCCACAGGAATTGAATGCCCAACCCCAATTATGAATAGTAAAGGAGAATATACCGACGTAATAAAAGAAAAAAAAATGGCAGTTTTTAACTTTCTATCAGGGAGTTCAAAAAGAAAATGGACTAAAATTGATTGCTTTAAAGTTGGAGAAAAATTAGCAATATTTCATCTTGCTAACTCCAATAATAAATTATGCCTTAAAAATCAATTTGGAATAAACTTTTGGAATAAGACTTTCATAAATTGTAGAAAAAGATTAAATGAATTGATTCCTAACTGCGTTGAAATTATTGAGAAAGAATTTTTTTTAGTATCTAAAAACTGGCCAAAAAATCTTCCCGTAGGAGTTATTCATGCAGATCTATTCCCAGATAACGTATTCTTTGAAAATAATTCAATTTCTGGATTTCTGGATTTCTATTTTTCTTGCAATGATTTTTTATCATATGATTTAGCTATTTGTATTAATGCTTGGTGTTTTAATGATATTAAATTTAATAAAGATTTTTTTTTAAGTTTATTATCCGGTTACGAATCAATTAGAAAATTAAACAAAGAAGAAAAAAAAAGTATGAATATTCTATTGAGGGGAGCATCTTTGAGATTTTTTTTTACCAGGGCTCACGACTCCATTTTTGGCAAGGAGGGAAAATATTTACAAAAAAAAGATCCTAAGGAGTTTTTTGATATCCTAAACTTTCATATTTCTATAAACTCAAACGAATTTTACTTTGATTAATCCTGATTATATTATTTACACTGATGGCGCTTGTTTGGGAAATCCTGGTGAGGGTGGATGGGCAACTATAATAATTAATAATAAACTCAAAACAAAAAAAAAAATTTTTGGATCTGAATTATCGACAACAAACAATAGAATGGAGTTGACAGCTGTTATTAAGAGTTTAAGTTCTATACCAAATGGTAGTAAAGTAAATATTTTTACTGATAGTAAATATGTAATCAATGGAATTGAGTCTTGGATTATTAATTGGAAAAAAAATAATTGGAGAGGTTCAAATAAAAAAGAAGTAAAAAACAAGGAACTTTGGATATTATTAGATCAAGCTACCGAAAATTTTCAAATTAAATGGAATTGGGTTAAGGGTCACAGCGGTAATAAATATAACGATGAGGTTGATCAATTAGCTAGAACAGAAGCGATAAAATTACAAAAATTTTAAAACATTCTCAGCCTTACTACTATCTAATCCAGGACCATTTTCGTTAAATATTTTCTTTATGACTCCGTTATCTATGTAAATAGCAAATCTCGACAGTCTTTTACCAAGACCAACAACCGATAAATCTGTTTCGAGTCCACTTATATCTCTGAAAACTCCATTCCCATCAGATAAAAATTCAATCTTTTCATTGTCAAAAGATTTTTCCCATCTTTTCATAACAAATGGATCATTATTCGCTACAATATAAATTTTTTCAATTCCTGCAGCTAAAAATTGATCCAACAAACTCACGTAACCAGGAATATGTTCATCATTACATGTGGGTGTGAAAGCTCCTGGAACTCCAATTAAAATAACCTTTAATTTATTAAAAAGGTCAGAGGATTTTATAGACTTAGGTCCAGAATCTGACATTTTAAAAAACTCTGTATCTGGAAACACTTCATTCTGATTTATCTTCATTTATTACCACTCTATTTAATTCTCTTATTACAATATCGTTAGTTAATATCTCTGGCAATAAGATTCCATTTTTATTATTTGGTCCATATATAGTATTTACAGGAATTCCATATCTTCCAAACTCCTTTATATATTCTAAAATTTTATTATCTTTCTTTGTCCAATCTCCTCTTATTGTAACAATATTATTTTTTTTAATAAAATTTCTTAACCTCTTTGTATCTAACGTGGTAAACTTATTTAATTTGCATGTGACACACCAATCAGCAGTAATATCTACTAATACAACCTTGCCGCTATTAACCGATTCCAATAAAAATTGATTATCAAAATCAGACCAAACTAGTTGATCATTAAATTTTTTATTGTCCTTTATATAAAAAAAGAACATGAAAAAGAGAAAGAATATTAGAAAAATTCTATTTACAAAGTTTTTTGATTTAAAAAATGAAATCAATCCTATAAGTAAACCTATAAACAAAATAATTAAATTATTAATACCGGCTAAAGACATTAACCAGATTGATGAGATAAATAAAAGAATACCTAAAAAATATTTGAAAGTTAGCATCCATTTCCCAGGCTTAGGTAAAAATGAAATTATTCGTGGAAATATTATAAAAGTTAAATATGGAAGTGCAAAACCAACTGAAACACTAAAAAAAATTACAAAGATAAGACTATTAGATGCCAACATCGAAAACCCAACAGCGGTTCCCAAGAACGGAGCACTACAGGGTGTTGCTAGAAGTGTTGCAAAAACTCCTGATAAGAAATGACTAAATCGATTGTTTTTAGTTGAATAAACTGCAACCTTGTTTTGAAATGAATGGGGTAAAACAATTTCAAAAAACCCCAAAAGGTTTAGACTAAAAACAAATATCAAAGTTGTGATAAAAAATAAAAAATATTTATTTTGAAACTGAAATCCCCAACCCACGGTTTGACCAAATGACTTAAGAATAAGTATTGAAGCTGCCAGAATAAAGAAAGAGGTCATAATTCCAAAAATGATCGATATACAGTCATTTCTAATTTGTGTTGAGCTTTTATTTGAAGCTGATGAAAAATAGTAAAGTTTCAGAGAAAGAACTGGCAAAACACATGGCATAAAATTCAAAATAAAACCACCAATAAAGGCCAAAAATAAATAAAATAGGATACTATTTCTTTCTTTATTATTGTTTAAAAAAAGAGACACCTCTTCATATTTTTCTCCATCAGTAATAGAAATTAAGAGCGGAGAAATAATTTTTGAAACTTCTTCATCAATCTGTATTTTAAAACCAGATTTACCTTCTTCACTTATGATTTTTGTATTTACTTGCTCTGAAAATACAAAGAAGTCATATTGCCTTCCTTGCTTTTCTTCAAACTCTATAAAAACATAATCCTTTGTAGAATTTTTAATTTTTAGTTTAAAATGATTATTTGACTCTTTAGGAACAGATTTTAAAAATTTTAAGAATTCCTTTGAATGTAAAATATTTTTAAAATTAAAGTTCGTTTTTAATTTTTCTTTATAAGGAATACACACTTCTCTGCAAATCAAATAGTCCAAAACCAATGTTTCATTAAATTTTTCTAAATTTTCTGGAATTATCTGCACTGGAAAAATCACTGTTTTATCATATCCAATAGTTGTCAAATTGTTATCTACAAACCTTTCTGGAAAAGGAAAGAGTGTCTTCACTTGAGTTTTATTTGATTCATCTTCCCATTTAATTCTTAATGAATCTCCAGCGTCCCCAGGATTTTTCCAGTAGGTTTTCCATCCATTTTTCAGTTCGAACCTTACACCAAAGAAAAGTTTGTCACCACTTTTAAAAATTCCATTTTTTGGTACTATTTCAACTTCAATTGGTTTTTTCTCCGATTTGAAGTCCAAAGCAATGGCTAAATCGTTAAAAAATAAAATGGCTAAAAAAATTATTTTAAAAAACATCATTGTAAAATTGAATTATACTTAATTATCTGTAATAATTTATATATGAAACGAACGTATTTAAAGGGAAATTTAATTTGTGCTTTACCGCAATTGAATGATATTTTCTTCTCAAAGTCTCTTATTTACATAACCCATCATAATAAAGACGGAGCTGTTGGGATCGTACTTAACAATAAAATAATGAATATCAAAGGAGCAGATCTATTCCAAAAACTAAAGTTGAATAATGCAAAAGAAAATTTAAATATGGACTTTTCTTTTCACATAGGCGGCCCCTTAAACCAGAATAATGGCTTTATTCTGCATTCACAGGATTATAAAAGTAAAGATACTCAAAAGGTTTCAAAAAATGTAAAACTCACTTGTTCAACTAATATAATAAGAGATATTGCTAAGAACCAAGGTCCTGAAAAATTTTTTATATCACTGGGTTATTCTGGTTGGGGGCCAGGACAACTTGAAGAAGAAATCAAGCAGAATAGTTGGATTAATCTATGCGAACACTTGGATTTACTTTTTGATACTGAGTCAGAGACAAAATGGAAAAAAGCACTTAAGATGACTGGCATTGATTTAACAAAATTCTCTTCATCTTATGGAAGAGCCTAAAGATTATTAATTATTTTTCATTACAAAACTTTCGAAATCTTCAATTTTGTTATTAATTTCGTAAAATTTTTCTTTCTTTTTTTTTAACTCAAGTAATCTTTTTGGATATTTTACTCTTTCGTTAAGAGATGAATTTATTGTGTCAAGAAACTTACCATGGTGAGCAGTTGCTAGATAAATTCTCTTTTCATCTTTTGGTAATTGATTTTTACCGACTGCCACACCAACAGCTGTATGTGGGTCTAAAATAATATTATATTTATCTTTAATATATTTAATAGTTTCCTTAGTTTTTTTATCACTTAATTTTCCAGCTTTAAAAAAACATTTTATTTTTTCGAGATTATCCTCTCCAATGTCAAATTCTCCACTAATCTCAAGTTTTTTGTATAAATCTGAGACAATTTTTCCCTTTTGAAAACAATCAAACAATAATCTTTCAAAATTACTTGAAACTTGGATATCCATACTTGGACTTAGTGATCTCTTTGTCTTTTTTACTATCATCTTACCCGAAAGAAAAAAACGCGTTAGGATGTCATTTTTATTTGAGCTAATTACAATTTTACCTATAGGGAGTCCCATCTTTTTACTTATGAATCCCGCATAAGCATTCCCAAAGTTTCCCGTGGGAACAACAAAATTAATTGGATCTAAACTATTTCCCACTCTTAAGAAACTCCAAAAATAATAAACAATTTGTCCCATAATCCTAACCCAGTTGATAGAATTGACTGCTGCTAAATTAATTTTCTTTTGTTTATTATTTATATTGAACAAATCTTTTACCAATTTTTGACAATCATCGAAATTACCATTAACTGCAATGTTAAAGACATTAGGATTATCAAAAGTTGTCATTTGTTTTCTTTGTATTTCACTTACTTTACCTTTAGGAAAAAGAATAAACATTTTTATATGCTTTGATTGTGAGCATCCATATATTGCTGCAGAGCCTGTATCACCTGATGTTGCTCCAATAATTGTAAGTTTTTTTTTTTCTTTTTTTAATATATAGTCATATATATTTCCAAGTAATTGTAATGCGAAATCTTTAAAAGCAAACGTGGGACCGTGATGTAAATTTGAAATAAATTCTTTTTCGTTTAATTTATCAATTGATATAATTTTACTTCCAAATGCCTTTTCATAAGTTTTCTTGCAAATTTTCTTATATTTATCAGCAGGTATATCACCGGATATGAAATATTTTGTAACTTCATAAGCTAAATTAGCGTAGTCTAAACTTTTCAAATATCTTAATTCGTCATTATTATAAACTTTTAATTTTTTTGGAACGTATAATCCACCGTCTTCAGCTAAACCTTTAAGCAATACCTCTTTAAAACACCTATTTTTATCAATTCCCCTTGTTGACGAATATAGCATTTATTTTATTTTTTTAATATTTGCAAAAAGGAATACACCTATTAATCCCATAGCAATCATCATCCATGTTAATGCATATTGCAGATGGTTGTTTCTTAGATATATCCTTGTTTGGTTTCCTAACGGAAAACCATTCGGACCATTCTCATAGGCTTCTAGATAATAAAAGTCTTCAAGTTCTATATTAGTAAAATTACTCATTGATTCTGGTTCTACGAAAAACCAAGTGTTTGATGCTAAATCATTGTCTGGTTGAAAGTATCCTTTTCTACCTGACGTTCTAATAACGGCTTGAAATAGCTTTGTACCCGAGACAATATTTTCAACTCTTTGTTTAGGTTCTTTCATTTTTAAAGGTATCCAACCAGTATCATAAATTATTCTTTTTCCATCTATAGTTTTTAAGGGAACTAGTATATGAAAACCATTATTTCCTCTTTTACTCAGTGCAGGCATATACATTTCGTGCTGATTAAGCAACTCACCTTCTATAAGGATTTTTCTAAACTCATTTTTCTCAGGTGAATCTATTTTTTTAAAAGGAACTGGATCCTTTTCAAAACTTTCAATTCTTTCAGATATTAACTTAGTCTTCCAATTAAGACGTTTAAATTGCCAAGTCGAGAGTGAAGTCAGAATGGCAAAAGCGCAAAGAAAAGCTATAAATGGAATCAGATTAGGTTTGAATGAATATTTATTTGAGTTAAATTTAAAAATCATTATTGGTTAAGACGAAGCCCACCAATAAATAAAGGTAAATAAAAACAACCAAACAACATCCACAAAGTGCCAATACCAAGCTGCGAACTCAAATCCAAGATGTTTGTTAGGTTTAAAATGGCCCTTAATTGATCTGAAATAACAAACTATTAAGAAGATTGTTCCCACAATGACATGAAAACCATGAAATCCAGTTGCCATATAAAATGTGGATGGATAAATTCCATCCTCAATGGTAAAATTGGCAACCTTGTACTCATAACCCTGAAGGCCTGTAAAAATTACTCCAAGAATAATGGTTAAGAGAAGAAATAAGTTAAAATTTTTACGGTCATTGGATCTTAATGCGTGATGTGCCCATGTTACCGTTCCACCAGAAGCTAACAAGATAAAAGTATTCAGAAGTGGAACACCAAATGGTGGTATTAGTTCAATCTCTTCTGGAGGAAAAACTCCTGCCATTGATTCTTGCCTTCCAATCAACTCTGGGCTATCAGCTCCTGGATAAAAGGCAACGTCAAAGAATGCCCAGAACCATGCTGCAAAAAACATGACTTCAGACATAATAAAAAGAATCATGCCATATCTGAGTCCAATCTGTACAACTTTGTTATGATATGATCCACCTTCTGATTCTGAAACAACGTCTCTCCACCACAAAATACTGGATAAAACAACAGCTAATGTTCCAATGCCAAAGACTAAAGATTTCTCCTCGTGCATAAAAATTACAAAACCTACAGCCATAATCAAAGCTGAAAATCCTGTAACCAAAGGCCAAGGACTTGGATCAACTAAATGGTAAGGATGCTTTTGGTCTTCGCTCATAAATTATCTTACATACATGGTATACGAGATTGTAATCTCGCTTAAATCATTAATAAATTTATCATCTTTAATTGAAGGGTCAATAAAAAAAGAGACTGGCATGCTTACTTTTTCTTTGGCTGAGAGAGTTTGTTCATCAAAACAAAAACATTCAATTTTATTAAAGTATTGGCCTGCTTGCAGTGGGGTGACATTAAAAACCGACATTGTAGTCACATCCTTATTTGAACTATTATGTGCTCTAAAAAAAGCCAAGCTATTTTCTCCAATTTTTATCTTCATTGTTTTTATTTCTGGTTCAAAAGTAACTATTGAATTTTTTTCGATTGTAGAGTCAAATCTAACTTTTATCTCCTGTGACAAAGTATTTGAAGAATTCATTTCAACTATTTTGGGAGTTCCGCCATAACCAGTTACTTGGCAAAATAATTTATAAAGAGGTACTGCCGCATAGCTCATGACTAACATCCCTAATGCAAATACAAAAAGGGTAAAGGCGTGATTATGTTTTTTATTTCTAAAGTTTATTATCATCTTAAAATTTTAAAACTGTAACAACATAAAATATGGTTGCTAAAAAAAACAAAGCTAGTCCTAGTGCTATATTTTTTTTTTTTTTTTTCATTCTAAATTAAAAAAGAATCGATTACCAGAAATGTAAAGATTAGGTAAAGGTACAATATTGAATATTTAAACAACCTTGGTGCATGAGCAGTTGCCTGATCATCTGGACTTTTAAAAAGCTTGAATGATAGATAACAAAAATACGCATTGAGAATTAACGATGTTATTAAATAAAAGAGACCAGAAAAATTAAATGTGTAGGGGAAAATTGCAATTATTGATAATAAAACAGAGTAAATAAAAATTTGTGCTTTAGTTGCCTTCTTTCCTTTCACAACTGGTAACATAGGAACATTTGCCTTCGAATATTCAACATCTTTATATAATGCCAATGCCCAAAAATGCGGAGGAGTCCAGAAAAATATAATACAAAACAGTAAAACTGGAAACAAACTTATATCTGCAGTGGAACAAACCCATCCTATAACGGGGGGAAAAGCACCAGCAGCTCCTCCAATTACAATGTTTTGAGAAGTTCGTCTTTTAAGCCAGACTGTATAAATAAAAATATAAAAGAAAATTGAGAATGCTAAAAGCATAGCAGCCTGATAATTAACTGCCAAACCCAGAAGAATTATTGAAATTATTGATAAAATTACTCCAAACCCCAAAGCATCTAGTGGTTGAACTTTTCCTCTCGGTATGGGTCGCCATTTTGTTCTGTCCATCAAGGAATCAATGTCTCTGTCATACCACATATTGATGGCGCCTGAAGCTCCCGCTCCTATGGATATACAAAGCACCGAGAGAAAGAAAAAGAAGGGATGTAAAGCAATAGGTGCCAAGATTACACCACAAATCGAGGTAAATACTGCTAAAGACATAACTCTTGGCTTTAGTAACGTTATGAAATCCTCTATTGAGCTAACACTAGTTAACATCTCATTTGAATTATGTTTAATGCTCTTGACCTGCATATCTTCCCCTGTACCAAGTGGTGATATACTATTTTACTTTTGGTAAATCGTCAAACGAATGAAAAGGTGGAGGAGAACTCAATTGCCATTCAAATGTTGTTGCGCCTTTACCCCAAGGGTTCTTTTGTGCTTTTCTAGATCTAACGAAGGCTTCCAACAATACAATAACGAAGAAGAAAGCGGCGAACACCGATATGTAAGCACCTATACTTGATACATAATTCCACCCAGCAAATGCATCTGGGTAATCTGGTATTCTTCTTGGCATTCCAGCTAAACCAGAAAAATGCATAGGAAAGAAGGTTATATTCACTCCAATGAAGGTTAACCAGAAGTGTATTTTTCCAAGAACTTCACTGTATTCAATTCCAGACATTTTACTAAACCAATAATAAAAACCAGAGTAGATTGAAAAAAGCGCACCCATCGACATTACATAGTGAAAATGAGCTACGACATAATAAGTGTCATGGAGCGCAACATCAATACCTGTGTTGGCCAGAACAACACCAGTTACACCCCCTAATGTGAATAAAAATATCATGGCTATAGCAAACAACATGGGTGTTTTAAATTCGATAGATCCACCCCACATAGTTGCAATCCAGCTGAAGATTTTTATACCAGTTGGGACGGCAATTACCATTGTTGCAGCTAAAAAGTACGCTCTTGTGTCAACATCTAAACCTGTTGTGTACATGTGGTGTGCCCAAACCACAAATCCAACAACACCAATTGCAGCCATTGCATAAGCCATACCAAGATATCCGAAAATTGGTTTTTTTGAAAATGTTGAAACAACATGACTAATTATTCCAAAACCTGGGAGTATTAAAATGTAAACTTCAGGATGTCCGAAGAACCAAAAGAGGTGTTGGAAAAGAACTGGATCTCCACCCATCTCAGCATTAAAAAAAGCAGTACCGAAGTTCCTGTCAGTGAGCATCATCGTAATAGCTCCTGCTAACACTGGGAGGGATAAGAGTAAAAGGAAAGCTGTTATAAGGATTGACCATGCGAATAATGGCATTTTATGCAATGTCATGCCTGGTGCCCTCATATTGAATATTGTAGTTATAAAATTGATGGCACCTAAAATTGATGAGGCACCAGCTAAATGCATTGATAGTATTGCCAAATCCACGGCCGGCCCCCCATGACCAGTTGTAGATAGTGGTGCATATAAAGTCCAACCTGGACCTGCACCGTCGCCAACAAAAGCAGCTGCTATCAATAAGATTATTGAAGGAGGCAATAGCCAAAAACTCAGATTATTCATTCTTGGAAATGCCATGTCTGGAGCTCCTATTAATAATGGAACGAAATAGTTACCAAATCCCCCAACCATCGCTGGCATAATCATAAAGAAGATCATGAGAAGACCGTGTGCAGTGATCCAAACATTATACTGCTGGTAATCATCTCCTAGAATCTGCATGCCAGGTTCAGCAAGTTCCATTCTAATCAAGAGTGAGAAGATACCACCTAACAACCCAGCAAAAATTGCAAATCCCAGATATAATACACCTATATCTTTGTGATTAGTTGAAAAAAAGTACCTTTTGAAAAAAGACGGTGCGTGACTTGACATATTAATGTTCTCCCTTATTCATTTAACACAAAATTCTTATTATTATCGTTAGCAAATTCTTTTTTGGCTACTTCAACCCATGAGGCAAAATCTTCAAGAGAGACAGCCTTAATTGAAATTGGCATAAAACCATGACCTATACCACATAACTCTGAGCATTGACCATAATACATGCCAGGTTCTTTGATATTAAAATAGGTTTCATTTAGTCTTCCTGGAATTGCATCCATTTTTACCCCAAGAGAGGGAACAGCCCAAGAGTGAATAACTCCTGATGGATCACTGGTGATCTGCATTTTAATGTTAGTATTAACAGGAACAACTAATTGATAATCCGTAGAGAGGAGACGGGGCTGACCCTCTTCTAACTCTTCATCTTGTAACATTATAGAATCGAATGCTATATCGTCATGGTCAGGATATTCATATGACCAATACCAAGTGTAACCTGTTGCTTTGATTGTCATATCGATCTTACTAAAGTCGTTTTGATTATACAACAACCTAAATGAAGGTATAGCTATGATAACCAATAAAATAACGGGTATGAGCGTCCAAGCGACTTCCAATGTTGAATTGTGTGTTGTAGTTGAGGGTTTTTTGTTATTTTTAGCGCTAAATCTTACACAAACGTATGCAAGAAGTAAAAAAACGAAAATGGTGATAGCAGTGATAATCCAAAAAACAAAATCATGAAGACTTATGAGTTGTTCCATCAAAGGTGATGCAGCTTCTTGGAAGCTGATTTGCCATTCAGATGGTTGACCTTTTGCGAAAACGTCAACAAAGTAAAACATAGAAAAAAAACAAATTATAAAATAATTCATAAGTACCACATGTATTAAGTTAATATTTTCTTAATATAATGATGAATTTAAAAAAAACAAATAAATATTCATTTAATCTTGATAAAAAAAATTCTATAATTTATATATTCAATACCATTATATATTAATTCTAATTTTACAATTTAAATAATAATGAAAAGAATACAAAAACATTGGGACAATCAAAAGGTAACCAAAAAAATAGATCAAGTACTGGAAAAGTTTGATGACGGAGAACTATTCGTTGAAGAGGTATTTTCTGAAAATATTTTGTTTGATGACAATAAAATTAAAAACGCTAGTTACGATCAAGACAAAGGTTTTGGAATTCGAGCCGTCGAAAACGACGAAGTCAATTTCACCCACAATTCGCAGTTAACCGATGATGCAATTAATGTTGCTGTTTCAAATCTTAAAAGCAAGATAAAGCAACCACAAAAAATAGAGAAAATTGAGCGTTTCAAAAGCAATTCTTCACTTTACACTAACATAAATCCAATAGAAACCATATCTCTGTCAGAAAAAATCAACTTCCTTGAAAAAGTTAATAAATATGCTCGTAGTCTAGACGCAAAAGTTAAAGAAGTTTCACTCAGTTTAAATGGAAACCACCAAAACATTGAAGTTACAACAAAAAACGGAAATTTGTTTTACGACTCAAGACCTCTTGTTAGAATGAATATTAATATTTCAGTTGAAAAAAAAGGAAAAATAGAAAATGGTTCATTTGGAATGGGTGGAAGATATCTTTATGACAATTTGTTTAAAGAAGAGAGTTGGAAATGTGGAGTTGATAAGGCTTACAAACAAGCCTTAATTAAGCATTCTGCCAAACCATCACCAGCAGGCGAACAAACTGTTGTATTAGGGCCAGGCTGGCCTGGCATACTCCTTCATGAAGCAATTGGTCATGGTTTAGAAGGTGATTTCAACAGAAAAAAAACATCTGCCTTTTATGACCTAGTAGGGATGAAAGTTGCTTCAGACCAAATTTCTGTTGTTGATGATGGAACTATTAATAACAAAAGAGGCTCGTTGACCATTGACGATGAAGGAACTCCATCGCAGAATACGATGCTCATAGAAAATGGAATTTTAAGAGGGTTCATGCAAGATAGATTAAATGCTAGGTTAATGAACCAACAACCCACAGGTAATGGAAGAAGACAAAGTTACTCTCACCTACCAATGCCAAGAATGACTAATACCTATATGCTCAATGGTAAATACGATCACGATGAACTGATTAATTCTACAAAAAAAGGTATTTATGCAACTCAATTTAGTGGCGGTCAAGTAGATATAACATCTGGAAAGTTTGTTTTTAGTGCTTCAGAGGCCTATGAAATTATTGACGGTAAGATTGAAAGCCCACTAAAAGGAGCCACACTTATTGGAAATGGACCAGAAATTTTAAAAGAAGTTACAATGGTAGCTAATAATCTTGAGCTAGATGATGGCATTGGCACATGTGGGAAAGAAGGACAAAGTGTCCCAGTTGGGGTTGGACAACCTAGTCTTAAAGTAAGGAATCTAACTGTAGGTGGAACAATCTAATCTGTCTTTTTATTTCTTGATTCTTCAAATATTTCCTCTTCATAAGCTATAAAAGAATTTATCATTGTGCTCCAGATGTCTTTCACCAATTTTCTAGACACATTTTTTTTTTTTGCCTCTACATCAAGCCTTTTTAAAATTTCATCTATTCTTTTTTGATCTATTATTTGATTTTTTTCTTTAAATTTGACTACATTTGTAACTAAATCCTTTCTCGCAGATATCAGGTCGATTATCTGTGAATCAATTTTGTCAATTTCAATTCTAATCTCTTGTATTTTCTTAAATTTGCTCATTTTGTCATTTGAAATAATTATTTTTGTATAGCATATCTATTTTTTTAGACCATTCATTTAAATATAAATTCCTCCAAGTTTCAGCGGGAGTTAATCCTGAATCTAAAATTTTTTTAAGAGGATTTAAAAAAGAATCCTCACCCTTACCATCCTTTGTAATACCTCTATTAATTAAACCTTCTGTAGAAATTTGAATAATTTTTTTTGAAAAATTAATTAAATCTTCACCATCAGGAGTTGTTGTATTTAATCCAAACCTTCTTACTCCTTCATAAAAATTTTTTATGTCATTAAAATTCCATGACTTTATCAAATTAAGAACTTTGTCGAGAGATATTTCGTCATACAACAATCCAGTCCAAAATGCAGGTAAGGCACAGACTCTTGACCAAGGTCCTCCATCAGCTCCCCTTAACTCCAAAAAAGATTTTAGTCTTACTTCTGGAAAAACTGTGGTGATATGAAGTTCCCAATCTTCAATTTGAGGTTCATATTCGTCAGTGATTTTTTTTTTACCGCTTAAAAAGTCTCTGAAAGTTATTCCCTTCATGTCAATGTATTTATTATTCCTGATTATAAAATACATTGGCACATCAAGAAGATAATCAACATATCGTTCAAAAGAAAAGTCTTCTTCGTGAACAAATGAAAGCAATCCACACCTTTGTCTGTCAGTTTTTGTCCATATATGTGATCTGAAACTAAGATAATCAGTCAACTTTCCATTAATGAATGGGGAGTTGGCATATAAAGCTATGATCAGAGGCTGAATAGATTGAGAAATTCTAAATTTTTTCACCATATCAAATTCCGAAGAAAAATCAAAATTTGCTTGGATTGTCGTGGTTCGCATCATCATATCCAAGCCTTTCTCACCCACTTTTTGCATATATTTTTGCATGATCTCATATCTTTCTTTAGGCATAATTTTTAAATCATCTATATTCCACTTTGGTAAAACTCCTATACCCATAAATTCAATTTCATAATTCTTACATATTTCATTTAACTCATCATGATGTTGATTAACTTCTATACACGTTTGAAAAAGATTTTTAAATGGTGCTCCAGATAATTCTATTTGACCTCCTGGTTCCAAAGTTATAGATGCACCATTTTTCCTAAGTTCTATTATTTTTTTATTTTCCAGTACTTTTTCCCAACTATATTCATTGCTCAAATCAATAAAGATCTTTTGAATATCTTCAAAAATTATTGGCCTCAAGTCATTTTTTCTAAAACCAAACTTTTCATGTTCTGTTCCTATTCTCCAATCTTGTTTTGATTTACATCCATTAGAAAACTTTGAAATCAAAATATCTTTACTTAAAAAATTTTTCATTGTAATAATGCCTTCAAGCAAGAAAGTGAATAAATTGCTGCCGTATCAGCTTTTAAGATATTTTGACCAAGACCTATTTTTACAATCTCATTTTTTTCTAAACAATTTCTATCATTCTGTGACCAGCCACCTATTGGTCCAATAAATATTGCAATTTTTTTTTTTTTTTTTACTAATGTCTTTAAATCTATCAAATTTCTTCCGCCATTTTCATCGCAAAATAAAATTAATCTCCTTTTATCCCATTGCTTCATTAAAACATCTATTTTTTCAACTTCATTGATATCTGGAACATAAATAGAATTATTTTGTTCTGTAGCCTCAACGGCAATCCTTTTCAATTTATCAATAGAAATGCAAAATTTTTCTGAATATTCAGTAATCATTGGCACAATCTTTTTAACTCCAATTTCTGTTACTTTTTCGATTATATTTTTTATATTTTTTCTTTTTATTAAACTGAAGCAAATCCAAACATCGTCAATTGGATTGCTAAACCTCAAAAGCTCTAAAGGTATTAAAAATTTATCTTCTGATAGATTAATACTACATTTCCATTCTGATACAGAATCAAAAGCAAAAATAAAATCACTATTTTGTTTTCTCATAACATTTTTTAAATAGTGAATTTGATTTTCATTAAGTAAAATCTTTTCATCTTTTATAATTTTTTTTTCTAAGTATATTCTGATTTTAGGCATGTGTTTTAAGATCAGGATTAAAAAGGTATGTTTAAAAAAATAATTGAAAAATGCAAGAATTTATTAATTCTGGGACGTTATAACAATCCTGTTGGATCTTTATTACTAATGTGGCCCTGCTTTTGGGGGGTTTTATCATATGGAGATGAATTAAATCAGATTTTTTTTCCTTTGCTATTATTTTTTATTGGTTCTTTTGTAATGAGAGGAGCGGGATGTTGTATAAACGATATTTTCGATAAACAATTCGATAAATTTGTGAAAAGAACAAAAAATAGACCTTTGGCATCTAATAAAGTCACAATAGTTGATGCAATTTTATTTATATTATTACAACTTTTAATTGGTCTTATAGTTGTAATTCAATTTGATTGGCATGTTATAGTATCTAGTTTCCTCATAATTCCTCTGGTTGTAATTTATCCATTGTTGAAAAGAATAACATATATTCCACAATTCTTTCTTGGCTTAGCATTTAATTGGGGAGTAATTTTAGGTCATTTATCTCAAAACAGTCAATTTGACATAAATATTTTATATTTATTTTTTGCTGGTGTTTTTTTGACAACAGCATACGACACTATCTATGGTTTTCAAGATCTTGTGGATGATAAAAAATTAGGTTTAAAATCTCTTTCCATACTATTGGAGAAGCAAAAACATTTTCTCTTGTTCATATATCTTTTGAGTTTTATGTTGTTTTTTATCTATTTTGAAATTAAATTTTATAATCAAACTTTAATCTATCTATCATGTTTTACTATACTGGTAATTTTCATGCATCAATATTATTCATTCAAAAATGGAATTCCAGAAATCAAAATATTTAAGTCAAATGCATTATATGGAGCAGTCATATCAATGCTTATTGGAATTCAGAATTATTTATGAGGTAAAATTATAAAGCGGGTATAGCAATTATCAACGTTTTCCCATGAGATCTTATCCCAGTGTTGCTTTGCTTCTTCATAGGTTTTAAATGGACCAAATTTTTCTTGTTTGGTTCCCTCCTCTATAACCTTAAAGGTTGTATCTTTGTATGTTCCACCTACTACAAAATAACTCATAAAAAAATTAAAAATGTTATGTTGAATTTATAGCAAATTAAAATATAAATTAATAGTTTATGGACAAAAATATTTTAAATGACATTATTGTAAAACTCAAAAAATTGGGATGCGACGAATCGGATGTTTTCTTCTCTGAAACAACCACTCTGAGTTCCTCTTCTAGACTTGGAAAAATAGAAAAAACAGAAAATTCGTCTGTAAGTGAAATAGGTATAAGGGCCATAATTGATAAAAAACAATCTATTATCTCGACAACAAATCTTAATTTAGAGAATATTAACGATTTGATTGAAAAGGTTACTCAAATGGCAAAAGTAGTTCCTCAAAATCCATATTGTGGTTTAGCTAATTCTGAAAATTTAAAAGAGTTTAAATCCAGTGACTTTGAATCATTACAACTTTTTGATTCGTTCGAACCCTCTGTAGAATTTATTAAAGAAAAAGTCATAGAGTTGGAAGAAAGTGCCTTATCCAATAGAAAGATTATAAATTCAGAAGGTGCTGAAATTGCCTTCTCTAAAAGTTCATACTCTCTTCTTGGTTCAAATGGATTGGATGTTGAAATGAAAAAGACACATAGTGACTATATTATTGCAGTTTTAGCTGGAAGTAAAAATTCTATGGAAAGAGAATATGACTATAAATCAAAAGTTTTTTTTGATGAACTGGGAGATTTTCAAAAAATTGGAAAAGAAGTGTCCTTGAATGCAATCAAAAAATTAAATTCAAAAAAAATTAAAACTTGTAAATCGGATATTATTTTTGATTCTAAAGTTGCCTCAAGTCTTTTAAGGAATTTATTTGGTGCAACAAACTCTCAATCAATAATCAAAGGCACTAGTTTTTTGAAGGATAAAATTAAAACAAAAATTTTTAATGAAAAAGTAAATATTATTGATGATCCTTTAATGAAAAAGAAATTAAGGTCAAGAATTTCTGATTGCGAAGGAATCGAATCTAAGAAAAAATATCTTGTTCAAAATGGAAATCTTCAATTCTTTTTTAATTCTTTAAGTTCATCACGTGAATTGAATCACAAACCAACAGGTCATGCATCAAGATCTGTGTCAACTATTCCTGGGGTTTCGTTTTCAAACTTATTTATGGAAAATGGGAATGTATGTTCTAAAGAGATGATTAAATCTGTTAAAAAGGGACTGCTAGTAAAGGAGTTAATGGGGAGTTCTATAAATTATTCTACTGGTGATTACAGCAGAGGAGCATCTGGGTTTTGGATTGAAAACGGTGAAATTCTTTTTCCTGTTTCAGAAATTACAATTGCAGGGAACCTAAATGATATCTTTTTGTCATTGATTCCTGCTGATAATCTTGAATTTAATTTTGGAGTAAACGCACCATCTTGCTTGGTTGAAAATTTAACACTTGGTGGAAAGTAATTGATAAAACCTTTACCACTTCAGTTTATTGAAAAAATATCAAAAAAAGCAATTCTCAAAGCTGGAATGATTGCAAAAGATTATAAAAAAAAAATTTCAGTAAAATATAAATCCAAAGATCAACCAGTCACAAATGCAGATATTGCAATTGACGATTACTTGAAAAATTTTTTTAGTACTGAAACTCCAAATTTTGGTTGGGTTTCTGAAGAGACAAAAGACGATAAATCTAGATTGTCTTCTGATTATTTTTGGTGCCTTGATCCAATAGACGGAACAAGATCATATATAAACAACAAACCAGAATACACAATATCTTTAGCACTTGTAAAAAATAATAGACCAATTATTGGGTATATTTTAAACCCTGAAACTAACGAGCTTTTTTTCGCAAAAAAAAATTGTGGTGCTTTCTGCAATGAAAAAAAGATAACAGTTAGTAAAAAAGAAGAGGTTTTTGAATCAAAGTTTGCATTAAGTACATCTGAAATAAATAAGATTAAAAAATATAATTTTTTCAATCATGACAATATAATTAAAATGGGTTCTATAGCTTATAAAATAGCTCTGGTGGCAAAAGGAAAGATAGACGTTGCATTGAGTTTTACAAAAAAAAATGATTGGGATATTGCCGCGTCCCATCTAATTTTAGACGAAGCTGGAGGTGTCTTAAAAAATATAAGAGGTCAACAAATTGTTTATAACAGCCAACATATGACTGTTGAATCAGTAATTGCTTCAAATATGAAACTTAATGAAAAACTAATGCTCAAATTTAATGGATAATAAATCAAAAAAAACATATGAGATGCTCAAGCGTCTTTTTTCAAAATATGTAAAAAAACATAAAGTAAAATTATTTATCTCGATAATATGTATGGTTCTAGTTGCAGCTGCAACTGCTTTGAATGCATGGATGATGCAACCTGTTTTAGATGAAATTTTTATAAACAAAAATCAAAATCTAATAATGTTAATACCTTTAGCTGTAATATTGATCGCAATAATTAAAGGTATTGCCTCTTATTATCAATCCATTTTAATGAGCTTCATAGGTTACAAACTTGTTGCTGACGTTCAGAATGAAATGTTTAATTCTGCAGTCAGATGTGATTTATCCTATCACAATCAAGTTAACTCAGGTACACTTGTTTCGAGATTTATCGCTGACGTTGGAGCATTGTCAAGAGGAGTCCATAATGTGATTATAAATATTATAAAGGACTCACTGACATTTATCTTTCTTGTTGGTGTAATGTTCTATCATGACGTCAAGTTAGCATTTATTGCTATGTTTGTTTTTCCAGTTGCTATTTATCCAATCAGAAAGATAGGAAAAAGATTGAGAAAAATTTCAAAAAATACTCAAGTTGGTTTTGGATTGCTAACCTCAAAACTTTCAGAGTCTTTTTCTGCCATTAAAACTATTAAAGCATTTAATTCTGAAAGATTTGAGTCAAATAAAATCAATAAAGAAATTCTTAATATTTTTAACCTAACTTATAAATCAACAAAGGTAAATTCAATTGCTAGACCGCTAATGGAGATATTAAGTGGACTTGCCATTGGCGCAATTATTTTCATTGGTGGAAGTCAAGTAATACTTGACCAAACAACTCCTGGAACTTTTTTTTCATTTTTGACAGCACTTTTGATGGCATATCAACCGATAAAATCATTGGCAAGTCTTAATGCAACTCTTCAAATATCGATGGCATCCGCTGAAAGAATTTTTGAAATTTTAGATCAACAACCAATTATAAAAGAATCGGTTAACCCTAAAGATGAAATTTTAATTGATAACAATACTAAAAACAATCTAAAATTTTTGAATCTTTCGTTTAGATATAAGAATTCAACAAAATTTGTTCTTAAAAGAATAAATCTTGAAATTTTTCATGGGGAAAAAGTGGCTCTTGTAGGGCATTCTGGGTCTGGTAAGTCTACTTTAATGAACTTGATACCAAGGTTTTTTGATCCCACCAAAGGTAGAATTGAAATTGGCGGTACAAACATCAAAGATTTAAGCTTTAAATTTCTAAGAAATTATTTTTCAATGGTAAGTCAAGACGTTATTTTATTTGACGAAACCGTGAAATACAATATTTGCTATGGAATTCCAAATTTTAAGGAAAAAAAATTTCTTGATGCATGTAGAAAATCAAACTGCAATGAATTTATTTCTAAACTTCCAGGAGGATATAATCAGATGATTGGTGAGAATGGTACTAGATTATCAGGTGGTCAAAGACAAAGAATTGCAATTGCAAGAGCATTTATTAGAAACTCCCCTTTTTTACTTTTAGATGAAGCTACCTCATCTCTTGATTCTAGATCAGAAAAGAAAATTCAAGATTCACTTAGTAACCTGATCTCTAACAAAACAGCCTTAATAATAGCCCACAGATTGTCTACTGTGATTGATGCAGATAGAATTATAATTATTAATAATGGAGAAATTGCTGATATTGGCAAACATTCAAGTCTTATCAAAAAATCAAAGATATACAAAAATCTATATGATTTACAATTCAAAAAACAAAATGATAAAAAAAATACTTAAACATAAAAACTCTCAATTATTTTTAGGATGGTTAATTTCATTATATATCAGAATCTGTTTCAATACTTCGACCTGGATTATCAAGAACGTAGATGTTGTCACAAATATTGTGAATAAAAAGCAAAGTATAATTGTATGTTTTTGGCATAGTAGACTTTTGATGGCCCCTTTTTGCTGGAATTGGGAGAAAGAATTCAAAATGCTTATTTCAAGTCATCCTGACGGAATAATTATTTCGAATGCCATTTTTCATCTTGGAATTGGTACAATTAAAGGTTCATCAAGAAAGCATAATATATCTTCTCTTAAAACAATTATTGACTTGATTAAAAGTAAAAATGTTATCGGAATTACACCAGATGGACCCAAGGGACCCAATCAGGAATTAAAGGAAGGATTGGTCTCCATATTAAAAAAAACAAATGTTGTAATAATACCATTAAGTTATTCTGCGAAATTTAAAATTAAATTAAATACTTGGGATAAGTTTCTTTTTGTCACTCCGTTCAATAAATTTGTTGCTGTTTGGGGAAATCCACTAAAATTTGACAAAACAAAGTCTTTTGATGAAAATAAAAAAATTTTAGAAGAAGAATTAAACAGGGTTACAAAATTATCAGATAATTTATGTAAATAGTAATGCTAAAAATTTACAAATCCATTTCAATTTTAATTTCACCAATTATCTTAATATTTTTGTTAATAAGGCTTTTAATATCAAAAGAAAAAATTCAAAGTATTATTGAGAAATTTTCTTTCTACAAAATTAAAAGACCTGTTGGTGAAATAATATGGATCAATGGAGTGAGCATTGGCGAGGCCAAGACCGCAATGACAATAGCTGAAGAAATCAGGGAAAAAAAACCGAGAGTCAATATTCTTATTTCTACATCAACCATAACTTCATACAATTTAATCTCTAAAAATAAAAAAGGCTTCATCATTATATATTCACCTCTTGATATTAATTTTGTAGTTAATAGATTTATAAAGTTTTGGAATCCAAGTCTTGCAATTTTCATTGAATCTGAAATATGGCCAAATATCTTTTCTTGCTTAAAAAATAATTCGATTAAACTGAAGATATTCAATGCGAGAATTTCAGAAAAATCATACTTAAATTGGAAAAAAATTAATATTTTTTCTAAACAAATTTTCACATTTATTGATAGTTGCTTTGCTCAAGATAAAGACTCACTAGAAAGATTTAAAAAATTGGGTGTTAAAAATGTAAAAAAAATTGAAAATATTAAATTCTTATCAAAAAAATTAGAATTTAATAAACAAAACTATATAAACCTTAAAGAACAACTTCAGAACAAAAGAATTGTTACATTATTCAGTTCTCATAGAGGAGAAGAAGAACTATTTTTGAATTGTTACAATCATTTATCTAAAAAGATAGAAAACCTTTTTTTTATAATCATACCTAGACACACAGAACGAAAGGACAAGATCATTGAGGTCTTTAATAAAAAAAAAATTCTCTATAACATTAGAGATTCTCAAAAATCAAAGATCAAAAATAATGGTCCATTAATAGTTTGTACCTTTGGAGAATTGGGTTTATTTTTTAAACTTTCAGAAGTTGCGATTGTTGGAGGGTCATTTAGTGAAAATGGTGGACATAATCCAATAGAAACTAACGGGTTTAATTGTTCGGTAATATTTGGACCCAATATGGAAAATTTTATTGATATAAGAAATAGCATAGTAGATAGGAATGCAGGTTTTGAGGTCAAGAATCTAGATGGTTTAAACAAAAAATTATTTACAATACTTAAAAATAAAAAACTCAATATTAAAGTTCAGAGGAATTTTCAAAAATTATGCAATACCCTATCAAAGACCTCTAGAACCCAACTTAATTATTTATTAAAATGAGTAAAGAATTTTGGAATACAAATAGTTATCTAACATTAGTGCTTAAACCATTTTCATATATTTATTACTTTTTTCACAAATTACAAAAAATTTTAATTTTCAATAAAGACTGCAAAATTCCTGTTATTTGCGTAGGTAATGTTACCTTGGGAGGAGCTGGAAAAACTCCAACAGTTATTGAATTAAGAAAAATTCTAAAAAATGATTTTAAAAAAATAACTGTTCTTACTAGAGGATACAAAGGGAAAAAAAAAGGACCGTTAATTGTTAACAAGAATAGTACATTCAATGAAGTTGGAGAAGAAAGCATACTTCATTCAAGATTCGGGTTAACGTGTGTATCAAAAAATAAATTTAAAGGTGCCTTAATGTGTAAAAACATTGGGTCTAAGTTAATTATTATGGATGACGGATTACAAAGTATCAACGTAAAAAAAGATTTTAATATTTTAGTGATTGATGGGACTTTTAAGTTTGGAAACAAAAATTTAATACCCGCAGGACCATTAAGAGAACCAGTTGAGGAATGTTTAAAAAAATGTAATGCAATTTTGATAATAGGAAAAAAAAACTCCATATCGGAGTTAAAAAAAATTCCTAAAGAAAAAATTTTTTGGGCAGAAAAAAAAATAAAAATACATAACATTAAAAATAAAAGAGTATTTGCTTTCTCAGCACTAGGAAATAATAAAAATTTTCACAATTGTCTAATTAAAAGTGGTTTGAAAATTATAGAAAAAAAAACATTTTTGGATCATCATATATTTAGTAAGAATGAATTAATTAAAATAGTTAATAAAGCGGAACAAAAAAAACTTACTGTAGTATGTACTGAAAAAGACTACATAAAAGTACCCAATGAATTTAAAAAGAAAGTTTATCCTATTGATTTAGAATTAAAAATATTGGAAGAAAGGAAACTTAAATTCAAAATTCTCCAAGAACTATCAAACTAGTCTAATTCAAAGTTTACAAGAGCAAATGGATCTACAGATTTTTTTTCTAAATAAACACCCCAATGTAAATGAGGGCCAGTAGCTCTTCCTGTCATTCCAATAGTTCCGATTTTTTGACCTTGTTGAACATATTCCCCTTG
The DNA here is from genome assembly GCA_902522465.1 of uncultured Alphaproteobacteria bacterium. Classification (GTDB taxonomy): domain Bacteria; phylum Pseudomonadota; class Alphaproteobacteria; order Methylaequorales; family Methylaequoraceae; genus Methylaequor. Next base: position 70,969 of record CABYVV010000003.1, on the reverse strand, counting down.
TTTAATAGAGATTTCTTTAAGATGAGCAAAAATTGAGATCAAACCCAAGCCGTGATCCATAATAATTGTATTCCCTGTGAAAAACATATTTTTCGAAACTATTTTTATTATTCCTGATGAAGGTGCAACCACTTGAGTTCCCTCCTTGGCAGCAATATCAATGCCGGCGTGAGGACTACGAGGTTTAGAGTTTAAAATTCTCTGACTTCCATAAACACCTGATAAACGACCCTCTGCAGGAAGAATGAACTTTTTACCAAATAATTTTTTTTTTGATCCAATTTCTTTAGCCTTTTTTATAAGATTTCTATCAATAAAAATTCTTTCTATTTCTTTTTTTGATGGCTCAACTTTATTTCGAGGAAGTCCTTTAATATTTTCAACTTTATATTTCTTTTTTTTTACAGAAAATTCCTTTATTTCTCCATTTATATCCAACTTAATAAAATTTTTTGATTTTCTTCCGAAAGCATAAATAAATCTTCCATTCTCAAAGATCATTATTTTTTCATTGTTTATTTTCAATTGATCATCATCTGATATCAACCCAGTTATAATACCTCCTTCACAAAAACAACCATTTATAGAAGGAAATTCACTTGAATATGCAAAATTGAAATATAAAAAAAATAAAAAAAATAATACAATCATTAGATTTTTCTCACATTTGTTTTATCTTTAAAAAATTCAATTTCCAGAATATCATTTTTTTTAATTTCAGAACTATTAGTTATTAAATTTTTTTCTTTTCTAATTACTGCATATCCTCTTTTTAATGTCTCTCTATATGACATTATGGATAATTCCCTTTTCGCGGCCAATATATTTATTTTTTGAGTTTTTAAATATTGTTTAATAAGTAAATTCATTTTTTCATTATAATTTGACAGTTTAGAAAAATAATTTTTTAATTGATCTTTAAATCTTTTTTCAGAAAATCCGTCTAATAACTCAAATAATAAAATCTTTATATTTTTTAGTTTCTCACTCAAAGAAATATTTAATATTTGTTCTATTTGGTCAAGTTCTTGAAATTTGTTGTTTATAACGTCAATTTGATTTGGAATTTTTGAAGAGAGTATTTTAAGATTTAGAGATTTATTTTCAAAATTATAGACGAAACTTTTCTTTAAAGAATTTGACCAATCACTTAATCTAATAATTAAGTCTTTTCGATCTGGAACCACCATCTCTGCAGCAGCAGATGGTGTTGGAGCTCTCAAATCAGAAACTAGGTCACACAAAGTAAAATCAGTTTCATGTCCAACTGCTGAGACAATTGGAATTACAGAATTATAAATTTCTTTAACCAATACTTCATCATTAAATGGCATTAAATCTTCTAAACTTCCTCCACCTCTTGCAATAATTATTAAATCAACCACGCAATTACTTTCCTTATTAAAAAATTGCAAACCTTTAACAATTTCAGCAACACAATTTTGTCCTTGAACACTAGCTGGATAAATTATTAAATTTGTAGGAAATCTATCAGAAATTCTGTGAATAATATCCTTTATAACTGCTCCAGATTCTGATGTAATAATTCCCAATGATTGAGGGTATTTTGGAGTTTTTTTTTTTTTTTCTTCATCAAAATAACCTTCCTTGGTTAATTTCTTTTTCCTATCTTCTAGTAATTTTAATAATGAGCCTTCTCCTTCAAATTCAATGCTATTTAGAATAAGTTGATATTTAGATTGCTTTGAATAAGTTGTCACTTTACCCTTAATGACTACTTTTATTCCCTCCTCCAAATTAATTTTTAATTTAGGAACTACAGATCGCCAACAAATAACTGATATTATACTATCTTCATCTTTTAATGAAAAATAAATATGTCCAGAGGAATGTCTATTAATTTGAAATATTTCTCCAACCACATTGATTAATTCATAATTATTTTCTATTAAATTTTTAATTGAATTGTTTAGTTGAGTTACTGTAAATTGTGCTATATTGGATAATTTATTCATAATCCAAATTTAGTTTAAAAATTTATAAAAAGGAATAATTTATTGAATATATTAGTTATAGGAGGTGGAGCCAGAGAACACGCAATATGCTGGAGTATAAAAAAATCAAAAGAATGCAAAGAACTTTTTTGTATCCCAGGAAATGCAGGTATTCAGGAGATAGCAATATGCAAAGAGATTAATTTAAAAAATAAAAGAGAATTATTAAAATTTTGCAAAGAAAAAGTCATCGATCTTGTGGTTATTGGGCCTGAGCAATATTTAGAGGATGGTATAAGTGATTTTCTAAGATCAAAAAAAATATCAGTTTTCGGGCCAAGTAAGAAAGCAGCTAAACTTGAAACGTCAAAAACCTTTGCAAAAAATTTTTTATTAAAAAATAATATTAATACAGCTAATTATTCTGAATTTCAGTCTTACAGTAATGCTAAAAAGTTTATTAAAACATCAAAATTTCCTTTAGTAATAAAAGCTGATGGATTAGCAGCCGGAAAAGGCGTTATTATATGTAGTAGTAAAAAAGAGGCTTTTATTGGTTTAGATAAAATAATGAAACAAAAAAAGTTTGGCAAAGCTGGAAATAAAATCATTATTGAAGACTATCTTGATGGATTTGAAATAAGCTACTTTGCTTTTTTTGATAAAAATTCATTTTTAAAATTGGGTTACGCACTTGATCACAAAAGGGCTTTTGATGAAGATAAGGGACCAAATACTGGAGGCATGGGAAGCTTTACTCCATCGAAAGTTGTTACTAAAAAAATGGAAGCAGAAATTTTAAAAAAAATTGTCAAACCAACCTTTCAGGGACTTAAAAAAGAAGATCTTATATACAGGGGGATTCTGTTTTTTGGATTAATGATTACAAAAAAAGGACCATTTGTTATTGAATATAATGTTAGATTTGGGGATCCAGAATGTCAGACTCTATTGAGGAATTTAAAAACTGATCTGCTAAAAATTATTAAATTAAATATTCAGGATAGACTATCTGAAATACAAATTAAAAATACTAAACAAAACGTAATAACAGTTGTTTTAGCATCAAAGGGATATCCGGGTAAATTTAAAATAAACTCTAAATTAAAGAATCTTTCAAATGCAAGTTCAATCAAAGGGGTTGAAATATTTCATGCTGGTACAGCAATTAAAAAAGGAAAAGTTGTATCAACAGGAGGTAGAGTATTATCAATAACATCTAAAGCGAAAAATTTAAAAACAGCAAGAATACAAGCTTACAAAACAATTGAATTAATTGACTGGTCAAATGGTTTTTTTAGGAGTGACATTGGATTAAAAAACTCATAACTTCCTTTTTACTTTAAAAAACTCTTTAATTAAATTAGAACAACATTCTTCATTAAAACCACCCATAAATTCCTTTCTTGTTTTAAGCGAAAAATAATTTTTTAATTTAAAATTATTAATTTTCAAACTATCTGAAAAAGCTCCAAAATAAACTTTTTTTATACCTGAATTTATGATTGCAGCTTCACACATTGCACATGGCTCTAATGTAACGTATAATGAAAAATTAAATAACTTTGTTGTTTTCATTTTTAAACATGCTTTTCTTATGGCTAAAATTTCAGCGTGTGCAGTGGGGTCATTATGTCTTTCGACTGAGTTAAAAGCTTTACTTATTATATTCTCATTTTGATCCGTAATAATACATCCTACAGGAACTTCATTTAATTCTTTTGCTTTAATCGCTAAATCAATAGCTAATTTCATGTGTGAATCTTTCATTGCAATTTAAATTCTTTCAACACTAACAAAATCTCCATCATTAATCTCACCCAACTTTTTCAGATCGAAGTCAGTTGAACCCCAGATATTGCAATCTGAGGCCAGCCTAATCTCTTCACCGATTGAAATGGGTGTTTTCCCATATCCAATGACAATCGCATTTCCAACAGGCCAATAAGCAATCTCACCTAGATCTATTATGGATTTTGCACCGAATTCAATATCTAAGTTCAATGAGGTATAAAAATAAATTTCTTTGCCCCAGGTATTACATCTAGAATTTATTGGAAGATTTTTCCAAATCTCAGACGCAGTGATAGATCTATTCAAATCTACAATAATTTGTAACTTTTTTATAACAATTTTGCATCTTTTTTTCATATAATATATTAGCATTTATTAATATTTTTTAAAGATCAATGAATAAACCTATTATTGGAATAACCCTTGATGAAGAGAAGAAGAAAACTTACTCTAATTATCCATGGTATGCAGCTAGAAAAAACTATTCAGATTCAATTGAACTAGCTGGTGGTATATGCGTTTTTTTACCTAATAATATTAGAGCAATAAATCAGTATTTAAAAATTATTCAAGGACTTGTTGTAACTGGTGGTGATTTTGACATAGATCCTAAACTTTATGGAGAAAGAACTAAAAGTACAAAAGTCAAAACTAAAAAAGAAAGGACAGATTTTGAATTTGAAATTACAAAAAAAGCAATAAAAAAAAAAATTCCAGTGCTAGGAATATGTGGAGGACAACAATTAATTAATGTTGTTTTTGGTGGAACATTAATTCAGCATATACCTGATTTTCTAGATACTAGAATTAATCATGAACAAGAAAACCCTAGAAACGAAGCTAGTCATTTAGTTTTAATAAAAAAAGGAACAAAATTATTTAATATAACAAAAAGTTCAAAAATGTTTGTAAATTCTGCTCATCATCAAGCAGTTGACAAACTTGGACATGGTTTGGTTTCTTCTGCTTTTTCTGAAGATGGAATTATTGAAGGAATTGAATCAAAATCAAATGATTTTTGTATTGGTGTTCAGTGGCATCCAGAATTCTTAATCGATAAGAATGACATAACTATTTTTAAATCATTTATTAAATCATCAAAGAAGAAAATTGAAAAATAAACAAATTAGAATTGCAAAATTAATTTCTCACTATGGATTTTGTTCTAGAAAAAATGCTGAGAAACTAATTTTAAATGGTGATGTTAAGATAAATAATAAAGTTTTCAAAGAATTTTATATTTGTAGAGACTTGATTGATACAATCAAAGTCAAAAATAAACCTTTAACAAAAAAGGAAACAAAAGTATGGATACTCAATAAACCGGTTGGTTATGTGTGTTCAAATAATGAACAATTTGGACAAAAGAGTCTTTTTAGATTAGTTCCTGATCATTTTCCAAGAGTTGTAAGCGTTGGAAGACTTGATATAAATACTGATGGTCTTATAATCTTAACAAACAATCCTTCATTATCCAGTTTCCTAGAAGATCCTGTTAATAAAATAGAAAGACAATACATTGTAAAGGTTTCTGGAGCGATCCCAAATGATCTAGATAAAAAAATTACTAACCCATTAATAATCAATGGAATTATTTATAGAGATGTAATAATAAAACCCTTCGAACAAAAAAAAGATTACAATATTATTAAGGTGAAATTATTTGAGGGAAAAAATAGAGAAATAAGGAAAATTCTTAATTATTTTGACCTAAAAGTAAAAAAATTAACGAGAACAAATTTTGGTCCATTTAATTTAAATAAATTAAAAATTGGAAAATTATTCGAAATTAATAACCTTAAATTAAAAAAAAAATTGATTTCTATAAAATTTAAACATGAAGATCATTTCAGGAAAATTTAAGGGAAGTAATCTTATTACACCAAAAGGGTTGTTTATACGTCCAACATCCAATAGAGCAAGAGAAATGATTTTTAATACATTAAACTCATATATAATAAAACAAAATAAAAATTTTTCAGATTACGTTGTTATTGATCTTTTTTGTGGAACAGGATCATTAGGAATTGAAGCTTTATCAAGAGGTGTAAAAAAATCTATTTTTATCGATAATTCTGATCAAGCATTAAATATTTGCAAGATGAATTGTAGAAAGTTAAATTTAGAGAGACAAACTGAAATTTTAAAAATCAACATTATGCAATATAAAAATCAGTTTGATGATTTTAGTGCAAACATTTTTTTTTGTGATCCTCCTTATAACAGTTTTGATACTGATTTACTTTCAAAAAGGATCCATAACTTTCTTAGCACAAGTTCTTTAGGTGTCTTAGAATTAGCAAAAACAGAAAGAATTAAAGTAATAAACGGATTCGATATTTTGAAATCAAAAATAATTTCAAACTCTAAGTTTTATTTTCTAAAAAAAATATAATCTCATTTTCTGCCAAATAATTTTTCAATATCAATCAGACTTAATTTGATATACGTGGGTCTGCCGTGATTACACTGTCCAGAAAAATCGGTATTTTCCATTTTTCTCAATAGGTCATTCATTTCTTCAATTTGTAATTCTCTTCCTGATCTAATAGATCCATAACATGCAATCGTCGAACATATTTTATTAATTTCAATTTCTATTGAATCAAAACTTTCTTCATTTACCAATTCGCTAATTAAGGCTTCAATAAGTTTTTGCAAATTACTTTCCGCTATAATTGCTGGAATTTCTCTTAATATCAATGAGTCTGGACCAAATGGTTCTATTTTCAAACCAAACCTCTCTAAATTTAAAAACTTTTTTTTTAAGCTATTAAGAATGATATTGTCTACATTTACAATAATTGGAATAAGTAAAATTTGCGTTTTAATTTTTTTATTATAAAAATCTTCTTTGAGTTTCTCATAAATAATTCTTTCATGAGCAGCATGCTGATCAATTATTATGATACCATCTTTCGTCTGAGATATAATGTAATTTTCATGAAATTGACTTTTTGCAAATCCAAGAGGAAGATAATCTAAACTCTTCTTTTCAATTTTTTTTACTTCAGTATTAGCCTTATTTTCAATTTCACTGTTTTCCTTCAGTATAAGATTTTTTTGAAAGTTATTTTTTGACTGAAATTTATTTATCAATTCAAAAGAACTTTTATTTGAATTCTTATGTCCCAAAGTCGCTAATGAAGACTTGATAGATTTTATTAAAAATGAGTTTAATAAATCCTTGTCTTTAAATCTAACTTCATTTTTCATTGGATGAACATTTACATCCACCCAATCAAAAGGGCATTTTATGTTAATTATTACTTGAGGAAATCTATCGTGAAATAATAAATCTCTATAAGCTACTTTTACAATAGTATTAAGTGATTTGTCATTTATAATTCTTCCATTAACATATATATACTGATTATTAGAATTGGAGTAGCTATATGTAGGAAGTCCAAGTAGTCCAGCAACACATAGTTCATTTTGTTTTTCTTCAAATTCAATTGTATTTTCTACAAAATCTTGCCCTAATATTTCTGCAGCTCTTTTTTTTAGTTGTTCTTTAACATCTAACTCACTATTTTGCCTTGTATTTATTACCTTCTTATTATTAACAATAAGATTAAACTCTTTATCGATATGAATAATTGCAAACTTTTGTATTAATCTTTTTATTAATAATGTTTCATAACTGGCTGACTTAAGGAACTTTAACCTTGCTGGTGTCGAATAAAAAAGGTTTTTTACTGAAACAAAACAACCCTTCTTCTGACTTGCTGGTTTTGAATAAGTTAAATTTCCAGCTGTGAGGTTTATTTCATGTCCATCTAAATCATTATTGCAATTTGCTCTAATTGTGAAATCTGACACAGATACTATTGAAGACAATGCTTCTCCTCTAAATCCCATAGTTTTAATTTTATTTAATAAATTAGAATTAATCTTTGATGTTGAATGTCTAATAACTGCCTTCTTAAGTTGACTTTTCTCAATGCCAGAACCGTTATCAGAGACTGTTATTTCAGTTTTTCCTGCATCTTTAATGTAAATATCAATCTTTTTTGAATTTGCGTCAATACTGTTCTCGACAAGCTCCTTTACAGCAGATGCTGGACGCTCTATGACTTCGCCAGCAGCTATTTTATTAATGAGATCATCAGATAAAATTTCAATTTTATTCATTACTTTTTTAAATATATCTTAGCAAGCTTTTTACCTTCTTCTACAGCTGGCTGATCAAAAGGATTTAAATTAAAAAAATAACAACATAAGATTGTTTCAACAAAGAAAAACATCATTAGACTCCCAATAGTCTCCTCATTGATGGATGAAAAACCAATTATTCGAACTGGTAATTTTCGATTTATCAAAGTTTTAATTGTAGCTTTCATTTCTGCCTGTAAAAGTTGATCTAGAGTTTTTTTATGCATTGCAGAATATTTTTCTTTCTTAGAAAAATTGCAATCTAACGAAACAGAGTTTGCAAATGATTTTTTTCCTATAATTGTAAAGAACTTGTCATTGGGACCATCTAAATAAAGTTGTAACTGACTATGTTGGTCAACTGTACCTAGAGCATTTAATGGAGTAATCCCTTTTTTTTTTTTTCCTATACTCTCTGCCCACAATTGTCGATACCAAAATGATAAATTATTTAATTTATCAACGTATGGCATTATTACTGACATATTTATTCCTTTTTTATTAAGATTATAGAGGGAGTACATCGGAAAGAAAAGCGAGTCAAAAATGTTATCATTATCTATTTTTTTAAGAAAATTTTTTGCTCCTTTACAAAAAGCATAAATATCAAAATTAACAAGAGCTGAAGGTAAAAGTCCCACAATAGAAAAAACAGAATATCTTCCACCAACTGTATCAGGATGTTTCAAAAAAAAGTAACTCTTAGATTCCTGAATTTTTTTTAAAGTACTATGTTTGTCTTCTGTAATAACAAAAACTTTATTTTTTAGTGAAATCTTTTTTTTTCTATATATATTTTCAACAAAAAAGAATTGTGAAATTGTCTCTATGGTTTCTCCAGATTTTGAGGTTACTACCACTCCAGTAACTTTGAGATCTAATTTGTTTATTAATCCTGATATTGATTCTTGATCAATGTTCTCAATAAAATATATCTTAGGTTTTGTAGAGTTATAAAAAAAGTTATTAACTAAGGAGACCAATGTTTTCCCTCCCAAACTTGAGCCGCCAGTTCCCAAAAAGAGAATATTCTTAAAGGTGTTTAACTTTTTGACCGCTTTGAATATTTCATCAAAATTTTTATTAAAAAGATCATCTATAAATCCATATGATCTATTTTTAATATTTTCAGTTAATTTTTTTTTTGATTTTAGATAAAGTTTAGTTTTTTGTTTGTTTTTTCCAAGATTAAAATATGTTTGTGAAAACTTCATTTTTCCTCAGGTTCCCCTACAATCATAAAAAATAAATTTTCAGTTTTAAAATACTTTGATGCAACACTATTTACCATTTCATGATCAATATTATTAATTATTTTTTCTCTGTTTTGGAAATAATTTTCACCTAATTTATAATATTGTACTATTTTTAGTAGCGCAGCAATTGAGGAAGTACTTGTAAAGTTTCTTGTAAATGACCCATTAAAGTAAGCTTTTGCATTATTTAACTCTTCTTTACTAACGCCTCTTGTATTCATTGATTTCCAATTTTTCTTAACAGCATTTATTGTTTCATAAACTGATTTATTTCTCGTTTGAAACCCTCCCACTATCACACCATCATTCTCAAATGGTAAAAGATAAGAGTAAACTGAATAAACCAAACCTTTTTTCTCTCTAATATTTTTATATAATCTAGATTGAAAACCTCCGCCACCCAAAATATAGTTAGCAATTCTCAAAGCAAAAAAATCTTCATTGTTTCTTTTTAGACCTGGATGACCAAATAAAACACTAGTTTGTGGAGTCTTCATTTTATAAACTTGTTGGCCAATAGACAAATTTGAAAATAATTCTATTTCAGGTATTGTAAATTTATCTTGTAATTTACCAAAAACTGACTCAATTAAAATTTTAATTTTTTTATCAGTAATATCTCCTGCAACCCCGATAACTAAATTCTCTTTTTGAAAAGACTTTTCATGAAAATTAGATATATCCTGTCTCTTAAACTTCTCTAAGGATTTAATTGTCCCTTTTATATTTCTTTTGAAGATGTGATCTCCAAAAAAATATTCATTGAACTTATTGGAAGCTATTGTAGGAATATTTGATTGGTCAATTTTTATGCTCGAAGAAATTTGATTTTTTACTTTCTTAATTTCATCCTCAGAAAATTTCGGATAGTTTAAAGCCTCTTTAAAAAGTTCAAAACCTTGGTCTGCCTGTGAGGAAATTACTTGAAATACTCCATCTATTCTATCTTTTTGAGATGAAAAACTTAGTTTCATACCATTTAATTTCATTAATTTTTTAAACTCTTGTGAATTTAAGTTTCTTGTTCCTTCATCCATAAGCGAAACCATTAAATTAGCAAGACCGTGTTGATCCTGTAGTTCTAAAGAGCTTCCCCCTCTAAAACTAAAACTTAAGCTAATTATTGGAATTGAATTGTCTTGAACAAACCAAAATTCAATACCTGATTTAGTTTTAAGTTTTTTAAAATCAAGTGCTTCAGAGCTTTGAAAAAAAAAGAAAAATAAAAGGAAGACTAATTTCAATTTCTCAAACTTCCTGTTACATAATTATTGTTTTTAGAAAATTCATTTAATTCTTTTTTTACCATATCTATATTTATTTTTTTAAGTTTATTGTTCCATTTTTCTATCTCATTTAATTTTAAACCTACAGATAAAGCCTCACCAATTATTTCAGCTGGTTTTAAAATTCCGTCCATTCCATAAATACTATCAAAATAGTATTTTTGTTTTTCTAACTCTAATTTTTCAGGTGTAATTTTTGATTCAATATTTTTTTTTACTTCTTTATCTATCAAGTCTCCTATTTCCTTTTCATCCATTTCTTTGTTTGGGATAGCATAAAAATATATGTATCCATCTCCTTTTGATAAGCCTTGATAAAATCCACCAACCATAGAAAAAATTTTTTTCTCATCAACAAGCTCTTCGTACAAAACACTTGAACTTCCTCCAGCTAAAATTTTCATTCCAAGATCAAGTGCCATTGATTCTTCTATGGATTTAGTGAATGATTTGGTTCTATAAATTCTTTTCCAGACCTGTTGTTTTACATTTTCATTTTTAAGTTCAACAAAAGTTGTAGTTTTAAAATCTGGATCTGAAACTACTTTTCTCTTTAAAGTATCTGAAGATTTTATATTTCCATAATATTTATCAACAATTTCTTTAGCCTTAGAAAAATTAACGTCTCCAGATAAAACTAATACCGCATTATTTGGTTTGTAAAAATTCTTATAGAAATTAAACACATCGTCATAATTTAATTTTTCTATTTCATGTTTCCATCCAATAATTGGTCTGCCGTAATAATTATTAGGGTATAAAACACTTCTCATTGACTCATCAAGTTGAGAGGACGGGTTGCTTTCGATCCTCTGGAAACGCTCTTCTAGTATAACCTCTCTTTCTATCTCAACATTCTTTTTTGTTAAAGTGAGATTTTGCATTCTATCAGCTTCTAATTCAATTATTTTTTCCAAATGCTGACTTGGAAAGACTTGGTAATATGCTGTGTAGTCATAACTTGTAAAAGCATTTTCACTGCCACCAATCTTAGATATAAAATTTGAATAATAATTTTTAGGGAATTTTTTGGTTCCCTTAAACATTAAGTGTTCTATAAAATGAGCTAGGCCACTTTTACCTATTTCTTCTACGCTTGAACCAAAATCATACCAGATCATCTGAGCAACAACTGGAGCTCTTGGGTTTTCCACAACTATAAGAGTAAGTCCATTTTCAAGTTTATGCGATTTTGCATTGAATATTTTTTTTGAATTCAAGTTAAATGAGACCAGAAGAATGGCAAAGAAAATAGATACTATTTTCATTTAATCAATAATTGGTAAATTATCTAAGCTTCGGAAATCACCTTCTTGGGGTGGCCTGAAACCTCTTCTTGTCTCATTGAAATTATTTTGAGGTGTTGTGAGAAATGAAGAAATGTTTTGATCAGGAATATACCTTCTTGAGAAATTATAACCTTTATCATAAATAGGCTTATAATAAAGATTACCTTCCTTAAAACCTTGAACATAACGTCCATACACCCACTCACCGATTGAGAATTTTTTATTGACTTTGAACTTTTCCAAGGAATCGGATGGAGTCGGTGAGGATTCAATATTTATTTTGGGTGCAATAAAGTTGGTTACTTGTGGTCTCACACTCTGGTTCTGAAACTGATATTGGTCATTTAATTCTGGTCTTGTTTGAATCTGAGTATTCACTCTTTCACCTCTTTTTGCAACCCTATTGAAATCAGGTGGTAAAACTAATTCTGGCAACTCATCTGAAATATCGTTTTCTAGGTTAGGTTTAGTAAGACCAGCAATATCCTGAAGTGTTTCACATGAAGTCAGCAAAAAAACTAAACAAATGGTTAATATTTTGTGATGATTACTAATCATAATCATCACACATAAATCCACCGTTAACATAATCTTTAGCAACTCTTACACAATTATTTTGAATTCCAAACAGTTCCATCTCTTCCTCTAAAGTTACAGTGGGAGCGTTATTATTCATTAATCTATTTTGATCCGGAACCACTCCGTTAAAATTCTGAGGTATACCTAGATTGTTTGAATAAGAATAGGGAACAGGCGCAGCCTGATCAATCGAGTATTGAGGAAATGGTGGCGGTGGCGGTGCAAGCATAGGCGTTCCATTAGGACCAACATAATAATACTGTCTTTGACTTCTGTAGATGGGGTCATAATAAGTTTGTTGTTGAACTGGAGTCTGATAATTATTTTCACCCAACTGTTCAGGTTGAGATTCTTCGAAATAACCCCTGTCAGGTAGTGCATATTCCGGAACTTCTACAGCTTCCTCTATGACAACTGCTTCACTTTGTTCTGGTTCTTCATCTTCCCAAAAATTAACTGAATCATACAAGAAATCTCCTGCCTCTGATATTGAATCTATTGTAGAATCAACAGTGGATTCGATGGTTTCGCAAGATTGAACTAGAAACAATGCAATAATTGAGGAAAAAACTTTTAATTTTTCAAAAATCTTCATTTGTGATACTATATATAGTGCTTTATAAAAACATTTCATGAACATTTAGTTGTACATTATATATAGATAACATTACTTTTATCTTTTGAAAAGCATATTTAGCATTATTTTTTTACAAAAATGCAATAAAAAAAAAGGATTGCTCCTATCGTAATAAATGAATCTGCAAAATTAAATGCAGGCCAATGTAAATTATTATAATAAACATCAATAAAATCAATTACATAGCCGTTTTTCAGCCTGTCCACACCATTTCCCAGTGCACCTCCCAAAATTAGAGATAAACCTGCAAATTCTAGTCGGTTATCTGATTTAAATATTAAGAAAAAGATGTAGCAAGAAATGAGTAACGAAAGTAGACCTAAAAAAAAAGTAATATTAAACTTAGAAAGAATGCCAAAACTAATTCCTTTGTTTTGAACATAAACTAAATTTACTCCATCCAATATTACCAATCCATCAATAAATATATCCAAGTTATTCTCAACAAAATATTTTGATAATTGATCTACTAAAATTGAAAATAAAACAATAGATAAAGAAAAAAGAAATTTACTTCTATTGTGCATTTAAGACTGAATCACACCTTTCACAAAGTTCCATTTTATCATTCTTTTTTTCGAAAAGTTTCCAGCATCGAGGGCACTTATTACTGCTTTTTTTTGCAATCTTAATTCCAATTTTTTTTTCTTCTGAATTAAAAATAAAACTCTCATCAAAACTATCGGATATACTAATCTTTGAAGAAATTAAAATTTCGCTTAGATCAAATGATTCCGCTACTCTTCTATATTCATCATCTTTGAAAAAAATTAAAGCGCTTGCTTCCATACTTGATTTAATTTCTTTAAGATTTCTTTTTTGCTCAACAGTAAAGGAAAATACATCCTTGATTTCTAAAATCTTGCTCCACTGTTCTTCCAGTTCTGCATCTCTCCATTCGGCTGGCAAATCAATAATTTTTAATAAGTGACAGCTTACCTCTTGTTCCTTCTCACCAATGATTAACCAGCTCTGCCATGCTTCCTCTGTTGTGAAAGGAATAATAGGAGCAAGCCATCTTATCAAACATTGAAACACATCAATCATTACAGTTTTTGTAGACCTGGAAATGAGTGAATTTGGAGCATTGCAATACAGCGCATCTTTACGAATATCGAAAAAAAGTGAGGAAAGTTCTTTAGAACAAAAATTTAAGACGGTTTGATAGGCCTTGTAAAAATTGAACTCTTCATAATTCTTATTAATCTCTTTATTTAAGCAAAACAACTTGTGTCGAATAAATTTTTCTAATGATGGTATTTCATTGTGTTTTTCGACTTTTTCGAAGGAAAGATTGTTTAAATTACCTAAAATGAATCTGATAGTATTTCTAATTTTCCTGTAACTTTCAGCCTGCCTATTTAAATTTTCATAACTAATTTTGACATCATCATTGTAATTGGAGTTTGCTACCCAGAGTCTTAAAATATCTGCTCCATATTTTTTTATTACATCAGAAGGTAAAATTACATTTCCAAGTGATTTAGACATTTTTTTCCCTGCCTCGTCAATTACAAATCCATGCGTGAGAACAGATTTAAATGGACTTTCTCCGTAATTACCACAACTTTCTAATAATGATGTTTGAAACCATCCACGGTGCTGGTCTGATCCCTCTAAATATAAATCTGCTTTTTGATTTAAACCTTCATTTTTTAAGACATAAACATGACTTGATCCAGAGTCAAACCAAACATCCAATATTGAATCAACCTTTTCATAATCATTAGAATTTTCAATACCTTCAAGAAAATGTTCTTTAGGTTTTGAAAACCAAGAATCTATTCCTTCATTTTTAATTATTTTTAAAATTCTTTTGTTTACTGTTTTATTAATTAAGGGTTTTCCAGTTTTTTTTGAAATAAAAATTGTAATTGGAACCCCCCATGATCTTTGTCTAGAAACACACCAATCTGGCCTTTCAAAAACCATAGATGAGATTCGTTTTTTACTATTTGATGGTATCCAATTTACATTTTCAATTTCTTTCAAGGCGACTTGTCTCAAATTATTCTTTTCAAGTGAAATAAACCATTGTGATGTAGCTCTAAAAATTAAAGGAGCTTTTGATCTCCAGGAATGAGGGTAACTATGATAATAATCATTTTCACTGATTAATGAAGAGGACTTCTTTAATTCATTTATTACTTCATTATCTGCTTTAAAAACGTGTAATCCTCCAAAGAAAGGAATATTAGAGGTATATAAACCGCTGTCATTTATTGTTGGTGTGACATCCATATTATACTTTTTTCCAACTTCAAAGTCCTCTAAACCATGATTTGGAGCAATATGAACAAAACCAGTCCCGGTTTCATCTGTTACATGATCAGCTTGATATAAATTTACTATAAAGTCATATCCAATTCTTTCCAATGGATGCTTGCATTTCAAACTCTTTAAATCAGAATTTTCAAAACTTTTAACTATTCTAAAATTGTTCAAAGAATGTTTTTGACAGAAATCAGAGATCAAATTTTCAGCAATTAAAATCTTTTCCTCTTTTTTCAGAAAACAATTACTATTTTCTTCTAAAATTTCGATTAATTTGTAATTTAGTTTGTTGGAATATGCAATTGCCCTATTACATGGTATTGTCCAAGGAGTAGTTGTCCAAATAATTACACTACAATTTTCGTAAGAATCTATTAAAGGAAATTTTACATAAATTGCCTTTGATTTTTTCTCATGATATTCTATTTCTGCCTCTGCTAAAGCAGTTTTTTCGACAACTGACCACATTACTGGTTTAAATCCGAGGTAGAGTTGGTCTGATTCTAAAAATTTTAATAATTCAGAAACAATTGTGTGCTCAGAATCTTTATTCATTGTAAGATATATTTTCTTCCAATCAGTCTGAATACCAAACCTGTCAAATTGATTCATCTGAATATCAACCCAATTTTTCGCAAATTTTCTACATTCATCTCTAAAAAGATTCAAATCAATTTCGGTTTTGATTTGTCCAGATTTCCTAAATTTTTCCTCTACTTTCCACTCTATTGGAAGTCCATGGCAATCCCAGCCAGGAATATAATTTACATCAAGCGAATTTTGAAACTTATGTCTGCATACAAAATCTTTCAAAATCTTGTTTAGTGCGTGACCTAAGTGTAAATCACCATTAGCATAAGGAGGGCCGTCATGTAATATGTATTTACTGGAATTTTTACTTCTTTTTTTTAAAATTTCATAAATTTTTTTTTTTTTCCAGAAATTTAACCACTTTATTTCATTCTCAGATAGATTGGCCTTCATTGAAAAATCGGTTTTTGGCAAGTTAATTGTTTTTGAGTAGTCTGTCATTTTTTACTTGATTAATATCTTTTATAATCTGATCTTTCAATTTGACAATAGATTCAAATTTTTTTTCAACTCTAATAAATTTTAAAAATTTTATAGAAATTCTTTCTCTATAGATATCAAAATTAAAATTGAAAATGTGAACCTCTAACAATGGAAATGATTTATTGAATGTTGGCTTTATCCCATAGTTTGCTATTCCATTAAAAACCTTATTTCCAAATTTGTTTGGAATTTTTATAGACACCATATAAACACCACGTAGGACATCACAATATTTGTCTACTTTAATGTTTGCAGTTTTAAATCCAATTTCTCTAGCTTTTTTCTCACCCTCAATTACTCTTTCAGAAATTCTCCACTTCCTTGTAAGTATAGAATTTGCCTTTTGCAAATTACCAGATCTTAATAATTGTCTCACATAAGATGATGAAACTTTATATTTTGGATTTTTTTTTACTTCAGGAACGACAATGAATTTGAACTTATTTGTTTTTTTTGCATATTTATCTATAAAACTTACGTCTCCTTCTCGTTTGTTTCCAAAAACAAAGTCAAAGCCTGTAACAACAGTTGTAACTTTAAGATCTTCAACTAATTTTTTTTCAAGAAAATTAAGTGCACTGTTTTTCAAAAACTCATTACTAAATTTTATATTTAACATGAAATCAACTCCAAGAGACATTAAAATTCTATATTTTTCTCTAAAAGGGGTTAATCTAAAAAATTGTTTTTCTCCACTAAAATAAGACTTAGGATGAGGTTCAAAAGTGAGAATGCCAAACTTATTTTTTTTTTTTATTGAAATTTCTTTAGCTTTCTTTATTACAGCCTGATGTCCTAAATGAACTCCGTCAAAATTTCCTATAGCTATAGTTGAATTCATAAAAATTCTTGAAATTCTAAATGATCTAAAAATATGCATTTATTAGATATTACTCTTGGATGAAACTAAAATCTCTGCATTTCCAGTTAGTATTTTTTTATCTTCTACAAAGCACTCCGTGAGAAGTTTTATTTTTCTTTTTTCCATATTTATTTCATGAATTATTACCTTTGCAGTAATTGTGTCATCAACAAAAACAGGAGCCAAAAACTTCAGAGTTTGACTTAAGTAAATACTTCCAGGGCCCGGAAGTTTTGTTGCAATTACAGTTGAAATAAGGCTACCTGATAGAAAACCGTGTGCTATTTTTTTTTTAAAAATTGTAAACTTTGCAAAGTCATTATCTAAATGTACAGGATTATTATCTCCAGTGAGTTTTGAGAAACTAAAAATATCTTCTTCTGTAATTTTTTTTTCAAGGATAGCTTCTTGCCCTACAATCAAGTCCTCCAAAAAAAATCCATGATTTTTAAGATATTTTTCTTTGTTCATTTTATTTATAAAAAAATATTAAAATATACCAATATGTATATATTTACAAAATGATGATATATATTTTTTTTTCATTAATTTATTTATTTTTTTTTAATTCTTCAAAAGCCGAACTTTTAAGTAATTACAAATCCTACAGTAAAACAAAGCTCAACTTAGAAATAGTAAGGGTTTCTCAAGAAAGATTTAATTATCCTTGGGGAATGACATTTATAGATAAAAACACTCTATTAATAACTGAAAAAAATGGAGGATTAATCAAAACTAATGTTAAATCCGGTAAAAGTATAAATATTCAACATAAAATACCTTTACTAAAAAAAAGAAATGGTCAAGGTGGGTTTCTTGACGTTTATGCTCATACAGATGGATTTATTTATTTCACATACAGTCATATTCTTAATGATATTGAAGGTAATTCTTCAAAAAAATATAGTACGGCAGTTGGACGGGGAAAACTTAAGGAAAATGAACTTCAAAATTTTGAAGTTCTCCTCATGGGAATTCCAGCACTTGAAACAAAAAAACATTGGGGATCTAGAATTACAATCAAAGATGACCTTCTGTTTGTAGGATTTGGTGAACGAGACAAAGGTATGATTGCCCAAGATCCTGAAAAACATCCAGGAAGCATAATAAGAATCAAAACTGATGGTTCAATTCCCAAAGATAACCCAAAGTATAAAGGTTATGAGAACTGGCTTCCTGAAATATACCAAATTGGTCTAAGAAATCCTCAAGGCATGACAATTTCTCCATTAGACGGAGAAGTATATTTTTCACAACATGGACCAATGGGTGGTGATAATATTGGTATTGTAAAATTTGCCGGTAATATGGGATGGAAGAATATTGCATGGGGTGGAAAAGAATACTCAGGAAGAAAAATCGGCAGATCACAATTTCATGAAATTTATGACAAACCAATAATATCTTGGGTTCCTTCAATCGGAGTTGGAAATATAAGTTTCTACAAAGGAGAAACTTTTTCTGAATGGAATGGCGACTTGATTGTTTCAGCTACAAAAGCAAAAATGTTAGTTCGTTTAGATATAGAAAAAAATAAAATTGTTAGCAAAGAAGTTTTAATAGAAAATCATCCCAAAATTGGAAGAATAAGAGATTTTGAAATTAGCGATAATGGAGATATTTATATTATTTCAGATGACTACAATACTTCATTATGGTTGATTACCAAGAATTAGTCTATATCAAGTAATGCAGTACAAAAATCATCTGAATTAAATCTTGCCAAGTCTTCTTTTTTCTCACCTGTTCCAATAAAAGAAATTGGGATTTTCAGTTTTTCGGCAATTGGAATCAAAACTCCCCCTTTTGCTGAACCATCTAATTTAGTTATTATTAAACTATCAATATCACAGATTTCTTTAAAAACCTCAGCTTGTTTAATCGAATTTTGTCCAATATTGCCATCCAAAACTAAGATTGTTTCCGATGGTATTGACTCATCAATTTTTTTAAGAACTCTTATTATTTTTGACAATTCGTCCATAAGATCTTTTTTATTATGGAGTCTTCCAGCGGTGTCAATTAATAAAATATCTAATTTATCTTTTGCTGACATGACTGATTTATAGGCCAGAGCTGCTGGATCAGAGGATTCGTCTGCACTAAAGAATTCTGATTTTGCCCTTTCCGACCAAATTTTTAATTGCTCAACTGCTGCTGCTCTAAATGTATCACCCGCAACCATTCCTACTTTTTTTCCATCGGCTAAAAACTTTGCGGCTAATTTTCCAATTGTTGCTGTTTTTCCAACTCCATTAACTCCAACAACAAGAATTACATTTAAAGATTTTGTTAGTTTAATATCTTTTTCCAGTGAGATTAAAGTCTCTTTTAGTTTTTTTTTTATTATGGCCTTTACTTTTTCAGGTGTAGGATCAACCAACTTAGATTTTTTTAATTCGTCAATTATCTTTGAAGATATGTCAATACCCATATCAGAAGATATCAACAACTCTTCCAATTCAAATAAGGTTGCTTCATCAATTTTTTTACTCTTTAGGATTTTTTTAATTCCGCCAGAAATTTTATCAGATGATTTTGACAAACCATCTTTTAATTGTTTTAACCAACTCAAAACCATAGTTACAAAATCTTTGCAATCAAAGTGTCATTTTGTCTTGAAGTAATTTTTACATTTAGAAGTGAACCAGACCTGCTCATTATTTCACCGCTTTCTATTAATTTTACTTTAAAAAATTCGTCTGTATAACTTTTTTTTAAAGATTCAAAAAGAATTGATGTTGATTTTCCAATAACTTTATTAAGTTGACCGTAAAGAATTTTATTCGACTCTGTTCTTAGGATTTTTACTCTTTCTTTTTTTATTTTTTCACAAACTTGGGGCATCCTTGATGCAGGTGTTCCTTCTTTTGAGGAATAAGGAAAAACATGGACATTTGAAAAATCGCATAATTTTATTAAGTTCAACGTTTGTAAAAAATTATTTTCAGTCTCAGTTGGAAAGCCAACAATAACATCAGCACCAAATGTGAATTCTGGTCTTATCGACTTTACTTTCTTACATAAATCAATGACCTGATTTCTGTTATGTCTTCTTTTCATTCTTTTTAAAATCAAATTATCTCCTGATTGCAATGATAAATGTAAGTGAGGTAAAATTCTTTTTTCGTAACAAAACAGTTCTAATAAATCTGGATCAATTTCTGCAGGATCGATAGAGGAAAGTCTTAATCTTTTCAATTTTGGTTGAACAGTTAAAAGTCTTTTTATTATGTTTCCTAATTTCGGTTTTCCCGGAAGGTCATGACCATAAGAGGTTAAATCTACTCCAGTAAAAATAATTTCTGAGTAACCTCTTTGTAGAATATTCTCCGTGCGCTCAACAATCTCATGAAATGAAAGACTTTTTGAATCCCCCCTACCATAGGGAATGATACAAAAGGTACATCTGTGATCACAACCTTGCTGAATCTGAAGCATAGCTCTAGATCTACTGGACGTAAAATTATCAAAAAATGGAAAATTAAAGTCTTTTTTTTTGGTGAGTAATTTTCCAGTATAACTCTCTGCATGAGTTTTATTTTTATTTTCAACTAATTGAGAAACATTTTTTAAGGATGAAAATTTTTTTTTTTCAATTTGACTGGCACAGCCTGTTACGACAATTTCATGATTCGGAAAACTTTTTGCTGCTTTTTTGACTTCATCTATTGATTTCTTCACAGCTTGATTAGTAACAGCACATGTATTGATGACTATTTTGTTATTAAGCCCTTCTTGAGTTAAAATGTTTTTTATGACCTCAGATTCGAAAAAATTTAATCTACAACCTAAATTAATCACTTTTGAATTATTTCTTTTCATTTATAAGTAATCCTCAACACTAATTTCACCTCGAAAAACTTCTTTTGATTCACCAATAGTTAAAATATGGTCATCTTTTGTAATTTCAACATCAAGATTACCACCATTCATACAAACAGTTATTTTATTTATACAATGTTTTAATTTGTATGAAGCATAAGCCGAAGCTCCTGCCCCAGTACCACAGGCACTTGTAATGCCAACACCTCTTTCAAAAGTTAATACATTTATCTCTTGGGCTGAAACTACATTTACCGCACTGATATTTACACCTTCTGGAAATAAGCCGATATCTTTTATTTCTTTTGCATCTACTTCCAATTTATTTTTGTCTATTTTTTTAACAAAAAAAATAACGTGCGGGTTGCCAACATTAACAGCAAAGCCTCCTTTTAGATAATTAAAATTTAATCCTAAGTTCGAAGTTTCAATATCCATACTAAGTGGAATTTTTTCCCATTTTAAATTTGGTTTTCCAATGTCAACAGCAATCAATTTATTGCTAATTTTTTCAATATCAATTAAACCTGCCTTGGTTTCTATTGTTGCATTGTTTTTTTTTAATTTGTCCAAGAAATATTTACCTATACATCTTAGGGCATTTCCGCATATTTCTGCTTCAGAACCATCTTTATTAAAAAATCTTGTTTCTAAATCTGAATAATCTTCTTCAGAGTTTTTAAGAAAAACAACTAGATCACAACCGATACCTTTTTTCCTATTAGATAAATTTTTTATTAATTTTTCAGTTATTTTAAAATGATTGTTTTCTAAAAAAATAACAAAATCATTTCCCAATCCATGACACTTAATAAAGTAAGACTTTTTCATTCTTAAACCAAATTTAAATAATTTACTTTAAGGATTAAATGTTTTTTGATATAAAAACAACAAATATTCAGTCAGTCCACGAGTTTCGTGCACTGACTTTTTTTGTTTTAATTTGAATTATGTTTGAAAATTTAACTCACAAAATAACCGGAATTTT
Source organism: uncultured Alphaproteobacteria bacterium (assembly GCA_902522465.1). GTDB lineage: Bacteria > Pseudomonadota > Alphaproteobacteria > Methylaequorales > Methylaequoraceae > Methylaequor. The sequence goes on along the minus strand of CABYVV010000003.1, from coordinate 48,995 downwards.
TGATAGAATTAAAGGAAAAGGCATTATCGATGATTCTTCTTTAAACGATGTCATGAGAGAAATTAGAGTTGCTCTACTAGAATCTGATGTTTCTCTAAGCGTAGCAAAGGATTTTATTGAAAAAGTAAAAAGCAAGGCAATTGGAAAAGAGGTAATTAAAAGTATTTCACCCTCTCAAATGATTATAAAAGTCGTTAATGACGAGCTTATTGACCTTCTAGGTTCGCAAAATGATTCCCTAAATTTTAAGGGAAAATCACCCACATTAATATTGATGGTTGGTCTACAAGGATCTGGTAAAACTACAAGTTCTGCAAAACTGGCAAAGTGGATTATTAAACATGATAAAAAAAAAGTTATGATGGCTTCCTTAGATATATATAGGCCAGCTGCACAAGAGCAACTAATTACTTTAGGTAGTAATAATGATATCCCTACACTAGGACTTCAGAAAAACAAATCACCACTAGAAATTTCAAAACTTGCTTTACAAGAAGCAAAAAAATCTGGTGTTGAAGTTTTGATATTAGATAGTGCTGGTAGAAATCATGTTGACAAAAAAATGATGAATGAGATTAAAGAAATATCAGAAAATTATAATTTTTCGGAAATACTTCTAGTTTCTGATTCAATGACAGGTCAGGACGCTGTTAACACAGCAAAAAGTTTTGCTGATAAGTTGGATTTGACTGGAATTATATTAACAAGAATTGACGGTGATTCAAGAGGAGGAGCTGCACTTTCGATGAGAAGTGTTACTGAAAAACCAATCAAATTCATGGGGGTGGGAGAGAAAATTGATGACTTTGAAACATTCCATCCGGATAGGGTGGCGAACAGAATTCTTGGTATGGGAGATGTAGTATCACTTGTTGAAAAGGCTTCAGAGGAGATTGACGAAGAAGAAGCTAAAAAAATGCAAAAAAAGTTTCTCAAAGGAAGATTTACTTTACTTGATTATTCAAAACAGTTGGACCAATTATCCAAAATGGGAGGTATACAAAGTGTAATGAAATATCTTCCAGGTATGTCTGGTCTTAAGGAGAAAGTTGAAGAATCAATTCAAAAAAACAATATTTTCAAGAAACAAAAAGCAATAATTAATTCTATGACTCCTAAAGAACGAAATTTTCCAGATATAGTCAAAGCCTCAAGAAAAATTAGAATATCCAAAGGCTCTGGAACCAACGTACAAGACGTGAATAAATTGCTTAAACAATTTAAAAAAATGAGCCAGATGATGAAAAAAATGGGAAAGAATAAAGATATCCAAAACATGATGAGCTCTGGACAATTTAACGACCTACAAGGTTTAATTAATAAAAATAATTCAATTCAATAGAAAGGAAATAAAATGTCAGTATCACTAAGATTATCAAGGGGAGGGTCCAAAAAAAGGCCATTCTTTAGAATTGTTGCAGCAGATATCAGAGCACCAAGAGATGGAAAATATTTAGAAAGGTTAGGCACATATAACCCAATGCGTTCCAAAGACGATCCTGAAAGGGTTAACTTAAACTTAGATAGAATAAAATATTGGTTATCAGTTGGAGCAAGACCAACAGAAAAAGTTAATAAATTTCTCGCAAATGAAGGATTAACAAAAAAAAATGAAATTCCAAAACAGACTAAACAAGACAAACCTCGAAAGAAAACGCTTGAAAAATTAAAAGCAAAAGAAGAAAAATTAAAATCAAAACAGGAAATGGAAAAAGCAGCTCAAGAAGCTTCAAATGAAACGAAAACAGAACAAAGTTTAGTTCCAGAAGATACACCACAGTCAACTGACGTAGATACACAACCCAAGTCTGAGGCAAAATCAGAGGAAACTAAGCAGGAATCAAAATCGAATTTGGAGCCTGTAGGTGAAACCAAACCAAAAACAGAAGAAGTTAAACAGGAATCAGAGTCGAAACTGGAACCTAAGGTAGAAACCAAAACAAAAGAAGAGCAAACTAAACAAGAATCACAAGAAAATTCTGTACCTGCATCTTCCTCAAAACCTGAAACAACTGAAACCCAGAATAATTTATCAAGCACAACACCAACTGATCAAGCCAAAACTCAGCAAAATATTGATAATTCCTCTAAAAATTCTAACGAACCAGAACCTAAACAACAATCAAAAGAAGAAAGTAATCCAAACGAATAAAAAGCTCTAAAAGGAGACAAAAAAAATAGAATCAAAAAAAAATAAAGTAATTGTAGGAAGATTTGGTAAAATACATGGGAATAAAGGTAATATTAATGTTCAGAGTTTTTTATCAATTAAGAAAGACATTATTCATTTTAAGGAATTTTTTGTTAATCAACACGATGAGATAAAAATTAAATTTGATACTACGCACAAAAAAATTATAGGAAAAATAAACGAAATTAAAAACCCAGAAGATGTAAAAAAGTATATTGGCAAATTAATTTCTATAAGACGGACTTCTCTCCCAAAACTAAACAAAAATCAATTTTATTTTAACGATTTGGTAAAGCTAAAAGTCTATGTTTCTGAAAAAAAAATTGGTCAGGTTAATGCTGTCAAAAATCATGGGGCTGGAGACTACCTGGAAATAAAGAAAGGAAAAAGTGAAATTCTCGTACCCATTAATAATCACCATATTTTAAAAATAGATTTAGAAGAAGAAAGAATTACTTTAAACTCTGAATACTATGAAGTTTAAAATTCTCACTTTATTTCCGGAGATCTTTCCAGGTCCTTTAAAATACTCTCTTATTGGAAAGGCCTTGAAAAAAAAAATTTTCACAATTGAAACGGTCAATATACGTGACTTTTCTGAAAAAAAATCAAAATCAGTTGATGACACTCCTTATGGTGGTGGTGCTGGTATGGTAATTAAAGCAGATATAATGCAAAGAGCTCTTGAATCTGCAAAAAAAAATCTAGAATGTAAAAGTAAAGTTATTTTTCTCTCACCAGGTGGAAAACAGTTAAACACAGAATTGATTGGTGATTTAGTAAAAATTAAAGAATTAATCTTGATTTGTGGTAAGTATGAGGGAATTGATGATAGATTTTTAAAAAAAAATAAAATAGAAGAAATTTCTGTCGGTGATTATGTATTATCAGGAGGTGAAATAGCATCATTTATTTTAATTGACACTTGCGTAAGATTAATTCCTGAAGTATTAGGTAATAAAAATAGTTTAAAATCTGAAAGTTTTCAGAACCATTTACTAGAGTATCCTCAATATACCAAACCATATAATTGGGAAGGTATAAAGGTTCCAGAAATTCTTTTAAATGGAAATCATAGAGAAATTTCAGATTGGAGATTAAAGAAGTCAATTGAAAAAACTAAAAAGATAAGACCAGACTTGATTATAAAATTCAATAAAAGTAAGAAGGAGGAAGTATGAATACACTAGAAAAATTTGAAAAGAATCATCTAAACGAGTTGAAGATGAATAAAAAACTTCCTGACTTTAGTTCGGGGGATACTATTAAAGTTCATCTCAAAGTCAAAGAAGGGGAGAAAGAAAGGATTCAGGTTTTTGAAGGTGTATGTATTGCAAAAAAAAATGCTGGAATTAATTCTTCCTTTACTGTAAGAAAAATTTCATACGGAGAGGGAATTGAAAGAGTTTTGCCTTTATTTTCACCCCAAATTAATAAAATTGAAGTTGTTAAAGTAGGGGACGTTAGAAGATCTAAACTTTATTATTTAAGAGAACGAAGCGGGAAATCAGCTAGAATAGCTGAAAAAAATCTAACAAACGAACAAATTCGTAATCTTAAACCTGAAGTAGAAAAAGACAAAAAAACAGTTGAAAAAAAAATTGAATCAACAAAAGAAAATACAAGCAAAGATGAGACGAAAAGTAATGACTCGAATTTAACGGAAAAAAAAGATACTACAGTTGAAAAAAAATAATACTTTTTAGACATTCTATGGGTTATATATTTAAAATATGAAACCTAAAACATTATTTGACAAAATATGGGATAGCCATTTAATAGACAAACAAGGTGGTGGTTCTTGGCTGATATACATAGATAGGCACCTCGTTCATGAAGTTACAAGTCCGCAAGCATTTGATGGATTGAGAAACAGTAATAGAAAAGTTAGAAGACCGCAGCAAACATTTGCAGTTGCAGATCACAATGTACCCACTAGCGACAGAACAAACGGTATAGAAAATCTGGAAAGTAGAATACAGGTAGAAACATTAGAGAAAAATTGCAAAGATTTTGATGTAACTCTATTTCCCCTTCTTGATAAAAGACAAGGAATTGTTCATATTGTCGGTCCAGAACAGGGAATCACACAACCGGGAATGACTATAGTTTGTGGTGATAGTCATACTGCAACACATGGAGCGTTCGGAGCCTTGGCATTTGGAATTGGAACCAGTGAAGTTGAGCATGTTCTAGCAACACAGACTTTGATTCAAAAGCCGGCTAAGAATATGAGAATAAATATCAGCGGTAGCTTAAGTCCAAGTGTAACATCAAAGGACGTTATTTTAAAAATTATTGGCAAAATAGGTACAGCAGGTGGCACAGGATACGTCATTGAATATTCAGGAGAAGCAATAAGAAATTTGTCAATGGAAGGCAGAATGACTATTTGTAATATGAGTATTGAAGCAGGTGCTAGAGCAGGACTAATTGCACCAGACGAAAAAACATATAATTATATCCAAGGGAGACCTTATGCTCCAAAAGGTGAAGAATGGAAGAAGGCAATATCCTATTGGAAAACCTTACCATCAGATAGAAATTCAGTTTATGAAAAAGAAATAAAAATAAAAGCAAGCTCTATTGAACCTCAAGTTACATGGGGAACAAGTCCTCAGGATGTAGCACCAATAAATGGACAAATACCCGATCCCAAGAATTTTAAAGATTTAAATAGAAGAAATGCTATAGAAAGATCATTAGAATATATGGGACTCAAACCAAATCAAAAAATCAAAGACATTAAAATTGACAGAGTGTTTATAGGCTCTTGTACAAATGGAAGAATTGAAGATCTAAGAGAAGTGGCAAAAGTTGTTAAAGGTAAGAAGGTAACCGTAAGCTCCATGATAGTCCCTGGTTCAGGTCTTGTTAAAGAACAAGCAGAAAAAGAGGGGATAGATAAAATTTTAATCAGTGCTGGATTCGATTGGAGGGAGCCAGGTTGTTCAATGTGTTTGGCAATGAATCCTGATCAACTTAAACCAAAAGAAAGGTGTGCATCAACCTCCAATAGAAACTTTGAAGGAAGACAAGGAAGAGATGGAAGAACACATCTTGTAAGCCCTGCTGTAGCTGCAGCTACAGCAATAAAAGGTAAACTAAGTTTAGTTGAGGATACGTAATGCAAAAATTTAATTTTTTAAAAGGAAAAGCCGCACCATTACCAATGATTAATGTTGATACAGATATGATAATACCAAAACAGTTTCTAAAAACGATAAAAAGATCTGGTTTGGGTAAAAATCTTTTTCATGAATTAAGATACGATTTAAATGGCAATCTCAAAAACGATTTTATTTTAAATTGGGATTATTATAAAGACTCTGTGATTCTTGTAACTGGAGAAAATTTTGGTTGTGGCAGTAGCCGAGAACATGCGCCATGGTCTTTACTTGACTATGGGTTTAGGTGTATTATTGCCCCAAGCTTTGCTGACATTTTTTTTAATAATTGTTTCAAAAATGGAATCCTTCCTATAAAATTAGATCTAAAAGATACAGATTTTTTAATGAAAGAAGCAGAAAACAAAAAATTGATTTCTGTTGACCTTGAGAAACAACAAATAATTAGCGAGAAAGATCATATAATTAAGTTTGATATTGATTCATTTAGAAAAAAATGTCTATTAGAAGGTCTAGATGATATAGCCCTTACAATGAAAAATTCTGAAAAAATAGATATGTTTGAAAATCATATTATGAAGTCAAAATCTTGGTTAACTTTGTAATAAAATATTTACACCACCAAAAGTAAAATGAAAAAAAATTTAAATATCTCCATACTTCCTGGTGATGGTATTGGAAAAGAAATTTCTCAGGAAGCTATGAAAATCATCAACTGGGCTTCTAAAAAATTTGATCTTAGTATTAAGTTGAAAGAAGAATATGTAGGTGGGGTATCTATTGATATATTTGGAACCCCACTATCTGAGGAAACACTGAAGCGAATAAAACAATCCGATGCAATAATTTTAGGTGCAGTTGGTGGACCAAAATGGGAAAATTTAGAATTTGAAAAAAGACCAGAAAGAGGACTTTTAAAAATTAGAAAAGAGCTAGATTTATTTGCAAACTTACGGCCAGCGTTTGTATTTGATCCACTACTTGATGCTTCTAGTCTTAAACCTGAAATAATTAAAGGCCTAGACATACTTATTATTCGAGAATTAACTAGTGGTATTTATTTTGGTGAACCTAGAGGAATTAAAAAAATTGATAAAAATAATTTCAAGGGTTTTAATACCTTGAGCTACACCACCTTTGAAATAGAAAGGATTGCCAATATTGCGTTTGATACTGCAATGAAAAGATCAAAAAAGTTATGCTCTATTGATAAAGCCAATGTTCTTGAGGCTACAGAATTATGGAGAGAAGTTGTAAATAAGACCTCAAAGAAATATCCAGAAGTTGAAGTTTCGCATATGTATGTTGACAATGCCGCAATGCAACTAGTCAGAAATCCAAAGCAGTTTGACGTTATTGTCACAACAAATATGTTCGGTGATATTTTATCGGATTGTGCTTCTATGCTTACGGGCTCACTAGGGATGCTTCCTTCAGCATCGCTAGGATTTTCTAAAAATGGTAAACAGAAAGCAATGTATGAACCTGTGCATGGTTCAGCTCCAGATATTGCTGGAAAGGGTATTTCGAATCCTTTAGCAATGATACTTAGTGTTGCAATGATGTTTAAATATACTTTTGAAAATCAATCTTTATATGAATTAATAAATAAAGCCGTGAATTCTGTTCTTTCAAAGGGATATAGAACAAAGGATATTTCAAGTAAAGGTACCCAGCCAGTTTCAACATTTGAAATGGGTGATCTAGTTTTAAAGGAATTAAGTAATGAAAAAATTTAATATTGCTATAGTAGGAGCGACTGGAAATGTTGGAAGAGAGATTTTAAATATTCTTGACTCAAGAAAATTTCCAGTCAATAAAATATATGCACTAGCATCTTCAAAGTCGGAGGGAATAAAAATTTCATATGGAAATGACAATGAATTAACAGTTCAATCCCTAGATAAGTTTAAGTTTAAAGATATTGATCTTGTTCTTTCATCTCCTGGCTCCAAAGTATCAGAAAAATTTGTTCCAAAAGCAACGAAAGAGGGTGCAATAGTAATAGACAATACATCTTTCTTTAGATTAAAAAAAGATATTCCATTGATTATTCCTGAAGTAAATCCTGATGATATCTCGAATCTAAAAAAAAAGATAATTGCAAACCCAAATTGTTCGACAATTCAGATGTTGGTAGCCCTCAAACCGATTGAAGATCTTTTTAAAATAAAAAAAATAATTGTTTCAACTTATCAATCAACTTCCGGTGCTGGAAAGGCAGCAATGGATGAACTATTTCATCAAACATTAGATGTTTATAAAAATAAACCACTAATTCCTAAAAAATTTACAAAGAGAATAGCCTTTAATCTAATACCACATATAGATGATTTTCTTGATGACGGAAATACTAAAGAGGAAAATAAAATGATTGAAGAAACAAAAAAAATTTTAAATTCTAAGATTGAAGTTTTTTCGACATGTGTTAGGGTTCCTGTGTTTGTTGGGCATGGTGAGTCGATATATGTGGAAACTGAAAAACCAGTAGATCTAAAAAAACTTACAACAAAGATAAAAAAGATTTCAGGATTGTCTTTAGTAGATAAAAGAATTGATGGAGGCTATGTAACACCAGACGAATCTGCAGGAGAAGACGATGTGTTTATTAGTCGAATGAGATTGGGATATAATAAGAAAACGCTAGGTCTTTGGGTAGTTGCCGATAATCTTAGAAAAGGAGCAGCCTTAAATACTGTTCAAATAGCAGAACTATTAGTAAAGAAAAAAAAATTATGAGCAAAAACTTTAAAAGTCGTTATTTTGAAGACTATAGTTTAAATGAGGAAATTAAACACAGTGTTCCAAGAACAATTACTGAGGGTGATATATCTATTTATCTTTCAACTACAGGAAGTAGATTTCCACTAAATTATTCAGCTATATTTTCAAAAGATGTTGGATTCAATAAAACACCAGTAGATGATATTTTATCATTTCATTTAGTTTTTGGAAGAACTGTTCCAGACCTTTCTCTTAATGCAATTGCTAACTTGGGATATGCTGGGGTCATTTTCAATAAACCGGCATATGTTGGTGATACATTAACCGCTAGCTCCAAGGTTATTGGTCTTAAGGAAAACTCAAACGGCAAAACAGGAACTGTTTATGTAAAATCTATTGGAAAAAATCAAAATGGAGAGATTGTTTTAACTTATTTCAGATGGTTAATGATGAGAAAGAAAAAAGAAGGAATGATCAAGTCTTTTAAAAGCTTTGTTCCAGATTTGCCAACTAAAGTTGAAACTTCTGATTTTATGATTCCAAAAAATTTGAAATTAGAAAACTGGTCATCAGATGTATCAGGAAGTCCATTTTTTTTTGATGATTATAAAGAAGGTGAGGAGATTCATCACCTAGATGGACAAACAATTGAGGAAGCGGAACACCAGTTGGCAACTCGTTTATATCAAAACAATGCAAGAGTTCATTTTAATAATCATATTGAAAAGGATGGAAGGTTTGGAAAGAGAATAATTTATGGAGGCTATATAATATCTCTAGCAAGGGCAATCAGTTGTAATGGACTAGCTAACACTTTTAAGATTGCTGCCATACACTCTGGAAAACATTCATCTCCAACATTCTCCGGAGATACCATCTATGTTTGGTCAAAAATTATAAAAAAAGAAAAATTAACTAACAATCTTGGAACAATGATGATTAGAACCTTAGCTTCAAAAAATAACTCGGAAATGGTCTTCCCTGATAAAAAGAATCTCAAAGAAAATATAGTCCTCGATATAGAATACTCAGTTCTTATTCCAGTGAAAGAAAAATGAAAAAAGAAAACTTACCACTTTCACCTCATCTCCAAATATATAAACCCCAAATTACTTCTGTATTGTCGATATCACACAGAATAACTGGGTTTGCTCTAAACTTCTCTTTAGTAATTCTGGTTTTAGGTCTTTTAAGCATAGCTTTAGGAGAGATCCATTTTCTATTTTACATTGAGATTTTAAAAACAGTCCCGCTCAGAATAATCTTCTTCTTGACTATACTCGGATTTTCCTACCATTTGTTGAATGGTATAAGACATATTTTCTGGGATTTTGGTTTTTTTCTTGAAATTAGGTCATCGACAATACTGGGTTATATAATTATTTTATTAACCTTTATTCTTGGTACAAGTTTGTCAATCTTTCTAGGACTTTTCACATGAAGATTGACTATACTTCAAAATGGTTGCTTCAAAAAGTTTTTGCTTCTATTTTTTTGATAGCGTCTGCATATACAATCTATTCAATTGATGATTTGGTATTAACTGATTACGAAATCGTTACAAAATGGTTAAGTAATTACGTAAATTCAATTGCAATATTTATTTTGTTTGCTTCTATCCTTCTTCATTCAAACATTGGACTAACTTCTATCATTGATGACTATTTCCATAATCAAAGTATCAAAAAAAAAGTTTTACTAATTAAAAACTTTTTCTTTGCAGTTCTTTTTATTATAACAATATTTAGTTTAACTAAATTATTATTGTCATGAAGGAAATAAAAAAATTAGATTTCGATGTTGTAGTTGTTGGCGCAGGGGGCTCTGGCTTAAGAGCAGTTATGGGATGCGCATCTGCTGGTCTTAAAACAGCTTGTATTTCTAAAGTTTTCCCCACAAGAAGTCATACTGTTGCAGCTCAGGGGGGTATAAGCGCGGCACTTGGTAATATGGGTGAAGATGACTGGAAGTGGCATATGTACGATACTGTCAAGGGATCCGACTGGTTAGGAGACCAGGATGCAATTGCATTTATGTGTAAGGAAGCTCCAAGTGCTGTAATTGAGCTTGAGCATTTCGGAGTACCTTTTTCAAGAACAGAAAAAGGGGAAATTTATCAAAGACCATTTGGGGGGATGACCACACATTTTGGTGAAGGTATAGCTCAGCGAACATGTGCAGCTGCTGACAGGACAGGGCACGCAATGCTTCATACGCTTTATCAGAAGTCACTTTCGCACAATGCAGATTTTTTTATTGAATATTTTGCAATTGATTTAATAATGAATAAAAAAAATGAATGTTGCGGTGTTCTAACCTTCAATCTTCATGATGGAAACTTTTACATTTTTTCATCCAAAATGGTTATCTTAGCAACTGGTGGATATGGAAGAGCGTATTTTTCGTGTACATCGGCACACACATGCACAGGTGATGGAGGTGGCATGGTATTGAGAGCTGGTCTTCCTCTTCAAGATATGGAATTCACTCAATTTCATCCAACTGGTATATATGGAGTTGGAGTTCTTATTACTGAAGGAGCAAGAGGAGAAGGAGGTTATCTCACAAATGCAAATGGAGAAAGATTTATGGAAAGATATGCTCCAAACGCAAAGGATCTTGCAAGTAGAGATGTCGTATCGAGGTCAATGACAACTGAAATTATGGAAGGCAGAGGATGCGGTCCGAGAAAAGATCACATACATTTAAATCTTCATCATCTTGATCCCCAAGTGCTTCAAGAAAAGCTTCCTGGGATAACCGAATCAGCAAAAATTTTTGCTGGTGTTGATGTAAGGAAAAAGCCGATTCCTGTTCAACCTACTGTTCATTACAACATGGGAGGTATTCCGACTAACATTCACGGTGAAGTTTTAGATATTAATGGTAAAGGACAAGAAACAGTAGTTCCTGGTTTAATGTCTATTGGTGAAGCTGCATGCGTATCCGTTCATGGTGCAAATAGGCTTGGATCTAATTCACTATTAGATCTTGTTGTTTTTGGAAAATCTGCAGCTAGCAGATGTGCAAAAATTATTAAAAAAAGTTCTCCTAACCCAAATATTGATGATTCCAAAATTAATAAAATAGTTGATGAATTTGAAAAAATAAGAACATCCAATGGAAACAAAAGTGTTTCCTCGATTAGACTTGAGATGCAACACATAATGCAAAATTACTGCCCAGTTTATCGCTCTGAAAAAAAAATGATTGAAGGTAAAAAAAAACTACTATCATTACTTGAAGATTTTAAGGATGTTAATATTTCAGATAAAAGTTTAATTTGGAATACAGAGGTCATAGAGGCCCTTGAATTAAAAAACTTACTCTCGCAATCAATTGTTAGTGTAGAAAGCGCTCTTAACAGAAAAGAAAGTAGAGGAGCACATTCAAGGATAGACTTTAAACATAGAGATGATAAAAATTGGATGAAACATTCTATGATTTCAATAAGCAATAATGGGAAAACGAAAACCAAATACAAGAGAGTAAATTTAAAAACCAATTCAAAAGAAATAAAAACTATTGAACCTAAAGCAAGAGTTTACTAATTTATACCTATGGTCAGTTTAACACTTCCAAAAAGTTCCCGAGTTGTAGAGGGAAAACAGTTCGGTAAAAAAGGTAAAAATACAATAACATTCAATGTTTACAGATGGAATAGAGAATCCAACGAAAATCCAAGGTTAGACAGATTTCACATAAATAAATCAAAACTTGGGCCTATGGTCTTGGATGCTTTAATGTTCATCAAAAATCAAATGGACCCTTCTTTAACATTCAGAAGATCATGCAGAGAGGGTATTTGTGGTTCTTGCTCCATGAATGTAAATGGTACCAATACACTAGCTTGTCTAAAACCAATTGAAGGGGAAGAAATCAATATTTATCCTCTCCCACATATGAGAGTTTTGAAAGACTTAATCCCAGATATGAGTGACTTCTATAAACAATACGAATCAATCCAACCTTGGCTCAAAAATAATAAAAGCCCTAAAAAAGAAAACCTACAAACTCCAGAGGATCGAAAGAAACTTGATGGCTTATATGAGTGTGTGCTTTGCGCTTGCTGCTCAACATCTTGTCCAAGCTACTGGTGGAACGGTGACAAATTTTTAGGTCCTGCCATACTTCTTCAAGCCTATAGATTCATTGTAGATAGTAGAGATGAAAATAAGAAAGAACGATTAGAGGAGTTAAAAGATAAATTTAAACTGTACCGCTGTCACACAATCATGAATTGTACAAAAACTTGTCCAAAAAATCTAAATCCAGCAAAAGCAATCTCTGAAATAAAGAAACTACAAGTTTCATCATAATATTGAAAAATTTAAAAACTAAACTTTTATCATATTTAGAGCAGAAAAATCATATAAATCCTAACCCCTGTCAACATAATGTCATATCAAGAATAGATGAAATTTTAAAACAACACAGAAGGTTTAATTTACTTAGTCTTAGAAAAAACTTTAAACTTGGAATATACATTTATGGAGCTGTTGGAGTAGGAAAGTCTATATTACTAAAAGCACTAAAAGCAGTATATCCTGACTCAATAATTCTACACTTCAATGAGCTTATATTTTATCTACAGGCTAAAACTAAAAAAAATTCTGATTTCGCCAAAAGGATTAAAGAAAAAAAATTAATAATAGTAGACGAATTTTTTATCAATAATTTAACCAGTTTGATCTTATTTGATAAATTCCTCAGTGACATTAAAAAAATAAATATCCCTTTGATAATGAGCGGAAATACAAAATTATCAATTATTTATAATGATCCAGTAAATCAGGATTTGTGCAAAGAGATACAAAAAAAATTAGAGTTTTTCTTTTTAACAATTAATATTAAATCAAAAGTTGATTATCGTGTTAAAAGTATAGTTAACAGTAATTATTTTTTTCTTAAACAACCACATTTTACAAATAAACAAAACCTGATTGTTAAAAGGCTCTCAAAAAATCTAGATGCAGAAGAGATGCAATTCAAAAGAAAAGGAAATAACTTTACTTTAGAAAATATTCATGGGAATCTTATTGATGTAGAATTTGAGGATTTCTTTTCTAAAAACTTTGTTTTTCAGGACTATGAAATTATCTCAAAAAAAATTAAATTCTTTGTTATTAGAAATATTATACAAATGGACGAAAACTCAAAAAATCTTCTTGCAAGATTCATCTCCTTTGTTGATGTTGTATATGAGAATAAAAATATACTTTCAATATCTTCACATGTAGAATTAGAAAAATTATATATAGGAAAAACAAATTCACATGAATTTAAAAGAACAATATCAAGGCTTAAAGAAATAGGTTCCAATGCTTATATAAATAAACATTTAAAACTTTACAGATAAAACATGAGATCCTTAAACAAAAATTTTAAACATATTGAAGAAGAAATTGAATTTTTAAAGAAAGAAAAAAATGCAATAATTTTATCTCATTTTTATCAAGACGAAGACATTCAAGATATAGCAGATTTCATAGGAGATTCGCTGGACCTTTCAAGAAAAGCACAAAAAAATGATGCTGATATAATCGTTTTCTGTGGTGTAAAATTTATGGCTGAAGTTGCAAAAATTCTGAGTCCAAACAAAAAAGTAATTTTACCAGATTTAAATGCTGGATGTTCGCTAGAGGAGTCTTGCCAAGTTTCAGAGTTTCGTAAATTTAAAAAGGAAAATCCTGATCATATAGTTTTATCCTACATAAACTGTTCAGCCGAGATTAAAGCTGAATCTGATATAATTGTGACATCTTCAAATGCGTCAAAGATTCTGGATAGCTTACCAACAGATCAAAAGATTATTTTTGCACCTGATAGGCACCTTGGGAGTTATTTAAACAAAATGACGGGAAGAAACATGAAACTTTGGAACGGTGCATGTATTGTTCATGAAACATTTTCTGAAAGAGAACTTGTGAAGATGAAGGTAAGACATTCTGATTCAAAAATAATAGCTCACCCAGAATGTCCAGAAAATATTCTTAAACATGCTGAATTTATTGGATCCACTTCAGCTTTGCTGAAATTTATCTCTGATGATATTTCTAAAAAATTTATTGTTGCAACTGAACCACATATAATTCATCAAATGAAAAAAAATGAGCCATTAAAGGAATTTTTAGTAGCACCTGGGAATGACGGAAACTGTTCTTGTTCAAATTGTCCATACATGGAATTAAATACACTGGAAAAATTAAGAGATTGTATGCTAAATCTTTCACCAGAAATTAATATTTCTAATGAATTACTTTTAAAAGCGAAAAAGCCTTTAAATACAATGTTAAAATTAAGCTAAATTTTTCAAAGTGAAAATCAAAGAGTTACTTGAACTATCAGAAAAGAGCCTTGCTTCAGAACTTATTGAGGATCTTGGAGGAAGAAGTTTTAAAAATGATATAACCACAAGTCAGCTTTTAAAAAAATCTAAACCAATAAAATGCATCATATCTAACAGGGAAGACATGATTCTTAGTGGTTCAATTTTTATTGTTAATTTTTTAAAAAAATTTTTCCCAAAAATAGAAATAAAAAGTAATTACAAGGATGGTGACAGAGTTAAAAAAAATTCTACTATTCTTTTAATGAATGGTAATGCTAGAAAAATTTTGACTGTTGAGAGAACTCTTTTAAATTTTTTACAACATTTGTCAAGTATTTCTTCCATTACAAATCGTTTCGTAAGTAAGATGGGTAAGTCAAAAACTCAATTACTAGATACAAGAAAAACCACAACAGGTCTAAGAAAATTCGAAAAATATGCAACCTCAATTGGAGGTGCTAAAAATCACAGAATGGGATTATACGATGATTTTCTGGTTAAAGATAATCACATAAAAGTTTTAGGTGGAATTGATAATGCGTTGGCTAAAGTTAAAGAAAAAAAAATAAAAAAATATAAAATTGAATGTGAGACTTTTGAAGAAGTTAAAAGGTCTATCACAATGGGTGCAAAATATATCCTTTTAGATAATATGAGTATTAACGAAATAAAGAGGTGTATAAAGCTTAAAAAGAAAAATATTATTTTTGAAATAACGGGTGGAATAACACTCAAAAATATATCAGCTTATTCAAAATTAGGTGCAGATTTTATATCAACAAGTAAAATTACAAATTCTTCTTATTCTCTAGATATTGGGCTAGACATAATATAAAATTAAAATTAATTCAAAAGAAGGTGTTGTTTGAAAAAAATTAGTCTTATAGGTGCTGGTAATATCGGAACTATTTTAGCCTATAATTTATCCAGAAAACAAATTGGTGAGATAATTCTCGTAGATGTAGTTGAAGGTCTTGCAGAGGGAAAATGCTTGGATCTAGCTCAAAGTTTTCCTGTTGAAAACCTGAATATCAAAATTGAAGGGTCTTCAGATATTGCAAAAATTGAAAACAGTTCAGCAATTATAATCACGGCAGGTATTGCTAGAAAACCCGGTATGAGTAGAGATGATTTGATAGAAACAAACTTTTCCATAATGAAAGATATTGGAGAAGCAATAAAAAAATATTCTCCAAATTCATTTGTAATTTGTGTAACTAATCCTTTAGATGCAATGGTTTGGTCTCTAAAACACATTAGTGGCGTTAATTCTAAAATGATAACTGGTATGGCAGGTATACTTGATTCAGCACGATTCAGATTCTTTCTATCTCAAGAGTTAAATATTTCAGTTGAAAATATTCAAACTATGGTTTTAGGTGGACATGGAGATAGTATGGTTCCACTTCTTGACTATACATCAGTTGGAGGAATTCCGTTGCAAAACTTTATAGATGAAAAAAAAATATCCAAAGAAAGCATAAGCGACATAGTTAAGAGAACAAGGACTGGTGGAGGAGAAATTGTAGCTTTAATGAAAAATAGCTCTGCATTTTATTCTCCTGCCTGCAGTGCAATAGAAATGCTTGAATCATTTTTACTAGATCAGAGGAAGTTATTACCTTGTTCAGCCTTTTTAAATGGTGAATATGGACATAAAGAGATTTTCGTTGGAGTACCTGTAATTATAGGTAAGAATGGTATCGAAGAAATAATAGAACTTAATTTATCAGATGATTCAAAAATTGGATTTGATAAGTCAGTAGAATCAGTAAATAGTTTAGTTAAAAAATGTAAAAAACTACTAGTCTAACCTTATAAATTCGTTTATATTTTGCAGCTGATGTTTGAAAATTTAAACCTCAAACAATTTATTAGGAAATTAATTAATGGATATCCACGAGTACCAAGCAAAACAACTTTTATCTAAGTTTGGAGTTTCAATCCCGCCAGGAGAGGTTGTATATCAAACCCATGAAGCTGAAAACATCGTAACATGGTTAAATGAGGACAAAATAGTAGTCAAAGCTCAAGTTCATGCTGGAGGAAGAGGAAAAGCAGGAGGGATCAAAATTTGTTCAAATGATTCAGAAGTTATAAAAACGGTAGATAAAATGATTGGAATGAAAATTATTACCCCTCAAACTACAGAAAGCGGAAAAATTGTTAGGAGGGTATATCTCGAAAAAGGATACCAAATTCAAAATGAACTTTATTTGTGCATAACAATCGACAGAGAAACTGGTGGGAATACAATTATATATTCTAAACAAGGTGGGGTTAACATAGAGGATGTTTCTGAAAAAAACCCTGAAGAAATCCATAGTATTAAGGTTGCGCCAGGCTCCAACTTATTAACACATCATGCGAGAACAATTGTTTATGGATTAGGGCTATCTGGTTCAATTGCAAAAAAAGCACAAAAAAATCTTCTTTCAATATACAAAGCGTTTGTTGAACTTGACGCTGCCATGATTGAGGTAAATCCATTTGCAGTTACAAAGGACGGTGAAGTCTTAGTTCTTGACTGCAAAGCTTCGTTTGATGACAATGCTTTATACAGACAAAGAGGTGTTGCAGAAATGAAAGATGAAAACGAATATGACCCCTTAGAACTAGAAGCAGCCAGACATGATCTAAACTATGTTAAGCTTGAGGGAAATATTGGGTTGATGGTTAATGGTGCTGGATTATCAATGGCAACCATGGATATTATAAAATATTATGGCGGTGAGGCTGCAAACTTCATGGATGTAGCTGGAGCTGCAACTCCAGAGAGAGTTGCTGCAGCATTCAAACTAATATATAAAGATCCAGATGTTAAAGGAATTTTGATAAATATTTTTGGCGGAATGATGAGATGCAACGATATTGCTACAGGACTTGTTAATGCATCTAAAGAAGTCGGACTTAGTAAACCATTAGTTGTAAGACTTGAAGGAACAAATGTTGAGATGGGCATGGACATATTAAAAAATTCAGGTTTTCCTATTAAACCAGTTGAAACCATGGAGCAAGCTGCTAAAGATGTTGTTGCCATGGTCAAGGAGAAAAAGTAAATTGGCAGTTTTACTAACAAAAGAATCAAAAATTATCTGTCAAGGTTTTACGGGAGCTCAGGGGACCTTTCATTCAGAAAGAGCCATCGAGTACAATACCAAAATAGTAGGCGGGGTTACCCCCGAAAAAGGTGGTTCAAAACACTTAAATGTTCCAGTTTTTAATACTGTAGCGGAAGCTAAAAAAGAAACAAATTGTAATGCAAGTGGGGTATTTGTACCACCACCATTTGCTGCAGATGCAATACTTGAAGCAGTTGAAGCAGAGCTTGATTTAGTTGTATGCATTACAGACGGAATTCCAACTAGCGATATGCAAAGAGTAAGAAGAGAAATGAAAGGATCAAAAACCAGGTTAGTTGGTCCAAATTGTCCTGGAGTACTGACTCCTGGAGTTGGAAAGATAGGAATAATTCCTGGCCATATTTGTAAGCCTGGACGAATCGGTGTTGTTTCAAGGTCAGGGACACTGTCATATGAATCAGCTGTTCAAACTGCAGAACTCGGACAATCTACGATAATAGGTATAGGTGGTGATCCTGTAAATGGAACAAATTTTGTTGATGCACTCGAATTGTTTCTTCAGGATTCAGATACAGACGGTATTGTCTTAATTGGAGAGATAGGGGGTACAGCGGAGATTGATGGAGCTGATTTTATTAGAAGTTGGAAAGGTAAATATAAAAAACCAGTATCTGCATTTGTTGCTGGGGCTGCAGCACCGAAAGGAAGAAAACTGGGTCACGCAGGAGCAATTGTAAATAGCGGTGCAGAAACTGCCGATGCTAAGAAAGATTCACTTAAATCCGCTGGGGTAACTGTCGCTGACACAATCACCAGAATTGGGGATGCAATGAGAATTGCCATGGGGTCCAAATGAGTAATAATGCAATAATCTCATATTTAGGAGAAAATAAACCCAACCTTATATCTCAGATAACCTCGTATCTCACTGAAATAGAAGGTCAATTCTCAGGAGTAACATTTGCAACTCTTGGGAGAGTATGCGAACTTACAATGATCTATCAAAAAGCAGATAAGCAAAACTTTGATGAGATTGAGAAAGGCTTAGAGAATTTAGAATCATCCAAAAATGGTGAATTTCAAATAAAACCCCTCGAAACTTTTCGGGATGACGGTCCAACTACAAAAATTACGCACAGAATTGTCCTATCTGGTGAGGACCAAAAAGGTTTGCTAAATAAAATTATAAAAACGCTTGATGACAATAATGCCCTAATAATCAGAATGAACACTGAAAAAATTAAGTTCTCTGATAAAACACAATATATTTGCAGATTTGCAATCTCAATTAGAGACGAAAACGCACCAGAGTGTTTATCACAAATGGTAAAAGTAGCTGGAGAAATGAAACTCACTTTCAGATATGAAACCTCTTAATTCATTTTGAAAGAGGATGATTTTCTTCCAATACCTTTCTTAAATGATCACTATTTACAGATGTATATTTTTGAGTAGTTGATAGAGAAGTATGACCAAGTAGTTCTTGAATCGATCTTAGATCAACAAAATTCATGAGTAGTTCGGTGGCAAAAGTATGTCTGAGTGAATGTGGTGTCGCATTTTCAGGTAAAATAAATTTTTTTCTTATGTCCCTAATTTTTCTTTGAATTATTTCAGGTTTTAATTTACCACCTTTTTTACCGATAAAAATAAAGCTGTCAAAGTCAAAAGAATATGGACATTCATCTGTCATTTTTTTTAAAAAAGAAATGACCTCCAAGGCAACAGGAATGATTCTTAATTTATTGCCTTTACCTATAATTCTAATTTCGTCATTACTAGTATCCTTTAACCTTATATTTAAAACCTCACTTATCCTTAATCCATAACCCCACATCATAATTATTATTGATAAGTTTCTCATCATTATCCATTTAATCTTTTCACTTTTTATTTCATTAATTATTTGCATTATTTGCCTTTTAGACAAAGGTCTTGGAAGAGATTGAAGAAACTTAGGACCTTTAATTTGTAAAATTTTTGAGCCTTTGATTACTTTTTTTTTTATTAAAAATGTAATAAAACTTTTTAATGAAGATAAAGCTCTTGCATTAGATCTATGACTTGTTCCATTATTAAGTCTATTGTAAAACCAACCCAATAAATCGTCTTCATCTATTTTAGAAAGAATTTCATATTTGATTTCTTTATTTAAGTGACTTTTAAGAAAGTAAAAAAAAGATTTTAGATCCGAACTATAAGAGATTACTGTATGAGAACTAAGTCTTTTTTCATTTTGGATCCATGAAATCCATTTTGATATGTGAATATCTAAGTTATCATTCATTGGAAAGTTGTATCAGTTTCTCTTCCATAACACTTGATAAAAAAAATATTAGATCAAATGCTCTATTGTCAATAAAATGTTTATCCTTACTGCCAAATACAAGTAAAGATTGTGACTTAAAAATACTTTTATCAAGGGAGAAAATTGCATTTGAGTATATTTTATTTTTGCTTTCAAAAATATTTGTTTGATTTTCAACTGCATCCATTACTAACTTATTTTTATGACCATAAATCTCTCTGATTGATTCTTTGTCTTTAAAGATAAGGTTAAACTTTTCTGAAAAATTGTAATCACTTGTAACTATATTAACAATTTCCAATTCAAATACCCCTGGTAGTTCAACATTTAAAAGATAAAAAAATTCTTTTATATTCCTTTTCTTAATAATTTTTAAAACAACATCATGAATTTTGTTTTGTATTGAAAAATTATATTCTGCATTATCAATAATATTTTTTTGTACTTTTTTAAGATTTAAAATGATCCAATCCTTAAACGATACAATTTTTTCATTATTATTTTTATTTTCAAGTAATGGAAAGTTGATCTGAGCAAGTATGTCTTGATTTTCAATAAAAAAGTTTGGATTCTTTGATAAATAATCCAAAATTTGATCTTTTTTTAAATTTCTTTTTAACATTATGAATAATAATATTTCATTAAACATATTTAACAATGTTTTCATAAAATTATTTGTTATAATTTTATGATGATTTACGAAATTCTACTACCACTTCCTATTCGTAAAACATTTTATTATGAAGCAACTGATTCTTATGACTACAAAAAATGTAAATGTATTGGAAAACTTGTTGAGGTAGATTTTCATAACAAAAAAGTTATTGGTTTAATAATAAAAGTTGAACATAAAAATAAATTTAAAAAACCTCTAAAGAAAATAATTAAAGTAATAGAACCCTTTTTTTTTAAAAATGAAGTTCTTTTAAGTTTGCAGTTCATTTCCAGATACAGTTGCAATCATGCCTCAATGATTCTCAAACTTTTTTTATCGAATTTCTCATCAAAAATTGATTTTAAAGAAACTAATACTTTTGAAAAATCCGAAAGAAAGTCATATGAACTTAAATTAAATTCTGATCAAAAGTTTGTTGTTTCAAGTTTAGCAAAAATCACTAGCTCTCAATTTAATGTAATTCTTCTAGAAGGTGTTACTGGGTCTGGTAAAACAAGGGTCTATATGAATAAAGTTAAAGAAGTCGTAGATAGAGGGCTGCAATGCTTAATCCTAGTACCTGAAATAATATTGACAAACCAATGGGTGGATGAAATACAAAAGTACTTTGGGTTAAATCCTGAAATTTATCATTCTTCAAAAAAAAAGAATGAAAAAGAACGCATATGGTCTTTAGTGAATAGGAATCAAATTAAACTTGTTGTTGGCACTAGATCTGCACTATTTCTTCCATTTGCAAAACTTGGTTTGATAGTTGTGGACGAGGAACATGACAGTTCATATAAACAGGAAGAACAAACCATCATTAATGCCAGAGATTTTTCAATTGTTAGAGCAAAAAATTCAAGTTGTATGATTATCCTAAGTTCTGCAACACCTTCACTTGAATCATACCATAAAATAAATTTAAAAAAATTCCAATATTTCAGACTACCCAAAAGAGTAAATAATTTGGATCTTCCAGAAATCAAGATTATTGATATGAAAAATGAAGATGAAATAATTTCCAAAGAACTTGAACAAAAGATTAGAAATAACATAAGACAAAAACACCAAACGCTTATTTTTATAAACAAAAGAGGTTATGCTTCTTTTGTTATATGTAAAACTTGCGGTTTTACAAAAACATGCAAGAATTGTAATTCATCTTTGGTGCTTCACGATTACAATAGAGATAGTTACCTATTATGTCATCATTGTAACTACAAGGAGAAATTTAAAGACAAATGTCCATCATGCAAGACACAAAATATGCTTAGTTTTTCTGGCGCCGGAGTTGAAAAAATTTCTGAATTAGTTTCAAATTACTTTCCAGAGGCAAATGTTGCAGTCTTATCTAGTGATACCGTAAAAAATTCTAAAAAGTTTAAATCTATCCTTACGGACATAATTTCAAATAAAATTGATATAATCGTAGGCACACAACTAATCTCCAAAGGTCATAATTTTCCTTCGCTTAAAACAGTTGGAATACTTAACATAGATAATGTTTTGAATGATTTCGACTTTAGATCCTCTGAGAAAGTTTTTCAACAAGTTATTCAGGTAGGTGGAAGGGCTGGAAGAAAAAGTCTGAAGGGAGAAGTTCTAATTCAAACTATTCAACCTAATCATCCTGTAATAAAGTTATGTAAACTGCAAAATATTAGAAATTTTGCACAATGCGAGCTTGAAATTAGAAAAAATAACCTTCAACCTCCATATACAAGTTACATTTCTATTATTCTATCCTCAAAATTAGAGAGTAAAGTTAAAAATTTTTCTACAGAAATATCTGAACGTATCAAAAATAAATTCAAAGATGCACAAATATTTGGTCCTGCTCCAGCAATTTTGTATAAAAAAAACTTAAATTACAGATATAGACTTTTAATTAAGGTTAAAAAAAGAGCGATAATTCAAGAAAATATTAAAGATTTTTTAATGAAAATAAAAATACCCAGCGGAATTAAATTCTATATTGATGTTGACCCCATAAACTTTATATAAAAATTATCTAATATTGATATCGTAGTTCTCTTATGCTAAAAACTAGGTTTATTTAGAGGAAGACTTGACTAAAATATCACAAAATACGAATGAAATTTGTAACCGCTATGCAAATGCACTAATAATCTCAGCATCAAACAAAGATGAACTTAATGAAATTTCAAAAAATTTTAAAGATTTTGTATCCACAATAGATGGATCTCAAGATTTCTCAAAATTCATAGGTAATCCGCTAATAAATTCAAAAAAAAAATCACAAATACTAACTAAATTATGTGGCAAACTCTTATATAATGATATCTTTCAAGGTTTTGTTTCAGTTCTAGCTAAACACGGTAAAATTATTTTTTATAGTAGGATTTTCAATGAGTTCAAAAAAGTTCTAGATATCAATGATGGTTTAACAGAGGTTATAATAACAACGGCAGAACCTATAGAAAAACAAACTGAAGAACAACTAAAGCAAAAGATGTCTGATTTATTAAAATTAAAAATCAAACTTACAAAAATCATTGATAAAGAAATAATTGGTGGTGTTATTATTAAAATAAATTCTATAATGATAGACAATTCTATTAAATCGAAATTGATTGATTTTAAAATTTAAAGAAAGGTTAGCTTAATGACAATTGATGCATCTGAAATTTCTTCAATACTTAAATCTGAAATAAAAAATCTTGGGGAAGAACCTAAAATTTCCGAAGTTGGAACAGTCCTTACCGTCGGAGACGGAATAGCAAGAGTTTATGGGTTAGACAATGTTCAAGCAGGTGAAATGGTTGAATTTCCAGGTAAGGTTAAAGGTATGGCCTTAAATTTAGAAGACGATAATGTTGGAGTTGTAATTTTTGGAAGTGATAAATCAATTAAAGAAGGGGATGTAGTTAAAAGAACAGAATCTATAGTTGAAGTGCCAACCGGAAAAGCACTCTTGGGAAGAGTTGTTGACGGATTAGGAAACCCAATCGATGGAAAAGGTCCACTAAAGGATGTAAAATACAGAAGAGCAGAACTAAAAGCACCAGGTATTATTCCAAGGAAATCAGTTCATGAACCTATGCAAACAGGGATAAAAGCAATAGATAGTTTAATTCCAATAGGAAGAGGTCAAAGAGAATTAATAATTGGTGACAGACAAACTGGAAAGACTTCCGTTATTATAGATACAATAATCAACCAAAAAGAAGTTAATAATTCTGATGATGAGTCAAAAAAGCTATATTGTATTTATGTTTCGATAGGCCAAAAAAGATCTACTGTCGCGCAGATAGTAAAAACGCTGGAAGATAATGACGCAATGAAATATTCTATTGTTGTAGCAGCAACTGCATCTGATCCAGCACCACTTCAGTTTTTAGCTCCATACACTGGGTGTGCTATGGGAGAGTTTTTCAGAGACAATGGAATGCATGGAGTGATTTTCTACGATGATTTATCAAAGCAGGCTGTAGCATATAGACAAATGTCACTTTTATTGAGAAGACCGCCAGGTAGAGAAGCATTTCCTGGAGATGTGTTTTATATCCATTCTAGGCTACTTGAACGTGCTGCTAAAATGGGAGAAAAAAGTGGGCTTGGTTCTCTGACGTCATTACCCGTGATTGAGACTCAAGCAGGAGATGTGTCAGCTTATATACCAACCAATGTAATATCAATCACTGATGGGCAAATTTTTCTAGAAACTGAACTTTTTTTTAAAGGTATAAGACCAGCAGTGAATGTCGGTTTATCAGTTAGTAGGGTTGGTTCTGCAGCACAAATAAAAGCAATGAAACAAGTGTCTGGATCAATTAAGTTAGATCTGGCCCAGTTTAGGGAAATGGAGGCTTTCTCTCAGTTTGCTTCAGACCTAGACCAATCAACGAGAAACCTTCTGGAAAGAGGAAGAAGACTTACTGAAATTCTTAAACAACCTCAATATACTCCTTTAAAGGTCGAGGAACAAGTTGTAGTAATTTACTCTGGTGTAAAAGGTTTTTTGGATAAAATAGATATTGCTTTGATTACTAATTTTGAAAAATACCTTCTTGAGAAAATAAGAGGTGAAGGTAAAAAAATACTTGACTCTATCAAAAAGGAACAATCTTTAAGTGAAGGACTAGAAAAACAACTTAATCAGTTTTTAGAACAAACTTCTAAAAACTTCCTAGAGGAAAACAATGCCAAGTCTTAAAGATTTAAGAAATAGAATATCGAGTGTAAAATCTACAAAAAAAATAACATCGGCCATGAAAATGGTTGCTGCAGCCAAATTAAAACGTGCACAAAATAATGCAGAACAAACAAGGCCATATGCAAAAAAAATGAGTGAAATCGTAAGCTCTTTGGTCAAGAATCAAGGTTCAAAAGAATTTAAATTTGGAGAAAGAAAAACCAAAAACGTCCTTTTAATCATTTGCTCTGCTGACCGAGGATTATGTGGTGGATTTAATGGTTCTATTATAAAATTTTCAAAAAAACTATCCATGGAGTTATCAAATAAAGGTTTAAATATTAGTTACATATTTGTTGGAAAAAAAGCTTATTTTTCCTTGAGAAGAATCTGTAAAGATTCAATCTTAGAAAATTTCACAGATATAGCCAACCCTTCTGTTGAATTTGACTTGGCTAAAACAATTAGAGATAAAATCTTAAAACTCTTTTTAGAAAATACAATAGACGAATGTCATTTAGTTTATACAAAATTCAAGAGTGCAATTTCACAAACTGTAGAATCACTTCAACTTTTACCATTAAAACAACAGGAATTAGAAAATGATAAAGAATCTGTTAACCAGCTTTATGATTTTGAACCTGATGAAGAAGTCATACTAAATGAAATAATTCCTAAGAATATTGCTATTCAAATCCATACTGCACTTTTAGAAAATCTGGCAAGCGAGCAAGGATCTAGAATGACTGCAATGGACAATGCAACAAGAAACGCTAATGATATGATTGACAATCTTACACTTTTCTATAATAGGTCTAGGCAAGCATTAATAACAAAAGAACTTATTGAAATTATATCAGGAGCAGAAGCAGTTTAATAATAAAGGAGATTAAGTTATGAGTAAAAATGAGGGAAAAATAAAACAGGTTTTAGGTGCTGTCGTAGATGTTAATTTTGAGGAAAAATTACCCCAGATTCTCGACGCTTTAGTAGTAAATCATGATGGCAAAGAACTTGTGCTAGAAGTAGCTCAACATCTTGGAGAAAACACTGTAAGAACAATTGCTATGGATTCTACTGATGGACTTACAAGAGGACAGAATGTTTTGGATACTGGAAGCCCAATCGCCGTTCCAGTTGGACCAGAAACACTTGGAAGAATTCTAAATGTAGTTGGAGAACCTGTAGATGAAAGAGGACCTCTAAAAACTAAATTAACTGCACCTATTCATAAAGAAGCACCAGAATTTACAGATCAATCGACTGAAACTGAAGTTTTAGTGACTGGAATCAAAGTTGTAGATCTTTTAGCTCCTTATGCTAAGGGAGGAAAAATTGGGTTGTTTGGTGGGGCAGGAGTAGGAAAAACAGTTTTAATAATGGAATTAATTAATAACATTGCCAAGGGACATGGTGGGTACTCTGTTTTTGCTGGCGTTGGAGAAAGAACTAGAGAAGGAAATGATTTATACTATGAAATGATAGAATCTGGAGTCATAAAACTTGACAGCGATGAATCAAAAGCAGCTCTTGTTTACGGCCAGATGAATGAACCTCCGGGAGCTAGAGCCAGAGTTGCACTTACTGGACTTACATTAGCTGAATATTTTAGAGATGAGGAAGGTCAAGACGTTCTTCTGTTTGTTGATAATATATTTAGATTTACACAAGCTGGATCAGAGGTGTCCGCTTTATTAGGTAGAATACCATCAGCAGTGGGATATCAGCCAACTTTATCTACCGATATGGGAGCCCTTCAAGAGAGAATCACATCTACAAATAAAGGTTCTATAACGTCAGTTCAAGCTATATATGTTCCTGCAGATGACTTGACAGATCCAGCACCAGCAACATCTTTTGCACATTTGGATGCGACAACAGTTTTATCAAGACAAATAGCTGAACTTGGTATTTATCCAGCGGTCGATCCACTCGATTCTACTTCAAGAATCCTTGATCCAAGGATTATAGGAGACGAACATTATAATGTAGCGAGAAGAGTTCAGGAGACTCTTCAAAAATATAAATCTCTCCAGGATATAATTGCAATACTTGGTATGGACGAATTATCCGAAGAAGACAAGCTTGTTGTTGATCGAGCAAGAAAGATACAAAGATTCTTATCACAACCATTTCATGTTGCAGAGGTATTTACAGGATCTCCTGGTGTTTTTGTGAGTCTTCAAGATACTATTAAAGGATTTAAAGGACTGGTTGAAGGGGAATATGACAACATTCCTGAATCTGCGTTTTATATGGTTGGAACAATTGAAGAAGCTGTTCAAAAAGCTAAAAAATTAGAAAACTAAATATATCTAATGTCATTTAACCTTGAAATAATCACGCCAGACCAAGTTATTTATAATGAAAATATAGACCTTGTAATAATGCCTGGTATAGAAGGTGACTTTGGTATATTAAAAAATCATATGCCATTTTTAACTTATCTAAGACTTGGATTAATTTATATTTACAAGGAAAAAAAAATAATTGACTCGTTTTTAGTTAATACTGGCATTGTTGAAGTCACTAATCAAAGTTGTGTTTTACTGACCGAAGATATTGTTAGATCTAAAGACTTTAAATCTTCTGAAAAAAACGATGAAATGGATCAATTAAAAACTAAAATATTAAAAAAAATATATTACTCTTAGACTAAAAATTTACTAAATTCATCTAAAACCAAACTATATAGTTCTTTTTTAAAGGGAACTGCTAAATTCACAGAATCACTCGGATTTATCCATCTCCATTTGAAAAATTCTGGTTTAGAAAATCTGTTCAAATTTACTTCCACATCACTCCCATAAAACTTACAAGCAAACCAAAGCTGTTCTTGTCCTTTATATTTTCCTCCCCAGATAACATTAACTAAATTTGAAGGAAGTTGATATCTGAACCACGAACTTGAAGTCCCGAGTATTTTATAATTTTCACCTAGACCTGTTTCTTCCATAAGCTCTCTTTTCATCGCCTCCTCTGGCGATTCTTTGTCGTCAATCCCTCCCTGAGGCATTTGCCAATATTCATTTTTATGATCTAGTCTTTGACCAACCCATAATTTGTTATCTGTATTTATTAAGAAAACACCTATTCCCTTTCGATATTTTTCATTCATCGAAACGTCACAATTTAGTTTATTGATTTATTTATAAGATTGATTGCTGAAATAAGATCGAATGCTCTCGTGAGTTGATAATCATCAATTTCATTTTTATCTGAAGGCTTGTTTTTTGAATCCTCTTGATCTACTTGATCATTATCAATAGCTCCTCTAAGATCAGATTCTTTTCTACTTGAGTTTAAGTCAACTTTTTTGAGTTCAACTTGCTCTACTAGTATATCAGGATCTATTCCAGTTTTTTGGATTGACCTTCCTGAAGGTGTATAATATTTAGCAGTAGTTAGTTTAATTGCGACGTCTTCACCAGAAGGAATGATTGTCTGCACTGATCCTTTTCCGAAAGATTTGGTCCCCATTATTATAGCTCTTTTGTGATCTTGAAGAGCCCCAGCAACAATCTCAGATGCCGATGCACTTCCTTGATTAATTAAAACAACGAGTGGAAGACCATTTGTAAGATCTTTTTTTACAGCATTATATCTACTGCCTTGTTTTCCATTTTTACCTCTAGTAGAAACTATCTCTCCTCTTTCTAAAAATATATCAGTAACATTTACAGCTTGATCAAGTAAGCCGCCTGGATTGTTTCTTAAATCTAGAACGTAACCTATCAACTTTTCATTATTAAAATTATTAATTGATTCAATTATTTGTCTATCAACTTTTTGATTAAATGAAGACACTCTTATATAACCAATATTGTCTTCAATTTTAGCCTTAACCGCTTTAAGTTGAATTATTGCTCTTGTTATAATTATATCAAGATTTTCATTCTCATTTCTATTTACAGTTAGCTTTATTCTTGAACCGACCTTACCTCTCATTATTGTTACTGCCTCTGATAATGTCATTCCTAAAACTGGTTCATCGTCTAAATGGGTTATCAAATCACCTGACTTTATTCCAGCTTTAGCAGCAGGTGTGTCGTCAATTGGAGCTATAACTTTTACAAAACCATTTTCAAGCGTTACCTCAATTCCTAGACCTCCAAATTCACCTTTTGTTTGAACTTTAAGTTCATTCAATTCATCATAATTTAAGTAAGTTGAATGGGGATCAAGAGAACTTAACATTCCTTCGATAGCTGATTCAATTAGATCTTTTGATGTTACATCCTCAACATAATTATTTTTTATTTTTTCAAATGCTTCACCAAATAAATTTAGATATTTATATACATCTCTATCCTCTTCAGCTTTCGCTAATGAAGAAAATATAAAAACAGTAAAAATTAAAATAAATTTTTTCATAAAACTATTATTATAAAATATATATTTTTGATTATGCAGGTTTTTTACAAAATCTCAACTTTTGATTTAGGATCGATAATTTTTCCATTTTCTCTCAACTCAAAGTAAAGTTGACTTTTGATTGTTGATGATATTTTCGCAATTGGTTCTCCTATCAAAACTTCATTGCCAGCAGAAATTAATAGATTTTTCATCCCAATCAAGACTGAGGTAAAACCCATATTATCTTCAATCATTACCAGATTACCTAAACTCCTAAATTTATCAGCATAAACAACTGTACCATTCATTGGAGATGTTACAAATGATTCCTCTTTTACCTTAAATACCAATCCATTTTTTAATTTATGTAAATCTTTTCCTTGGCCATAATCAGAAATAATATCTCCTGAAACAGGCATTTTAATTTTTGATTTTATTTTAGAAATTATTTTTCTTTTTGTGTCTGCTGCTTTAACAAGATCATTAAGATTTTTGGCTTTTTCTTTAAGTTTTTTTGCTTTTAATTTAAGTTTTTTATCAGATTTAATTTTTTTTTGGAGTTTTGCTACTTCTTTAATTTTATTTTCAAGAGTTCTTAATTTTTTTTTAAGTTTTTTCTTCTTCTTCTTATAGTTTTCTAACTCATTTGCTAACTCTTCTTCTAATGATTTTAAATTTTCTAAATTCAGAAAATATTGATTAATTCCTATTTTAACTTCTTTTAAAAAGAACTCTCTTATTATTTGTTTAGTTATTACATCATCAGAAGAATGATTCAAGTTTTTAACCAGCCTTGTAAATTGGTTTGTATAAAATTTGTCTTGTAATAAAAAAACAATTCTTCTTCCCAGTAAATCTTTGTCTTTAATGTATTTATTAAAGATAATTTTTTTTTGGCTATTTCTATTAATATCAATTTTTATTTTTTTTAATTCTTTATTATTAATTAGAAATTCATTATGAATTTTAACAGTTTGTCTTTTTAAGCCATTAAGTTTATTTTTTAATTTTAAATCAGCAGAGAAAGAACAAACACTAAATAAATAAATTAGAAAAAAAATAAATAGTGTCTTCATTTAATTAATTCATCTCCATTCATCTCATTCGGTATTCTTATATTAAGAATTTTTAGAATTGTAGGAGCAATGTCTGCTAATTTCCCTTCTCTTTTTGCATAATCTATTTCTTTACATATTATAAACGGAACTGGATTTAATGAATGTGTGGTACAAGTTAATTTATTCTTTTTGTCAAACATAAAGTCAGCATTCCCATGGTCTGACGTTACAATTAACAAATAATCATTTTTCTTACATTCATTATATATTTCCCCAATACACTCGTCGACTACCTCAACGGCCTTTGCAGTTGCACTGATATCTCCTGTATGGCCAACCATGTCGGGATTAGCAAAATTTGCAACAATAAAATCATAATCTTTTATTTTTAAATTTTTTAGTATTTGGCTTTTAACCTCATATGCAGACATTTCTGGCTTCCTGTCATAAGTTTTAACTCTTGGAGAGGGAACTAATATTCTTTCTTCTCCTTCAAATGTTTCCTCGACACCTCCATTAAAGAAATAAGTGACATGTGCATATTTTTCAGTTTCAGCTATTCTTAGTTGTTTAAGATTATTAGAAGAAATAACTTCACCAATTGTATTTTCGATTTTAATATTTTCAAATATTGGTTTAATTTTTTTCTTAAGCCTTTTCGAGTATTCAATCATACTTATGGGATCAAAAAAAACTGGTTTGTATTTTCTATTAAAAAAATCAAAATCTTCATCAAATATTGCGGATAACAATTCTCTAACTCTATCAGCTCTAAAATTGGTAATAAAAAAACCGTCTCCATTTCTGGCACCATCGTAATTTTCAAAGTTAGTGGGCTCAAAGAATTCATCGGTTACATGTTTTTTGTAACTTTCTTCAATTGCATCTATTTGATTACTTTTCTTTTGAGCGGTTCCTTCAATTATTGCTTTGTATGCTTTTTCGACCCTATCCCATCTATTATCTCTATCCATTGCGAAAAATCTTCCAGAAATACTTGCTATTTTTATATTTTTTCTTTTTCCTATTATTTTTTTTAATTGTTTGATATTTTCGATACCACCTAGAGGTGAACTGTCCCTACCATCTAAAATACAATGAATAAGAATTTCTGAATCTTTTTGGTTTAGAATTTCTATCAAATCAAAGAGATGTTTTTGATGACCATGAACACCCCCATCAGAAACAAGACCTATGAGATGTATTCTTTTACAGTTTGTTTTGACCTTTTTTATTGTTTCATTATCCCTCAGTTCATCATTATCAAATGACCTACTTATTCTCATTATGTCTTGCATAATAATCCTTCCTGCTCCAATATTTGTATGACCAACTTCAGAGTTACCAAACTGACCATTTGGAAGTCCAACATCATTCTCAGAAGCCATAAGTTTTATAAAATCATACTTGGTAGATAAGAAATCGAAATTTGGGGTATTGGCTATTGAAATTGCATTAGACCCATCGTTTTCTCCTAAACCCCATCCATCTAGAATACATAACAAAACTCTCTTTAACATATTCTATTCTTATCTATGATAATGAGAATTCTTAATAATTTCAAAAGCTCTGTAAATTTGCTCTATAAGCATAACTCGAACCAATAAGTGAGGCCAGGTTTGTTTTCCCATGGAAATGTTTTTGAAAGATTTCTCAAAATATTCATCCAATCCGTCTTCGCTTCCAATAATAAAATTAATTTTTTTACATCCATTGTCCAGATTATTTTTTATTAAATTTGAAAAACCTAAACTAGTAATTTCTTCACCTCCTTTATTAAGTGCTACAACATAATCTTCATTTTTGATGTACTTAAGAATCTCATTTTTTTCTAATTTGATTTTATTATCAGTATTATAAGTTTTTATTTCAATTATATTTGTTTTAATCCTTATCCTTTTTCTGTAATATTCAAATATTTGTCTGTAATTCTGATTTAATTTAAATCTACCCAGAGATAATATATTGATCATCATTATTAACCGAATCCAATTTTTTCATCTTTAAGATCGTTATCTTTCCATATTTTTTCTAATGAATAATGTTGTCTTGCCTCTGGTTTAAAAACATTAAGAATTATATCGCCAAAATCAACAATTGACCAATCTGTTGATTTAAGTCCTTCAGTTGAAATTATATTTTTTTTGTGAGATTTAACAATCTTATTAACAATCGCATTAACATGTCTGGATGAAGTTCCACTCACCACAATCATGTAATCACCGAGGGCACTTCTATTTTTTATATCTAGCACCTCTATGTTTTTTGCTTTAAGTTCCTCTAAATCTTTGACAATTTTTTTTAGAAGGGTTTTAACGGTTAAATTAATTTTCATGAACTTTTCTTAAATCTGATGAGGATTGATTTTTTTTTCATACCACTTACAAAAATCCACTTTGGTGGTAAGTGCAAATCCGATTTTTTTAAAAAATTATTTTTAATTCTAGCCTTCCTAAAAAATAACAAAGCCTTGCTTTTTGTTATATTAAAAGAGTAAGATGGTCTATCGAAAATTGCAATGGGAATGTTATAAAAAAAATTTTTCCAATCCTTCCACAAGTGAAGATTTTTTAAGTTATCTGTTCCCATCAACCAAATAAATTTTTTTTGTTTAAATTTTTTTTTTAGGTAAATAATAGTATCGATTGCATATTTATTATCATTTTTATTTATTTCCAATAACTTAATATTGGTTGAGCGAAGAAATTTTTTAGTAAGCGAGATCCTTTTTTTATAGCTACTACTTTGTTTTTTAAGAGGATTGCTAAAAGTAACAATCCACCATACCTCTTTTAAGTTGAGTCTTAAAATCGCATATTTACTAATAAAAACATGTCCATTATGAGGTGGATCAAATGTACCTCCCAAAATTCCAATATACTTTTTATTCAAATTTTAAAATCAAGGTCTTACTTGTCCCTTGCCTCTAACTTTGTATTTGAAACTTGTGAGCTGTGAAAC
Organism: uncultured Alphaproteobacteria bacterium; assembly: GCA_902522465.1. Taxonomy (GTDB): domain Bacteria; phylum Pseudomonadota; class Alphaproteobacteria; order Methylaequorales; family Methylaequoraceae; genus Methylaequor. The sequence goes on along the minus strand of CABYVV010000003.1, from coordinate 16,038 downwards.
TCCTACTGGACCTCTTGCGTGAACCTTAGAAGTTGAGATTCCTATTTCTGCACCCATTCCAAATTCACCTCCATCGGCAAATTGGGTTGATGTGTTATGCATTACAATTCCACTATCGACATTGTTCAAAAAAAATTCTGCAGCTTTTTTATCTTCGGTAATGATGGCATCTGTGTGACCCGAACCAAAATAATTTATATGTTCAACTGCTTCCTCTATGCCTTTTTTGATAGTTTTTATAGAAACTATCTTATCTAAGTACTCAGTTGACCAATCATTATATTTAGCTAATTTTACAGAGGAATCAATTTTTTTTATTTCTTGGTCTCCTCTAACTTCACATCCATTTTTCTTTAATGACTCAATTAATTTTGGTAGATGCGTTTTTATTACACCAAAGTCACATAAAATTGTTTCAGTTGCACCACATATCCCTGGCCTTCTCATTTTTGCATTGAATGTAACTTTCTCACAAATATTTTGATCTGATGATTTATGTATATAAGTGTGACATATTCCATCTAAATGTTTTATAACATGTACCCTGCTTTCCTTACTAACCCTCTCAATTAAAGACCTCCCACCTCTTGGTATAATTACATCAACATAATTGTCCATTTTCAGTAAAGCTCCAACTGCTGATCTATCTGTAGTAGGAATATTTTGTAATGTTCCATCAGGAAGACCAAACTTTTTCATAGATTGTTTGATTATTTTCACTATTACTGACGATGAATTGAAACTTTCACTACCTCCTCGAAGAATAAGAGCGTTACCTGATTTTAAACATAGACCCGCTGCATCTGCTGCAACGTTAGGTCTTGATTCATAAATAACACCTATCACTCCGAGTGGAATAGACACTTTCTGTATTTTTAATCCGTTGGGTCTTGACCATTCTCCTAGATTTTTTCCAACTGGATCGTCTAAAATAGCTATGTCTTCCAAACCTTTGCATATACTATCGACTCTGTCTGAGTTTAACATAAGTCGATCAAGTAATGCTGAGTTCAACTTATCTTTATGCTTCTTAATATCAAGTTTATTTTTTGTTATAATAATTTTTTTATTTTTTTGTAAATTCTTGGATGCATCTAATAAAATTTGATTTTTCACTCTTTTGGACAATAAAGAAACTTTTAAAGACGCTCTTTTGGCTTTAGCACCTATTTCTAATACTTGGTCTTCTATTTGCTTTTTGCTAATCATCTAATGTTAAATAATCTCTATGAACTATTTCATCCCTACCACTATAGCCTAATATACTTTTAATCTCTGATGATCTTTTACCAATCATCAAACTTAATTCTACAGAATCATAAAATGTTATACCTTTACCTATCTTTTTTCCTAAATTATTTTTGATATTTATTATATCACCTTTGGAAAATTTTCCAGAAATTTTTTGGACTCCACTTGGTAAAATACTTGCTCCATTAAATAATGCTTTTTCTGCACCTTTATCTATAATTAAAGTACCACTAATTTTTATAGACCCTGCCAACCATTCTTTAAACCTATTTCTTCCACTTTCTTTTGATAAAAATTTAGTGCCTTTTTTATTCTTTAAGTAACCTCTTATAGGATTTTTTTTGTTACCTTTTATTATTATTGTTTCACATCCGGATTTTGAAGCAATTTGGGCTGCTAGCAATTTTGTATTCATCCCGCCTGTACCATATAAATTTGTTTTGCTACTTGCCATCTTAAAAATTTTATCATTAATTTTAGTTACCTCAGTAATTAATTCTGCCTCACTATTTTCTTTAGGGTTTTTTGTGTACAAGCCATCAACATCACTTAGAAGAACCAACTGATCTGCACAAATAATTTGAGCTACTCTTGCAGCTAATCTATCATTGTCTCCAAATTTCAATTCGTCTATTGCTACCGAATCGTTTTCATTCACAACAGGAATTACACTGAATTTCATTAATTCAGTAATTGTCTCTCTAGAATTTAAACTTTTTTTTCTATCTTCAGTATCAGAAAATGTTAACAAAATTTGTGCAACTTTTATGTTCTTCTTCTCAAATGCTTTTTTAAAATTATTCATTAAAATTACTTGACCGCAAGCAGCACAAACTTGTTTTTCATGAATCTTCAATTTTTTCTTTTTAAATTTTAAATAACTTTTTCCAAGTGCAACAGCTCCTGAGACCACAATTAAAATTTCAACATTTCTTTTCTTTAAGAGAACTATGTCTTCTACAAATGAATTAAACCAGATAGAGTTGAATTTACCATTTGAGATTACCAGGGATGAACCTATTTTGAGAACAATTCTTTTAATTTTATTTGTGTTTTTCATTTAATTGTTTTGGATAAGCAAGATTTTAATTCTTCCATTCCAAAGTTATTATGACTTGAAAAAGGTATTATTTCTGATTGTGTAACTTTTTTTAACATTTTTACATATTTATCAATTTTTTTTGAATCTACCAAATCAGATTTGCTTAACAAAATAACTTCTTTTTTTTTTAATGTTGAATCCGCGTAATTTTCTAATTCATTTTTTATTACAGTGTAATTTCTTATTAAAGTCTCATGATTATCAACTGAAAGTTCACATAAGTGTAGTATTATTTTACACCTTTCGATGTGTGCAAGAAATTTTAACCCAAGGCCCACCCCTTTGGACGCTCCTTCTATTAAACCAGGCAAATCTGCTAAAATATAATCCCTTTCAGTATTTCTATATAGTCCTAATTGTGGTTTTATTGTAGTAAAAGGATAATTTGCAATCTTCGGTTTTGCATTTGATAATTTTTTTAATAGTGTAGATTTTCCAGCATTTGGCAAGCCTACCAAGCCAATGTCAGCAATAAGCTTTAATCTTAACCAAACCCAAAGTTCTTTTCCTTTTTTACCAAAATCAAATTTTCTGGGTGCCTGGTTTGTTGATGATTTAAATCTTGCATTGCCTCTACCACCAATTCCACCCTCTAACATTACAAATCTATCTTGTTCTTTAGTAAAATCTTTAATAACTGATTGTTTATCCTCTGAAAGAATCATAGTTCCAACTGGAACAGCTATCTTAAGATCCTTACCGTTTGACCCAGTTCTATTTTTTCCATATCCATTTTCACCTCTTTTAGCCTTGAAATGCTGTTTATATCTAAAGTCAATTAAAGTATTCAAATTAGAAACTGAAGAAAAAATTATATCTCCACCTTTTCCTCCATCACCACCATCTGGCCCTCCGAATTCTACAAATTTTTCTCTACGAAAACTAACACAACCAGAACCACCATCACCTGATTTCAGGAAGATTTTAGCTTCATCTAAGAATTTCATTAAATTAAAATTTATTTTTTTGAATCAACATTTACGAAGGATTTACTGTTAGCTTTTTTTTCGAAAGAAACTGTGCCTTCTTTAATTGCAAAAATTGTATGATCTTTCCCAATAGAAACGTTTTTTCCAGGATGAAATTTAGTTCCTCTTTGTCGAATAATTATATTTCCTGGTATTACCGATTCTCCACCAAATTTTTTGATTCCTAGCCTTCTACCTGCACTATCTCTTCCATTTCTAGTACTTCCTCCAGCTTTCTTATGTGCCATTTGATTCTCCTTTGTTTTCTATTGATTCAGCTGTAGGTTTCTTATTATTTTCACTTGTTGTTTTAGTGGATGCTTTCTTCTTTTGAATTTCCTCTATTTTTAATAGTGTTAGGTCTTGCCTATGACCAATCTTTCTTCTGTAGTTGTGTCTTCTTTTCTTTTTAAAAACAATAATTTTCTTATCTTTAATTTGGTCAATAACCTTAGCTTTTATTACAATATCTTTAACCATGGGAGAGCCTATTAGAGACTCACCTTTTTCGTTCTTAAAAAAAATGATTTCATTGAACAACACAGAATCGTTTTTTTTTAAATCAGGAATTTTGGGAAGTTTTATAAAATCTCCAACTTTAGTTTTATATTGTTTGCCTCTGTTCTGAAAAATTATAGTCATTTAACCAACCTGTTATCATGAATACTTGTTATACAACCTAACTTAGAATTATCAAGAAAATTTTATCAATTATTGAACTTTAAGATATTTTATTGTTATATTAAGAATTTTTGTGTTATCTAACTTGAGAATATTGTAAATTATGACTGAAATTGTTATTGCATCAGCAAAAAGATTACCAATTGGGAAATTTATGGGTAGTCTATCAGAGTTTTCTGCACCAGAACTTGGAAGCGCTGTTATAGATTCACTGATAGCAGATACTGAAATTCCAAGAGAATTAATTGACGAAATCATTATGGGGCAAGTTTTAACTGGTGGATCCGGCCAAAATCCATCTAGACAAGCTTGTATGTTATCTAATTTACCTGAGCAAACCAGTGCTATAACAATTAATCAGGTATGTGGGTCTGGATTAAGATCAATAGCTATTGCAGCTCAATCAATTCTCTCTGATCAGAGTCAAATAATTATTGCTGGAGGACAGGAAAGCATGACTAATGCACATCACACCATAAATGTCAGAAATGGATTAAAAATGGGAGATGGAAAACTTAAAGATAGCATGATCATAGACGGTCTTTGGTGTGCAATGAATAATTACCATATGGGAACAACCGCTGAGAATATTGCCAGAAAGTATAACATTTCAAAGGAAGAACAAGATGAATTTGCAACGTTTTCTCAAAATAAAACAGAAGAAGCTCAAAAAAATGGATACTTTAAAAATGAAATCAGCCCAATAGAAATTAAAATAAAAAAAGAGTCAGTACTATTTGAACAAGACGAATTTCCAAGACACGGAACCACATTAGAAAAAATTAACGCGTTAAAGCCTGTGTTTGATAAAGAAGGAACCGTAACTGCTGGAAACGCCTCAGGATTAAACGACGGAGCGGCTGCAACTCTTATAATGAGAGAGGAAAAAGCTAATGAATTGGGACTAACACCACTTGCAAGGATCATATCCTCAGCATCAGTTGGTGTAGATCCAAAGATTATGGGTATAGGACCAGTTCCTGCAGTGAAAAAAGCACTTAAAATAGCAAAATGGAAAATTGATGAAGTTGATCTCATAGAAGCTAATGAGGCTTTTGCTGCCCAATCCTTAGCTGTAATTAAGGAACTTGAACTTGACAAAAGCAAAGTAAATGTGAACGGGGGAGCAATTGCTCTTGGCCACCCTATAGGAGCGTCGGGGGCAAGAGTAATAGTGACTCTTATTCATGAACTAAAAAGACAAAAAAAACAAAAAGGAATTGCCACACTCTGCATAGGGGGTGGTCAGGGAATAGCCATGTGCATTGAGGCATACAAATGAGTAAAGTAGCATTAGTTACGGGGGGTACTAGAGGAATTGGTGAAGCAATTTCAAAAAAACTTCATTCATCAAATTTTACGGTAATAGCTAATTATGCCAGTAATGATCAAGCAGCCAATGAATTTTCAAAAAAAAACAACATTGAAGTAAAAAAATGGGATGTAAGTAATTATGAGGAATGTAAGAATTCCATTGCTAAAATATTAAAGGATCATTCCAAAATAGATATCTTGGTAAATAATGCAGGTATAACAAGAGATGCTCCTCTACATAAAATGGATCTTGAGAAATGGCAAAAAGTAATAGATGTTAACCTCAATTCTGTTTTTAATATGACTTCATTGGTGATAAATCAAATGAGGGAAAATCAATTTGGGAGAATAGTTCATATTTCATCTGTTAATGGTCAGAAAGGACAATTTGGTCAGGCAAATTATGCTGCAACAAAGGCAGCATTAATTGGTTTTTCGAAATCTTTGGCACTTGAAAGTGCAAGCAAGAGTATTACATCTAATGTCTTGTGTCCTGGTTATATCAACACAGAAATGGTTGCAGCTATTAGAGAAGATATTTTAAAATCTATTGTTGAAACAATTCCAAACAAAAGATTAGGAGAAGCTGACGAAGTTGCAGAAATGGTAAACTACCTAGTTTCTGATAAGGCAAGTTATATAAATGGAGCAACCCTATCAATAAATGGTGGTTTGTGGATGGACTAAAATTCGTCTTTCATCACTCGTATTTTTTTGAAATTCTCATAATCATTTACATTTTCCAAACCTATCTCCTTTATATAATTAACGTTATCAAAGTTCATAAAAGGATTTAATAAAACTTCTTCTTCAATTAATGAAGGGATTGTAGAAAGTTTTTTTTTTCTTGTTTTTTCAATTTTTATTACTTTTTCTTTTAATTTATTATTTTTTGGACTTAAATGAATTGCAAAATTTGCATTTGATTGTGTGTATTCATGACCGCAATAGATCTTAGTTTCTCCTGGAAGTAATCTCAATTTTTTCAGAGATTCGACCATTTGAATTGCTGAACCCTCAAAAAGCCTTCCACAGCCAAGTGAAAAAAGTGTGTCACCCGAAAACAAAACTTTATCTTCAGAGAAATAATAACACACATGCCCTATTGTATGTCCTGGAGTATCAATCACCTTAAATTCGGATTCACCTAATTTAAAAATTTCATTATCTTTTAACTTTATATCAATTTCCGGAATTCTTTCTTGATCCTTAAAATTTCCAATAATCTTACAATTATATTTTTTTTTTAATTCTAAATTTCCACCCACATGATCATTATGATGATGTGTGTTGATAATGTAATTCAACGTTAAACAATTTTTTTCTAGAAAATTTACTATCGTTCCGGAAACTGAAGGATCGATACACGCAGTTAACTTAGACACAGCATCAATGATAATATAAGAATAATTATCAGACAAAGTTGCAATTTGAATTACTTTTATCATCTAATTTATCATAATCATTTTTTACTCTTAGAAACACAAAATATGACTTGGTAAGCAAATAGGTTTGAAAAAAAATTATTATTCATTTTATTTCCTTTTTCATTTAAACAAATAAAATCCTCTATATTTACTTGGTTCTTCATGCAAAAATATTTGAAATCATTACAAGAACACAAATGAATATTTGGAGTGTTATACCATTCATATGATAGTATTTCATTTTTTGGCATCAAGCCAGAAATGAGGAAGTCTCTTCTCACCTTCCAGTATGCAAAATTCGGGAAAGAGATTATTGCTCGTTTTCCAATTCTTATTAAATTTTTTATTACAGCATCAGGATAAATCATTGCTTGAATAGTTTGACTCAAAATTACAGTTGAAAAGGTATTACTAGGGTAATCGTTTAAATCATAATTAGCATCACCTTGAATTACAGATAAACCTTTTTTCACACAAGAATTAACACCTGATTGCTTTATTTCTATTCCTCTACAATCTGCATTTTTAAACCTTGACAAATAATCAAGTAAATTTCCATCACCGCATCCAACATCCAAAATTTTTTCTTCATCGTTGATTAATTTTGAAATTGCAAATAAATCGTTTCTTAAAACATTACTCATATTTTTTGCTGAGTGATTTGACCCTCAATAAAACCTTTGAGTGTAGCATGAAATTCTGGTTCATCTAGTAAAAAAGCATCATGACCTTTGTCAGTTTTCACTTCAACAAAACTTACCATAGAATTTGAACTATTTAATGATTTAATTATTGTTTTTGTTTCAGAGGTGGGAAATAACCAGTCTGAAGTAAAAGTAAAAAAACAGAATTTTACATTAGTATTTTTAAAAACTTTTGCTAGACCACCTTTATTTGCAGATAAGTCAAAGTAATCCATCGCTTTTGTGATATATAAATAACTATTTGCGTCAAACCTCTCAACAAATGAACTTCCTTGATGTTTTAAATAACTTTCAATTTGAAAATCCGTATCAAAATCAAAAGAAAAAAAATCACTATTTTGAAGATTTCTTCCAAATTTTCTTTGTAAAGCTGTCTCTGATAAATAAGTAATATGTGCTATCATTCTTGCAACTGACAACCCCCCCTTAGGAATTTTTTTTTTGTAGTAATTTCCTCTATTCCAAAAAGGATCAGCCATAATTGCCTGTCTACCAATTTCATGAAAAGCAATATTTTGCGCGGAATGCCTGTATGAAGTTGCAATTGGAATTGCAGCATTTATTTTATTATTAAATTTTGCAGCCCACTCTAAAACTTGCATACCACCCATTGATCCACCAATTACTGCGAATAATTTTTTTATTCCAAGATAGGTTATTAACTTTTCTTGAAGTCTTACCATATCACTTATAGTAATAACAGGGAACTGCAGTCCGTAACGAGTTTTTGTTTTTGGTTTTAATGAGGAAGGACCAGTACTTCCCATACATCCTCCTAAAACGTTACTACATATTACAAAAAAGATATTTGTATCTATTACCTTTCCAGGACCTATTAAAACATTCCACCAACCTTTCTTATTCGTATGTGGATTCATACCTGCACAATATTGGTCTCCAGACAAAGCGTGGCAAACTAAAATTGCATTCGTTTTATTCTTATTTAAATTACCATATGTTTTAAATGCTATTTCACAAGAATTTATTCTTTTACCAGAATCTAATCTTACCAACTTTTTAAATTTAAGTACTTCAGATTCTATTTTTAATTTCATTTTAATTTTATTTAAATTTATTTGACTTAGCACGCATCATAACTATGTTGATTAAGTAGTCAAAATAATTTTTTGAGTTATTTTTTTATGATAAATATTGAAAGTCTAACAAAATCATCAATCAATCTAATTGAAAAATATGTTCCTGGAGAATCAAATTTTAACACAAACAAGAAATTCATAAAGCTTTCATCAAATGAATCACCATTTAATATTCCTCATAAAGTTTGTGCTAAAATAAAAACATTAATTATGAATTCTAATATTTATCCAGATGGTGACTCTAAAATACTTAAGAAATCATTATCCAAAACATTTAACTTGAATTCTAATCAGATTATTTGTGGTAACGGGTCTGACGATATTTTATCTATAATCGCACAAGCATTTTCTAAGGAAAGTTGTGAGGTAATTTGCAGTGAATTTGGTTTTATTTACTATCCTATTATTGCAAGAACATCAGGTTGCAAAGTGATTTTTGCAAAAGCTGAGAAACTTGGAATTTCCTGTAAAAACATATTAAATAAAATTAATAAAAAAACAAAAATTATTTTTATTGCAAACCCCAATAATCCAACAGGTACCATTATATTTAGAGATGAACTTATTGATTTTTTGAATAAGGTACCAAAAAATGTGATAACAGTTTTAGACGGAGCGTATTCTGAATTTATAACAGATTGCAGATATACTGATGGGACAGATTTAGTTAATAAATATCCAAATTTAATAGTTACAAGAACTTTCTCAAAAATATTTGCTTTAGCTGGTTTGAGATTAGGATGGGGATATTCGAACTCGAAAATAATAGAACTACTTGAAAAAATAAGAGGTCCATTTAATGTAAATTCAATTGCTCAAGAAATTGGATCACTTGTTCTTCAAGAAAAAAAATTTTTTGTAAAATCGGTTAAACATAATGAAAAATGGAGAAAAATTTTACCAGATAAAATTAATGACATGGGTTTAGAGTCATATGAAACCTTTGCAAATTTTATTTTGATTAGAGTTGATCCAAATAAATTTTCTAAGTTAAAAATTATAGATTCTCTTAAAAAGAAGAATATCTTAGTAAGAGATTTATCAAATTACAAACTTGATAATTATTTTAGAGTCTCAATTGGCTCAACCTCAGATTTAAATAAATTTTTAAGAGAGCTAAAAAGAACATTAAAAGTATAGTAATGATTTTAAGATGTTTGACGAAATTACAATAATTGGGCCTGGACTAATAGGCGCATCACTTGGATTAGCTCTCAAATCTAAAAAGATTTGTAAAAAAATTATAGGTATCGACCATTCCAAGAAAAACCTTCAAGATGCAATTAAAGTCAAAGCAATTGATGAAGGAAGAGAAGTCATTGATGTTAGAATTCAAAAAAGCCCGATAATTTTTTTATGTACTCCTGTGAGTGCAATAAATGATGTTTTAATTGAAATAGCAAATTACTCTAGTAAAGATCAAATTATTTCCGATGTAGGTTCAGTGAAAAATATTTTTAATGCAAAAGTACTCAAATTAAATGAGACAAAATTTTCTCTTGTTCCTGGCCATCCAATAGCTGGAACAGAACACTCAGGTGCACTGAATTCATTACAAACACTATTTCAAAATAAGTGGTGCATTATTACACCTTTGAATAATAAAAATAAATCTGTAAAAATAATTTCACAAATATGGAAAAAAATCGGCATGAAGGTTGCGAAAATGAAAATCACTGAACATGACAAAATAATGTCAATTACTTCACATCTTCCTCATTTAATTGCATTTACTATAGTAGGAACAGCTTTTAATTTAGATATCAAAAAAAAACAAGCATTGATTAATTTTTCTGCTGGTGGTTTTAAAGATTTCACAAGAATAGGATCCTCTGACCCAAAAATGTGGACGGATATTTTTTTTGAAAATAAAGCTTTTTTAAATCAAACTGTCAATTCATTCTTAAAAGATATCAATAAATTTGTTAACAATCTAAATTCTGATAATAGAAGTGAGATATACAAATTACTAAAAAGGACTAAGCAAATTAGAAAAAGCATTTTAAAAAGAGAATCTAAAAATTAGTTATAATAATATTTCTCAAGTGTTTTAATTAACTTATCTTTATTTGTTTGATTTTTTATTAAAGGAAAAATTTCAACATTTATAGTTCCATTTTTTTTAATAAATTTTTTGTTAACCCAAAAATTACCGGAATTATGTTTAATAGGAAGTATTGGAATACTTGTAAATTTATGAATAGCAAATACACCTGAATTTAATTTAGTTTTATCATCAGGGTTAATTCGTGTTCCTTCTGGGAAAATTACAAAAATATTTTTTTCTTTGGATAGTTTTCTTACCGATTTTAAGACCAGTTTGAGCGATTTTATTAGCTGATTTCTTTTTACAAAAATAAAACCTAATTTTTTAAAATACATTGAAAATATAGGAATTTTTCGAAGTTCATTTTTCAGAATAAAAACTGATCCAGGAAATAGTGTACCTATAAAGAAAGTTTCCCAAGCCGATTGATGATTACTGGCTACTATAAATTTACCTTTAGTGGGTATGTTCTTTATTCCAGTTATTTTATAATCAATACCTAAAATTACATAAGATAATTTGATAACAGAACTTGTCCAAAAACTTGATAAATAAATAACAAGTTTAATATTAAAAAATCTGACTGGAGAAAATAATACAAAATAACATGTTGTCCATGTGTAAAAAAAAAAGTAAAAAATAAAACTTCTTATAAAATTCATTCTTCAAGAAATAGGGTGTAAATGGTTTTAAAAAACTCTAGAATTATTAGTCTTATATAAAAACCATAATTCTCGTTTAAACTTATCTTTTTATTGACTGGAGATAATACAATATTTTTTGTCTTTATCATTTTCCTAAAAACAATATAACTTCTTGGTAAGTGATAGTAAGAACTCACTAAAATAATATTCTGTATTTTATTTTTTTTATCTAACCATTTTCTAACTTCATCAGCATTTTCAAAAGTATTTTTTGCTTTGTTATCTACTATAACGCAACAATTCTTATCTATCAGTTTATTATCAACTATATGTTTAATCTCTAGTTCTGACTTTTCAAAAACTCCACTAATAAAAAGATATTCTCCAAAATTTTTTTCAAATAACTCGAGACCCTTTTCTATTCTTCCTTTTCCACCTGTAAGGACAACTATTAGTGTTTCCGAATATTTAGAATAATCGTCTTTTATATAAAATTTTTTTGGAAAAGTATTAAAAATTAATATCAACCACCATATAAAAGAAATTATGCTGAGTGAAATAGCGATAAAAAGAAATTTCTTAAAATTTGTCAAAAAACCTTTTTTCAAAAAAATAAAATAAGTACCACGTTAAAAATACCAATAGAAGGGTTAAAAATAAACCAATAAAAACAATTAGCAATAATAGAGTTTTAATATTTATTTCAAGGAAGAATGAGGAATTAAAAAAATCAAAATTAACACCAAATAATTTAATTAACAAAGAACTTATAATGTATACAAAAATTACACTCAGAATAGCTCCAGGGATAATTTTTTTTACAATACTTTGTGAAATGTGTTTTGCTAATTCAAAACTACCAGCGCCCATTATCTGAAGCATTTCTAAAAACTTATAATTACTTACCAATGCCGCTTTTACTATGTTCATAACTAAAAATGCAAATAATGAGATTATTACCAATAACATGATGAAAATAATTAATTTAATTCTATTTACGAGTGATGAAATCTCAAATAATTCATCTTGATGAGAATACTTTTCAATTAATCTATTTTCTGACAAACTTATAATTGTTGAATAAACATCATCAATTGTATTTTTCTTTTTTGTTTCAATTTGGAATATAAACGGGAGTTTTAAACCTGACATATCTGAAAAATTTGTTAATCCAAGGCTTTCTTTTATTAAATCACTCTCTATAATTTTGAAATTAAAGTTATCTGAGTTAGAGAATAAATATTTTTCAATATTTGAAGTTATGTTCAATGGTATTTTTTTTTCTTCAGCATTGTTACTTATTATAAAAGTTGTTTTTCTTGATTCAATTTCTAACCAATTACCTGAAAATTTATAAAAATTAAAATAGATAGCAATATGAATAGTTATTAAGCTTATAACAATAAATGTTAATGCATGAAAAAATCGTTCTTCGCCTTTAAGAATAATTCTTTTTATTATGTCTTGATATTGAATCATTACTATTTCAACTCTAAAACCTTATGTCTTACTCCAATGTTATTAGAGCTATTACTAGTTAATATAATTGTGGAACCAATTTTATTTAATGACTCTAAAAGGTAAAATATTTTTTTTTTCGACTCCATATCTAAATAGGTTTCTGGTTGATCAGCAATTATAACTTTAGGGTTGTTTATTAAAGCTCTGGCAATAACCACTTTTTGCTTCTGACTATTTGATAGATTTAAAATCTTTTCATCTTTAATAGCTTCTAAATCGAGCCATTGAGAAATTTCTTTCATTCTTCCACGAAAATTTTCTGTAGAGTTTTGAATTTGGCTTGCTAGTTCAATATTTTGATAAACAGAAAAAAAAGGAATTAAATAATCACTTTGCAGTATTACTCCCATTTTTTTCCTAAATTCTAGAATACTTTTTTTTAAATTAATTGATACCTCCTTCCCACATAGAAAAAAACTCCCTGACGAAGGTAAAACTTTTAAATAAAAAAGTTTCAAGAGTAAGGATTTTCCTGTTGAGTTTGGTCCTTTAATGACCAAGAAATCTCCTTTTTCAACCCTTAAATTTATGTTTTGAATTTTTTTTTTTTTTGAAATTAAAGATACATCATTTAAATTAAAAACTTGTTTCATCTTAATTATTTGAAATTATAAATTTATTTTTTTTAACAAAAATTTCACTAGCTTTTGGTCTAAGGTTATAATCGGAAGCCATACATGAGCTGTAAGCTCCCGTGGAGCAAATAGCAATTAGATCATCTTTTAAAACCTCTGGAAGCTTAATATCTTTTATAAATATATCACTAGACTCGCATATTGGGCCAACAACATCATAAGAAATCCTCTTTTTATCGTCCTTTAATTTAACTGGACAGATATTATGGATTGCTCCGTACAATGCTGGACGTAGTAAATTATTCATCCCAGCATCAACGATTAAAAAATTTTTATTTGTTCCTTTTTTTACTCTAATTACTCTTGTTAGAATTATTCCAGATGTGCCAACAATATATCGACCAGGCTCTAAAATGACTTCTGCTCCAAGATCAGAAAATAGCTTTTCAATTAATTTAGCATACATTTTAATATCTATAATTTTACTGTCTTTATTATATTTAATTCCTATTCCACCACCTAAATCGAGAGTGAGTATTTTAAATCCTTTTTTTTTTAAATCTAATATTTGTTTTCTAATTTTTGTAAATGCATTTTTAAAAGGATCTAGTGACTCAATTTGGGAACCAATATGAATAGATAATCCAGTAATTTTTATAAATTTGTTGCCATTATATTTTTCAAATATTCGTTGAATCTTATCATTTGGTATCCCAAACTTATCTTCTAATCTTCCAGTTGTAATTTTTTCATGTGTATTAGCATTAACGTCAGGGTTAACCCTTAAGCATATATTTATTTTTGTAACTAATCTTTTACAAATTTCCTCTATTTCTTCTAACTCTTCTAAACTTTCGACATTAATTTGTTTAATTTTTTTTTTTAGCGCAAATTCAATTTCTTTTTCTGTTTTTCCAACACCTGAAAATACAACTTTATTAGCTTCTACTCCATTAATTAAACATTTTTCCAACTCCCCTTTTGAAACAACATCTACCCCTGAACCCAATTTAGCTAATATCTTAATAATATGTGAATTGAAGTTTGCTTTCATTGCATAGCAAATTAATGGTTTAATTTTTTTAAATGAAGATCTGAATAAGTTAAATTTGTTTGATATTTGCGTTGAAGAATAGCAAAAAATTGGAGTATCAAATTTTTTAGTTATTGTATTCAAAGAAACGTCTTCCAAAAATAATTTATTTTTTTTATAAATTAATTTATTGTTGTATTTTGATAAATCATTCATTTGGGCTTGAATACTCTTTTGGATAATTACTATCAGGCAATCTCTCGAGTCTTGATTTTTTTCCACAAGAAAGCATAGAAAAAAGAATTAATATAATAATTAAATTTAAAATTACTTTCATCTATATCCTCCTTTTTGCTCTCTTTATTGCTTTTTTTATTTCGCTGAAACCTGTCCCACCATATGATTTCTTTTTATCAATTGAGCTTTCTATAGATATAAAGTTATAAATGTCTTTGTTTATTTTAGGTTCAATTGACTTAAATTCTTCAATACTAAGTTCTTGTAATAATTTTTTTTTTTTTTCAGCCAACAACACAATTTCGCCAGTCTTTTTGTGAGCCTCTCTAAAAGTTAAATCTGTTCTTTTTACAATCCAATCTGCTAAGTCTGTTGCAGTTATGTAACCTTTATTTGTCAGATTATACATATTCTTTTTGTTAATTTTAACTTCATTAATCATTTCTTTGACTATATCTAGTAAAAGATTGATTGTATTGTTAGCATCGAATACAGGTTCTTTATCCTCTTGGAGATCTTTACTATAACCACTTGGAAGTCCCTTTTGTATGATTAGAAGATTAATTAATGAAGCGTAAATTCTTCCACATTTTGACCTGACAAGTTCGGCCGCGTCAGGGTTTTTCTTTTGTGGCATAATTGAAGAACCTGTACACAAACTATCTGGAAACTTTATCAAATCATATGCACTACTTGACCAAATTATAAAATCCTCTGACAGTCTGGAAAAATGTAAACTTAAAATTGACAACATACTCAGAAATTCTATTACAAAATCCCTATCTGAAACACTATCTAAAGAATTTTCTGTTGGTTTTTTAAAACCTAAATCTTTAGCAAGCTTGTGTCGATCTATTTCAAAAAAGTTTGTCCCAGCCAAAGCTCCCGACCCCAAAGGACATTCATCAATATTATCTAATATTTGTTTGCATCTTCTTTTATCTCTTTCTAACATTTCAAAAAAAGATAACATGTAATGAGAAAAAACTATTGGTTGTGCATTCTGAGAGTGGGTAAAACCAGGCATTATAACATCGATGTGGTTTTCAGCCTTTTTAATTATGGATTTTTGAATATTTTTTATTTTCGATATTATTATTTTCAATCTATCTCTTACCCATAATTTTAAATCTGTGACAACTTGATCATTTCTGGATTTTCCAGTGTGAATTTTGCCTGCCAACCTTCCAATTTTTTTCTTTAGTGCCATCTCAATATTCATATGAATATCTTCATAGTCATCAGAAAATTTAAACTTTTCATCCTTAATTTCTAATAAAATTTCAGCCAAAGCTTTTTCAATTTTTTTTAATTCTGTCAATTTCAAAATACCACTTTTATATAATGATAGCGCATAAGATTTATTTAACTGAACATCTTCAGCTGCTAGTTGAAAATCAAAGTTTATTGAATTGTTTATTTTCTTTAAAAGATCTG
>CABYVV010000002.1 GCA_902522465.1 uncultured Alphaproteobacteria bacterium | reverse complement strand
TCCTAACCAAACTAAAAAAAGAGTTCCAGATACTAATGTAATTACTGTAACAAATCTGAAAAACATTCCTGGATCCATTACTGCTTGAAGACCTTGACTGTTAGACATGTTTTCTACACCGACAGCCACGCCGTATCCTTGAACTGTGGCAAGAAAAACTGTTCCATACCTCGCGTACTGATTAATTTTTTTACGCCCTAATTCACCCTCTTTTTTAAGCTGTTCTAACTGAGGTGAAATTACAGTCAAGAGTTGCATTATTATACTTGCAGAGATGTAAGGCATTATGTTCAATGCAAAAACCGTCATTCTTCCTAGAGCACCACCAGCAAACATATCAAACATACCCAGTATTCCGCCAACATTTCTTTCAAAAACTTTTTCGAGAGCAACAGGATCAATGCCAGGTATTGGAATGTAAGATCCAATTCTATATACAATCAAAGCAAGTAAAGTGAAAATAATTCTTTTTTTTAAGTCTTCCGCTTTAGCAATTGAACCAAAATTTATTCTAGATGCAAGTTGTTCTGATACCGATGCCATTTTTTAACTTTTTATTTTTTTAGGTTTTGAGGGTTTCTTAGCCTGAGCCTGAGGTGTCATTTTTTTTTTCACACTTGATGGCTTCTTTGTTTCTTTTTTCATCTTTTCCTTATTTTTTGAAATATTTTTGGTTTCTTTAACTTCTCCGTCTTTTTCAATAGGTTTTTTGTCACTTATTTTACTTCTGGGTTTCTCATATTTGACTATTTCAACAGAACCTCCAACACGGTCAAATTCTTTTTTTACAGAATGAGATGCAAAATGACATTGAACTTTTACAGCTGCGTTTAATTTCTTACCCATTAGAAATTTAATGTGAATATTCTTTTTTGAGTTTGAGAGTTTAGTAATTTCAGCAACGCTTATTTTTGAGTTTTCTTTAATTATTTTTTTTTCAATAAGTGTATTAATTAGATCTGTTTTTAGAACTGCTTTTTTTATTTTTTTCCTTGAATTAAAACCATGTTTTGGCATTCTCATATGAAGAGGCATTTGGCCTCCTTCAAATCCATTAATTGAAACTCCTGTCCTAGATTTTTGACCTTTCATACCTCTGCCTGCAGTCTTTCCTTTACCTGAACCTATACCTCTACCAACACGCTTTCTTTTTTTTTCTGAATTTTGTATTCTTATTTCATTAAGTTTCATTTTACACCTGTTCAGTTCTTACTAAATGTTTGACCTTATTTACCATGCCTTGAATTGCAGGATTGTTTTCAATTATTTTCTCTCTATTAATTTTATTTAAACCCAAACTAATTAATATCTTTCTTTGTTTATTATTTCTACCAATTGGACTTTTAATTTGCGTAATTTTAATTTTTGGCATTTTCAATTCCCGTATTATTTTTTCTTCTTTTCGTAATATCGTTTATTTTTAAACCTCTTCTCATCGCTATAATTTTTGGAGAAGACGCAGATTTTAATGCTTCGAATGTCGCTCTTACCATATTATGAGGGTTGGATGTTCCAACTGATTTTGCCACAATATCTTGAATTCCTAGAGCTTCAAATACCGCTCTCATTGGTCCCCCAGCTATAACACCTGTACCTGAAGGTGCGGTTCTAAGATAAACATTACCTGAGTCAAACTTGCCCTTAATATCATGATGTAATGTCCTTCCCTGTCTTAACGGAACCCTAATCATTTTACTTTTCGCTTCGTCAGTTGCTTTTTTTATAGCCTCAGGAACTTCTTTAGCTTTTCCCTTTCCATGACCAACCATACCATTTCCATCTCCAACTACAACTAATGCTGCAAAACTAAAACGTCGTCCTCCTTTAACAACTTTAGCTACCCGGTTAATACTTACTAACTTTTCAATAAATTCATTTTGGTCTGAATTTTTTACTCCTCCATCATTTTGATTTTGCTTTAATCCATTTGTCTTTTTTTCAGATTCGTTATTTTTTTTTGATTTTGAACCTTCATTTTTAGTTTGCCCTATTAATGTTTTTGACTTGATCTGATTTTTCTCAATATTTTTTGACTCTGTTTTTTTATCATTTTGTTCCTTTTCAAGAGTTTCCTTTTCCGAAGATTTAACAATCAAATTCTCTTTGGCCTTTTCTGTTGAGGTATCAGGATCATTCTTTGGAGTTGCTTTTTTTTCTGGCTGAGAAGAAAGCTCTTTTTCGGATACTTTTGAGTTATCAATCATTGTTTTTTCTATTTTTTTATCTTCGCTCATATTATTTTTCCTAAAATTTAATACCTTTCGATCTTATTCCCATTGCTAATTCTTTTATCCTTCCGTGATATAAATAACCACCTCGATCAAATGTAAAATTATTTTTTATTTTATTTTCATTTATTAAATCTCCTAGTTTCTCTCCAACTTTAAAAGCAATTTCTTTTGGTTTAACTTTCTGCTCTTTAAAGAGTTTATTGTTAGATGAAACTGAAAGTATTGTTTTTTGGTTTGCATCATCGATAACTTGAACGTAAATGTGTTTCGATGACCTAAATGCACATAACCTAAGGTTATTAGACTTTTTAATTTTATTCCTAATTCTATTGCCTCTTTTTTTGTTAGCATTTCTTTTATTAATCATTTTTTCTTACCTTCTTTTCTTTTAATAATCTCTTCTTTGTACTTAATGCCCTTACCTTTATATGGTTCTGGCTTCCTAAAGGATCGAATATTTGCTGCCACTTGTCCAACTTTTTGTTTGTCTATACCACTGATTTTAATTTGAGTTGGCTTTGGCACTTCAATTTTCAAGTCTTCCGGTATATCAAAATTTATAGGATGAGAATAACCAAGTAAAAGTTCAAGAGTTTTTCCTTTTTGTGCTGCTTTGTAGCCAACTCCATTCAACTCCAGCTCTTTTGTAAATCCAATTGAAACTCCATCAACAATATTACTAATTCTCGATCTTACTGTTCCCCACATTTTTTGATGAGAAATAGAATCACTTGATTTTTTAACAATTATTGTATTGTCTTTTATTTCCACTTTGGCATTTGATTTAAAATTAAAGGAAAGTTCACCAAGTTTACCTTTTGCAAAAAAAACCTCATTTTCAATCCTCACATCTGTATTATCAGGAATGTTAATTGGAATTCTTCCACTTCTAGACATTATGATCTCCTAAAAAACCTTGCATAAAATTTCTCCACCAACATTTTCATCTCTTGCTTCACTATCTGATAAAACCCCTTTAGATGTAGAAAGAATTGATATTCCAAGGCCATCAAAATTTCTTTGTAAATCACCAATCTTTGAATAGACTCTTCTACCAGGTGTTGAAACTCTAGAAATATCTTTTATAACTGGTTCTCCGTCTACATACTTCAATTCAATTTGAAAATTATTTTTATGATTTTCTAATGCTATCTTTTTAAATCCTCTAATGAAGCCCTCTCTGTGAAGGACGTCTAAAACATTTCCTCTAAATCTAGATGCAGGCATAAGAACAGTATCTTTCTTCCTAAGTTGTCCATTTCTTATTCTTGTTAGCATATCACCGAGTGGATCTGACAAACTCATATTTTTCTTTCCTTTCTTTTCTTTACCAACTTGATTTTGTTATTCCAGGAATTTGGCCAATAGCAGCCAATTCCCTGAAGGCTATTCTTGATAACTTAAATTTTCTATAAACACCTCGAGACCTACCAGTAAGTGTACATCTGTTTCTTATACGAACTTTTGAGGCATTTCTAGGTATCTTAGCTAGCTGCAACCTAGCTTTAAATTGTTCATCTGGACTTAATTTTTTATTATTAGCTAACTTCAAAAGTTTGTTTCTTTTTGACTTATATTTGTTATACATTCTCTCTCTTTTTTTATTTCTTTCAATGATACTTAATTTTGACATAAAAACTCCTTAATCTTTAAATGGTAAATTGAAACATTTTAAAAGTTCATAGGCATGTTCCTGGTTATTAGTAGATGTAGTTAACGAGATATCCATTCCCCTCACTTTATCTATTTTATCGTAGTTGATTTCAGGGAAAATTATTTGTTCTTTGATTCCTATAGAATAATTTCCTGATCCGTCAAAAGACTTTTTTGAAAGGCCTTTAAAATCTCTTACTCTAGGTAGAGCAATAAATACCAACCTATCTAAAAACTCATACATTCTTTTTTTTCTAAGTGTGACTTTACAACCTATGCTTAGACCTTTTCTCAACTTAAATCCGGCTATAGATTTTTTAGCCTTAGTAACAACAGGTTTTTGTCCAGTAATTTGTGTGAGGTCGTTAATTGCATTGTTAATAATTTTAGAATCTGATACAGCATCACCCACCCCGATATTAACAACAATCTTTTCAAGTTTCGGTACCTCAAAGATATTTTTTAAACCAAATTTTTCTTTAAGTTGCTGTCTTATTGTATTTTTATATTTATCTGATAATCGTGCCATTTGTTTCTAATTTAAAGTTTCTCCAGATTTTTTTGCAAATCTAATTTTTTTACCATCTTTAAGAAATTTAAAACCAACCCTTGATGGTTTTGAAGTTTTTGGATCCAATAATGATAACTTTGATATAAATAAGGGCATTTCAATACTTTCAATGCCTCCTTTTTGCGTAGCCGATTGTTTAGTGTGTTTTTTTACAATATTAGCACCCTCAACTATTGCTTTATCTGCAACATTCTGTTTTCTAATAATTTTTAAAACCTTTCCAGTTTTTCCTTTATCTTTTCCAGATAGAATAAAAACGTTGTCACCTTTTTTTATTTTTGATGCCATTTATAAAACCTCCGGTGCAAGTGAAATTATTTTCATATATTTTTTTGCTCTCAATTCCCTTGTTACTGGTCCAAATATCCGAGTACCAAGAGGTTCGCCATTATTATTGATTAAGACTGCCGCATTTCTATCAAACCTTATTGAAGAACCATCTGATCTAAAGACGTCTTTAGCCGTTCTAACAATAACAGCTTTATGAATTTCACCTTTTTTAACTTTACCACGAGGTATTGCATCTTTAACTGTAATCACTATTACATCTCCCACTGAGGCAAACCTTCTTTTTGAACCGCCCAGAACCTTTATACATTGTATTTTTTTTGCACCTGAGTTGTCGGCTACTAATAATGTTGATTGCATCTGAATCATAATTTACCTTATCCTATAACTATCCATTTTTTTGTTTTTGATATGGGCTTATTTTCTTGAATTGAAACCAATTGACCAATTTTAAATTTATTCGATTCATCATGAACTGAATACTTTTTAGATCTATTAATATATTTTTTATATACTGGATGCATAACTTTTCTATTCACTTTTACAGTAATTGTTTTATCGGCTTTATCCGATACTACTATTCCCTTTAAAATACGTTTTGGCATGTCTATTTAGTTTTCCTTTTTTCAATATCACTTAGTGCTGTTTTTATCCTCGCTATTTGTTTCCTCACCGATGAAATTCTAGCGGTTTTTTCAAGTTGTCCAGAGCTTTTCTGAAACCTCAAGTTAAGAGATTCCTTTCTCAAGGTATTAATTTTATCCTTGAGTTGATTGGAATCTAATTTTAAAAGTTCTGAAAATTTCTCCATCAAGCACCTAACCTTGTCACAAATTTCGTTTTATTGGGCAACTTTGCAGATGCTAATTCAAACGCTTCAGCTGCTAAGTTTCGAGGAACACCGTCTATCTCGAATAGTATTTTACCTGGTCTAACTTTCGCAGCCCAAAACTCTACAGCTCCTTTTCCTTTTCCCTGCCTAACTTCAGCAGGCTTTTTTGAAACTGGAACATCAGGAAAAATCCTAATCCAGACTCTTCCTGATCTTTTTAAATGTCTGGAAATGCATCTTCTTGCCGACTCTATTTGACGAGAAGTAATTCTTGCTGGTGAAATAGCCTTCAGTCCGAAAGCCCCAAAATTCAGGAAGTTTCCACCTTTTGATACTCCATGCATTCTTCCCTTAAACTGTTTTCGATATTTTGGTTTCTTTGGTTGTAACATCTTATTTATCTACTTTCTTTAAATCTTCATTTGTTATTTTGTTATCAGTTTCCACTGACGTGTTGTCTGTTTCAAATTTCTCACCCTTGAATATCCAGACCTTTACTCCACAAATTCCATAGGTTGTGTTCGCCCTGGCAACACCATAATCAACTTCTGCTCTCAAAGTATGAAGTGGAACTCTGCCTTCTCTATACCATTCTGTTCTAGCTATTTCTGCCCCACCTAATCTTCCACTACAATTAACCCTAATACCTTGGGCTCCAAGTCTCATCGCTGATTGTACTGCTCTCTTCATAGCTCTTCTAAATGCAACCCTTTTTTCCAATTGTTGAGCTATATTGTCAGCAACCAATTGAGAATCGAGTTCTGGTTTTTTTATTTCCACTATGTTAATGCTGACCTCACCACTGACTAATTTACTAACTTCTTTTTTTAATTTCTCTATATCTGAACCTTTTTTTCCAATTATGACACCAGGCCTTGAAGTATATAAGATAATATTAGCTAACTTCGCAGGTCGTTCTATTTCTATTCTTGAAATTCCAGCAGAACTTAATCTTTTTTGGAGAAATTTTCTAAGATTAATATCTTCTTGTAACAGGTCAGAATATCCCTTTTCTGAAAACCATCTAGACTCCCAAGATCTAATTATCCCCAACCTTAACCCTATTGGATTAGTTTTTTGTCCCATTTTCTTCTTTCTTAATTGTTTCTTTTTTTTCTAAATTTTTCTGATTATTTTTTGATAATTCTTTTTTTTCTTCTAAAGGTTTTGTCTCTGGCTTTTTTAAGTCTTTTACTTGTTCTTGTTTTTCCTCAACTAAAATTCTGACTCTTGAAAAAGTTTTTAGAATTTTTCCTGCTCTTCCTCTAGCTCTTGGTCTAAACCTTTTCAAAACCATTGATTTACCAACACTGGCCTCTTTTACATAGAGCTTATCGATGTCTAATTGGTGATTATTTTCAGCGTTTGAAATTGCCGACTTCAAAATTTTCAATATCTCGTTTGAGATTCTCTTTCTAGAGAATTCTAAATTATTTACAGCTTTGTCGACTGTTTGTCCCCTTATCAGTCCTAATGCTAGATTGGTTTTTCTAGGACTAGACTTTAAAGACTTTCCAATTGCCTTAACAGTCAATATATTTTCTTTCTCAGCTTTATCTACCATATTTTTATCCAATTCAAATTAAGATGTTTTTTTGTCTGCATTATGCCCTTTGTAAGTTCTCGTAGGAGAAAACTCTCCGAATTTATGTCCAACCATGTTTTCGCTTACTGTTACTGGTATATGTTTCTTACCGTTGTGAACTCCAAATGTTAAACCTACAAACTCTGGAAGAATAGTCGATCTTCGTGACCACGTTTTTATAACATCGTTTCTACCAGAACTTTTTACGACTTCTGCTTTCTTTAGTAAATACATATCAACAAATGGTCCTTTCCAAACTGATCTTGACATTATTTCTTACCTCTTTTTAAAATATATTTATCGGTTCTCTTGTTTCTCCTTGTTTTCTTTCCCTTAGCTGAGAAACCTTTCCTAGAAACTGGGTTTCTTCCTCCAGATGTTCTTCCTTCACCTCCACCATGAGGGTGATCTACAGGATTCATTGCAACACCCCTAACAACAGGTCTAATACCCATCCATCTTTTCCTTCCAGCTTTTCCAAGTTTTATGTTCTTGTTGTCTGGATTAGATACCATTCCAATAGTTGCTTTGCATTCAATTCTTACCATCCTTATTTCACCAGAAGATAATTTAATCTGAGCATATTCAGAGTCTTTTCCAATAAGTTGGCTGTATGTTCCGGCTGATCTATTTAATTGACCACCTTTTCCTGGTTTCATTTCAATATTGTGAATTAAAGTATCAGTGGGAATATTTTTTAGCTGCATACAATTTCCAACTTTTATATCAGCTTTATCAGAGGAAATAATTTTATCACCAATTTTTAGTTTTTGCGGTGCGATGATATATGAATATTCGCCTTTCTCATATTTTATCAAAGCAATATTAGCAGTTCTATTGGGATCATATTCTATTCTTTCTACAGTTGCATTTTCGTTAATAATTTTTCTCTTAAAATCGATGATTCTATATTTTCTTTTGTGGCCGCCCCCTTGTCGTCTTGAGGTGAGATGCCCAAAATTATTTCTACCACCATTTTTTGATAAACCTTTAGTAAGTTTCTTAAATGGTTTACCCTTGTGAAGTTCACTTTTATCAGTAAGAACTAGCCCTCTTTGTGCGGATGTATTTGGTTTATATTGCTTTAACCCCATTTACTTCACCTCTATTGTTGTATCGATTGTATTGCCCTCGGCCAATTTAATAAAAGCCTTCTTAAAATCTGGTCTTCTGCCTTTAACATTCCTAAATTTCTTAACTTTTCCATTTTGATTTAACGTATTAACAGATAAAACTTTTACGTTAAATAATTTTTCAATTGCTTGTTTTATCTCTGGTTTATTAGACTTTGGAGAAACCTTGAAAACGTAATAATTAAATTGAGAAATAAATGTTGATTTCTCAGATATTAGCGGATTTCTTATGATTTCATAAGTCTTTTCCATAGAAATTTTCTTCATCTGCTTAACCTTTCTTGGATACTTACTGCCGCACTCTCAGACAAGATTAGGTAGTCTCTTTTTAGTATATCGTATACGTTCAAACCCATAAGTGGTAGCACATCAATTTTTGGAACATTTTTAGAAGCTAAAAAAAAATTCTGATCTAGTTCTGCGTTATCAATAAAAAGAGCAGATTCTATTTTTAAGCCTGATAGCTTGTTTCTGAATAAGCTGGTTTTTGGTTTTGATATTTTGAGTTCATTGAGAATTTTAAGTTTTCCGTCTTTAAGTTTTTTTGACAAAACCATTTTTAGAGCGAGTTTTTTTATTTTTTTTGGTAATTTATGTTCATGTGATCTCACCTGAGGTCCAAAAATCACTGCCCCTCCTCTCATCTGAGGAGACCTTTTACTACCTTGTCTTGCACTTCCCGTACCTTTTTGTTTAAAAGGTTTTTTTGTAGTACCAGAGATTTCAGATATTCCTTTTGTTTTATGATTTCCTGATCTTTTTTTTGCTAATTGATATCTAACCATTCTGTTTATTATATCTTCTTTGACTTCAACTCCAAAAATAGATTTGTCGAGTGTAATCTCTTTCAAAATTTTATTGTCTAAATTATTTATTTTTTCTTTCATCACTTTGCTCTTAATCTCTTCCTAATTATCATCTTTATTTAATTGTTGTTCATTTTTTTTTTCATTTTCCTCTGATCTAACTGATTGCGTTGGTTTTTCATCTTTTGCTTGAATATCATTGGCTTTCTGAATAGCTTCAGTCTCATTATTATTTTTTTCAGCAATATCTTTTTTCTCTTCGCTTTTTGGATTATGGTTAGTTTCCGATTGAGTTAATGGTAAGTCTTTTGTATTTTGTGTGCTCATATTTTCCTGAGTATTTTTACCTTCTTCAGAATCACTAATTTTAATCTCCTGATTCTTTTTTACTGAATCTATTACTCTTATCAATGAACCTTTGTGACCAGGAACTGCACCTTTTAAGACTAATAAATTATTCTCTAAATCAATATTCAATACCTTTAAATTTTGAACAGTAACTTTTTTATTTCCAAGTCTTCCAGCCATTTTCTTACCTTTAAACACCTTGCCAGGATCCTGACATTGTCCAGTTGAACCATGAGATCTGTGTGATATTGATACTCCGTGAGTGGCCCTATTACCGGCAAAGTTATGTCTTTTCATACCTCCTGCAAAACCTTTCCCAATTGAATTCGAGGAAACATCAACGAACTGTCCAACCATAAAATTATTTGCATTTATATCTTTTCCAATTTGAAAAGTTTCTGATTCGTCTACTCTGAACTCTTGAGATTTTATGTAAACTTTAAGATTATTTTTTTTTAGAAATCCTTGAAATGCTTTATTTGGATTTTTTTTTGTGATTCCGTAAGAAAGGGTAATAGAATTGTAACCATGTTTTTCCTTATTTTTTTTTGAGATAATTTTGCAATTTTGCACTTTCAGAATAGTCACTGAATGATTAACCATTTCTTTATCGTAAAACCGAGTCATCCCTATTTTTTCTGCAAGCAAACCTATTCTCATCATAATTTCCTATAATTTTATCTCAATGTCTACACCAGCAGCCAATTCTAATTTCTGTAATGCGTCAACTGTTTGAGGCGTCCATTCTGTGATATCCATCATTCGTTTATGCGTCCTCAATTCAAGTTGATCTCTCGATTTTTTATCTACATGAGGCGATTTGAGTATTGTGAATTTTTCTATTAGTGTTGGAAGAGGAATAGGACCTTTAACATTCGCTCCTGTTCTTTTAGCTGTATTAACTATTTCTAGAGTAGTTTGATCTAATACTCTATGATCAAAAGCCTTTAGTCTGATGCGGATGTTTTGGTTAGCCATTTTTAAATTCCATTCTTGTACTATTCTATTATTTCAGCAACCACTCCAGCTCCAACAGTTCTTCCGCCCTCTCTAATTGCAAATTTGAGACCTTTGTCCATAGCAATGGGTGTTAGTAACTCTACAGTAACGGAGACATTATCGCCAGGCATTACCATTTCAGTTCCAGATGGAAGTTCAATGGTTCCTGTTACATCCGTAGTTCTGAAATAAAACTGAGGTCTGTAATTTTTGAAGAAAGGGGTATGTCTACCGCCTTCATCTTTATTAAGGACATAGGCTTCCGCTTTAAATTTTTTGTGAGGTTTGATTGAACCTGGTTTAGCAAGAACTTGTCCTCTTTCAACTTCCTCCCTTTTGGTACCCCTAAGAAGAACACCGACATTGTCTCCAGCTTCTCCTCTATCAAGAAGCTTTCTAAACATTTCAACACCAGTACAAACTGTTTTCTGTGTTTCTTTTATTCCAGTTATTTCAATTTCATCATTAACATTTACAACTCCTCTTTCAACTCTACCAGTAACAACTGTGCCTCTTCCTGAAATTGAAAATACGTCCTCGATTGGCATTAAGAAATCTTGGTCAAGTGGGCGAGCAGGTTGAGGTATGTGTTCGTCAACTTTTGTCATCAACTCGAGTATAGCTTTTTTTCCAGTTTCTTCATTTGAATCTTCGATTGCAGCAAGAGCTGAGCCTTTAACAATTGGAATGTTATCTCCATCAAATTCATATTTAGAGAGAAGTTCTCTAACTTCCATCTCTACTAAGTCTAGTAATTCTGGATCGTCTACTTGGTCTACTTTATTCATAAAAACGACAATTGAAGGAACACCAACTTGCCTAGCAAGAAGAATATGCTCTTTTGTTTGAGGCATTGGACCATCCGCTGCTGATACAACAAGTATTGCTCCATCCATTTGAGCAGCACCCGTAATCATATTTTTAACATAATCGGCGTGACCTGGACAATCAACGTGGGCGTAATGTCTTTTTTCAGTTTGATATTCAACGTGAGCAGTTGATATTGTAATTCCTCTTTCTTTTTCTTCTGGAGCTTTATCGATTTGGGCATAATCCATCGCAGTAGCTCCTCCTGTTTCTGCCAAAACTTTAGTGATTGCTGCAGTAAGTGTTGTCTTACCATGGTCAACGTGACCTATAGTACCAATGTTACAGTGTGGTTTACTTCTATCAAATTTTTCTTTAGCCATTTATCTACTCCTTATTAAATATTAACCAGAAACTTTCTCTTTAACTTCTTCTGCTACATTATGAGGGACTTGTTCATAATGATCAAAAGTCATTGTGTAACTCGCTCTACCCTGGCTCATAGAACGAAGATTGTTAACATAACCAAACATGTTGGCCAGTGGAACCATACCATTTACAACATGGTTTACTCCCCTTTGTTCCATGCCTGAAA
Organism: uncultured Alphaproteobacteria bacterium; assembly: GCA_902522465.1. GTDB lineage: Bacteria > Pseudomonadota > Alphaproteobacteria > Methylaequorales > Methylaequoraceae > Methylaequor. The sequence goes on along the minus strand of CABYVV010000002.1, from coordinate 170,262 downwards.
CTTGTCCTCTTCTTGAATTTAAGTCGCCGATAATATCTCCCATGTATTCTTCGGGGGTAACAACTTCAATTTTCATCATGGGTTCTAAAAGCACTGCATTTGCTTTTGGCATAGCCTCTCTAAAAGCAGCTCTTGCTGCAATTTCAAAGGCCATTACACTGGAATCTACATCATGAAATGCTCCATCGATTAATGTACATTTAAGATCTATGACCGGAAATCCAGCTAAAAAACCAGATTCTATAGAGGCTTTTAAACCTTTTTCCACACCTGGTATATATTCTTTAGGAACTCTTCCACCAACAATCTTACTTTCGAATATAAACCCTTCACCTTTTTGTAATGGTTGAAATTCCATAACAACTTTCGCAAATTGTCCAGCTCCCCCAGATTGCTTTTTGTGAGTGTAATCAACGGACGTTTGTTGCGTAATAGTTTCTCTGTAGGCAACTTGAGGAGCACCAACAGTGGCATCTACTTTAAATTCTCTTAACATCCTATCAACTAATATTTCAAGGTGAAGTTCTCCCATTCCTTTCATTACCGTCTGACCAGATTCGTGATCGACACTTACTTTAAAAGAAGGATCTTCTGCGGCAAGTCTTTGCAGCGCAACTCCCATTTTTTCTTGATCAGCTTTAGTTTTCGGTTCAACCGCAACCTCAATAACAGGATCAGGAAATTCCATCCTTTCTAAGATAACTGCATTATCTGGGTCACATAAAGTGTCTCCAGTCGTGGTGTCTTTAAGGCCAGCAACAGCTATTATGTCACCTGCACGCGCTACTTTAATATCTTCACGCGAATTAGAGTGCATTTGTAACATCCTACCAAACCTTTCTTTTTTATCTTTTACAGAGTTTAAAACTGAACTTCCAGCCTCAATCTGTCCAGAATAAACTCTCATGAATGTCAATGATCCAACAAAAGGATCGTTCATGATTTTAAAAGCTAAAGCAGAAAAAGGTTCATCATCAGAACTCTTCCTGCTTATGGCTTCATCTTCTTTTTGGTACTTAACACCTTTGATTGCAGGAACATCTAAAGGAGACGGAAGAAAATCAACAACAGCATCAAGCATAGGTTGGACACCTTTATTTTTAAATGCGCTGCCACATAAAACAGGAACGAAATTACTACCTATTGTTCCTTTTCTAATAAGTGATTTGATTTGATCTTCACTGGGTGTAGTGCCATCTAGGTATTTTTCCATTATTTCGTCGTCCATTTCCACAACTGTTTCAATCAAACTTTCCCTGTATTTATTTGATTCGTCAATTAAGTTTTGTGGAATTTCTTCATCAGTAAACTTAGCTCCCAGTTTTTCATCTTGCCAAACAATTGCTTTCATTCTAATTAAGTCTATAACACCTTTAAATTCTGATTCTGATCCTAGAGGAAGCTGAAGAACTAATGGCTTGGCGCCTAATCTGTCTTTTATCATTTCAACACATCTATAAAAATTAGCCCCAATTCTGTCCATTTTATTGACAAAGCACATTCTAGGCACGCCATATTTGTCTGCCTGCCTCCAAACAGTTTCTGATTGAGGTTCAACACCTGCAACTGAATCAAAAACGCAAACGCTGCCATCTAAGACTCTAAGAGATCTCTCTACTTCGATGGTAAAGTCGACATGGCCAGGCGTATCAATTATGTTGATTCTCTTATCATTCCAGAAACAAGTAGTGGCTGCGGAGGTAATTGTAATTCCTCTCTCTTGTTCCTGCTCCATCCAATCCATCGTGGCGGCGCCATCATGTACCTCACCAATTTTATGAGAAACTCCTGTGTAGTAAAGAACTCTTTCTGTTGTTGTTGTTTTGCCGGCATCAATGTGAGCCATTATTCCAATATTTCTATAATTATTTAAATCGGTTTTTCTTGACATGACTTACCATCTATAATGGGCAAAAGCTCTGTTAGCCTCTGCCATTTTATGTGTATCTTCTTTTTTTTTTACTGACGTACCTTTGTTTTCATGAGCATCAGCAAGTTCTTCTGCCAATCTATCCACCATGGATTTTTCATTTCTTTTTCTTGATGCATACACTATCCACCGAATTGCTAATGCTTGTGCTCTGTCATTTCTTACCTCTACTGGAACCTGATAGGTAGCTCCTCCAACCCTTCTTGATCTAACTTCGATTCCAGGTTTTACATTATTTAACGCATTTCTGAACAGTTCTATTGGTTTTGCGACCTTTAGTTTCTTTGAAGCAATCTCTAAAGCATCATAAACTATTTTTTCCGATTTAGATTTTTTGCCATCATACATTACTATATTAATGAACTTTGATAACACCTTATCGTTAAATTTTGTATCAGGGATGATTTCTCTTTTATCTGCTTTTCTTCTTCTAGACATTCTTCTACCTATTTAGGCCTTTTGGCCCCATATTTTGATCTTCTCTGCTTTCTGTTTTTGACTCCTTCGGTATCAAGTATGCCTCTCAGGACATGATAACGAACTCCAGGTAGATCTTTTACTCTACCACCTCTAATCAAAACAACTGAATGCTCTTGTAGATTATGGCCTTCACCCGGAATATAACTTGTAACTTCAAAACCATTCGTGAGTTTAACCCTCGCAACTTTTCTCAATGCAGAATTTGGTTTTTTTGGAGTAGTTGTGTAAACTCTGGTGCAAACACCTCTTTTTTGAGGACAGCTTTCAAGAGCTGGCACTTTATTCCGTTTTAACTGTTTAGATCTTGGTGATCTAATTAACTGGTTTATAGTAGGCATTATTTCCCTTAAAATAAAAAATTGAAATTGTGTTTGGTTTTTAAACCACTACCAATTATTCGTTGAAAATTAACACATCTTAATTGACTGTCAACATTAGAAAAAAAAAATTATGAAGATTGACCATTATTTTCAGTTGCTTTACTTAGAAGCTCTTTATCTTTTTTATTTGCCTCAACTTTTACTTGAGACATAAAAGATCCAGTTCCACAAGGTACCAACCTGCCCACAATCACATTTTCCTTTAATCCCATCAAACTATCAACTTTTCCAGAAACGGATGCTTCAGTAAGTACCCTTGTCGTTTCCTGAAAAGAAGCTGCTGAAACAAAGCTGTCAGTTTGGAGTGAAGCTTTTGTAATTCCAAGAAGAATCTGATGTCCTGATGCTGGTTTTCTTTTTTCTTTCTCTGCTTTAATATTTTGTTCATTGAATTCTTTCCTGCTTATTTGTTCTCCAGCAAGGAGAGTAGTTTCGCCAGGATCAGTTACCTCTACTTTTTGCATCATCTGTCTCACAATCACCTCAATATGTTTGTCATTTATTTTTACTCCCTGTAGTCTGTATACATCCTGCACCTCTTTAGTGAGATATGTTGCTAGTGCTTCTACCCCCTTAACTCTTAAAATATCATGAGGCACAGAGTTCCCATCTACAAGAATATCACCAACCTCTACATAATCCCCTTCCTGAACTGTTAAGTGTTTAGATTTTGAAATGACGTACTCAACCGAAGTTAACTTTTTATCATCCGGAACTATAGAAATTTTTCTTTTCATTTTATAATCTTTACCAAATTCAATTTTACCTGAGACTTCTGCAATTATTGCATGATCTTTTGGCTTTCGAGCTTCAAAAAGTTCAGCAACTCTTGGAAGTCCACCAGTTATGTCTTTTGTTTTACTGGATTCTTTTGGAACTCTCGCAATAATATCACCCTGTTTTATGTTTTGATCATTGGTTGCACTTATAATTGAGTCAACGGTAAGTTGATAACTTGCGGTGCTTCCGTTCTCTAAAACCAAAACATTCCCGTTTGATTTTTTATCATGGATTTCGATCCTAGGAACTAGTTCTTGATTTTTTGCTTGTTGTTTCCAGTCTGTTACAATATTACTTGAAAGACCTGTTGACTCGTCAACTATTTCTCTTGTGGTTATCCCTTCTTCCAGATCTCTAAACTTTACTGTGCCGCTGATTTGAGCAATAATTGGAAGAGTAAAAGGATCCCATTCTGCTATTATATCACCATTCTTAACCTTAGATTCATTCAAGACATTTATTTTGCACCCAAACGGTAGTCTATGTTTTGCTCTTTCTTTCATTGTATCGTCAAGTAATAAAAGTGAAGCATTTCTAGACATGTTAATTGTATTTCCTGAGCTGTCGGTTGCTGATTTTAAATTCAAAAATTTAGCCGTACCATTAACTTTAGATTCGATATTTGATATCTCTGTACCCTTTTGTGCTGCTCCACCGATATGGAAAGTCCTCATAGTCAACTGTGTTCCTGGCTCTCCAATTGATTGTGCAGCAATAACTCCAACTGCCTCTCCAACATTAACTAGGGTGCCTCGAGCTAAATCTCTTCCATAACATTTAGCGCAAACTCCAAACTCAGCCTCACAACTGAGAACTGATCTAACTTTAATTTGTTCAAACCCAACTTTGTCTATTAATGGCAAGTGTTCTTCGGATACAATATCTCCAACTTTTGCGATTACCTTATTGTTGGTTTTATCAACTAAATCCTCGGCTAATGTTCTTCCTAATACCCTTTCAGATAATGGTTCGACAACTTCTCCCCCTTCTACTAATTCATTTAAGGTAATATATTGTGATGTAAAACAGTCTGGAATCGTGATAATCGAATCTTGAGCAACATCAACTAATCTCCTAGTTAAGTATCCAGAATTTGCAGTTTTTAGAGCAGTATCAGCTAGACCTTTCCTAGCTCCGTGGCTAGAATTGAAATATTCTAAGACTGTTAAACCTTCCTTAAAATTTGATACTATTGGTGTCTCTATAATTTCTCCTGAGGGTTTTGCCATTAAACCTCTCATTCCTGATAATTGTTTTAATTGCGCTGCTGAACCTCTTGCACCAGAATCTGCCATCATATAAACTGAATTAAAATTTTCAACTTTTTCAGTTTCTTTTGGCACCAAGATTTTCATCATTTCGTCTGCAACTGAATCCGAGCATTTAGCCCATGCATCAACAACCTTGTTATATTTTTCACCTTTTGTAATCAAACCTTCTGAATATTGTTTTTCGTAAGATTTAACCTTTTTCTCCGTATCATCTAGCAAGGTTGATTTGGTTTCAGGAATTAAGAGGTCATCTTTACCAAACGATATTCCAGCTTTACATGCTTCTCTAAAACCTATTTCCATTAATTTATCAGCAAATATGACTGTTTTTTTCTGTCCACAGTGTCTGTAGACTAGGTCAATGGCGTTGCTTATCTCTTTTTTTGTTAGAACTTTATTTATTATATCAAAACTTACTTTTGGGTGTCTCGGAAGAACTTCACTTAATAACATTCTTCCAGGCGTAGTAGATACTGTAGTTGTTATCGATTCAAAATTCTCATTAACAGTCTTAAACCTACATTTAATCATTGAGTGAAGAGAAACATTTCTTTGATCAATAGCTACAAGTAACTCCTCAATAGACGAAAAAATCATCCCCTCACCTAATCCACCTGGACTGGTTAAACTTAAATAATAAAGTCCTAGAATCATATCTTGTGATGGAACAATTATTGGTTTTCCATTTGCTGGAGATAGAATATTATTAGTTGACATCATTAAAACTCTGGCCTCGAGTTGAGATTCTAGTGAAAGTGGAACATGAACTGCCATTTGATCACCATCAAAATCAGCATTAAATGCTGTGCAGACCAATGGATGAAGTTGTATAGCCTTACCTTCAATTAGGATAGGCTCAAAAGCTTGAATTCCTAATCTATGAAGAGTTGGTGCCCTATTCAATAAAACAGGATGTTCTCTTATTACCTCCGCAAGTATATCCCAAACTTCAGGTCTTTCCTTCTCAACCATTTTTTTTGCAGCCTTTACTGTTGTTGCTAAATTATATTTTTCTAATTTTGAATAAATAAATGGTTTGAAAAGTTCTATAGCCATTTTTTTCGGTATACCACATTGATGTAATTTTAATTCAGGACCAACAACAATTACTGACCTTCCTGAATAATCAACACGTTTTCCAAGTAAATTTTGTCTAAATCTTCCTTGTTTTCCTTTAAGCATATCAGACAACGATTTTAATGGTCTTTTGTTTGTACCTGTAATAACTCTTCCCCTTCTTCCATTATCAAAGAGAGCATCACAAGCCTCTTGAAGCATTCTTTTTTCATTCCGAACAATGATGTCTGGAGCTTTAAGAGTTAAAAGTCTCTGTAGTCTGTTATTCCTATTAATAACTCTTCTATATAGATCGTTTAAATCAGAAGTTGCAAATCTCCCTCCATCAAGTGGAACCAATGGTCTGAGTTCAGGTGGAATAACCGGAATGACATTCAGTATCATCCATTCTGGTTTTAACTTTGAACTAATGAAGGCTTCAATTAATTTTAACCTTTTTACTAGTTTTTTTTTCTTTGTCTCTGAGGAAGTTGTAGCGAGTTCTTCTCTGACTATTTTTTGCTCCTGTTCTAAATCAATTTCAGATAAGAGTTTTTGTATCGCCTCGGCACCTATCATACTTTGAAAACTTTCTCCGAACTCATCAATTAATTGAGAATTCTCATCATCTGAAAGAATTTGATACTTTTTTAGGGATTTTACCATGCCAGGCTCTGTTACTATAAAACTCTCAAAATATAAAACTTTTTCTAGATCTTTAAGAGCTAAGTCTAGTAAAAGTCCAATCCTACTTGGAAGGGACTTTAAAAACCAAATATGAGCAACTGGTGCAGCAAGTGGAATATGGCCCATTCTTTCCCTACGAACTTTTGTTAGCGTAACTTCAACTCCACATTTTTCACAAATTATTCCTTTGAATTTCATTCTCTTATATTTTCCACATACGCATTCATAATCTTTGATTGGTCCAAAAATTCTTGCACAAAATAATCCGCTTCTTTCAGGTTTAAAAGTTCTATAGTTGATGGTTTCTGGTTTTTTTATTTCTCCATGAGACCATGAGACTATCTCATCAGGACTAGCAATTGAAATTTTTAAATGATCAAAGTTTACTAAACTTGGTTTTTCAATTAATTTAATTAATTCGTTCATAATTTTCCTTAATTTACATTTCTTTCTAAAAGTTCTACGTTTAATCCAAGAGATTTCAATTCCATAATTAATACATTGAAAGATTCTGGTATTCCTGACTCAATGTTGTCATCACCCCTAACAATTGTTTCATATGCTTTTGTTCTTCCTGAAACATCATCAGATTTAACAGTTAACATCTCTTGCAAGGTGTAAGAAGCACCGTAAGCTTCGAGTGCCCAAACCTCCATCTCTCCGAATCTCTGACCCCCAAACTGAGCTTTACCTCCCAATGGTTGTTGGGTAACTAAACTATATGGACCAATCGACCTAGCATGTATTTTGTCATCTACAAGATGATTTAATTTTAGCATGTAAATTTGTCCAACGGTAATAGGTCTGTCAAATTGGTTTCCGGTTCTTCCATCAATTAAGTTCTTTTGACCACTTGTACTACTCGAGGCTATATCAAAAAAATCATTTATATCTATCTCCTTTGCACCATCAAACACTGGGGTAGCAAATGGAACGCCATCTTTTAATTGAAGAGCTCGTTTTATTAATTCTTCATCCTTTAATTCAGAAATTCTATTTTTATAAATTGATTCACCGTATACAGTTTTGAATAATTTTCTTATTTTTTCAACATTGGATTTATCGTTTTTGGCATTTAAAGCAAATTCATTGAATTTTTTTCCAAGATCAACTGAAGCTGCCCCTAAATGAGTCTCTAATATTTGTCCAACATTCATTCTTGATGGAACTCCAAGTGGATTTAATACAATATCAACTGGTGTGCCATCCTCCATGTAAGGCATGTCCTCGACAGGTATAATTCTTGAAATAACCCCTTTATTACCATGTCTACCTGCCATTTTGTCTCCTGGTGCTAATTGTCTTTTTACGGCAACAAATACTTTAACCAACTTCATTACCCCAGGAAGTAGTTCGTCACCAGATTGGACCTTGTCAACTTTAGATTGAAAGGTTTTATTTAAAACCGCTAAACTCTGATCAAATGCTTCATTTAACAATTCAATTTTTTTCATTGTTGAATCGGATTTTACTTTTACTTTTTTTAATTTTGCGAGGTTTATTTGATCAAGAAACTCTTTTGTGATTTTACTAGATTTTGGTTTAATTTCTAAACCACTGTCGTATTCAGAGTTAATAAGAAGAATTTTTAGATTTTTTTCATAACTAGATTCAAGAATAAATCTTTCGTCCTCCATATCCATGTGTAATTGCTCTATTTGCATTCTTTCATTTGACAATGATCTCTCATCTTTATCAATTCCTCTTCTTGAAAAAACTCTTACTTCGACAACTGTTCCGGAAACACCTGGGGGTAGTCTAAGGGAGGTATCTTTTACGTCAGCTGCTTTTTCTCCGAATATTGCTCTTAATAATTTTTCTTCTGGAGTCATTGGCGATTCACCTTTTGGAGTGACCTTGCCAACAAGAATATCTCCTGGGTTAACTTTAGCACCGATATGAACTATTCCTGCTTCATCTAAATTTATAAGCGACTCTTCCGCAATATTTGGAATATCTCTCGTGATTTCCTCTTGACCGAGCTTAGTGTCTCTAGCCAGAACTTCAAATTCCTGAATATGAATAGACGTAAACACATCATCAACTACTAACTTTTCAGATATTAAGATTGAATCTTCATAGTTGTAACCATTCCATGGCATGAAAGCAACGGTAACATTTTTACCTAGAGCAAGTTCACCTATTTTAGAGGCTGGACCATCAGCTATAATATCTCCTTTTTCTACAAAGTCACCTTCTCTAACTAAAGGGGTTTGATTTATACAAGTGTCTTGATTAGATCTCTGAAATTTACTCAATCTATATATGTCAACACCAGTATCTAAATTACTTTTTTGGATAGCACTTATAACAATTCTTGATGAATCCACCTGATTAACGTATCCTGATCTCTTAGCAACTACAACTACTCCAGAATCTCTAGCTACCACCGACTCCATACCTGTTCCAACGAAAGGTGATTGACTTTTTAGAAGTGGAACTGCTTGTCTCATCATATTGGAACCCATCAAAGCCCTGTTGGCATCATCGTTTTCTAGAAATGGGATTAGTGCGGCAGCAACAGATACTAACTGTTTTGGAGACACATCAATAAAATCAACGTCTTTAGGGTCCAACATTAGAAAATCACCACTTTTTCTGCAGGAGATGAGCGTTCTTTCAAAAGATCCATTAGCCTTTAGTGGTTCATTTGCTTGAGCAATAGCATATTTTTCTTCGTCCATAGCAGATAGGTAAACAATTTTTTCAGTAACTTTGGAGTTTTCAACTTTTCTATATGGTGTTTCTATGAAACCATAGTTATTAACTTTGGAATATGTTGCAAGTGAATTAATTAATCCAATATTAGGACCTTCAGGAGTTTCTATTGGACAGATTCTACCATAATGAGACGGATGAACATCTCTTACTTCAAAACCCGCTCGCTCGCGTGAAAGACCTCCTGGCCCCAATGCAGATAGTCTTCTTTTATGGGTTATTTCAGATAAAGGATTGGTTTGATCCATAAATTGTGAGAGTTGGCTTTGACCAAAAAACTCTCTAATAGCAGCTGAAGCCGGTTTTGGGTTAACAAGATCATTAGGCATAACAGTTTCAATATCAGGAGCATTTGTCATTCTTTCTTTAATAGCTCTTTCCATTCTTATAACACCAAGCGTGTATTGATTTTCCAATAATTCTCCCACAGATCTAACTCTTCTGTTACCAAGGTGATCAATGTCGTCAATATGACCAAAACCATCTTTAAGTCCAGCAAGATAACGAACAATTTGGATGATATCATTATTTTGGAGGACTCTCATGTTTAGGTCTGTATCGAGGTTCAATCTCGTATTTATTTTTAATCTTCCAACAGGTGATAAATCATATCTTTCTCTATCAAAAAATAGACTTCTAAATAGCTTGTCAGCAGCTTCGACTGTCGGTGGTTCTCCAGGTCTTAGGATTTTGTATATTTCGGTTATCGCATCATTTCTATTCTTATTCTTGTCTGCGAAAAAAGTGTCACGAATGTATGAACCTTGTTGATTTGGATTGATATTTAATATTTCTATCTTGTCTATGTTTTTTTCTTTTAAGTGATTTAAAATATTATCATCAATTTCGTCACCAGCTTCAAAAAAAATTATTCCAGTTTTTGTATCGAATATATCTTTAGCTAAATACTGTCCTTGAATAGTTTCATTGTCAATATACAACTTTTTGACTGAATCTTCTTCCAATTTTTTTTGAATAGCAATATTAAACTTCTCTCCAGATTTAGCGTATGTTTTCCCGTTAATTGAGTCGATAAGATCATGCTCGAGTTTCAGTCCAACAAATTCTTCTTTTACAAAATCAGTTTCCCAACCGTTATTTTTTCTTGAAATAACTTTAGATCTATAAAAAAAAGAAAATAATTCTTCATGGTTCATTCCATTGATTTTAGTAAAATCGACTTCTTTATCATTCTTTTCGCAATTTTCTCTGTATTCTCGGGATTTCTCATTATCAAGTGCTAATAAAAGAGATGATGCTAATATTTTTCTTCTCTTATCAATCCTTACATACATTAGATCTTTAGGATCAAACTCAAAGTCTATCCAAGAACCGTTGTATGGTATCAATCTTGATGCAAACAAAAATTTACCGGTGGAGTGACTTTTACCTTTGTCATGATCAAAGAAGACTCCAGGTGATCTATGCATTTGAGAAACAACTACTCTTGTAGTTCCATTAAACACAAATGTACCACGTGAAGTCATTAATGGCATGTCACCAAGGTAAACTTCTTGTTCTTTTATATCTTTGACAGATGATACACCTGTTTCTTCGTCAACTTCTCTTATTATCAAGTTTAATGTAACTTTTAAAAGAGATCCGAATGTTCCTCCTCTTTGTATACATTCATCCACATCATATTTTGGTTCTTCTAATTCGTATTTGACGAACCTTAACTCAGCGACACCTGAAAAATCAGTTATTGGAAAAACTTTATTGAATACAGCTTGAAGTCCTATGTCTTCTCTGTTTTCAGGCTTAACGTCTTTTTGTAAGAAAAGTTCATAAGAATTTTTTTGAATTTCTAGTAAATTCGGCATTTGAACCAAATCTGGAATTTTGCCAAAACTTTTTCTTATATTATGTTTGTCTGTAAATGATTTTTTCATTCGATGCTACTTAAGTTCTACAGTTGCCCCAGCTTCTTCAAGCTGTTTCTTGAACTTTTCAGCATCTTCCTTATTTACACCATCTTTAAGTTTACCAGGGGCTCCCTCTACTAAGTCCTTGGCTTCTTTAAGCCCTAAGCCAGTTATCGTTCTTACTTCTTTAATTACATTAATCTTTTTATCACCTGCAGAAGCTAGATGAATTTCAAATTCAGTCTTCTCTTCTCCAGCTGCTTCAGCAGGCGCTCCTCCAACAGGTGCTGCAACGGCCACTGGTGCAGCGGCGGAAACTCCCCATTTTTCTTCAAGAATCTTTGTAAGTTCTGAAGCCTCTAATACAGTAAGTGTAGATAAATCATCAGCAATTTTTTGAATATCAGCCATATTTTACTCCTTAATTTTGATTTTCAAATTTATTTTTTATAACTCTAACAATGTTAGATTGATTGGTTGAAAGAATAGAGACAAATTTCGTTTGATTAGCTACAAGCAAACCAACAATTTTTGCTCTAATTTCGTCCAATGAAGGTAAAGTTGCAAGATTTTTGATGTCTTCAATTGATAACTCTTTGTCACCCATTGCACCACCAAGAATTTTAAAGTTTTCGTTCTCTTTGGCAAATTTCACTAGGACCTTTGACGTGCTTACTGGATCATTTGAATAAGCCACTGAAGTCGGACCAACAAAAAGTTTTTCTAGATTTTTGAAATTGGTATCTTTAATAGCTCGTTTAACTAATGTATTCTTTGCTACTTTAAAATTAGAATCAGAATTATTTTTAACTTCATTTCTAAGAGAAGAAATTTCCGAAACGTTCAAACCTTTGTAATCCGCAACCAGAAGAAATTCGGATGATTTCAGGTCAGAATTAAATTCTTTTACAAATTCTTGTTTTTGAGCTCTTTGCACAAATACCCCTATAATACTGTCTGAGTAAAAAAAGACTTTACCCATCTATCCAGGAATTTTAATGCTTGGCAGCACCCTGGAGTCTTGGACAGAATAAATATTAATGATTACATAACACTTGTTGGATCAACTTGCAACCCCGGACCCATAGTTGAGTTAATAAAAAATTTTTTTATAAATATTCCTTTTGAAGTTTCTGGTTTTTTTTTTTTAATTTCATCAAGTAAAAAAGTTATATTTTTTTTTAATTCATCATTTGAGAAACTAATTTTTCCAACAGAAGTGTGAATGATGCCAGCTTTATCAGTTTTGAATTCAATTTGTCCTGCTTTAATTTTTTTTATTACATCTGTAAATTCATTTGTAACAGTTCCAAGCTTTGGATTAGGCATTAAACCTTTTGGACCTAAAATTTGACCTAACGCACTTACTTTAATCATCATTTTTGGTGTAGAGATGCATTTGTCGAAATTTAACGGTCCCTTCTTCACAGCCTCAATTAGTTCATCGCCACCTACAACATCCGCACCAGCATCTTTTGCTTTTTTTATGTCATCACCTTCAGCAAATACAGCTATTTTTACCTTTTTTTGTGGCATCTTAGGTAAACTAATTACACCTCTAATTTGTTGATCGGATTTTTTGGCATCAATTCCTAAAACAATAGAAACATCTAGTGATTCGTCAAATTTTTTTGATGAATATTTTTGTGATAAAGATATGGCTTCATCAAGTTTGTGGATAGTTGTCTTTTCAAAATCTTTAGAAATTTCCTTAAATTTTTTTGTTATCTTCATTACTCAACCTTTATCCCCATAGATCTAGCTGTACCAGCAACCATCTTTTGGGCAGATTCAATATTATTTGTATTTAAATCATTCATTTTATCTTCAGCAATTTTTTTTATATCGCTTTTTGAAATAGATGCAATAACTTCTTTTCCTGGTGTTTGAGAAGCTTTTTTTAACTTTAAGGCTTTTTTTATGTAAAAAGAAACTGGCGGAGATTTAGTTTCAAAAACAAAACTTTTATCTTGAAATACCGTTATTATCACCGGAATAGGCATTCCTTGCTCTAGTTTTTGGGTAGAAGCATTGAATGCTTTACAAAATTCCATAATGTTTACTCCTTTTTGACCTAATGCAGGTCCTACAGGTGGAGATGGATTTGCTTGACCCGCTGGGATTTGCAACTTTATGTAACCATCTATTTTCTTAGCCATTTACAACCTCCTAAAATTAAATCTTTTCAACCTGTGAATATTCTAGATTCACTGGCGTTGATCTTCCAAAAATTGAGACACTGACTTTTAATCTTGCTTTTTCTTCGTCAACCTCCTCTACCATTCCATTAAAAGATGAGAATGGTCCATCAGAAACTCTTACTTGCTCACCAATTTCAAAACTTACAGAAGGCTTAGGTTTTTCTAAACCATCTTTCATCTGATTAAGTATTGAGTCAATCTCTTTTTGCGAAACAGGTATCGGTTCACCTTTCTTCCCACCTAAAAAACCATAAACTTTAGGTAACCTTCTAACTATATGCCAAATTTCATCATCCATAATCATTTGTATAAGCATATATCCAGGAAAGAATTTTCTTTCTGAACTTACTTTTTTTCCTTTTTTCATTTCAATAACTTCTTCTGAAGGAATCAAAATTTTTTCTATATTATTCTTAAGTCCTTTCTTTTCTACTTGAGCAAGAAGTTCTTTTTCAATTTTTTTTTCGTTACCCGAATAAACCTGTAAAATGTACCAATTTGACATAATCTGTTAAAACAAAATGAATTCTACAACGAATGATATTAGCTTATCTACAAGAAGAAAAAAAATTGACGAAATAAAAACAAAAATAAATACCATTATAGTAGTAGTTATAACTTCAGGTTTGGCCGGCCACGTTATTTTCATAGCCTCCTGCTTTACTTCTTTGTATAAAGTAATAATCTTTTGCATCATAATTATTGTATAGATTTTTTCGTATTGTTAACATAATCAACAAGAAAATCAAATAGCAAAAAAAAAACAATGGATATACTTAATAAAAACATTTTTATACTCACCGGTGCAGGTATTTCAAAAGAAAGCGGAATAAATACTTTTAGAGAAAAAGATGGGTTATGGGATAATTATAAAATTGAAGAAGTCTGTACAGTAGAGGGATTTAAAAAAAATCCAGATTATGTAAATAAGTTTTACAATGAAAGAAAGAAGATCCTTGAATGTCCTAAGATCATTCCAAATCATGGTCACAAATCTTTAGCTAGTTTTGAAAATAAATGTTCTGGCGAGTTTCTACTTGTTACCCAGAATATAGACAACCTTCATGAAAAAGCAGGTTCAAAAAAGATTTTACATATGCATGGAACATTAGATTTTGCTTTTTGCATGTTTTGTAAAATAAGGCTAAAATTTGATTTTAATTTATCTTCAAAATACAAATGTCCTAACTGTGGAAATGTTGGAAATGTTAGAGTCGATGTTGTATGGTTTGGTGAACAACCAAAATTTTTAGACAAAATTTATAAATATCTTGAAATGACAGACATTTTTATATCCATTGGAACATCAAACAATGTTTATCCTGCCGCAGGGTTTATTGATTTTATAATGCAAACTGACAGAAAAGTTAAAATGTATGAATTTAACATTGAGAAAACTAATAAATCATATCTTTTTGATGAGGTTTTTATTGGTCCGGCTAGTAAAACAATTCCGAAATTTGTTGAAAGTTTGTCCTAATTTTTGGCAGGGGCGGAGAGACTCGAACTCACGACCTACGGTTTTGGAGACCGTCGCTCTACCAACTGAGCTACACCCCTTCAATGGAGCGGGTGAAGGGAATCGAACCCTCGTAACCAGCTTGGAAGGCTGGGGCTTTACCACTAAGCTACACCCGCGACAAAAAAATAAAAAATCCTCAACATAATGTGATAAACTGAAAATAAATACAACTATTAATGACATTTACGATATTACACAATAAAAATTGCTCTAAATCTAGAGCTTGTGTTCAAATTTTAGAAAGCAAAAAAACAGATTTTATAATTAGGGAATATATGAAAGATCCTTTATCTATTGATGAGGTTAAGCATTTGGTCCAAAATTTTTTGGGAAATAAATTTGATATTTTAAGAAATAAGACTGAGAAAGATTTTGATAAAAAAGATTTAATAAAATTTATATTTGAAAATCAAAAGGATCTTCAAAGGCCGATTTTTTTTGATGGTAAAAATTATGTAGTATGTAGACCTCCAGACAGGGTACTGGAATACATCTAGGAAAATGGTGGAGGGAGTAGGATTTGAACCTACGTAGGCTTACGCCGTCAGATTTACAGTCTGATGTATTTGACCACTCTACCATCCCTCCATAAGATGAATGTATACTTTTAAAGCCTATGAATTGTAAAGGAAAAAAATTTAAATTTATTATAAATAAATGGATAATCAAATAGACACAATAATGGGACAACATGCAGCACTATCTGCAATTGAAAACTCAAAAAGGATTATAATTTCCTTAAAATGTACAAAAGAGTTTTTTGAAAAAAATAAATTTGTAATTGAAAATAGAGGAATAAGTAAACTTTATATTGTTTCAAGAAAAGAAATAGATTCTGAAATTAAAAATAATGTTCATCAAGGTGTTTTATTGAAATGTAAAAGTTTAAAACAAATAAGTTTAGAGGAAATTGATAAAAATGAAAAAAACATTTTAATACTCGATTCCTTAAATGATTCACAAAATGTTGGATCTATTTTAAGAACATCCTATTTATTTGGAATAAAAACAATAATTTCAAATAAAGATAACTCTTTCAACATAAATCCCTTTTTAATTAAATCTGCAAGTGGAGCATTTGAAAAAATAAACTTTATTGAAGTTATTAACCTAAACAGAACAGTTGAAAAATTGAAAAAAATGGGTTATTGGATTGTGGGATTTGATATGAATGCTAAGAGTAATATATCCGAGGTACCAAAAGATCTAAAAAAGGTTTTGATATTTGGATCTGAAGGCAAGGGAATTAGACCATTAATTATGAAGAACTGCGATTTCAAAACCAAAATTAACTTAAAAGTAGAGGACAAAAGAATTGAAAGTTTAAATGTTTCTAATTGCGTTTCTATAGCATTATATGAATGTCTTAAAAAATGAAAGAGATACCAAAATTTTATAATTCACTCGAAGAAACAAGAAAAGAGATTTTTTCTCTTTTATTTCAAGGTGTAAAAAAAAGAAAATCTAATTTCCATAATCTTGTTCTTAATACTGTAGATTTACATAACAAACCTGATGCAAGAACGGTCGTATTAAGAAGTTTCTCGCAGGAAGATTTAACTATTGGCATTCATACTGATAATAGATCTGAAAAAGTTGAACATTTAAAAAATAATAACTTTACATGTTTGGTTTTATATGATGATCAAAAAAAAATTCAACTTAGAATTCGAGGTACAACAAATTTAGAAAAATCTAAAAAAGAATCGTGGGACAAACTTTCGAATTGGTCTAAGAGATGTTATCTTACATCCAACCCTCCTGGACAAGTTTCTAATAATCCAACCTCTGGTTTTCCAAATAAATTTGAATCAGAAGCACCTTCCTCTGAAGAAGCCAATAAAGGTTTCGAAAATTTTACAGTTATAAGAATTTTTATAGATGAAATAGAGTGGTTGTTTTTAGCAAGTCAAGGACATCGGAGAGCTTTGTTTAAAATAAATAGAGATAATTCTAATCTCAGCATTGAATCAAAATGGCTAGTTCCTTAAAATTTGAATTATTTTTTATTTATTTATTTTTACCATTATTCATTCTAATTTTTCAGTCTAAAATATTAATTTTCACTTTATTGTATCTTGTCTTTATATTTACGTTTCTAAAGCTAAGAAAAGATAAAAGTTTTAAATCAAAAGCATTAACTAAAAAAATTAATTGGAGAATCTCTTTTATTTGTTTTTTGGTGTTTCTTATTTTTGGTTATTTATATGTTTTATATTATGATCCAACTCTTCTTTTTAGTTTTCCAAAAAATAATTTTCTGTTGTGGATTATAGTCATGTTTATCTATCCTTTCTTTTCAGTGATTCCACAAGAAATTGTTTACAGAGTTTACTTTTATCAAAGATATAAGAAACTTTTCAGTGGTAATTTATTATTAATCACACTTTTAAATTTATTTTTTTTTTCTTTTGCCCACATTGTTTTTAATAATCCTCATGCGATTTTGCTAACAGCAATTGCTTCGCCAATTTTTTCTTACTTGTACTTAAAAGAATCGTTTTTAACATGTGTTTTGGTGCATTCACTCGGAGGACAAGTTATTTTTACATTAGGTTTGGGAAGATACTTTTATTAGGGGTAATAAGCACCAGTTCCTTTTAAACCGCAATATCCGTTTGGGTTTTTATGTAAATACTTTTGATGATAATCTTCAGCTAAATAAAATTTATCAAGAATTACTATTTCGGTTTTAATTGGTCCATATGACAGTTTATCTAGTTCAATTTGAAATTTCTTTTTTGAATCCTGTAGAAGTTCAATTTCTTTACTATTATTTGATAAAATAATTGATCTATATTGACTACCGATATCATTTCCTTGTCTATTTAATTGAGTAGGATCGTGAGACTCCCAAAAAATTTTTAGCAATTGTTTTATACTAACTATTTGTTGATCATAAATGACTTTTACAACTTCTGCATGACCTGTATCGCCATTGCAAACAGTTTCATAATTTGGATCTTTAGTATGACCTCCAGCGTATCCGACAGCCGTTGTATACAAACCATCTAACTGCCAAAATTTTCTTTCAGCTCCCCAAAAACAACCCATACCAAAAAATATCTCAGAGAGATGACTAGGTTCATTTATTGTAAGGTCTTTATCAAATATGCTCATTACTACTCTTGTTTTACAATTAAATTGACTTTAATTCTAATAAAAATAATATGATAAATATACTTAGTGCCTGCAAGGGTTAAAAGGGAAACTAGTTAAAGTCTAGTACAGCCCCCGCTACTGTAAATTGTGTGTTTTGTCAATGTGCCACTGATATAATTGGGAAGGCGACAAAACCAAAAGCAATGAGTCAGGAAACCTGCTAAGTTAGCGTCATTCAATCAGACTGCGGGTAGGTCTTCTGATATGGAAAATCCATCGTGGTGACGTGTCAACCATGGTGGGACTCAACTATCTCACTTATTTTAATTGTTTTCAGATACAAATCTGAGAAAGGAAAAAATATGTGGAAATCTCTTTTTTTAACTTTTGTAATATTAATTGCCAGTATTAATCAAGAAATAAAAGCTCAAACGATAGAAGATGAGATTATTGTACAATCTTCTAAACTACAAGTTGATGGAATCTATGGTGCTGAAACATATACAATAACTAAAAGTGATATTCAAAATTCAACAAGTGAATCAATTGTTGATTTGATAACAAAATATCCTGGTGTAAAAAAACAATTTGATATTTATGGTACTGGGTTTGGTGTGGGGTCGAGAATTGATATCAGAGGTTTTGCGGACACAGCAAGGGACAATACAGCAATTCTAATAAATGGCCAAAAACTCACAATGGGTGATATGAGTTTGGTTGATTTATCAATTATTCCGATTGACAGTATTCAGAAAATAGAAATTACTAAAGGCAACAATTCCGTTCTTTATGGAAATAACTCGTCTGCAGGAACTGTAAATATCATTACTGATATCCTTCCTAATCAAAAAGACTCTTTATTTGCCAAATTCGCAACTGGATCATTTGGTAAATACGAAGGTGCATTATCAGGTACAAAAACAGCAGGCATATATTCAGTTACTGGAAATACAAATTTTATTTCTACCGATGGCTTTAGAAGAAATAATGCTCTTAGTCAGAGAAACGGTAGTATTGAATTTAAAGGAGCAAATGAAAACCTCTCATATCATTTAAATGTGTTAGCACATAATCAATATCTTGAATTGCCTGGAACAAGGAGTGTGGTTACACTTAGGAGTGATCCAAGAGGCACCGGCACACCCACTCAGTTCAACCAAAGAAATGGGTATAAAACTTTCTATGGGCTTAACTACTCTCCAATTAATAATCATGAAGTTGTCATAGACGGTAGCTATAGTTTTGATAAAAGCCAAGCTAATATGGGAGAGTTTTCAGATACAGAAATATATAATTACCAGATTTCTCCAAGATATCTCTTTAAGTACAAGATCAATAAAATTGACCTAGACAATATTATTGGACTAGATTTAATTTATGCTAACTATTATTCCGACAGAATGCAGTCTGATGGAGCACATTATTATACAAATTTTAAAATGACTGATAAAACTGCAGCTATCTATTTTAATTCAAATGTTAAGTTAAACTCAGAAAACAAATTTTCTGTTGGGGCTAGATATCATGGAAATTGGCTTAGAGCATCTAACAGTGTAACACCAGGGTCATACTACGGAGGAACTTATACAGATAAATCTCCAGAAAGTTTTTCAAACCCACAATTTGCGTATCATCTTGGTTACGAATATAAACTCAACAATTACAACATTTTTTCTACAAAAATTGGAAGAAGTTTTAGATATCCTAATTTAGATGAAAGAATTGGACTAGGCAGTGGATTTACTAACAGTACAAGTTTTAAACTAGGACCTCAAAAATCTCATGATTTTGAGTTCGGTCATAAACTCAGTTTTGATAGTTTTAATATCACTACAACTCTTTACTATATGAGATTACGTTCTGAAATTTCTACAACGGACAATTCTTTTTATAACAAAAACTTAGCACCAACCGAGAGATATGGTATCGAGAATAACTTTAAATATTCTTTCATGGAAAACCTTAATATAGAAAATGCATTTACTCTTACACAAGCAAAATTTAGAGGTGGGGACAGAAACGAAAATGATCTTCCAGGAGTTCCAGCTTTTGTAGATTCTTTACAAATTAATTATTCACCATTACAAAATCTTTCGACTTATTTTAATTTTTATTATCAGTCAAGTTCTAGGCCTCTTAATGATTTCAGAAACTATCAAATTGTACAAAAAGGTTATCATACCTTAAATTTAGGATTTGTAGGAAGCTTTAAAGGTTATAAAGCTTCTTTGGCGCTAAATAACTTGCAAGATAAAATACATTATAACTACGCTGTTGGTTCAGGTTCAGGAGTTTATCACACAGTAAGTTACTACCCACTTCCAGGATTTAATACCTTATTTAAAATTTCTAAGGAATTTTAAAATGAAAACTACTTTTTTAAAAAGTTTAATCATTTCATTTGGAATTCATACCCTTGCAATTTCACTTTTCTTAATAGACAGAAAGGAATTTAAGAAAAGTGAAACCTCAATGGCCGAAATTATTATCTTACCATCGAGTGAAAATAAAAATATTGATATGAAAAGAACAAATGTTCAGAAAACCATTAAAAAAACTAAAAATGTAAAAGATAAAACCAATGAACAGAACAGTTTAGTTTCTTCAGTAGAAAAAAAAAAAGATGAAAATGAATTATATAAGGTTTTAAAAACAAACTTAACTTCAAATAATATTGAAAAAAAGAATTTTGATAATTCTTTTTTAGAAAACAAACCCTTTAAGAGTTCAGATAATACTAAAAAGTCATTAAATTATACAATTAAAGAATTTTCAGAAAATCAGAACACCAAAAGTACTTTTGCATCAAACGCTACTTATAAAATTGGTTCTGCTAAAAACCCTCATCCAACTTATCCTTTAATCGCCAGAAAAAAAGGCTGGGAAGGCAGAGTAATAATTCAAGCTGAAATTGACAGAGAGGGCAATGTTTCAGAAATAAAAGTATTAGAGTCAAGTGGTTTTAAAGTACTTGATAATGCCAGCCTTGAGACACTAAAAAAATGGAAATTTACGCCTGCCAAGATAGGAAATAAATTTATTGATGATACGGTAAATATACCAGTCAAATTTCTTATAACAGATTAACTTAATTTTAAATTAAATGGATGGCGTCCCCTACGGGATTCGAACCCGTGTTGCCGCCGTGAAAGGGCGGTGTCCTGAACCACTAGACGAAGGGGACAATTAAAACTTGCAAAAAAAATATATGACTATATATATAGTCTTTTTAATTTATATGTAAATTATTTTATTATGACTTTTCTTACTAGATTCGCCTTATTTGCTATTTTGCTGTTGCCTTTTCTAAGTCAAGGTAAAGAAGCTAATAATCACCTCTGCAACTTGAGGGGATACGAGATAATATTTCCCTACGAGACAGCTATCAATAAAATTAAAATTCGATTCGAAGACAAACCTAATATCAAATCATCTGAATTGGAAAAATTTAAAAATAGCTTTGAAAAGAATTTCAAAGGAATTCCTCTATACAAAGAGGCAGGATGTTCAAACGCACGTCTTTCAGAATATCTTGATTGTTTGATATCAACAGATGGTAAAGATTGTAGAATATACTACACTCAAATGAGGATTGTAGATTAACAAATAACATCCTCAACAAATACTTCAATATTTCTGTCCCCATTCCAATCGTTCATTGTCAAAGTTACGATCACACCCTTGACAATTGATTTAGTTTCTATGGTGTTTCCTATGTCCGTTCCTAAAGAATTGAAGCAAATTGCTTTAATGTTATTCCCAATTGAATCTTCTAAAAAAAAGGAATAATGTTTTTCACCAACTAATTTTGGATATGTAATTGAACAACCCTTTAATAGAAATCTTGGTTTAGGATTACCGATACCAAATGGTGCAAATTGTTCAATTAGTTGAAACAATTTAAAATTAATAGAGGATATATTCAATTCAAACTCAAAGCTTTTTGAAATATCTTCATAATTTTTAAAATATTTATTTTTTAAAGTTTTTTTAAATTCCTCAATTTTTGATCTTTCAATGCTAAATCCACCTGCCATCTTATGACCTCCACCAGAAATTATTTTTCCAGACCTAATACTATCTGTTATAAATTCTCCAACATTAAAACTCTTTACAGAACGACAAGAAGCAGTACATATTTCACTTTTCTCTGATATTACAATAGAAGGTTTTTTAAACTTCTCAGTTAATTTTGCTGCAACTATACCAATTACACCTGGATGCCAATCCTCTTGATGAACACAAATTATATTTTCGTCACTTTCATCAACTTTAAATAAAGCTTCTTTTTCAACTTTTTTTTCGATACTTTTTCTTAAATTATTAAGCTCACACAATTTTTGCGATAAAACATAAGAAGTATTTTTATCATTGCATACTAATAAGTTAGCTCCAATTTTTGAATCACCTACTCTACCTCCAGCATTAATTCTAGGACCTAGAACAAAACCCAAATGATACTCATTGATCTTCTGATTAATTGCGGAATCTTCAATTAAACAACCTAAACCGATATTACTTGTATTATTAAGAATTTTTATACCTTGCTTAACAAATGCTCTATTAATTTGATCAAGCTTTACCAAATCACAAATTGTAGCAAGTGCGACAAGATCCAAATACTTCATCAAATTTGGACTTGAAAAAGAACTAAAATAATTTTGACTTTTTAATTTTCTATTTATCGCAACGATTAAAAAAAAAACTACACCTGTAGCACAAAGATTTTGTAAAAGAGAGTTATCAGTCTTTTTTTTGGGATTTATGATTGCAAATGCATTCGGCGCAGGACCTGATTCAATATGATGATCAACAACAATTACATCTGCCCCTTCTTTACAAATTTGATTAATTGGTTCAAATGAAGTTGTTCCACAATCAAGCGTTAAAATTAATTCACAGTTTTTTTGTTTAAGTTCTCTTAAAGCTTTTATATTTGGGCCATAGCCTTCCTCTAACCTGTCAGGAACATAATATTCACATCTGCTACCAATATCATTTAAATAGTTATATAAAAGCGCAATAGAACAAGAACCATCAACATCATAGTCACCTAAGATTCCTATTTTTTTTTTTTTATTTATAAATTCAATTATTTTGATTGTTGCCTTCTCCATATCATCTAAGACCATAGGATCAGGCATTAAATTTTTAATTTTCGGCTCAATAAAATCATTAAAAGTTTTTACAGTTATACCTCTAGATACTGCAAGTTTTGCAATGCTAAAATCTAAATTAAATTTATTTTTAATCTCCTCAACCTCTGACATATTTATTTTTTTGCTATACCAGAGTATTCCCTTTATAGAGGTGTAATTTTTTTCATAATTGTTTTTTAAATCTTCTTGAATTACATTAGAAGGAATTTTCATATTTTTTAATTTACCATAAATAAATGAAGACTAATAATAATATATTAATTGCGCAAGGCGGTGGCCCTACAAATGTTATAAACCAGTCACTTGCAGGAATAATAATTAATGAAAAAAAAATGGGGTCAAAAATCTTTGGTTCTCTCAACGGTGTAAATGGTATTATAAACAATAGATTTCTTGGCTTAAATAAAATCTCTAATTCGGATCTAAAAATTATACAAAATACTCCAGGTGCAGCATTGGGTTCAACGAGGGATAAACCAGATCAAAACTACTGCATAGAGATCTTCAAGAGACTTCAGGTTAAACATATTAAAAAATTTTATTATATTGGGGGTAATGATTCCTCGGATAGTCTTAAAATAATTTCAAATTTCGCTAAATCAAAAAGTTATGGGCTTCAATGTATTCATGTTCCCAAAACCATTGATAATGACTTGGTTTTAAATGATCACACACCTGGTTTCGGCTCGGCAGCAAAATACGTTGCCCAACTATTTTCTGGAATAAATTATGATGTCAAGTCGCTTCCGGGAGTATACGTTGGTATAGTCATGGGAAGACATGCTGGATTTCTTACAGCTGCGTCTTCTTTATTAAAAAAAAATGACAGTGATGGGCCGCATAGAATTTTTATTCCTGAATGTCCTATTAGTTTAGATGAATTCCTAAATAGCATCAAGGAAACTTTTTCTAAATATGGAAGATGTATAGTTGCTGTGTCGGAGGGTATTAAAGATAAAAGCAATAAATTATTTACAGAAAAAATAAAAAAACAGAATGAATTTGATGATCATGGAAATATACAATTATCAGGCTCTGGTATTTTAGGAGATTACCTGGTTGAACAGATTAAAAGAAAATTAAAAATTTTAAGAGTTAGAGCTGATACGCTTGGATATCCACAAAGATGTTTTTTAGGTTCAGCCTCAGAAGTTGATCAAAAAGAAGCATTTGAAATAGGACTCCGTTCAGTCAAATATTCCTATAAGCATCCTGATTCATTTTCAGTTGGCATAAAAGAAAGAAAAGTATTTAGTAAAAGTTACAAAGTTCAATATATTCAAAACTCTTTGATAGACATCGCTGGAAAAACAAAGCATATGGATTCATCTTTTTATAATAAAGAAAAGTTTCGAGTTACCAAAACGTTCACAAATTACTGTTTACCCTTAATCGGAAAAAACATCCCAGATACAAAGTCAATCATTTAAATTTTTCAATCCTGATGTAAACAGTTTTTTCTCTTATAAAATTAAGATTATTTATTCGTTTTAGTGCCTTCATCATATCCCTCTCAAAACAATTGTGTGTAGTAATAACAATAGTAGCATTATTTGTATAATTTCCAGTTTGTTCTTTTTGAAGCATAGATTTCATTGATATATTATATTTCTTAAATTGTTCTGCTATACCTGATATTACACCAGATCTATCATCAGTGGTAAATCTTAGATAAAAACTTCCATATCTATCTTCCAATGTAACACTATCATATTTTTTTAATTGAGAATAAATACTAAGATTATTCTCTTTACCTTTTGAAAGGTTAACAATATCACTTAAAACAGATGTTGCAGTTGGATATGCACCAGCACCCTCACCAACAAAAAAACTCTTTTTACAATAATCAGATTCAACTACGATACCATTATAGACGTCATCTACTTCTGCAACGAAAGAATCTTTAGATAAAAGGCAAGGATAAACATAGTTTTTAATTCTTTTTTTATCAATTTCTGTTATTCCTAGAAGCTTTATTTTATATCCTAAAGATTCAGCTATTTTAAGATCTACTAATTTGATCTTGTCAATACCTTCGTTTTTTATGCTATTTGCTGAGTTATTAAAACTAAAAGCTAAAGACGAGAGTATCGACAACTTTTGAGCAGTATCTGTGCCGTCGATATCGAATGTAGGGTCGGACTCAGCGTAACCAAGTTTCTGTGCATCAATTAAAATTGATTTAAATTCTTTATTTGAGGATAACATCTTGCTTAAGATATAATTAGATGTTCCATTAAGAATTCCATATATTCTTTTAATCTTATTTGATAGCAAAAATTCCTCAATTACTTTGATAATTGGTATTCCACCAGCAACTGCAGCTTCATATTTCAATACACATTTATTTTTATATTCAAGCGACTTTAACTCTTTCCAAAATTTTGCAACTAAAGCTTTATTAGCTGTTACAACATTTTTTTTTTTTTTTAAAGCATCAAAAACTATCTTCTTAGCCACACCTCCCTCACCTCCGATTAATTCAACTAAAATATCATAGTCATCAAAGCTCAAAAGTTCTTTAGCATCTTTAAAAAAAAGCGTGTTTTTAAGAAACTGTCCATGAAATTTTTGTTTTCTTCTACTTGCTACAGCAGTAACATTAATTTTTATGTCACTACTTTTATATTTTCTTATTAGTTCAAGAAGACCACCTCCAACTGTTCCAATACCTGCGATAGCTATCTTGACATTTACAGATGACACAACTTAATATATCAAAAAAATTTCTGTTCTTTGATTTGCTTTTGTGCCTGCTGGCATGTTTTCCTTAAACAATGGTTTGGTATCAGAAACTGCCTCTGTAATTAAGTTATAACTTGGAAAACTATATTTCTTGATAAAAATGTTTGCGACAGATTGTGCTCTTTTATCAGATATATTAAAGTTTACTAATTTATGTTTGGCTAAGGGCATATCGCGCGTTCTTTTGCTTGCATGACCAACAATCTTTATCTTAGCATTTCTTTCTTTTGCAATATTTGCAATCTTTCTTATTTTTTTTAATCCCACGTTATCAACTAAACTTGAACCGCTATAAAAGTTTATTGTGGCAACTCTATATTGTATTTTGTCGTTTATAGTCAACTTTGAAATTGTATTTTCAAAAGATTGAAAGTCATTTTGTTTGCTCGGAGGCATTTCAACATTTTCATTCTCATTTTGGACCTGCTCTTCCTTATCTTCCAGTAGAACACTATCGTATTTTTCTGTTGGAACTGGATCAAGTTTTTGATCTGAAGTTTCGAGTTTTTCTGGCACTGGATCTGCTACTTGATCATCAGTCATTTCTAATTGTTCGTCTTGTATATCCGAGAGAAGCTGACCAATTTCATCCTGAGGTTCAATTGTTTCAACATTGTCATCTCCGATCATATCGGAAACAGATATACATCCGTGAACTAAAAATAAAAGAAGTATTGTATATAATAATTTTTTTTTTTTAAACATTAATTAACTTTCTAACTTTGAATTATAGATTAAAATTGAAAATTCGAAACTATTTTTTTAAAAATTCCTTACTTAGATTATAATAAACTTCGGGTGTGTTTTTTAAAAGTTTTTCCTCAGTGTCTGAAATTTTTCTAATAAACTTTCCTGGATTGCCCGCCCACAATTCTCTACTTTTTATGATTGCGCCAGGGGGAATTAAAGCACCAGCAGCAACAAAACCAAAATCTTCTATAATTGCTTTGTCCAAAATCACTGACCCCATGCCTATTAATGAGTTAGATCCAATTTCACAAGCATGAATAGTTGCATTATGACCAATCGTAACATTGTCTGAAATAATTGTTGGATTACCTTTTTTGCCGTTAGCGGAAAAACCGTAAGATGATACATGAATAACTGTACCATCTTGAATGTTACATTTCTTCCCGATTTTTACAAAATTTACGTCTGCTCTTATTACTGAATTAAACCAAATATTTGAGTTATCATCAATTTCAACATCTCCTACTATTACAACACCTTCAGCAACAAAAACTGTATTCTTAACTTTTGGAAACTTATCTTTAAATTTTATGAATTTATCGATCATACCAATGACTCAATTTCATTAAAACCATGCATAATGTTCATATTCTGAACGGCCTGGCCCGATGCACCTTTAATTAAATTATCAATACAGCTTACTATGACAATTTTTTTTTTTGAGTAATCATTAAAAACCTTAATTGCGACGTTATTTGTTCCTTTTACATCTTTGATACAAGGCATATTTGAATCTTTGTAAATTTTGATAAACATCTCATCTTTATAAAAAGACGATAGTACATTTTCATATTCTTCTTTTTCCTGATTTTTATTAAAGTATATAGTTGATTGCATACCAGATATTATTGGAATAACATGCGGAATAAAAGTTATTGATGTATCATCATTAAATTTATCTATTTCCTGTTTTATTTCTGGATAGTGTCTATGTTTATTAACACCATATGAAAAAAAATTTTCACTTATTTCAGCAAAAAGGTTTTCTATCTTAAGTTTTTTTCCAGCCCCACTTATACCTGATTTTGAATCTACTATAACATCTTTGATTTGAAATTTCTTTTCTCTTAAAAGAGGTATCAATGGAATTAGAATCGATGTTGGATAACAACCTGGATTTGATACGAATTTTGATTTTTTTATTTTATCTCTATATATTTCCGATAAACCATATGTATAATTCTTTTTTAAATCTGCTGTTTTATGTTTACATTCATAAAATTTTTCGTATTCATCAACTGATTCTAATCTAAAGTCTCCTGATAAATCGATAATTGGAATTTTTGGATTAATAACTTTTACAATCTCACTTTGAAATTTTCCGTGAGGTAAACAGGAAAATATTAGATCTGTGTTATCAAAATTAAAATCATTAAAATCAATAATTTTTAGTTGGGAGTATTTAGTCAAATTTTTATTAATTTGTCCTAGTTTTTGCCCTAAGGTAGACTCGCCGAATACTCCATTTATATTAACATTTTTGTGTCGATCTAGAAAATAGAGCAGTTTGGATCCAGTATAACCAGACACACCAAAAATACAGACATTAAGCGACATTTTTTATCTTTTAGAAAATTGTGGACTTCTTCTTGCTTTGTGCCTCCCGAATTTCTTTCTCTCTACTTTACGCGCGTCTCTTGTTAGAAACCCAGCTTTTTTTAATTTTTTTCTTAAGTCGGGTTCTAAATTTACCAAAGCTCTGCTTATTCCATGTCTAACTGCTCCAGCTTGCCCGGATAAGCCACCACCTGAAACTGTCGAAAAAATTTCAACCTTGTCTAAATTTTCAGTTTTAAATAAGGGTTCTTCGAGAATTGTATTATATATTTTCCTTTTAAAATATTTATCGCTAGCTTTACCGTTCACTGTAATTTTTTTATTTCCATATTTAATCCACACCCTAGATACGGATGTTTTTCTTCTGCCAGTAGCATATGCTCTTCCAAGTTTATCAATTTTTGGTTTGAGATCGAGCTCATTGTCCTCTACGACTGGTTCAGATGAATTTTTTACAATATCATTTTCGGACATTAATTTACCCTATTTTTTCTATTAATTGTTCCAAAGTCAATGATTTCAGGTTTTTGTGCTTCAAGGTTGTGTTTTTCTGCTTTAAATACTCTCAAATTTGATAGTTGTTTTTTGGATAATGCATTGGATGACATCATTCTCTCAACTGCTTTAATAATAACAAACTCAGGATTTTCACTTTTGATAATATTTTTGAAATATAACTCTTTAAGACCACCTGGATATCCAGTATGTTTGTAATATTTTTTTTGCTTACTTTTATTTCCTGTCAGCATTACTTTTTTAGCATTAATGACTACTACATTATCCCCACAGTCTAAGTGCGGTGTAAAGATTGCTTTATGTTTTCCTCTTAATATTGAAGCAATTTTTACTGCCAATCTCCCTAATACTAATCCAGAAGCATCAATAAGATACCATTTTTTTCTAATTTCTGATTGTTTTAAGCTATAGGTTAACATAACATATGCAAAATAACTTATAATCAAAGACTGTCAACACCAAAACAAAGTTTTATACGTTTTTTTTAGACCATTCTAAGTAATCTTTATTCGTTTCACCCGTCTTTATTTGAGTGATAAATGGAATGGTGTATGGATGATGATTTTTCAAAATTTCTTCTACTTTTTCTTTTTTTAATAAAGTCTTAATTATCATTATATCTTCAACTGAGGATACAATATTATTATCTTCTTTATAAAAACTCTCAACATTTTTTATTATATTTACACACATAATACCTTTGACTAACAATATCTTTTTAGCCATTTTTTTGGATTCAGAATTGCCGCTGATAGTGGTGTAGAAAATATTGATTTTTTCGATCATAATATGGTCGGGGCGACTGGATTTGAACCAGCGACCTCCCGCCCCCCAGACGGACGCGCTAAACCAGGCTGCGCTACGCCCCGTTCAAATTTTGGACTTAATTTCATTAATTAAATTCTCTAATTCTTGAATTAATTTATTTTTTTTAAAAGAATCATTTTCTTTTAAAAAGTTTATAGCCCCTTTAATGGTATATTTTCTTTTATATAATAAATTTTTAATCTCCTTTAATATTAATAATTGGTCTATCGAGAAGTATCTTTGCCCATTATTTTTTTTTATTGGATTTAAAGAGGGAAATTTTTGTTCCCAGAACCTTATGACATGTATAGGAATTTTTAATTCTTTTGACACTTCTCCAATTTTTCTGAGTGCATCATTTGTTTTCATCACTTCCATCCTTGTTGGAATTAATAAGACTAATTAAAAAATTTGAAGGTTTGAATTTCACAACATTTCTCTCTGTAATCATAACTTCTTCTTTTGTCTTTGGATTTCTACCAATTCTTGGTTTTTTATTTTTGACTTTAAAAATTCCAAAATTTATGATTTTGACATCGTTATGGGATTTCAATTGGTTGTATATTAATTCAATAAAAGACTCAAAAAAAAATTGGCATTCTCTTTTTGATAACCCGATATTCTCATTTAAATAATTTACTACCTTAGCTTTTGTCAATACATCCTTACCCATAATTCATTATATATTTCACAATTTCAAAATACAACTACCCCAGGTAAGACCACCGCCGATTGCACATAATGCCAAAATTTCATTTTTTTTTATAATACCACTTTCAATTGAACAGGAAAGAGCTAATGGTATTGAAGCAGCAGATGTATTAGCGTGTTTTTTTACTGTACTAATTGTTTTATCTTCACTTATACCTATTTTTTTGGCTGTACTAGAAATTATTCTTTGATTTGCTTGATGTGGAATAAACCAATTTACGTCATTAATGTTTAAATTACATTCATCGAGTGCGGCCAGTGTAGATTCAGAAAGTTTGTTAACAGCTTGTTTAAAAATGTCTTTACCATTCATTCTAATTTTACCAACTTGTTGATTCTTTGAAGGACCTCCATCACTAAACAGACTATCATGCCATGAGCCATCGGAGTAAAGTTTAGTTGACAAAACACCTTTTCTTTTCTCTGTTGGACCCAAAATCAATGCCCCGGCTCCATCTCCAAACAAAACACAAGTTCTTCTATCCTTCCAGTCAACAATTTTTGATAAAGTCTCAGCACCAATAACTAAAACTTTTTTTGCCTTTTTGCACTTAATAAGAGAGTCTGCAACTTGTAAGGAATATATAAATCCAGAACATACAGCTTGTATATCAAATGCAGGAATGTTTTCCATTTTTAAGAAATTCTGAACTTTTGAAGCAGTAGATGGAAAAGTTTCATCAGGAGTTGTGGTAGCAACTATCACGCAATCAATATCTTTACTTCTTAAGTCCGAAGAATCAAAGGCCATCATCGATGCTTTGATTGCTAAGTCGGATGTCATCTCATTGTTTTCAACAATATGTCTTTGCTTTATTCCTGTTCTGCTGAAAATCCATTCGTCAGAAGTATCAACAATATCAGCTAAGTCAGAATTCTTAAGTATTTTTGTTGGAAGGTAATGCCCATGACCGATTATTTCAGAATTTAAGAGCATAAGTTAGTCTAACTTTAGTTTTTTTTCGATTTGATTAATGTAGGAGTTTTCTATAAGAGAAACTGCTACTCCAATTGCATTGCAAAATCCAAGGGCATCTGTTCCTCCATGACTTTTAACAACGATACCATTAAGTCCTAATAGAACTGCTCCGTTATATTTTCTTGGATCTATCCTTGTTTTAAATCTATTTAGTGCTGGTTTAGATAACAAATAACCAACTTTAGATATTGGCGAACTATTATAGGAATTTTTTAAAAATGTAAAAATCAATTCTGCAACACCCTCTGCTGTTTTTAAGGCTATATTTCCTGAAAATCCATCAGTTACAACAACATCAACAACTCCTTTATTTATATCATTACCTTCTACGAATCCAAAAAAATTAATTTTCTTTTCAATTTTTTTTAAGTCAGAGTGTGTTTGCTTTACAACATTATTTCCTTTTATTAATTCCGACCCAACATTTAGTAATCCAATTCGAGGCTTTTCTATTCCAAGTACAGCTTTAGAGAAAACATCACCCATCAAAGCGAACTGAACGAGGTTATCATTTGAACAATCAACATTAGCACCAAGATCAAGTATTACAGTTTGTCCTTTTAATGTTGGCATCAAACCAGCTATTGCTGGTCTATTGATTCCACTTAAAGTTTTTAAAACAAATTTAGAAATGGCCATCAGTGCTCCTGTATTTCCAGCAGAAACAAAACCATCTGCTTTTTTTTCAGAGACCTCATTAATTCCTAATCTCATACTTGATTTTTTTAATTTTCTTAAAGCGTTTACTGGCTCATCATCTGATTTGATACTTTCAGTTGTATGGACAAATTCATAGTTATCAAAACCATTTTTATTTATTTCTTTTTGGGATACAAACTCATCACCATAAAGTTTAAATCTAACATTGGGATAAATTTTTGAAGCCATTGAAACACCCTGCAATGTGGTTTCTGGACCAAAATCACCTCCCATAACATCAATGGCCAATACAATCTGTTTCAATGCTTATCCTAATTTTCTTTAAGTGTCTAACTCTTTTTCTTCTTCATCAGACTCGGTTTTATCAATTATCTCTTTTTTATTATAATATCCGCATGATCCACAGACGTGATGAGCAAGTTTAAGTTCACCACAGTTTGGACATTCAAGCATATTAACACCTCTTAAAGAATGATGTGAACGTCTTTTTCCTTTTCTGGATGGGGTCGTTTTTCGTTTTGGTACAGCCATCTATAATCCTAATCTTAGTAATCTAGACTTGTACATAAAAAAAGAACAAATAACAATATTTTTTTTAAATACTTATTTCTTAACATTAAGAAAATCAAAGTTCATATCCCAGAAATCATTAATTTTTAATTTTCCAAAAAAAAAAATATTATTTTTAATGTAAATATCTAAAAGTTTGCTTTTAACTTTATATTTAAAATTATTTTTTATTATTTTATTAAAACTTAAGCTCTTTTTATCTTTTTCTAAAAGGTCAAATGTTGATGAATAAGAATATAATCTTCCATAAAAATTTTCTACTATTGGTCTTATTTTTTTCCTTAAACTGGTTTCAGATCCACCAAGTTCAATAAAAAGGTTTTCCAAATCTGAAATAAATTGTTTGACTAAGTACATTATATACTTATCTTGCACATTATTATTTTTCATATACCAAATAATAATAATTAAATTTAATTGAAAAAACTCTAGAGTCAGCTCAACTCTTGGGCTTTCTTTTGAAATTAAAAAAAAAGAATTCTTTGATTGTTGGACAATTTTATTATAAATTTTTCTGAGTTTATTTTTTTTTTTATTAAAGAATATCATTTATGAAGATTTTTTTATTTAGTATTATTCTATCATTTTTATCCTCTTGTGCATCTAAGAAGATTGTCAACGGAAATCTACCAGATGCTGATACAGTTTCAATACTTGAAATTGGAAAAGATAATAAGGGCTCTATTTTAAAGATTTTAGGTGAACCCTCTTTCAAGGGAAGTTTAGGTGATAATTCATATTACTACGTAGGATCTCTTAAAACAAAAATTGCATTTTTAAAATCTAAAGTTAAAGAGCAATATATTTTAGAATTTAAGTTTAATAAAGATGACGTACTCAAAGATATTTTCTTTTATGATAAATCAAGCTCAACTGACGTTGCAATGTCTTCCTTGAAAACAGAAAGTGGTGGAATTAAACAAAGCCTTTTAAGTCAAATTCTTGGGAACTTTGGTGTTCCTGGAATGGGAAGAGGTGGTCCAATTTTAGGAAGTGGGAAAGCTGACGATTGATTTTTTTTTATGATAACATTGATAAAAGAAGTATTGATACAATGTTAATAATTTTTATCATTGGATTTATTGCTGGTCCAGCTGTATCCTTATAAGGATCTCCAACAGTATCCCCAGTTATAGCTGATTTGTGAGCATCAGAATTCTTTCCTCCAAAATTTCCATCTTCGATATATTTTTTTGCATTATCCCAAGCACCTCCACCTGATGTCATTGAAATTGCAACAAATAATCCTGTTACTATTGTGCCTAATAACATTGCGCCTAACGTTGTAAATGCCGGTCCTGCCTCTCCAGCAATAATAAATATTAAGTAATATGTAATAAACGGGGCTAGCACAGGAAGCATTGATGGAAGTATCATTTCTATGATGGCTCCCTTGGTTAAAATATCAACCGCTTTCCCATATTCTGGTTTTGATTTACCTGTCATTATACCTTTGTTCTCAGCAAACTGTCTTCTAACCTCTTTAACAATTTTTTCAGCAGTTCGACCAACAGCAGTCATACCCATTGATCCAAACAAATATGGTAACATACCGCCAATCAATAGTCCAACTACTACATAGGGGTCATCCAATGAAAACTTAATATCTAAATTCGGAAAATAAAATTTTAAATCTTGTGTGTAAGCACCAAATAAAACAAGTGAAGCCAAGCCTGCTGATCCTATAGCATAACCTTTTGTAACTGCTTTTGTAGTATTACCAACTGCATCAAGGGCATCGGTAGTTTTTCTTACATTCTCAGGTAAATTCGACATCTCAGCTATTCCACCTGCATTATCAGTTACTGGACCATAAGCATCAAGAGCTACTATCATTCCTGCTAAAGCTAACATGGTTGTCGCTGCTATCGAAATTCCGTATAGCCCGGCAAATTTATAAGACAAAAGAATACCAAGGATAATAACTAATGTTGGGAGAGCAGTTGATTGCATTGATACTGCAAGTCCTTGAATAATATTAGTTGCATGGCCAGATTGAGATGATCTTGCAACAGATTTAACTGGGTTAAATTCAGTGCTTGTATAATATTCTGTAATCCACACAATTAATCCTGTTACTGAAAGACCAATAATTGCACAATAAAAAAGGTCAACTCCAAGGAATGACTCAATAAAAAGGTCACTATTGATAATTAACTTGTCTGTACCAATAAAAAAATCTGTTACAAAATAGATCAAAACTATTGAAGTTAAAGCAGTAATAATGAGACCTTTGTATAAAGCACCCATTATATTTTGGGAACCTTCCCCTAGCTTGACATAATATGCACCAACGAGCGAAGACAAAATACAGACTCCTGCAATTAATAATGGATACATCATAAACATTTGTTGATCTGAAGAATCAAAAAGAATAAGTCCTAAAACCATTGTACCTACAATTGTCACGGCGTAGGTTTCGAAAAGATCAGCAGCCATTCCAGCACAATCACCAACGTTATCTCCAACATTATCCGCTATTACTGCTGGGTTTCTTGGATCATCTTCTGGGATGCCAGCTTCTATCTTTCCAACCAAATCTGCACCCACATCTGCACCTTTGGTAAAAATACCACCTCCAAGTCTAGCAAATATAGATATCAATGATGCACCAAAACTTAGGGCAATCATAGCCTCAACAATTTCTCTTCCTTGAGACTGACCAAATTTTTGAAATAAAAACCAGTAGTATCCAACAAGACCTAACAATCCGAAACCAACTACTAAAAATCCAGTTATTGCTCCAGATTTAAATGATATGTCTAATGCTTTATCTAAACTTTCAGTCGCAGCTTGAGTAGTTCTTACATTTGCTCTAACAGATACAAACATTCCCACATAACCCGCAAGACCAGAAAGAAAAGCACCTATTACAAAACCAATGGCAACGTATGAATTATGTATTAAGAAATACAGAAGCAAAGTAATTAACAAACCGACCAAAGAGATTGTAATATATTGTCTGTTCAAGTAGGCTTGTGCCCCTTCTTGAATAGCTGATGCAATCTCTTTCATTCTATCGGTACCTTGAGGTTCCTCTAAAATCTTTTTAGTAGTAAAAGCACCAAAACCTATTGAAAGTAAGGAACAAATTAGGACTATAGAAAATTCAAGAAACATAATTAAGATTTACTCATAAAAAATCTCTTATATCACATTAGATATCATGATCAATAAAAATTAATTAAAAGTGGCTAAAACCACTTTTTTTAAAATCAATCTTTTTTCCATCAGTATTATAATAATTAATACCTTTGCCTTTAGAAAAAAATCCTATTTTTGAAATATTTTTAATTTTATTTAATTTTTTTCTATTGGCTCTACTAGATGAAAATAAAAGTTCATAATCCTCCCCCCCATTCAAGATTATTTCAAGAATTTTATTTCTATCGTTAAGCTTTAAAATTTCTTTAACTTCAGTTGATAATGGAATTGAATCTAAAAAGATATTAGCTTGGATATTTGAATTGTTTGATACTTGTGACAATTCTCTTGACAATCCATCAGAGATGTCTGTACAGAATTCGACTTTATTAAGAAGTTTCAGACCAATACTTAGTCGAGGCTCAGGTATTTGAAATTTGTTTATCAATTTATTTTTTGTTTTCTTAGAAGCTTTAGAAAAATAAAAATTCTTTGAAAATTTAAAACCCAATGGTGCATCGCCTATATTTCCAGTTACATAGATGTCAGAATCGATTTTAGAAAAATTTACATCATGACAGTGTTTTTTTATTTTTCCTAAAACCGTCATGCTTAAAAAGATTTTTGATGATTGACTTAAGTCGCCACCAAATAATTTAATTTCAAAGTTTTGCATATCACTACATAAACCTTTTGAAAAACGACCAATCCAATTCATAGCGTCTTTTTTTGGAAGAGCTATATTCAAAAAAAAACCATATGGGGTTGCTCCCATTGCAGCGAGATCTGAAATATTAATTCTCAAGAGTTTTCTTGCTAAAATTTCTGGATCATTATCTTTAGTAAAATGTTGATCTTCTATCATCATATCTGAAGAAATCACTAATTTATTTTTTTTTAAAAAAGCTGCGTCATTTTTAAGTTCTAAGGATTCCTCGTTATTGGCCAAAGGATAAAAATATTTTCTTATAATTTGTTGCTCTTTATCCATTTGACTTTAATTTGGTATTTATTTTATCTAAGATTGCATTTATAAAACGATTTTCTTTATCAATATTAAAAAATTCTGCTAATTTCATATATTCTGTGACTATAGTACCTAATGAAGTTTTAGGATAAGTAATCATCTCAGAAATTGCAACACGAAGTATTGCTTGAAGTATCTTAGGAAGCCTTGTTAAAGACCAAGAACTTTTTAAATTCTCCTTAATTAATAATATGATATACTCATCCTTTTCAAACACATTATTAAAAATCTTTTTAAAAAAAACCTCATCGAATCTATTTTTTTTTGTATCTACTATCTGATCCACATGGAATTGAAGGTCGCAATTTCTTGTAAATTGTTTTTCAATTTCATTTTTATCAAACCCAAAACTTTGGTTGAAAGTTGCTTGTACAACAAGATATCTTGAAAGAGATTTTGATAGAACTTGTTTACTCATCAAAAAAATACCAGTAAATTTTTAAAGTTGCTCTTTTTTTTAGATTAATATTAATAACAATAACTCAGTCTTGAAAATTTTTATCTAATAAATCATACTAATTTTTCTTTAAACCTTATTCATTAAGTCACAACAAACTAGCGCTGCTCTCTGTCCCAAGTTTTTTTTATCGGTTAAAGATCTTTCCTTTGCTTGCTCATAATTGTTTACTGTTAAAATTGCGGAACCTAAAGGTATACAATTTTTATATGCTAATGAATAAATATTCTGATAACAAATATTTTTAACAATTTGGTAATGATCAGTTTCTCCTTTAATAATACAACCTAGAACTATAAAACCAGAATAATCATTTAAAAATTTATTAAAAATAATTGGTATCTCCAAAGAACCTAAAACTATTTTTTTTTCATAAGGTACTTTTTGTTCTTTTAAATAAGTCTCAGAACCCTTAAGAAGATTATCAGAAATCTCTTTATAGAAATCTGAACAAATTATTAAAACTTTTTTAGATTTTTTTTGTACCATTTATCTCTAATCCAAAACCGTCAATACCTATTATATTTTTAGATGATTTTGCAATTAATGTAATTTTTTTAATACCTAAATCAATTAAGATTTGTGCACCGACTCCATACTCTTTTAAAGTTTTACTTTTATTATTAACTCTCTCAGACTCTCTTTTTTTCATCTCTTTGTCTGGATTTCTAATAATTACTAGCACGCCGCTATTATTTTTTGAAATCAATTCAATGGATTTGGAAAGATCTTTATTATCGTGACTAAATAAATCGGAAATTATATTTAGACTATGCATCCTAACTAATGTATTTTTATTTTTTAGTATTTTTCCTTTCACAAGAGCTAGATGTTCGGTTCCATCAATTAAATTTCGATAAACAAACATTTTAAAAGTTCCAAATCTATTCAATTGAATTTCATCGCTTTTAACACATTCAACAAATTTATCTTTTTTGAGCTTATACTCAATCAAATCCTTGATTGAAGACATTTTTAATTTATGTCTTTTGCAAAATTTCACTAAATCATCGAAACGAGCCATTGAACCATCATCGTTCATAATTTCACAAATAACACCATAAGGTCTTGAACCTTTATTAGCTAACCTTGAAAGGTCCACTGCAGCTTCCGTGTGACCTGCTCTTTCTAAAACTCCACCATCCTTTGCAAGCAGAGGAAAAATATGTCCAGGACTTACTAAATCTGAAGATTTAGATCTTGACGACGCCGCGACTTTTACAGTTTGGGATCTATCTTTAGCACTTATTCCAGTTGTCACACCTTTCTTAGCTTCAATCGATACCGTAAAAGCTGTTCTATGCCTACTTAGATTATTATCAGTCATGAGTTTTAAATCTAATTCTTCAAATCTTTTTTTGTCTAGGGCAAGGCAAATTAAACCTCTAGCATACTTAGCCATGAAATTTATTTTTTGAGGGGAAACACTTGATGCACAAAAAACAAGATCTCCCTCATTTTCTCGTCTTTCATCATCAACAATCACAACCATTTTACCATCTGAAAGGTCTTTGATTATTTCTGTAATCGGTGATAAGTTTGATTTCATTTATTTAAAGCCTTAAAAACATATCTAGCAAGCATATCAATTTCAATATTAAAAAAATCACCCTCTTTTGCAAAAATCAAATTTGTATTTCTCCAAGTAAAAGGAATTATACTTACCTCAAAAAAGTTACCATAAACTTTGTTAACAGTTAAAGAAATTCCATCAATTGAAATTGAACATTTTTCAGCCAAATATCTATGTAAATTTTTTGAGAGCGAAAATTTAAGAATCCAAGATTCTTTAGATACAGAAATCTTCTCCAAAACAGCTTGACCATCAACATGCCCAAAAACTAAATGACCACTTAGCACTTCTCCAACTTTTAATGATCTTTCTAAGTTAATTTTATCTCCATTTTTCTTTTTTTTTAAATTTGTTTTTTCAATGGTTTCTGGTGATAAATTACAAAAGAATTTATTTTTTTTAACATTTGAGACTGTCAAACAAGTTCCTGAACATGAAATAGATTCGCCAAGCTCTAACTTTTTTAAACTTGAAGTTATTCCTAACAAGTTTTT
The DNA here is from genome assembly GCA_902522465.1 of uncultured Alphaproteobacteria bacterium. GTDB lineage: Bacteria > Pseudomonadota > Alphaproteobacteria > Methylaequorales > Methylaequoraceae > Methylaequor. The sequence goes on along the minus strand of CABYVV010000002.1, from coordinate 131,121 downwards.
ATTAAGTTCCAAACAATTAATTATTCCAACTTCTGTTATAATTCCTGTGAACATAGATTTATCTTTTTCTATCAAAAATTTCCATTATATTATTTTGGACATTTAACACATTAGTAATTACAAAAAAATTTTGTCTTAATTTTAATTTATCAGAAAACATTTCTTGTCCCTGAGGACCAATAAAAAAATTAGATCTAAAAATAATCAATTGATCTACCAAACCCTCATTTAGAAAAGATGTAAAAATTTTACTACCACCTTCCACTAAAAGATTACATATACCAAATTTAGCCAAGTTACTTAGTATGTTCGATAAATTAAAATCCTCTTCCTTTAAGGTTACAACTTTATAGCATTTACTTTTTAAAGACTTTATTTTTTTAAGATTTGATTCCAAAGTAAAGATTATGTTTAGATTTCTATTTTTACTTTTAAATATTTTAGAATTAGAATCAAAATTGAGAGATTTAGATAAAATTACTTTATATGGTGATAAATTCTCTAAACCAGGTATTCGACAGTTCAAGTCTGGATTATCAATCTTTATTGTATTACCACCAACTAATATTGCATCATTTTCAGATCTTATATTATGAACAATTTTTTTTACTATTTTATTTGTTATCTGATCTCTTTGTCCTCTTTTAACTGCAATTTTACTATCCATTGAGCATCCCACTTTCAAAGTAACTTTAGGTCTATTAAATTTTCTATTAAGAATATATCCTTTGTATGGATTTTGAATCTCATCAGCAAAAATGTTATATTTTACCTTCAAACCGCTTCTCTCTAGTTTTTTTATCCCTTTACCGTTGACTCTTTTGTCTGGGTCCTTTGACGAAAAAATAATCCTTTGTATGTTAGATTTAATAATTTTTTCAACACAGGATTCCTCTCTTCCTTCATGACAGCAAGGCTCTAAAGTTGAATAAAGCGTATATATTTTGTTTTTTAAAAATTTTACATTTGAAATTGCTACTGCTTCAGCGTGAGGTCTACCTCCTTTTTGGGTGAAACCAAAACTCACAATTCTATTCGATGAGAATTTCTTGTCCGATTCAACAATTAGAGCGAATACTGTGGGATTAGGAAATGAGGTTCCATGGACTTTCTTTTGTAAAAAATTTGTGATTTTGATGTATTTTGAATCTAAATGCACTTCCTATTCTTTTTTTAAATTTAGGTTTTTATCAATAAATTTTCTAAAATCATCTGTTTCTTGAAATTCTTTATATACAGAAGCAAATCTTAGGTATGCCACTCTGTCTAATTCTTTCAAGGCATCCATAACGAGTTCCCCTACAACTTTTGTTGGAATTTCTGTCTCTCCTGAACTTTCTAAACGTCTCTGGATGCTATTTGCTACTAGCTCAATTTGATCTGCATTTACTGGCCTTTTTCTACATGATATGTGAATAGATCTGACAAGTTTTTCTCTATCAAATACTGTTCTTGAGTCATCTTTCTTAATTACCATTAACTCTCTTAACTGAACTCTTTCAAAAGTAGTGAATCTAGCAGCACACGCGGGGCATTGTCTTCTTCTTCTTATTGAACTGTTGTCTTCAGATGGTCTTGAATCTTTGACTTGTGTTTCGTCATGACCGCAAAATGGGCATCTCATACATAGCTTCCTTACAAAAATCAAGCATCTTTTTTAGTCGTATTTAATTGTCTATTATATAGCAGTACTATAAATAGGAAATTTTCCACATAAAGATTTTACTTTTGATTTTACTTCCTTTTCAACTTTTGAGTTGTCATCCGGATTTAAGGATAGACCGTCTAAAACGTCACCAATCAAATTACCTACGATTTTAAATTCCTCTGTTCCAAATCCCCTGCTTGTTCCTGCAGGAGTACCCAACCTAATTCCAGAAGTTACAAATGGACTTTGAGGGTCAAAAGGCACACCGTTCTTGTTACATGTAATACCAGCATTTTCTAGAGATTTCTCTGCTGCTTTACCAGTAAGATTCTTAGGTCTTAAATCCACAAGAACTAAATGAGTATCGGTTCCGCCTGAAACAACTTCTAAACCTCTTTCAAGCATTACATCTGATAAAGTTTTAGAGTTTGATACAACTGATTCAATGTATTTTTTAAAGTCTGGTTGAAGTGCTTCCCCAAATGCCACAGCCTTAGCACATATAACATGCATTAGAGGACCTCCTTGTAGTCCTGGAAAAACTGCAGAATTAATTTTTTTTGCATGACCTTCATCATTTGTCAAAATAATACCACCTCTTGGCCCTCTTAATGTTTTATGGGTTGTAGAAGTAACAACGTCTGCAAACTCTAACGGATTTGGATAAAGTCCAGTAGCCACAAGTCCTGCAAAATGAGCCATATCGACAAGAAATAATGCTCCAACTTTATCGGCAATGTCCTTAAATTTTTTGAAGTCAATAATTCGAGGATAAGATGATCCTCCAGCAATTAAAAGTTTGGGTTTATGTTCAAGAGCTAAGCTTTCTACCTCTTCATAATCGATAAGTGCAGTATCTTTTTTTACTCCGTACTGTATTGCGTTAAACCATTTACCAGATTCGTTAGGAGGTGCCCCGTGGGTTAGGTGACCACCTGCTGCGAGAGACATACCCATAATTGTGTCGCCAGGTTTAAGTAATGCAAGAAAAACTGCTTGATTGGCCTGAGACCCTGAGTGAACCTGTACATTAGCATATCCAGCGTTAAAAAGCTTTTTAATCCTTTCAATACATATATCTTCAACAACGTCAACATGCTCACAACCACCATAATACCTCTTACCTGAATAGCCTTCAGCGTATTTGTTAGTTAGGATTGTACCTTGAGCTTCTAAAACTGCTTTAGAAACTATATTCTCTGATGCAATTAATTCAATCTGATCATTTTGTCTGTGATACTCATTTTTAATGGCATCTAGTACTGCTGGGTCTGTCTGCGTTAGACTACTCTCAAAAAAAACTTGTGCTGTCATGTTGTCTCCGTTTAAATTATTATCCTACTAAATTAAATTTATCAAGTCTAGCCTGATGACGTCCACCTTCATAATTAGTATCAAGAAAGACTATTAAACATTTAATAGCTTCTGCTGCAGAAATCAACCTTGAACCTAAAACTAAAATATTTGCATTGTTGTGTTGCCTAGACAACCTTGCCATTTCTTGATTCATACACAACGCAGCTCTAACATTATCAAATCTATTAGCAACCATTGACATACCAATTCCTGAACCACAAATTAAAACACCTTTTTTATATTCACTGGTTTGAATCAATAGTGATAGTTTTTTAGCATAATCAGGATAATCAACTGATTCTGACGAAAATGGACCTAAATCTAAAAATCTTGATTTGATTTCTGAATTATCGATAAATATTTTCTTTAATTCAAAGCCTGCATGGTCGCTTGCAATAACTATTTTTTCCATTTTAATATTTACCCTCTAGTTTAGTTATATCTTTCTTCAGTTCAGAAGATAAAAAATACAATCCTATAATATTTGGAACTGACATGGCAAAGATCATTGAATCTGAAAAATTGATAACACTCTCAAGATTCATTGATGCGCCAATTACTGTAAAACTTAGAAAAATTAACTTAAAAGAATATTTGCTAATTTTTCCAATTCCAAACAAGTATGTCCAACATCGCAAACCATAATAGGACCATGTAATAAGTGTGGAAATTGCAAACAAAGTTATTGCTAATGCTAGAATTGTGGGGAACCAACTTAAAACAGACTGAAATGCTCTAGAAGTCAATTCAACACCTTGAATACCTGAATCATTTTCATAAACACCAGTTATTACAATTACTAAAGCTGTCATTGAACAAACTATAATAGTATCAACTACAGGAGATAATAAAGACATAAAACCGGTATTAAGGTGATTGTCACTTTTTGCAGCAGCATACGCAATCGGTGCCGATCCAATTCCAGACTCATTAGAAAAAACAGCTCTTTTTACACCAGCAATTAAAGATCCAATCAATCCCCCGACAGATGCATCTATACTAAAGGCATTGATGAAAATCTTACCAAAAGTTTCTGGAAGTAAAGAAAAATTGGAAAGTATAATATACAGGCAGGATATAATATAAACAAAAGCCATCAATGGAACTAATTTTTCTGTCACTTTTCCTATAGACTTTATTCCGCCAATAATTATAGCACCAACAATTACAGCAAAAATTAAACCTCCAAGCCAACCTTTATTATAAAATGGACTGTTTTGTGAACCAGTTGCCTCTACAATTTGCTGAAATGCCTGATTTGCTTGGAACATATTGCCTCCACCAAATGATCCACCTATACAACAAATAGCAAAAAAAACTGCTAATAATTTTCCAATTTTCACATATCCAAGTTGTCCAAGACCATCTGAAAGATACCTTATTGCCCCTCCAGAAACAGTTCCATCTTCATGAATAACTCTGTATTTATGTCCTAAACTTACTTCTACAAATTTTAATGTCATTCCAAAAAAAGCTGTTATGATCATCCAAAGCATAGCTCCTGGCCCTCCTATAGAAATTGCCACTGCCACACCGGCAATATTGCCAAGGCCAATTGTACCTGACATCGCAGCAGTAAAAGACTGAAAATGAGTTATCTCTCCAGGATGATTAGGGTTGTCATATTTACCAAAAGCAACTTTTAGTGCTCTTTTGAAGTAAAATATATTTACAAAATTAAAATAGAAAGAAAAATAAAGACTTGCAAAAACTAACCATAATACAATAAACGGAATCTGGTTTCCAAGTATTGTGAAACTCCCGAATACTACATTAGTAATTAAATCAGAGATGGGCTTCAAGAAAGTCTCAATTTTATAATCTAAGTTTTCAAACATGATTCAAGTTTAAACGAAAAAATAATTACTGCAAAATTTCTATTAATTTTTCATATGATTGTTTTAAAACTTTTTCTTGTATGCAGTATGGTGGCATCAAATAAATTGTATTCCCAATTGGTCTTAGCAACAAACCATTATCCAAGAACTTTTGTCTTAGTAATAAACTCTCTGATGATCCATAAACATTGGAAACCTTTTGGTAATCGAATGCTGCAATGGTTCCAAGTATTCTAACTTTTGAAATATTTGAATTTCTGGATAACTCATTTAGACATTCTAAATGGATTTTATTTATCAACTTGATTTTCTTAAAAGTTTTATCTTCATCAAATAATTTTAGAGATGTTAATGCAGCAGAACAAGCTACTGGATTCGCTGAAAAAGTATGTCCATGAAGGAAAGTTTTTTTAAAATCCATTGCAACAAATTCTCTATGAATTTGTTCACTAAAAACTGTTGCAGCTAAGGGAATAAAACCACCAGTTAGTGATTTTGCCAAACACATAATATCAGGCTGCTCTTTTATAAAGTTTGAGGCAAACATTTTACCAGTTCTTCCAAAACCAGTCATTACTTCGTCAAAAATTACAATTATTCCTGATTCTTTAAACATTCTTACAATTTCTGATAAAAATTCTTTTCTACAAATTTTCATTCCAACGGCTCCTTGAACTAGTGGTTCTAAAATTACTGCTGCAATTTGATCTTTTTCTTCTTTAATAATTTTTCTTACTTCGTCAAATGCTTTCAATTCATTTTTCTGTAGTTCATTATTTCCTTTCCAAATTTCAGGAAAAGAGAAAAAAAAGCATTCATTTAGCATGTCATTAAAAGGTTCATAAAATCCTGATGTTCTTCCAACTGACATTGCACCAAATGTATCACCATGATAACCACCCTTGAGTGCAACGAATTTAGTTTTTTTTTTTCCTTTGTTAAACCAGTATTGAACTGCTACTTTCATTGCGATTTCTACTGAAGTTGAACCATTATCAGAATAAAACACTCTCTTCAAATTTTTAGGAGTAATGTGAACTAGTTTTTGTGCTAAATCAACTGCAGGTTTATGAGTAAAACCTGCGAAGAGAACCTGTTCAAGTTTCTTAGATTGATTAGATACACTATTAATCATCTCATCTCTACAATGACCATGTGTATTTATCCACCATGAGGAAATCAAGTCTATGTATTCATTTCCTTTGGAATCAAAAAGTTTTTCTCCTTTTGCAGATTCAATTACAATTGGATCATAAGAAGTTTTTGATTGAGTGAAAGGATGCCAAAGGTATGATTTATCTTTTTTTAAAATTTCATTATTCATAAATTTATATATTTTTTCATTTCATTGATAACATTTTTATTAATTATTTTTTTTTTAGGAATTCTTCCTAAGATATTTATTTCTTTTCCATAAATTTTTTTGCCAAAATCTATAATAGTCTCCTGAGTTTCTTTAATTCTCTTTCCAACAAAAATCAATCCATGAAGTTTAACTTTTTTACTCTTCAATAAGCCAATCGACAGCAAAGTGTGATTTATAGTTCCAAGTCCTGTTCTACAAACCAAAATGAGTGGTAAGTTAAAAAAATTCACCAAATCAACTACTAGTTTTTTATCATTTATTGGAACATTTAACCCTCCAGCACCCTCAATTATAATTTGTTTTTTTATATTTTTATCTCCTATTTTTTTGAATTTATTCATTTTAACCTCTTTTCCTTCTTTAATTGCAGCAATATTTGGGCTTAAGGGATTTTTAAAAAAATATGTTTCGTTCCAAACAGTATGTTGTTTACAATTTTTTTTTATAATATCAGAATCTTTGCAACCTTTTCTGTCTACTCCACATTGTATTGGTTTGTAATAGATTGCATCTAATTTATTTACAATAATTGATGCAACAATTGTTTTCCCAACATTTGTATCTGTTCCTGATATAAAAAACCCCCCCATAATTAATCTCTTATTTTTTTTAAAAATAGATAACTAATATTAAAAGAAGTATTTATTGTCTTTTTATAATCTCTTATTTCAAAAATACCTCTAGAGTTCGAAATCTTATTATTACTAACATTTGCACCTGTCAGTTTTAAGTTTTTTAAAAAGTGAAAAAAGTTTCGGAAGCTTTGTTTATGAACTTTTTCTTTAAGCTTAAAAAAAAATTTGTCGTTATCAAATATTTTTATTAAATCCCCTATTTCAGGAAAATGATTTATATATTTTTTTTGAGACTCTTCAATATCATTGAAACTTTTAGAATTTGGAAAAGAAACTATCAAATGAGAGTTTTTTTTTATTGTATTAAGGATTCTTTTTAAAAGTTTTGATAAATCATTTGACCAATGTATTGACATATTAGAAAAGATTAAATCAAAGTCACCAAAATTTTGTAATGTGTCAAAGTCTTTATGATAAAAACCCACTCGTTTGTCTAGAATTTTAATTCTTGATTTATCAATCATTTTTTTTGAAATATCAATTAAGTGAATTTTTTTTAAAGATAGTTTCTTTGATATCATCTTAAAACTCTCTCCCGTACCAGACCCTAACTCAAGTAAAGATTTTTCTATTTTGTTATCTTTAAATTCCTGAGAAAAAAAGTGTAGTAGCTCTTTTAAAACATCTTTTTGAAGTTTTGAGTAAGAATCATAATTCACACTACCTCTATCAAAGGAGTATTCAACTTTTTGCTTAAAAACACTCATACTAAAGTCTCATTAGAATTTTTTTGATCATCTTACAACACAATTCTGGATTGTTTTTGGGAAATCCGTGTTCTAGATTTTCTACAAAACTAATATTATGATTCTTATTTTTTATCGAATCCAAATTTTCTTTGTTTAACTTTAAAACATTATCACCAAACGAAAAAATTGAAAATACTTTACATTTCAAATTATTAAAATTATTTGTAAGATCTTCGTTTTTTAATTGTTTTAATGACATCAAACAATTCTTAACGTGAATTTTTTTATTTACTTCATATTTTATATTGCATTTCCTATAAAAGTCTTTCAGCACTATAGCCGGATTTGTTGTAAGTTTTTGTGCCATTCCATCCATTATTTTTTTTACTACACGAGGATCTTGCTGAAATCTTAAAAAACTTGGTACACCGAAAAAATTTATAACAGCGTTACATTTTATGTTATTTTTTAAAAACCAATTCAAGCCATAGGAATGCACAATAAATATACTTTTTTTATTAATTTCTTTAAATTCAAAATTTACAACTTTGTTTGAAAAAAATCCTAGGTCAATTGTTTCTGTAATTCCTGACATTCCACTTTCTTTAATTTTATTACATACAGGGTCCCAAAACGACTGATCAAAACCCCAACCGTGAACAAAATAAAAATCGAGTTTCATTTTATTTAAAACTCCTTAATCGTTCTTAGGAAATTGGTAAGAATATTTTTTTTCATATTGGCCGTAATTGAAAGTCTTATTCTTTCTTTGTTTTTAGGAACAGTCGGATATCTAATCTCTTTTACATAAAACCCTTTATCAAAGAAAAGATTGCTGAATTTTTTTAATTTATTATCGCTTTCAAAAATAATTGGAATAATATGTGAATTCGATCCACCTGTGTTGAATGAAAGTTTCTTCAAATATTCTAAAACTAAGTTATAATTTTTTTTTATTCTTTTTCTTGTATCTGTTTTTTTTGGAACTTTTTTAACACTAGCATATATTGACCCAAGGACCGATGGAGGTAGTGCTGTAGAATAAATTAGACCACTACAGTTATTAATAATATCTTTGTATATTTTTTTCGAACACGAAACAAATGAACCATAGCTTCCAAATGCTTTGCTAAATGTTCCAATTACAATTTCATTTTCAATTTTCTTGTTATCAGTTGCCACACCAAAACCAACTTTCCCATAAACTCCCAAAGCATGCGCTTCATCTAAATAGAGAATACAATTATATTTTTTTGCTATCATTCTAATTCCATTTATATTCACAAAATCGCCATCCATACTAAATAAAGTTTCAGATATTATTATTTTAGGAGAATTAATAGGAACTTTTTTTAAAAGAAATTCTAAATGATTTAAATCAAGGTGTTCATACCTGAAACATTTTTGTCGTGAAAATAAACAACCATAATTAATACTAGCATGGTTTAATTTATCAGAAAAAATATAGAATTTACTTCTTTTTCCAAGTGAGTTTCCAGTCAATGTAGGAATTAAAGTTGAATTGAGTAAAAAACCATTCCCAACAATAATTGTTTTTTCATGATTAGTAAAATTACTTAACAATCTTTCAATTTCACCGATTTTGTCTAAATTTCCAGTGACCAGCCTAGATGATGAAAGACTAGATCCATATTTATTTAGCCATTTAATTGATTCATTTGCTACTTGTTTATCTGTAGATAACCCTAAATAATCATTACTAGCTAGATTGAAAAGTTTTTTTCCTTTATATTTAATAAATCCATGGTTATCTCGTTGGTTCGAGAGACTATGATCAAAATTTTCAAACTTTCTAGAATGTATTTTTTTTTTTGATATTATTTTCTTCACAGTTTACTATATTATATTAAACAAATCAGAGAAGATCTATGAAAGAAGAAACTATTGTATTACATGCCGGACACAGAAGAGATGAAACAACAACATCAGTAGCTGTACCTATCTATCAAACTACATCATATCAATTTAATAATACAGATCATGCATCAAAATTATTTTCTCTTCAGGAACTTGGTAATATTTATACAAGAATTATGAATCCAACATGCGCAGTTCTTGAAGAAAGAATGGCAAAATTAGACGGAGGAGTAGCGGCAATGGCAGTTAGTTCAGGACAGGCTGCTTCAGCTTTTTCGATACAAAATATATGTCACTCTGGAGATAATTTTATAAGTTCAACAGATTTATACGGCGGAACATGGAATCTTTTTTCTAATACCTTAAAAGAGATGGGAATAGAATGCAGATTTGTAGATCCAACAAAACCTGAACAATTTGAAAATGCAATTGATAAAAAAACAAGATGTATCTACGCAGAAACTCTTCCTAATCCAAAATTAAATGTTTTCCCAATCAATGAAGTTTCTAAGATAGGGAAAAAACATCAGGTACCTTTGATAATGGATAACACAGCTGCACCCTATATTTGCAAACCAATTTCTCATGGGGCTAATATTGTTGTTTATTCCACAACCAAATATATTGGAGGGCATGGATTATCTATTGGTGGTCTGATTGTTGATGGAGGAAATTTTGATTGGGAATCAGCTGGAGATAGATTCCCAATGCTTAATTCCCCAGATCCAAGTTATCACGGAGCAGTCTGGTCTCAAGCAGCTAAACCTCTTGGTCCGATTGCTTATATATTGAGAGCCAGAGTGATTCTTCTCAGAGACTATGGTTCATCCATGAGCCCCTTCAATGCTTTCACTTTTATTCAAGGTCTTGAAACGTTACCATTAAGGATGCAAAGACATTGTGAAAATGCTGAGAAAGTTGCAGAATATCTAACCTCTCATAATAAAATTCAAAAAGTTATATATCCTTCATTAATGTCAGGAGTTCATAAAGATAGATGTGACAATTACATGTCTGGAGGTTCAGGTGCCTTACTGGGATTTGAGTTAAAAGATGGTGAAAATGCTGGAAAAAAGTTTATTGACAATTTAAAGCTTCTATACCACGTCGCTAACATTGGAGATGCAAGATCATTAGCAATACATCCTGCATCCACAACTCATTCTCAATTATCTGACGACGAAAAAATTTCTTCTGGGGTTACACCTGGTTATGTAAGACTTTCTATTGGTATTGAGCATATTGATGATATTATTGCAGATTTGGAGCAAGCACTTAATAAAATCTAAATGAAAAATTTTATCAGCAGAGGCTTTCCTTATCACAGAGGAAGAAGATTGCGAACAAGAGATAATATAAGAGATATGGTTTCTGAAACCGACCTTAAAGCCAGTGATCTTGTGATGCCATATTTTGTTAGAGAAGAAAAGGATCATCCACAAGTTTCCAAACCACTTGGTCTAAGGCGTCATACAATAACTGAGCTTTTAAAGAAATTGGAATATTCAGTAAAATATGGAGTAAAAACAATAGCTTTGTTTCCAGTAGTTTTAGATGAAAAAAAATCAGATAAGGCTGAAGAAAGTTTTAACAAGAAAAATCTTATTTGTAGGGCAATAAAATCCATAAATAGAGAGTTCCCAGGTATCACTACAATTTGTGATATTGCACTAGATTCCTATACATTAAGTGGCCATGATGGAATAATTGATTCAGACGGAAAAATAAAAAATGACTCTACTCTTGATGTTTTATCAAAAATGGCGATGAATTTTGCTGAAGCTGGTTGTAGCATAGTAGCTCCTAGCGACATGATGGATGGAAGAATAAAACTCATAAGAGAAAATTTAGAAACAAAAGGTTTACATAATACTTTGATACTTTCTTACAGCTCAAAATTTTGTTCTAATTTTTATTCTCCTTTTAGAGATATATTGGGAAGCAAAAAAAACCTTGGACAATCAAAAAAACATTCATATCAAATTGACTTCAGAAATAGAAGAGAAGCAATTAAAGAATCCTTGGAAGATATTTCTGAAGGAGCAGATATTATTATGGTTAAACCAGCCGGTTATTATTTAGACATTATCAGAGATTTAAGAGAGAGATGCTTAATCCCCATAGCAGCTTTTCAAGTGAGCGGTGAGTACTATTTAATAAAAAATGCTGCTGATAATGATCTTATAAATTTAAAGGATTGTGTTTTGGAGAGCCTGAGTTGTATTAAGAGATCAGGTGCAGACATAATTTTTTCATACTTTTCAAATCAGGTTGCGGAGTGGTTGAATCAATAAAATCATAATGAACTTGATTTTTGAAAATTATAAGATTAAAAAAAGATATGTCATACAAATTAGGAGGTTATAATGTCAAGAACGCACCCAGGTAGATTTCATATAGCAATTCCAGGTCCAACTAATATACCTGAAAGAATATTAAATGCTATGCACATTTCATCAGAGGATCAAAGAAACCCAGAGATTCCAAATTTAACAATACCTTTGTACAAAGATGTAAAAAAAGTTTTTAAATCCGAATCTGGCACAGTATTTTTATTTCCAGGATCAGGGACAGGTGCTTGGGAGTCTGCAATAATAAATACAATGTCCCCAGATGAAAAAGTTTTAATTTATCGGTATGGACAGTTTAGTCATTTGTGGGCCGATATGTTCAAAAGACTGGGTTTAGACACTCAAATGGTAGAAAGAGAATGGGGAACAGGTACCCCTCCCGAAGAAGTTGAAAAAACTCTTAAAAATGACACTGAACATAAAATCAAAGTTGTTTGTGTTACACAAAACGAAACTGCGACTGGTGTAACTTCTCACGTTGAAGATATAAGAAAGGCTATGGACGCTGCTAATCATCCAGCGCTTCTATTTGTTGACGGCGTAAGCTCCATAGCTTCCATTGACTTTAGAATGGATGAGTGGGGTGTTGATTGTGCTATTTCAGGCTCACAAAAAGGTTTCATGTTACCTTCTGGTATGGCAATTATGTGCGTAAGTCAAAAAGCTCTCGAAGCACATAAAAAAGCTCAGCTAAAAAGATGTTATTATTCATGGGAAGATCAAATTGCTACAAACAAAGATGGTTATTTTCCTTACACGCCTCAAATTCCAATGTTAAGAGCATTGCAAGAGTCCTGTAACATGATTTTTGAAGAAGGGCTAGAAAATGTTTTCAAAAGACATCACAGAATTGCTGAAGGAGTCAGAAAAGCAGTTATAGAGGGCTGGGAACTAAAATTATGTGCTAAAGATCCATATTGGTACTCAGACACAGTATCAGCAATAGTTGTACCTGAAGATAAAGATGCAAAAAAAGTGCTTTCAACCGCCTTTAATAAATATCATCTTTCACTTGGTGCTGGACTAACCGAAGTTGCTGGAAAGGTATTTAGAATAGGCCATCTAGGTGATTTAAATGAACTTCAAGCTTCAGCCTTTATTAATGGAGCTGAAATGGCAATGATTGATTCAGGTATTAATGTAAAACCTGGAAGTGGTGTTGCTGCTGCTTCTGAATATTGGAGAAAGGCCCTAGAAAATGACTCAAAAGTTCAAAGTATTAGTGACAAGGAAGTGGCCTAGTTCAGTAGAAAATAAGTTGAAGGACACTTTTGATGTCACATTAAATGAAAATGACAATCCTTTATCTAAAGCCGAGTTGATTGAAGCAATAGATAACTATGATGCTTTGCTTCCTACAGTTACCGATACAATTAATGATGAGATTATTTCTTCTAAAAATAGACGTTCAAAAATTATCGGAAACTTTGGTGTTGGATTTAACAACATTGATATAGAATCAGCAAAAAAAAACGGCGTTGTTGTAACAAACACACCCGAGGTCTTAACGGACTGTACTGCAGACATTGCAATGCTATTAATACTAGGAGCAGGCAGAAGAGCCTCCGAGGGAGAGTTTCACGTCAGAAAAAAAGAATGGACAGGATGGAGGCCAACTCACATGATGGGCACAAAAATAACTGATAAAGTTTTAGGTTTGATAGGTATGGGAAGAATTGCACAGGCTGTTGCTCATAAAGCTCATTTTGGTTTTAATATGAGAATCGTTTATTACGATCCATATTTTAAAAATTATGAAATAGCCGAAAAATTTAACGCACAAGCATGCAGTAGTATTGATGATTTATTGAAGGATTCAGATTTTGTTTCTTTGCATTGTCCTTCAACAAAAGAAACGAAAGGTTTAATCAATCTAGAGAAAATTTCGAAAATGAAAAAAACTAGTTATCTTATCAATACTGCAAGAGGTGATATCGTTGTTGAAGATGATTTAGTCACAGCATTAGAAAAGAAGTTAATAAATGGAGCTGGTCTCGATGTTTATGAAGAGGAACCCAAAGTAAATTCAAGATTGCTAGAATTAAAGAATGTATTTCTTTTACCCCATCTTGGAAGTGCCACTGAAGAAACAAGAGAAGCAATGGGAATGAGAGTGTTCTCAAATATATCATCATTTTTTGATGGAAAAGAACCTAGAGATAGAGTGGTTTAATTGCTTATAAACTCACATAGAGTTTTTGATAACCATAATAAATTATTACTTGAATTATTCAAACATGGTGTGTCATCTGTTCAACCGAAAAATTTTTTAAAAAAGTTTCTTAAAGTTACCAAAAATAAAGTAATTATTTTTAATGGTAACAAAAAAAAAGAATATTCAAGTTTTAAAAATGTTATGCCTATATGTATCGGAAAAGCGTCTGTCGACATGGGAAAGACTGCACTATCCATTTTAAAAAAATCACAAAAAAATATTTTAGAAGGAATTATAGTAGTTAATCAGGAAAATTTCAGCACAGTTTCTGGATTCAAATGTTTCAAATCTGGGCATCCTGTACCAAATAAAAATGGATTAATTGCGGCAAAATATTTGGAAAAAAAACTTAACGTTCTTGATGATGATTCTTTGATTTTATTATTTCTCTCGGGTGGAGGGTCATCTCTTCTACCATATCCGTCAGCAGATATATCTCTTGAGGAAAAAATTCAGATAAACAAATTCTTATTAGCTTGTGGAGCAAATATAAAGGAGATCAATACTGTGCGAAAGCATTTATCAAAAATCAAAGGAGGCAATTTTTTGAAAATGTCTTATCCAGCAAGAGTACATACCTTCATTCTTTCAGATGTAATTGGCGATGATTTAAGTTCAATTGCAAGTGGACCAACAGTCCCAGACAACACTTCATTCAAGGATGTAAAAAAAATTCTTCAAAAATATAAAATTTGGGATAAAACTCCACCAGCTGTAATAAATCATATAAACAGGGGGATCTATGATAATAAATTAGAAACACCAAAAAAAAATAGTTATTTATTTAATAAAGTCGAAAACACACTTGTAGGAAGTAATAGTTTCTGTTTACAAAATGTAAACCAAATGTGTAAGTCAAAGAAACTTTTTTCAAAAATTTGGAAAACAAATGTTGAAGGTGATGTGATATATCTAGCAAGAAAATTTGTAAATGATATTAAAAAAGAAAAACTTAAAAAACCAGTGATTCTTATTTCAGGTGGAGAAAGTACAGTAAAAATTAAAGGAAATGGAAAAGGAGGAAGAAACCAAGAGTTTGCATTACATTTTATTAAATATGCTAATAAATATTTACCAAAACTTGAATTCACACTCCTTTCAGTGGGAACAGATGGCAGGGATGGTCCAACTAATGCTGCAGGAGCAATTGTAAATCATAAAAGCTTAAGTTTTATAAATAAAAGTACATGTTTCAAACTTGAAAATGAATTGAATAATAATAACTCATATGAGGTATTGAAAAAAATTAATTCACTTGTAATAATTGAAGGAACTAATACTAATGTAGCCGACCTACAAATAATTATGATAAATTAAATGGGTACTGTAAAATTAAATGAACTACTTTTAAAAAGCTCAATTGAGTTTCCTTGCTCTTATATTAAAGGAAAACTTGAGAAAAGAGTTTACGTAAGTATAGCATATCCTGAGTCTGGTGAAATTGTTTCAGAACTCACTAGAAAGGGCTTTAGAAGAAATTATAATCACATGTATATTCCTTCCTGTAGGGACTGCAACTCATGTATTTCATCTAGAATAAATATAAAAGAATTTGTTTTTACAAAAAGCAATAAAAGGAATTTAAGATTAAATAAAGATTTAACTCTGGTTGTTAACAATAATTATAACAAAAATAGATATGATCTATTCAAGCAATATTGTAAGGTAAGGCATTCTAAAGGTTCAATGAAAACCATGACGGAAGCCGAATTTATTGGTTTTTTTCATAAATCTATCAACAAAACCATTACTTATGATTTAGTTGACTCAGAAAATAAACTATATGGATCTATACTTTTAGATATTCTGAAAGACGGATATTCAGCCGTTTATAGTTTTTTTGATCCAAATCTTAGTAAGAGAGGTCTTGGTAAAAATCTGATCCTAAGGATCATTAAAAATATGAAAGAAAAGAAAAGCCCTTACCTCTATTTAGGTTATTGGGTTAAGGAATCCAAAAACATGAATTATAAATCATCATATAATAATATTGAATATTACAGAAATGAGAACTGGATCAGTATAAACTCATAAATTGTAAAAAAATTTTATGATTTGATTGCGAAAAATTAAATTAAAATTTTTCTTTTCCAAAATCTTTTGAAAAAAAAAAAGATTTATTTTCATTGCATCCATATAATCATTATAATTATCTTTTTTAAAACCCTCTTTCATACATAATGGTATTTTAAATAATTTATGTGAATATTTTTTTCCTATTTCATAACTTACCGCATTACCAGTTTTAGGTGAAAGAAAATAAGTTTCATTTTTTTTTCCAGATATACAACAGTAATCAATATTTAATCTATATCCTAAATTTTTTAATAGGTTAATTTCCCAATCTATATATTTGCCAATTAAAAAATAATTATTTTTTTTTTTTAGGGAAATCAAATTTTCTAAATCATTAAAAATATTTAAATTTTTTTCCCATTGTGGTAAAAATCTTAAACAAAGTTCTGATGCTGCAGCTTTAATAATGGAAAACAAATAATCATCTAAATATCTTGAATATTTCTGTTCACATTTTAAATATCCCAAAGCATTCACATTTCTTGAACTCCATGTAAATAAAATTCTGTCGAGATTTATAAAATTAATATTATTTCTTCGTGAGTCTCTTGTTAAACCTTTTATTAAACCATTCTCTTTTGAAAAAATGTAAATTATCTTTGACTTTTCGCCAAACTTTTTTGAATATAAAAAGAATCCTTCATCAATAATTTTCATAATTAATCTTTTGTTTGTACAATCAAATCTAAAAAAATTTTTTTTTCTAAAAGTTTTTCAATATCTATCCTTGATTTGGTGCCTATCATTTTAATTTTTTCACCATTTTTTCCAATTATTATTGATTTCTGAGATTTTTTTTTTACTAATATTTGCTGCTTTACAGTTGCAATTTGTTTGTTATTTTCAATCTCTGTTACAATATTGACACTGTAAGGTATTTCTTTATTAAGTAATTTAAAAACCTTCTCTCTTGTTATTTCGGAAATTTGATAATTAATATCTTTGTCCGTAAGAATTCCCTCATTATAAATCCATTCTCTATTTGGTATATTATTAATTAATTTTTTAATAAAAAATTCAATACCCTTTTTCTTTTTTGCGGATATCATGAAGGTTTCGATAAAGTTAAATTTTGAGTTAAGAAGGTTGGAAATTTCAAATAGTCTTTCTTTCTTAACTAGATCAATTTTATTTAAAACTAAAATATTTCTATTAAATCTTTTTAATAACTCTCTAAAAATAGATATTTCTTTTTTGTTAATATCTCTTTTTAAGTCAATAACTAAACAATTTAAGTCTATTTCAAACTCTTTGTTAACAACCATTCTTGAATAATGCTTATTAAAGAATCTTTTATTTTCAATAATTCCTGGAGTATCTGTAAAAATAATTTGAGTATCACCTTTAGTGAGTATTCCTGAGATTTGGTCTTTTGTTGTTTGAACTTTTGAACTAACAATAGATATTTTCTTTTTTATAATAGAGTTCAATAATGTCGATTTTCCAGCATTTGGAAGCCCGATAAAAAGTACAACTCCGCATTTTTTTTTAATATTTTTCAATTTTTTTTAAAAGAATACTAGCAGCATTTATCTCTGCGTCTTGTTTATTTTTTCCCTTGCCAATTGCAAAGAGTTCTCCGTCAAAGGCCACACTTATTGTAAATTCTGGCTCATGATCTGGACCTTTTTTACTTATAATTTTATAAGTTGGAAGTTTTTTTCTTTTTAAACACCACTCTTGTAACCTTGATTTAGGATCATGCTGAGATAGGTCTATTTTTTCAATTTCTTCTTCCCATAAATCGAGAACAATTTTTTCAGTTGAAGTAAATCCTGAGTCTAAAAAAATTGCGCCAATTAAAGCTTCCATAGAGTTTGCTTTGATTGATTCGAGTGGTTTTTCTCCTATCTCTTTTGAAAATCTTAAAAATTTATCTAGATTAATTTTATTTGCAATTTTTATTAATGTTTTTTTACAAACTAGTAAAGCTAATTTTTTAGCGAGATCCCCTTCGGAATCTTGATCAAAAGTAAAATATATTTTTTTTGAAATTGTAAGACCTAGAACTCTATCTCCAAGAAACTCTAATTTTTCATAGTTTTCATTTATTTTTCTATAACTTGAGTGTGTAAGAGCTTTTTCAAGAAGATTATGATCTTTAAATTCATAATTAATTTTATGAGTTAATTCAAAAAAACTACTCATTTTCTTTTTCAGGAAGAAGGCTCACAATTAATCTATCTTTTCTTAATGCAGGAAACCAAGTCCAAAATTTGATAAAACTTCCAATTTCCACATCAAAAGATACAAATACTATCTCAGCTCGACCAACCAAATTATCTCTTGGTATTAGTCCTATAAATCTACTGTCCTGTGAATTATCTCTATTATCACCAAGTACAAAAAATTTATTTTCTGGAATCTTAATTTTTTTAAAATTGTTAGTATTTAATCCTAAAATTGTTGATTTAAATTCATAAACATCGTACGCATAATTATTAGGAAGTGTCTCTTTAATTTTGTCAACTTCAAAAGATTTATATTTCTCCTCTGTTATTTTCAATGTTTTGATCGGGTTATTATTAATATAGATTAAATTATTCTTTAATTCTAATTCATCTCCTGGAAGACCAATTATTCTTTTTATATAATCAGTTCTGTTATCTTCAGGGGTTTTAAATACTGCGATTTCTCCTCTTTTAGGTTCTTTTGAAAAGATTCTTCCAGGTATTAAGGGTATACTAAATGGAAGTGAATGTTTAGAAAATCCGTACGAATATTTAGACACAAATAAATAATCTCCAACCTTTAAATTAGGATACATTGAGCCGGAGGGAATACTAAATGGTTCAAATAAAAAACTTCTTATTAGAAGGGCAGCAATAATTGCGTAAGTAAAAGAAATAATATTCTTCTTAAGCTTGTTATCTTTAGTTTTTTCTTTAAAAAAAGTATTTTTCATTTTTGAATTTTATTACAAAAAAACTTAAATACTAGCATGATTTATTATTTTCATAAAATTTTTAACGGTTTGTTCTAAGCCATTAAAAATTGAATGAGAAATAAGAAAATGCCCTACATTTAACTCAATCACATTTTCAATCTCAGAAATCTCTTTTACATTTTCAAAATTTAAGCCATGACCGGCATGACAATCGATTCCTAATTTTTTGCATAAGAATGCAGCGTCTTGAATTCTTTTTAATTCATTTAAGTGATCTTTTTTTCCAAAACATCTAGAATATTTTCCTGTGTGAATCTCTACAACTTTTACACCCAAACTTGCTGCTGACTCAATTTGGTCGAGGTCAGGATCAACAAATAAAGATAATTTTATTCCAGCAGACAGAATTTCAGGAACAAAATCACTCAAATAGACTTTTTGATCTTTTACATTTAACCCTCCTTCTGTGGTTAACTCCTCCCTCCTCTCTGGAACAATACAGCAAGAATATGGTTTGGTTTTAAGGCAAATGTTTTTCATTTCCTGTGTCGCTGCCATTTCTAAGTTTAAAGGTAAAATATTATTTTCTTTTATAACTTCGACATCAACATCTTTGATGTGTCTTCTATCTTCTCTTAAATGGACGGTTATTAAATCAACATTAATTTTTTCGAGTAATTTAACTACCTCTAAAAGATTCGGGAAATCTTCGTTTCTTGCATTTCTTAAAGTAGCAACATGATCAATGTTTACCCCTAGTCGTATTTCTTTTTTCATAAAATCTTTTTTCTAAATAAAACTTACTAGTTTTATAAGTAATAAACCATACAATAATTGCAATAGGGGCACTTCCTAAAAGTGTTGGTAAAAATAGTTTATTAAAATTTAAAAGTAAGAAATTAATAGAAAATTCATATTCTTCCAATGGAGCAAAAATAAATATCAAACCAAGTTTATATGCAAAATAAAAAAAAAGGGGGAAAGTCCATGGATTCCCAATAACTGAACCTACTGTCGCAGCTATCAAATTACCACGCATTAAGACTGTACCCAGATAACAAATTATCAAATGAAAACCCAAGAGTGGTGTAAACGAAACAGCAGTTCCCCATGCTAAACCAATTGCGACAGATTCTGGAAAATCTCTTATTCTATAGATTTTCATTTTTAAAAGTCTTAGTAATCTAGACAGGCTTGCCAGGTTCATATTATTAAATAATTATAATCTTGAGACACTGTCAACAAAGTCTGACGTCCTCAAAGATACAATCACCTTACTTAAATGATTTTTATTTTTCACATCGATATCAATATTAATTTTAAAGAAATCACTATTTCTATCAGTAATTTTCAGATTTCTTATGTTACTCAAAGACTTTGCTATTATTGAAGATAAAACGCCTAATGAGCCAATTTTATTTTTAATAGTAACATTCAACTTTCCAACAAATTCATTTCTTTTAGTGAGAAGATTTTCCCAAGAAACTTTAACTGTCTTTGATTTATCAGATCTTTGGTTCTTTAGCTCATCACATGAAATTTGATGTATTATCAGCCCTTTACCTTTTACAATAAATGCAACCACATCATCTCCAGGTATAGGATTACAACAGTTTGCGAAATGGATGCTCATACCAGGAGTCAAACCTTTAAGGATTAAAGGTTGTTCATTTTTCTCTTTTTTTTCTCTTATTTGATTTAAAAGAATAATCTTGTTATTTTTCTTTAATAATTTTTTTTCAGGAAACATAGAGGAAATTATTTTTTCTGAAGTAATTTTTCCACTGCCGATTGATTTAAACAACTCATCTATATTTTTAATATTAAGTTTATCAATAACTGTCTTTATGTTTCTCTCCGAGTATCTAATTTTCTGATTTTTAAATTGGTTAATCAAAATTTCTTTACCTAGTTTTTTAAAGTCATCATCTTCTTTGATATGTAAAAATCTTTTTATACATGCTCTTGCTTTTCCTGTAATTGTTAAATCTAGCCATCTTGTTGTGAAAGTATTTTCATCACCACAGATAATTTCTACTTGATCACCATTCTTTAACCTTGTGTTAAGTGGTTTCATTGAATTATTTATTTTTACTCCAATACAAGAAGAACCAATATCTGAATGAACTGAAAAAGCAAAATCTAGGGGCATTGCACCTTTTGGCAAAGCCACCAAATCACCTTTTGGCGTGAAAACAAAAACTTGATCTGCATGCATCTGCATTTTAGTATGTTCAAGAAATTCCTCTGGTTCATGAGATTGATCAATAATATCTAGAATTTGTCTCATCCATCTGTATTGCTTTCCATCCTTTGGGTTAACTTTATCTTTATATATCCAATGGGCTGCTATCCCAAATTCTGCTTTTTCATTCATTTCAAATGTTCTAATTTGAATTTCAATTCTTTGATTCAATGGTCCAATAAGAGTTGTATGTATGGACTGATAACCGTTGGGTTTTGGTGTTGAAATATAATCTTTAAATCTTCCTGGAACATAAGAATAAAATTGATGTAACAAACCCAAAACTTCATAACATTTTTTGGAAGCATCCACTAAAATTGTAAAAGCCATAATATCTGATAATTGCGAAAAATTCACAGATTTGACTTTCATTTTTTTCCAGATCGAATAAGGAGTTTTTTGTCGTCCAAAAACTTTGAAATTTAAATTTTGTTTATTTAAAAATTCTTCAATATCTTTGATAATTTTATCTAAAACATCTTCATCTTGTTGTCTCAGTAAAGATAACCTTTGAATTATAGAATCCCTAAGTTCTGGTTCAATAATTTTAAAACTGAGATCATCTAATTCTTTTCTTATTTCTTCCATACCAAGTCGTTCAGCTAACGGCGAATAGATTTCCAGGGTCTCAAATGATATTTTTCTTCTTTTTTCTAAATCTTTTATAAAATTTAAAGTCCGCATATTATGAAGTCTATCTGCTAACTTTACAAATAGAACTCTAATATCCCTTGATGTAGCAAGTAATAATTTTCTGAAATTCTCGGCTTGGTTAAATTTAGCTGATCTTCCTTCAAAATTAGATAGTTTTGTTACACCATCAACTAAGGCTGTTATTTCTAGACCAAAGTTTAATTTTATATCATTTAGATTAAAAGTTGTATCTTCAACTACATCATGTAGAAGAGCAGTTATAATAGTTTTTGAATCAAACTTATGGTCAGCTAATATACCAGCCACCTCTAGAGGATGAGAAAAGAATGGATCTCCGGATGCTCTTTTTTGACTGCCATGTGCTCGCATGGAAAAAACATAAGCTTTGTTTAAAAGTTCCTCTTCTACATTTGGGTCGTAGGATTTTACCTTTTCAATTAGTTCTACTTGTCTTAACACAAGAAAATTTTATGATAAAATAAGAAATATTCAAATACGAATTTATTTTTTTATTTTTCTACTGCTTCTGCTTCAGAAGATTCTTCTCCATCTATTGCATCTTCTTCTTTTGTATTATTGCTTTTTTTTTGAGATATTAATTTTTGAATTTCATTCTGTGTCATGTATATTTTTTTTCTTTTCTTTTCAGATGCGTTTTCTTTTTCAAAATTATCAAAGGATACTTGTGAAGCATTTTCGTTCATAGGCACAGTTTCATCCTCGTCAATATCAGTTTCTTCCACTGGTTGATATTTCTGTGCAGCATTGACAATCGATTCCCAAGTTTTTATAAGATCTATTTTTTTTTCTGCAATTTCTCTTAGTGCTATAACTGTATTTTTATCATTATCAATCGAAACACCTGCTTGCGATCCAGAAGTTAAATCTCTGGCTCTATTACATGCGTATATAACAAGTTGAAATCTATTTGGTATTGATGTAGTGCAATCTTCTGTTGTAACTCTAGCCATGACAATCTTCATTTATATTAAAAATTTGTTGTAATGCAAGTGATTTTAAAAGTTTTTGTGCACTTATATTTAAAACTGGATGAATCCAAGATTCGTCTATATCACAAACAGGCTGTATCACAAATTTTCTCAAATGCATTCGAGGATGTGGAATAATCAGATCAGGTTCATTCAAAATTACTCTTTTATAAGTTAATAAATCTAAATCAATTACTCTTGGTTCATTCTTAACGCTACGAACTCTTAAAAAAGTTTTCTCAATATTCATTAAAATATTAAGTATGTCATTTGGTGAGTATTTAGTTTCTATACTAACAACTCCGTTAACATACCAAGGCTGGTTCGATTTTGGAACAGGTTCAGTTTTATAAAATTTTGAAATTTTCTCAATTTTAAATTTTTTCTCTATAAACTCTACAGCTTTCATACAATTTTGGTAAGGATTACCATAAATTTTTGAAAATAAATTTGAGCCTATTGCTATCAATATCATTTTTTTTCTAATCTTGCCTTTTCTCTTTTCCAATCTTGTTGTTTTTTATACTCTCTTAAATCACTTTTCTTTCTTCCTTTAGAAATTCCTAACAAAACTTTTATGAATCCTTTTTTATTATAATGAAGATCTATAGGTACCATTGTAAATCCGCTTTGTTTGATTTTAATATTAACTTTGTTAATCTCATTTTTATTTAGTAAAATTTTTTTTGGCCTAAGGTTCTCAACATTATCTATATTTTTTTGGTGTTCTTTTAGATCAACATAAAGGTTCATAATCCAAAACTCTCCTTTTTTTTCTACTGCATAAGAATTTTCTATTGCAACTTTCCCCCTTCTTATTGACTTTACCTCTGAACCTTTAAGAACTATCCCCGCTTCAATCTTCTCAATTATTTGATAATTGAATTTTGCTTTTTTATTTTGAGCAATTATAAGATTAGATCTAGTCACCTATTATTTAATTAATTGAAGTTTTTTCAAAACTAAGTCAATCTCATTTTTTGTATTTTTATTAACAGAAGTTAAAGGTAGCCTTAATATGTTTTCACACTTGTTTAATTTACTTAAAGCATATTTAACTGGGCAAGGACTTGATTCCAAAAAAAGTGCTCTATTTAGAGGATACAATAATTGATTTAGTTTCATTGATTTTTTTACATTACCTCTGACCCAAGAATTATAAATTTCTGCACAAAGTTTAGGAACAACATTGGCTGTTACAGAAATACATCCTACACCGCCATTTATCAAAAATGCTAAAAATGTTGCATCTTCACCTGATAACTGATGAAAATTTTTCCCACAATTTACTATCACATCCATTGGTGCAGTCAAATCCGAGGTTGCATCTTTAACTCCAACAATATTTGGAATCTTGGATAATTTCTTCATTAAATCTCTAGATATTTTTACAACTGATCTTCCAGGAATATCATACAGGTAAATTGGAATATTATTACATTCATCAGCAATTTTTTTATAGTGTTTATAAAGTCCTTCCTCTGTAGGCTTGTTGTAATAAGGTGTTACTAGAAGTGTACCACTAGCTTTTGCCTTCCTGGCATGTTTCACCAACTCTAACGTTTCTTCTGTAGAATTGGATCCACAACCTGCCATTACAGGAACACGTGCATCGCTTTTTTTTATTATAAATTCTGTTACTTTCTTGTGTTCATCATGACTAAGCGTTGGAGATTCTCCAGTCGTACCACATGAAACAAGACCATGAGATCCTTCTGAAATTAAAAAGTCTATGTGTTGTTGTAGCTTATCAAAATCAATTTCAAAATTTTGGGTAAATGGCGTTATTACAGCTGGGATTGATCCACTAAATATCATTTTGCTCCATTTTAGACAATAAAATAATTATAATATTCTTATTGTTAAATATTTTCTAGGAAATAATAATAAGATTTTATGATAAGAGTGTTTAAAAGAATCAAAATATTTTTTTTAATCCTTTTAATTTCAGATTTCTCATTTGCATTAGATTCTCCAAAACCTGAGGCAAGACCTGAAATAAAAATTGCTATTTATCAAGATGTCTTCGATCAAATAAAAAAACAAAATTGGACTATGGCTATTGCTTTAGCCGAAGATTATGAAAATAAGGACTTGGCCTCCTACATTAAATGGCTCGATATAACTAGACCTGGAAGTAATCACACATTTGATTACCTAGAAAATTTTTATAAGAATCACAAACATTGGCCTTATTCAAACAAAATTATTAAAAAAATCGAATCGTCTATTAATGATTCGGTTAACAATTCTAAAGTATTAAGTTGGTATAATTCTAATCCGCCGCAAACTTCAAAAGGTAAAATTGATTTTCTTGAGGCATTAATGGATACAGGAGTTACAATAAATAAAAAGAAAAGAATTGTCGATATCTGGATTAATTCTGACCTGACTTATAAACAACAAAAATATTTTATAAGAAAATACAGTAAATTTTGGAATCAAAATGATAACTGGAAAAGATTTGAAAGATTAATTTACGAAGGTAAGAATATTTCAGCAAGAAGGACATTGAATAGAATTAAAGGAGATTATAGAAAATTAGGAGAAGCTAGATTAGGTTTGAGCAGAAGAACAGGAAACGTATCTCAGTTAATCAAAAATGTACCTCAAAATCTAAAAAATGATGCAGGATTAATATATGAGAGGATGAGATGGAGAAGAAAAGCTAAACTCAATACTGCATCAGATTTATTATTAAATCCTCCTGAAAAAATTACAAATGTAAGAAATTGGTGGATAAATTCGAGAATAATAATCAGAAGACTTCTTAATAAAAAAGATTTTTTACAAGCGTATCAAATTCTAAAAAAACATAATCTGCCATTAAATACTGAGTCTGGCCTAGAGGCTGAATGGCTTGCCGGGTGGGTAGCTTTTCATCATTTAAAAAAAAACGACAATGCAATAAAACACTTTGAGAATGTATTCAATAATTCAGATAACAATTTTAGAGCTAAGTCGTCTTATTGGCTAGCTTTGGTTCATATCAAAAAAAAATCTAATAAATCCACCGTTAACAAGTGGTTAAAAGAATCCTCCAAAAATAAATTTTCATTCTACGGGCAAAATGCTTCACTAAAGATGGGTTCTTTCGATATTGACGAAAAATCTCATAATCTTAAAAAACCTGAAAAGTACAGTGATTTGATTGAAGTTATTAATATAATTATTGAATCTAAGCAAAAAATTCAAAAGAGTTATCCTTTTTTTGAAAAGATTTTTAAGATGTCATCTATTGACAATGAAAAATTCTACACGCTAGATCTAGCTAACAAACTTTCAGATAAAAATATTCTAGGTAAATTGTCAAAAAAACTTAATGAACCCTCTTTAAAATATTCTTATCCAGAAATAAATGAATTAATTCCAAAAAAATATCAAAACTCTAAACCAACCATAGCACTTATTCATGCAATTATTCATCAAGAAAGCAACTTTTCAATTAGTGCATACAGTTCTGCAGGTGCAAGAGGGCTAATGCAATTAATGCCATTTACAGCCAAAAAAGTTGCTAGGGATTTGAAAATTAGATATTACAAGAAAAAGTTAACTAGAAATCCACAATACAACATTCTTCTTGGAACAACTTATATTAATGAAATGCTTATAAGATTTAATAAATCATTACCATTAGCACTAGCTGCTTATAATGCAGGTCCCAATAGAGTTAAAATTTGGGTTAAGAGATATGGTGATCCAAGAACAAAAGAGATTAGCTACGAGAATTGGATTGAATCAATTCCAATTTCTGAAACAAGATTTTATGTTCAAAAAGTATTATCAAATCTAAGAGTTTATCAAAAAAAGTATAATGTAGACTTATACATCTAAAATTGGCATAAAATATGCAAATTTTGTATGACATATTGACATTATGTCAATATGTCACTATATTATACATGTGTTGCCTTACAGGGACACAATAATAATAATCTTGCTTTATAAGGAGATAAATAATGCAAAACAACTTATCTACAATTGATAAAACTAAATTTATGCCATTTTCAGTCGGCTTTGATGACCTTTTTGACCGACTATTTGAAATGGATTTCAACTCAACCGGCTACCCACCATACAATATTGTAAAAAATGATGATTATCATTATACAATTGAGATGGCTTTAGCTGGTTTTAACAAAAGTCAGATAGAGATTGAGCATGCAGATAGCAAGCTTACTGTTAGATCGGTCGTAAAAGATAATACAGATCTAAATTCAAAAAATTTAATTCATCAAGGAATCTCTCAAAGATCCTTTGAAAGAAGTTTTACTCTATCAGACGAAATACAAGTCAAAACGGCTGAACTTAGGGACGGAATGCTAAAAATCAAATTAGAAAAAATAATTCCTGACCACAAAAAGCCAAAAATCATTTCGATTAAATAACAAAAAAAAATGCAGGGAGCACAGTCTCCCTGCAACTTTCATTGTTGACAAAACATAAGCAAAAAGTTATTCAATAATAATAATAATCATTATCATTGAATCATGAGCTTTTTATCTATTTTTATATTATTTTTTAGTCTACAAACCCTGTCTGCCAATGAAGTTAATTTGTTTACAACAAGGCATTACGAATCCGATCTTAAGCTTTATAATGAATTTTCAGAGCAAACAGGAATCAAAGTCAATGTCATCTCAGGAAAATCCAAACCTCTTGAAAAAAGAATTATTGAAGAAGGAAGATCCTGCGAAGGAGATGTTTTCTTTTTAGCTGACGCAGGTAGACTAGTATCAGCACAAGAAAAAGGATTATTTAAAAGAATTGGATCCTTATCTATTAAAAAAAAAGTCCCAAAACAATTTAGATCTTCTCATTGGGTAGGTATTACAAAAAGAGCAAGAATTATTTTTTTCAATCCAGAGTTTACAAAATATGAAGATATAAAGGATTTGAGTTATGATGATCTATCCAATCCACAATATAGAAATTCAATTGCAATAAGACAATCTAACAACGTCTATAATCAATCATTAGTTTCTTCCATTATTGAAAACAAAGGATTGAATTTTACAAAAAATTGGCTAAATGGTCTCGTTAAAAATTTCTCTCGCCAACCAACAGGAAATGATAGGGCACAAATTCTATCTGTTGCCGCAGGTGAATCAAAATTTGCTATAGCTAATACATATTATTATGCTTTAATGGCTTCAGGACAAAAAGGTGAAGGACAAAAGAAAGCCAGTGAAAAAGTAAAACCGCTTTTTCCTAATCAAAACAATCGAGGTACCCACATGAACATTTCAGGTGTAGGCATTCTGACACATTCACCGAACACAGAAAATGCAATAAAATTCATTGAATTTCTTCTCACATCAAAAGCTCAAAAACATATTGTAAACAATACTTATGAATACCCAATAATTGACGCAGTTCAACCATCTGAGTTAATTCAAAAATTGGGTTCAAATTTCAAGCAAGACAATACAACAAATGTATTATCTTATGGAAAATGGCAAAAGAAGGCATTTGAACTAATGCGCCAAGCCAAATGGAACTAAAAAAATTGAAAAGTTCCTATAATTTTTTGAATACAAGTAAAACATTATACGCAATTGTGTTGTCTATTAGTATTTTTACGATAATACCACTCTGTTCGATAATCATAAATTCAATGACAACAGATTACACATATGCAATTTCTGAATTTAAATGGTTTTTTGAATTCTTAAAAAACTCATTAATAATTCTTTTTTGGGTTATTATTCTTACCTTTATTTTTGGTGTATTATCTGCCTATCTTGTTACTTTTTTTGACTTTCCAGGGGCAAATTTTTTCGGATATGCTCTAATTTTGTCTTTTGCAATTCCACCATATATTTTTGGTTATTCTCTATCGGCTTTTTTGGAAAACTTTGGATTAGGATATTCACTTTTATCAAATTTCTTTGGACTACATGATGCCAATATTTTTTTACCAGATTTGTCACCTTTAACTTATTGTATATTATCCTTATCCTTTACATTATACGGATATTTATTTTTATTATCGAAAACTTCATTTTTAAATCAATCAGCCAACCTACTTGATTTAAGCAAGAGCTTAGGCTTTAGTTCGTTAAAGCAACTATTTTATGTCGTAATCCCATGTGCCAGACCTGCGATTTTTGTTGGTATAAGTCTTGTGGCAATGGAAACATTGGCAGACTTTGGAACAGTTTCATATTTTGGTGTTTCTACATTTACAACTGAAATTTATAACACTTGGTTTGTATTTGATGATTTAAAAAAATCTAATTTGCTATCTTTAATATTGTTAATTTTCATTTTATTTTTTTTTGTAATTGAAAACATATCAAGAAAAAATTCCAAATTTCACCAATTAAAAAATGATAGCAGTAATTATAAAAAAAAGTTAACAGGAGCTAGTGCTTTTGCTGCTTTTTTATTCTGTTTCATACTTTTTTTCATAAGCTTTATTTTTCCATTTTCACAAATGATATTTTGGTCATATAAATTTCCTGAGTACTTTGAAAGTCTCAATCTTCTTAAATTAAACTTAAACACTTTTATTTTGATTTTTTTTACTTCACTTTTAATTATATTTTTTTCTTTTACAGCCAATTTTGGTAATCGTGTACTAAAAAGCAAATTACTCGGTTTTTTATCAACATTGTCAATTTCAGGGTATGCAATTCCAGGAATTATAATTTCAGTTTCAATTATCAGTTTCTTTTCAATTATTAGTAATTATTTTAACATTAACCTTAAATCTGTTTTCATAGGAACATTTTTAGGTCTGATTATAGGATATTTCTTTAGATTTTACTCAATTTCCTTTAACAGCATCAAATCAAATTATCTAAAAATAAATTATTCTATTGATGAATCTGCATATCTAATTGGTTTCAATAAATTTACGATGTTTTCTAAAGTTCATTGGCCAATCTTGAAAAAAAATGTTTTTTTCATTTTTGTTCTTATAGCTATCGAAATTTTAAAGGAACTTCCAATTACATTGATATTGAGACCCTTTAATTTTGACACCTTTTCTTCAAAGGCTTACCAATTTGCATCTCAAGATTTAATTGAAGCTGCATCAATTCCATCAATGTTTTTAATTTTTTGGTCCAGTATATTGATATTAATCTCATATAAATACTTTTTTGAGATCAAAAAATAAACTATAAAAAATTATGAAAAGATTTTTTGAAGTTCTAAATGCAACATTTTCATCAAATAAGGAACACAATGTTAAAGGAATAAATTTTAACATAACCAATAAAGGTGAAATCACATGTTTGCTTGGCCCCTCGGGTGTTGGAAAAACTACAATTTTAAGGACAATTGCAGGTCTAGAGCGACTAAAAAGCGGAGAAATATGGCTTGATGGAAAACTGTTATCTTCTGCAAACTTGTCGATTAACCCAGAAAAAAGAAAAATAGCTTTATCATTTCAAGATAACTGTTTATTTCCTCATAAGAATGTAATTGAAAATATAAAAATCGGTTTACAAAAAGAGAATACAAGAAAATTTTTGTATTCACCTAACCAACTTCTAGAACTTTTTAAATTAAGACAAATTAAAAATAAATTTCCACATGAAATAAGCTCTGGGGAAGCTCAGAGAGTTTCACTTGCGAGATCACTAATTTCTGCACCTGACTTATTGTTACTAGATGAACCATTTTCTAATATAGATCAGATACTAAAAGAAGAATTACAAAAAACAATTAAAGACATTCTGAAAAAAACAAAAACTTCAGCTATCATTGTAACTCATGACCCCAATGAAGCTTTTTATCTGGCAGACAAATGCGGAATTATAATCAACAACATCTTACAACAATTTGATACTCCATACAATGTCTACCACTTTCCAAATTCACTTGATGTAGTAAACTTTCTAAAAAGAGGAACCCTTGTTAATGTACGTATATTATCAAAAACGCAACTTCAGCATAAAAATCTTGGAATAATTAATGGAA
This sequence comes from uncultured Alphaproteobacteria bacterium, assembly GCA_902522465.1. Taxonomy (GTDB): domain Bacteria; phylum Pseudomonadota; class Alphaproteobacteria; order Methylaequorales; family Methylaequoraceae; genus Methylaequor. The sequence continues at coordinate 100,362 of CABYVV010000002.1, read as the reverse complement.
AGTTTGGGTGCTCAAATTTAAATCCATTTAGTATCGGAAATTCAGTTAAATTACTCATTCAACCTGAAGATTTACAACATGACGATACTAGCGACTTAAAATTAAAGATTGTTGATAGAAAATTTAGAGGTACAAATTTTATTTACACGCTTAAAACTCCCAATAAAGAATACATTCCCGTTCTTGTAGATTCACATCATCAACATCTTCATGAAAAGAATGAAGAATTTGGCATAAAAACACCAATCAATGTTGATCATTTGGTTTGTTTTAAAAAAAAATAGATCTAATTCTTTACAATTTCTTTTTTAAAATTATTGTAATTATATGAATGAAGATAAACTAAATATTTCAGTTAGAAAATTTCTTAAGAACGTAGGTATAACATCTCAAAGGAGCATTGAAAACGCCGTGAGAGAAAGCGTAAAAGCTGGAAAAATACACAATTCAAAAACTATAATAGTTGAAGCAAAAATATCCTCAAAAGATTTAGAACTAAGCGAGACTATTAAAGGTGAAATAGAAATAGAAATTTAAATTGAAAGAAGAATCAAAAATAAACAACAAAAACACATTCAAGTTTTGTGATAAGGACTTCAAAACTATAAGAGAAGATATTTTATGTTCTCAAGATGATCTTCATAAATCAATGCAAGACAATTCTGTGGGTTTTATAATTTTTTATGTATTTGCAATTTTATTTGTAGCCTTACTTTTTCAGTTATCTACAAGAAGTTTCTCAAATAAGGATAAAAAAAATAAATAATTTAGCCTTATTTTTGTCAATTTTATTATTTCTCCATTTTTTGCTTATTTTAGCTCTAGCATTAGTTTCAGAAATTTTTGAATTGCAAGGAAGATTCATTCAAAAAATATTAAGAGATAAAAAAAATTGTTTATTGTTTCTTCTTATGTTTTCAATATCGTTTATATTTTTGTCTGTTCTGATACTAGAGAATTATGATGTAATTCAGATTCAAATTTTAAATTTTCTGTTTTCTTTTTTGATGATTTTCGAAGTCTGTATCAAAATTTCTCAGTCAACAAGGTTTATAAATTGGATAGGAGAACAATTGGATAAAAGTTTTAGAATTTTTATTATGTTCATTATTAGCTTAAATTGCACTTATTTCTTCACAAGATTAACTCTTCAAATTATTGAAAGTTTTCAAGTTAATTAAATTTTAAAACAAGCTTCCATTTAAAAATTTTTTAACAAGCTTATTGGAAGATTTTAAAAAAGATTTAGTTTTTGAGATTTCAACTAACTTTCCATTGTTCATAAAAACAATTTCATCTGCTAATCTTTTTGCCTGAAATAGATCATGTGTTACCATGATTATTTTAGTATTCTTCTTTTTAGTTAAAAGATAAGTTTCTATTTTTTTTGTATAGTTCATATCCAAATTTGATGTTGGTTCATCAAGAATAAGTACTTTGGGATCATTTACTAATGCTCTTATAAAAGACAAATATTGTTTATTACCTTTAGACAAATTTCTAGCAGATATATCTTTACTTTTTGTAAAATCAAAATGATTTAATAAGAAATTTACTCTTTCTGAAATTATCTTTTTTGATAATCCTCTGATTTGCATTGGATATGCGAGATTATTGAAAACATTCCTTCTAAGAAAAACTATATTTTGTGACAAATACCCTATCTCTGGCTTCATATTATTTATTGTCACTGAAACCTCTATCCCCTCTGGTTTAATTATTCCTTTTAGAATTTTTGTAATAAGTGATTTTCCAGCACCGTTAGGACCTAGAATTACACTTATTCCATGGGGTAAAAAATTTATTGATAGGTTTTCAAAAAATGTTTCTTGATTAACTTTATAATTAAGATTTTTGATTAACATCCTAGTTCTATTATCAATCATAAGAATACTTTTTTGCTATAATTTTCATCATCATGACCATAAAATTAATTGAAATAGAAATAAAAATTAAAACAATTCCAAGTGACATAGCCATCGACAGGTTTCCTTTCGAAGTTTCTAGTGCTATTGTTGTAGTCATTACCCTTGTGTGATGAATAATATTTCCACCCACAATAATTATAGCCCCTACTTCTGACAATGCTCGACCTAATCCGGTTAAAATACAAGTAATTAGTGGAATTCTGGCATCATAAACCGTTGTCTTAATTCTATGAATTAAGTCAACCTCGAATGTCTCAAAAATGTCTTTATATTCTTGAAATATATGTTCTAAAATTTCTACACTAACTGAGATTATTATTGGAATAATAATTATTATTTGGGCAATAACCATAATTGTTGGTGTATACAAAATATTCAAGAAACCCATGGGACCAGTTTGAGAAAAAATTATATATAGAATTAGGCCCACAAAAACAGGTGGTAATGCCATCATTGCATTAAAAAACATTAAAATTGTTTTTTTTCCATAAAAATTTGTTGATGAAAAAATACCAGCTATGGGAAGACCCAGAGCACAAGAGATACCCAATGCTGTCATTGAAACTTTGAGAGACAGCCAAATTATTTCAAATAAATCTGTATCTAATGACAGAATAAGTTTAAATGAATCAGCAAAAATGCCCACTTATTTTTATTGGTGTTTTCCAATTATTACAGCTGCTGCAGGAAAAATACATGTCACATGATTTCCTTTTCCTAAATCCATATCTTTAGCAATATCAACTGGTACTGCAGCATGAATAAAACTTCCTGTAGGATTTCCATCAGCATCAGTTTGCTCCACCGATACTCTGGAGTAACTCGATCCATGAATTACTGATGTAACCCTTCCTTCAATTTGATTTTTTGCACTAATTCTCATTTGTTATTCCTTTTTTAAACATTTATTAATTAATTTATTTTTTTTTCCAGAAATAAACAAGGATTGATGCAGAAATATTATGCCACAGACTGAAAAGTGCAGACGGAAGTGCGACTATTTTTGTAAAGTGAATTAGCGCTAACGTCATTCCCAACCCAGAGTTCTGCATCGCAACCTCTATTGCAACAGTTTTTTTTACATCTTCTGGGAACTTCAATAAGTTTGCAGTCATAAGACCTATAAAAAGGCCAAATAAATTGTGAAATATTACACCAATAACAATTAATAATGATACATTACTTAAATTATCGAAATTTATTGAGAATATAATTGCAATTATTAAAGCAATAATAATCTCAGAAAATAAAGGGAAAAATTTCAGTAAACTCAATTTTCTATTTTTAAGACTTAGCTTAATAATTACTCCTGCAAATACTGGTATGAAAACTATAAAAAAAGTCGACTTTATTAAACTAAAAATATCAATATTAATATTTTCATCGGCAAACAAGTAAATAATCATAGGTGTAAAAAAAACTGCCAATATAGTTGAAGCAAAAGTGCAGAAAATTGATAATGATAAATTTGCTTTACAAATATATGCTATTACATTTGAGGCTGTACCACCAGGACAAGCACCTAAAATTATAAAGCCAAGTGTAATTTCTTTTGAAAATTCAAAAAAATGACAAATTAATAAGGCCAGGGTAGGCATTATAGAAAATTGTAAAAAAGTTGTAATTAAAGCCCATTCGGGGTTTTTAAGAATGAATTTAATCTCATCTATTTTTAGGGTTGTCCCCATTCCAAACATTACAAAACCTAATAGATAAGGTATGAAGTATGTTTGGTCTTTAAAAAAATCAGGAAATGAAAAACTTAAGATTAAAAAAAAAAAAATGAAAAATATTAAACTAAACCTATCCATTTTTACAAAAAGTTTTGAAATGACTTCCTAATCTCTTAGCATTTTTTTTATTTCAATACTACGACTCTCTTTTTGTTTAATAATTTTCATATTTTATTCAAATTAAATACTTTTATCCTCACTAAACAAATAAAATTTTTAATTAAAGAATTTAATCATAAGTCTTTATTTATTTTTAAAAATTAAAAGAAAGCAACTTTTTTTTGCTCTCAATTTTCAAAACATAAGGTCTTATGTATTTGAATGGAAAAGAATATAAATTTTTAGGAATTACTATATGATTTGTAAAAGCTTATTTTCTTTTTTATTTCTCCAAGGGTTTTTGTCTTAGCTTTTTTAACTTCTTCAATCATATTATTATTCAAATTTATTATATTTGAAACTTTTGGTTGAAGGTTTTTCGTTATTGGTTTTTTATTTTTAATGATATCCTTGAGGATTTTTTGTCTTATTTTCTCCAAATGACTTATTTTATGTGGGTTTCCATTTTCAATCAATTTAGTCATTGAAATACTTAATTCTTCAAGCCGAGTTATTTGCTTTGATAAGTTTTCGTTGTCAGTAAAATCATCTTGGATAAATTTATCGGATAACATTTAAGACTCCATCTTTGTCATATAATTAAAATTAAACATTTTATCTAAATTAACGGCAGATTTAATAATTTCTTTACTTTTCATACCTGTTATACCCTCTATTAGTTTTTTTCTACAAAATTCGTAGAATCTGAATAAATCAGATGAAAGGTTTAATTCCTTATCAAAATCAAGGCTTGTTTGAAGCGTATAAATTATTGTTAGTGCTTTTGTGAAGTTTTTTTGTCTAACTTCATCAATTTTTTTTTCTTCAATTTTTTCCGAAACTATTTTTAAAGCTCGAAGTAATTCATAGTTAATTTTCTTAAAAATTTCATATGGATTAACATGATCTAATCCATCATTTTGACTTTTTTTATAATATTTCTTTGCTTGACTTAATTTCATAGGTTATTATTTCAAAATGATTAATCCTAATTATAACTACGTGGATCCTGTTTCCAACCAGTTTGTAGATAATGTAGCAAAAGGTGTGCCACATCCGATCGTAAATAGGAATATTATTAGAGAAGTCGATGATAATCATAATCTGAGTTCCTATGATAGGGAAAATTCAGAGTTATTTAAAAGAAAAATATATAGTCCAAAGTTAGCACCTAGCATTGGGATTAGCACTGAGGCATTCTTTAAGGCTAGAGAACTTTTTAGCCCTATTTATTTTCATAGTGAAAGTGCTACAAAATATTTGATGATATCTTCACTAAAAACCACATCAAAACAACAGAGAAATAGTATTGATTTCACGATTTAGTTTCAATGTCAGCCCTAAATTCTTCAGCTTCTAAATAACTAACAAAAAGATCATTTTCACTAAATATTCCTACTATCTTTCCTTTATTGTCTACCACAGGGATTGATTCTCCAACAAAATCTTTACATTTTTCAATTGTATTTGACAGATCTTCTTCATCATTTATTTTAAGGAACTTTGTTTTTTTCACATCTCTTATTTTTGAATCTAATTTGCAAGACAATAATTTGGGAAGTGAAATCTTTCCCAAGAGTTTATCATTAAGTCCTACATAATATCCCTCACTACATTCAAGTTCTTTAAATTTTTCAATCGCTTCTTTTACTGAAAGTTCACCACCTAGCCTGAGAAAGTTTTTATCTACAATATCTTTTATCTTTTTTCTTTGAAGAAATAATATGTCTCTTCCTACAGTTATATCTATATTTCTATTGTTTAAAAGTTGATCAAATGTAGATTGTCCTATCAGTTGCGATGAAACAATTGTTGCAACGACTATACAGATACCTGCTGACAAAGCAGCTTGGTAATTTGATGTTAGCTCGAAAATAATCAAAACATTAGCTATTGGTCCGCCAATAATACAACTTCCAAGCGCGGACATAGACGATAAAATCAGTAAAAAAGGATTGATATCTGTTGAAATAATTGATGCAAGACCTGCTGTAATTACTCCCAAACTAGCTCCTAAAAATAAAGCTGGAGCAAATATACCACCCACTAAGCCCATTCGAATACAAACAGTTGTCAAAAATAACTTTAAGAATAAGAAAATCATAGCTGAAGTTAATTCAACTCTATTATTTAATAAATCGTTAATTGTTTCAGAACCAATACCTGTTACTTCTGGGAACTTAATTGCTATGATTCCACAAATCAGGCCGGCATAAGCAGGCGTAAGATAGGGTCTGGAACCAAGGTTATTCATAAAATTAAAATTTTTATTTGTCAAAAGATACGAATAAAGACTCGCCATAAGTCCTGCAAAGATCCCACCAATTATTATGAAAATTATGTTTATTGGGCTGTTTCCCGTTACTAATGGAATATCAAAAGTGGGTTCATAATTAAAGACTTCAACAGTAAAAAAATACGATATTATAGATGATAATAAAATTGGAGAAAAACTTGCGAGAGATTGATGCCTGAGGACTACTTCTCGAGCATAAATTAATCCCGCTAGAGGTGCACCAAAACCTGCAGAAATTGCTGCAGCAACTCCTGAACTAACTAAAATTTTGTAGTCAGGTGCATAGGAAAACAATTTTTTTATCTCAGCACCAATAGTACCTCCAAAGTGCACCAAGGGACCATATTGACCCACAGAGCTTCCACATGAAATAGATAAAATAGAAGCAATAGATGTCAAAAAACCTGATTTAACATTTAACTCTTCATCATCTTTATGAACTGAGAGAATGACGTCTGGCGGACCGTGCCACCTTTTTCCCTTATTAAAATTTCTTATTATACCAACAACAAGACCAACTAAAAATGGAACAATTAAAAAGAAAAAGATTATTTTTATTACTAATTCATTTACACTAAAGTGATGTTGATTAAGCAGTTCCGTGTAGTCTGTCCTTAATAAATTTGACAGATAGTTTACCAGAAAAAGAAAGACTTGGACTAGCACTGCTACTGATGAGCCTACCACTAGTCCAGTCAGAATCACTGAAACAATTCTTACTACCATTAAATTTTATTCTATGGCATTAAGAAAAAATAACAAATGTTAAATAGTTGGTTTTATTTTTGCCCAGGATTGATAAAGAGTCCTAGCAACATCTCGCGCAGAATTCAAAAATTTATACTCTTGTTTTTCATAAATCATTTTCATAGCAAATCTTACATGTCTATATAATTCTCTGAAATTCTCACTAATCTTTACAGTCTTTTCATCTTCAAAATTAAGGGTGAGATGAAGTCCTGATGCTATTCTGTCAACTTTATAGGCTAATTGACTAGTTTTTGTTGAAGAATTTTTATCCTTAGATTTCTTATACAATTCTTCAAGGTTATCATGCAAACCTTTATAAAGTTTAAGAATTATATTATATTGTTCTTGTGCGCTTGGCACATTGTTTGGATTTTGTTTACTTTCTTTGTGTTCTGTTTGTTTATTTTTCATTTCCATAACTCCTTTATTAATGTAAACGACCTAAAAAATAAAAGTTTAGAGAATTAATAATTTTTTATTTTCTTCAATTTCATTGGCTTTTGCTACCATTGAGGTGGCATATTTTTGGATTAGGTTTTTTTTCATTAATTTTGCTGTTTCGAGCGCAAAATTAGTATCCATTAATTTTGCTGCAGACTCTAATTCAATCGAAGCTAATGCATTAGCTGTGTTCTGATATGCACCCAAAGAATTTATATGACCGGCAACATGACCTAATGATGTTTCAATTTCACCAATTGCAGTGTCTGCTGTAGTATTAGAGTTGGTTGCATCTGTTATGTTAGTGGCTGTTATACCTGCTGTAGTTTTAATTGTAGTTGTATTTCCACCTCCGTCTTTGACTGTAGCCAGTGTTCTCGCACCAGTTGATAAAAGCGCTAAATTATGAAACTTTGCTGTAGATACAATATCATCAATACTGTCGCTTACAGCGATAGCCTCTGCATTCAGCGCTGCGGTATCTGATGCGCTATTTGAAGAGACTGTGTCTGCTATACCAATTTCTCTTAAACGAGTAGCAAGTGCAGCCAACTCTATAAGAGCTGATTCAGCCGTCTTTAACAAATCAAGGCCAACATTTGTAGTTGAAATCACTTTTTGATTTGATTTTCCCTCTGCATGTAAAGAAATTCCTTCAGCAAATTCACCAGATGTTGCACCCGCTAAAATATTTAATCCAGTGGTCAGCCTAGATATTGATCTTTTAATCTTTTCTTGGTTATCTCCAAGTTTAATAGCTGGGTATAATGCTAGGGACATAAAAAGTTAACCAAAAGCAGGGGCTTTCTCAACAGCTGAACCTACTCTATCCCAACCTTCAGTTATTTCACCTAAAATTTGGATACAACCGTCGAGAAAATCAAAATCTTTATGATCTCTTACTCTTATTACAGAAAAAAGACAATGTTTGTATAGATAGTCAAGATCTTTCGATAATGACGAGTTTTTCTCCTTGTCAATTGTATCTATTAACATGAATAAATTTTTAATTGTATTTTCACACAATTTAGTAAATTCGGCACTATGAGCTTTATCTGATTTTAACTGTTCAATCTGACCAAGTGTGATTTTTATTATATTCTTGATGTTATTAATTGCATTAACAGTAGCTTCTTTGTTATCAATTAAAAAGATGCTATCTGTATTTTCTCCATTTGACATTACTGCTCCTATAAAAAGTTATATAGAGCATAACGACAAAATTTTAGAATAATTTAGTTTTTAATCGTTTCTTTTAAAAGCGTTTTCAAGCAAACTAGAAGTTTCATTTAGTCCTGCAATAGTGCTTTCCATCGCAGAGTATTGTGTTTCATACCTACTATACAATGATGCAATTCTATCTTCAAGATTTGATTGTTTTTCAGCTAACGCAGATAAACGTTTGTTAGCACCGTCCACTTTACTGGAAATTAAACCATTAAATTTTAAGAAAGTATCAAGTTTGTCTTGCAATAAAGTTATAAAACTTCTTCCATAATGAACAGTGCCTGTCGTATTACTTGAATTGATCTCTAGTGCTATTCCATTAGGATCTCCTGATGCAACAGTATATAATGAACCTGATTGAGTTGTTGAAACGCCACCAATTGTAGCAGTTCCTGAACTAACTGATACTGCATAAGAACCTGGTTTAGTGTCTGCTACGCTGTACCTTTTTGGAATTATATCAGTATTATCACTTACAATCTGGTCTTTAAAAAAACTTCTCAAAGATTCTGCATTATTTTTAAATTGTCTTTCTAGCATAGCAGGATCTGCAAAACTTAAAGTTCCGTCTCTCATGGTCTTTACACCCATATTGGATAGATAGTAAGGACCACCCTCATATCCATTAATTGCTGTTCCACTACTATTTCTCATTTCGTTCATAATACTTCTCAATAATGAATCACCTGCAAGCAAGCCATTTCTCTCGTCATCAGTTGGATCAGATTCTCTATAGCTTTGTAACGATTTCATTACATCATTATAAGTTGTTACAAAATCAGTAATTGCACTTCTCGCAGAAGCCAGATCAACTTCACTTTTAATAGTTACAGCCGAATCCGATGTTGCCAATAAATCTAAAGTCATTCCTGCAAATAAATCATCAATACTATTTGATGTTCTTGTCATACTTATCCCATCAACTGTAAAAGCGGCATTTGTTCCTGCCACTCTTTGTGTTAATTGCGCTCCATCAGAAGTATCATAAGCATATACAGGTGAAGATGCATGATTGTCGGTAATTTTCATTTCATTAGCTGCTCCGAATTGACTTTTAAGTGATAACATATAATTTGAACCATCATACAAAATTGTCGCAGTTACATCTTGCTCACCATCGCTATTTGAATCTGAAGCGGCACTGTTTATCATATCCCTTAATTGCATCAACGTAGTAGTAGAGGATGGATTTACAGTAATTGTAGACATTCCATTGGAGGTATGACTCTGCCCTCCTCCTTGAGTTGGATCTGCAGACCATGTACCAAAGGAAATACTAATTTGTCTTGCTCCAACAGTTGAACTTGCCGAAGGCAAAGACGGTCCTGTGAGCGTATGTGCAGTTGCCAGAGAGGTTACAGTTAAAGAAGAGTTTACTGCTTGGGAGGCTTGATTTCCATTTACAGTAAAAGTTGCAATAGTTTTGTCAGAAGTTGATCCTGCATATCCTAGGGCGTTATTACTTTGTATAATCTCTAAATTATCATTAAAAGTCTTCAAATTATTTTTGATTTGAGAAAAGGCTGAAATCTGAGCCTTATACTCAATTTCTTTATTGTCTAGTGTTTCTTTAACACCTTCAGTTTCAGCATTTACTAAGGCTTCAATAAGTGCGGTGGTATCAAGACCTGATCCGACACCTAACTTAGTAAGAATTTCAGGTCTGTTGTTTACGGAGGTCATGCTATTTTAACGTCCTAAAAAAGCACTAGTTTAATTAAATAAAATTAAAACATTTTGCATAGTTCTTGATGCTTGAGAAATCATATTCATTCCAGATTGTTGTAGAATTTGAGATTTAGCAAGTCTAGCTGATTCAGCTGCAAAGTTTGCATCTGTAATTCTTGATCTTGAAGTCTTTTGGTTTGTTGACACATTTGTTAAATTGTCAATAACAACATTCATCCTACTCATGATTGCACCAAACTTTGCGCGTTCCATATGAACCCTATCAAGTGCTCTATCAATTACTTTTAAAGCATCAACAGCACCTGCTACAGTTCTAATGTCAATTGAAGCAACTTGGTTTAAAGAAGCTGTTCCCGGTGCAGCTTCATAAAGACCACCACCGGAATTACCAGCAATTGTAAATGTTTGCGAAGAGTGAAATGTAATTTGTCCAGTAAATCTCACTGAATCAGTGTTACCACTATTATGATTTGTATCTACAGCCGTAGTAATTTGTGTCGCTGCAGAATCTGTTTGATCTTGAGACATTGCTGTAAATGTAAATTTAGTATTAGCATTTGTAACAGTTGCAAAATCAATTGTTTCAATTATTAAATCTTCGCCTTCATCTTGTACTAATATAATGTTTGATTTATCAGCGCTTAATGTTGCTCTCACTCCTGTAGTGGCTGTGTAGGCGTTAATGGCATCACGAAGGTTTGTCATATCTGAAGCTCCGACTGTTGCCGCAACACTAATTGTTGCAGAGATTGCCTGAGCAGTTGTATTTTTACCGTATAAATTAAAAGATACTACATGATCTGTTGCAGCATCAGAACTATTTACCTGCATTTTAACAGTAGTAGTTGCAGTTGCACTTACTCCTGTATTATCAAATTTAGCATTAACTAACTCAACAATATCTTTTGCTGAGTGCCCAGCTTTTACGTCAATAGTTGTTTGTCCTACTAATCCAGTAATTGTTAGATCATCTCCATCAACTACTCTACTGGTAACAGAAGCATTGGCACCTACTACACCCTCTGATGCTAGGTTTCCAGCTGTTCCCGCTTCATCCATACTTGTTGAACTTTGGTATGCACCAATTTTATCAACTCTCATATTAGCAACGGAGATAACTGCTTTTTCTCTTTCATGAGATCCGATTTGAAAACGTCTATCAGCAAAAGTACCATCTAGCACAGCGATTTCATTAAAAGTGGTATCTCTTGCAACTCTATCCATTTCTTGAATTAATTGGTTAGCTTCAGTTTGTAGATAAATTCTTTGTTCAGCATTCAAAATATCAGTTGCTGCTTGTATTGATAATTCTCTAATTCTTTGTAAAGCTTGTGAGTGTTCATTGATTGCACTTTCTGCAACCTGAGCCATAGACAATACATCAGATGCATTTCTAATTGACATATCTAAAGCTCTCACCGTTGCCAACATTCTATCACTTATTGCTGCACCGGCTGCATCATCACCTGCATTATTTATTCTTTTTCCTGAAGAGATTCTCTCCATTGCTTGGAGCATCTCTCTTTCAGTCTTAATAATGTGCTTCAATGATGCGTGAGTATTTACTGTGCTTACGCTAACCATTTATATTTCTCCTTAAATTTTTCACATAGGTTGTGTGCAATTAGAATGCCAAATTATGTATTTGGAAAAAAAATCCAAAACATACTTCATATTGTGAATTTTAAAGAAAAAAATACGATATTTAGTGTTATATTTTTGACATTTAAGCTGATAAGATTTTTTTTTATTAAGTAAAAAAAAAAAATAGGGAAAAAAAAAGGAGACTAAGCAATTTAGTCTCCTTTTTTACTTTTATGATAGTATTATTTTATCTATCTAATTTAGCACCGCCAAAACAGCAGCGTTAGCTTGGTTAGCCTGTGCTACCATAGCCATTGCTGATTGGTTCAAGATAGAAAATTTTGCTAGATCTGCAGATGATCTTGCAAAATCAGTATCCTGAACACGTGCAGCAGCAGCTTCTGCGTTTGCAGCTAATCCATACAATGTACCTTGGTGACCTTTAAGAGCAGCAATACCAGCAGCTTGAGAACCTAGGGCTTTAGATATCTTACCCATTTCTCTATCTACTGCAGTTATACCAGATGCTAGGGTTAAATCAGCGTTTGAACCAAATGCTGTGACTGCACCATCCATATCTCTGGTAAAATTTATCGCAGCTGATAAAAGAGCGGTATCATTTAGTGTTGCAGCATCGATTAAATTACCAGCTGCAAGAATTGCATTTTCTTCAGCAGTGATTGCAGCTTCTTGGTTGGCATCTAAAAATGCAGCGTTAAGTTTTTGAACTGCAAGTTCTCTTAATCTTGTATTAAGCGCAGCTATTTCCAGTAGTGCAGACTCACCCGCTTGTAAGAATGAAATACCATCCTCAACGTTACGAGCACTCATCGCTGCACTTCGTCCATCAGCTCTCAGAGTATGAGCCACAGACGCACCAGCCGCGTCACCGCCATACATAGATCTTATACCTGTCGACAATCGAGCAATTGCTTCGTTCATGCCGTGTCTTGCTTTTGCCGCAGCGTTTCCAGCTAGAAAAGCACCAACGGCAGCGTTACTTACAGATGTCATATTATTTTCTCCTTAATATTATTGTAGTAAAGTTAATAAATTACCCATAGCATTGTTAGCTTGCGCTACCATTGCTAAGGCAGATTGGTTTAGAATACTACTTTGTGCTAAAGTGGAAGACTCTTTAGCAAAATCAGTATCCTGAATTCTTGAAGCAGCAGCTCGTGCGTTGGCAGTTAATGAATGCATATTACTTTGATGCCCTTTTAACGCATTTATTCCCGCAGCAACTTGCCCCAAAGCCATGGATATGTTCGCCATTTGTGTGTCGACGTTACTTACCCCACTTTGTAGAACTGGTTTTTTAACTGGTCCCATTAGTGAGAGTGTTCCGCGATTATTAACGGCAAGCAAAAATGGTGATAATAATTCTCTATCGTTGAGTGTTGATTCACTTATTTTTTCAGCAGCATCAACTATTGCACTTTCTTCTGCTGTTATTGCATTTTCCTGAGCAGCAGACAAAAAGTCTGAATTTAACTTTTGTACTGCTAATTCTCTTAATCTTGTATTTAAAGTTGCCATTTCTAACAAAACGGCTTCTGCAGCTTGAAGCGTTGAAATTCCGTCCTCTGCATTTCTTGCAGCCATATTTGCACTTCTTGACTGTGTAGTTAAGTTACTTGCAACTGATTGACCTGCAGGGTCATTTCCATGTAATGTTCTTATACCTGTTGATATGCGTGCTATAGACGCTGTTAGAGATCTTCTAGCCTGAGTGGAGGCGTTAACTGCACTTACGGCTCCATTTGTATATGTTGAAAGTGATGGCATTATTTATTCTCCTTTATTTTCCATTAACCTTTAAAAATCATTAGCTACAATAGAAACGACCATACTCAGATTTGTTAAGTTTTTTTGTAATTATTTAGTTTTTAATTGAATTATTGGGTTTTATTGTATAATTACCTTTACATAAGTAATTTTGATATGAGTGAAAAATTATTCTGTCCAGAATTTATATACGATATCTGTATTGGCCTTACAGTAAAGGATTTCCTTGTTAAACAACTATCACTAGAGATGGTATCAAAGAATTATTCCGATGCAATATCTCATCACTACAAAAGCGTTGAAGAGATAGAGATTGCTGCACCAAGTGAAGAAATTCTCAGATTTATTTCTGAAAGAAAAAATCCAATGTTTGAGGCTCATGAGTTAGCCATAAATTACGTTTTTTGGAAGTTTAAGTTTGACGGAAGAAGTGAAAGAAAAATTAAAGGTATATTTAAGAATTCTCTTAAAGGGGATAAAGAACGTCAATACAATAGTAATAAATCAGTAAAAAATTTTAAAGCTTATTCTTTTTCTCTAAGATCAGGTCACTTCGAAAGAGCTCCTGCTGGATGGGATATTGCCAAAGAAGAAGACCTTCATGAATTAGGTGAAATAGTAAAAAAAGAACCCAGTATTGATGATTTTTTATGACTATCCTAAGAAGTCAAACAAATTTAACTTTGAGATATTAATAAATGCTTTCTGCGAAGCCTCCTGACTGGTAAGTTGTGATTGAAGATTAGTTACCAGCGTTGCAAGGTCAGCATCTTGAAGCTCACTTACATCTTTATTAATTAGAATTTGTCTTTCATCTAATATATCTCTAATTCTCTCAGCGCTATTCATTCGCGCACCGACTTTAGCTCTTTGATTTGAAACGTGACTTTGTATTGTTACAATTTCATCAAGTCGACTAGCAATTGTTTGATCTTTATCATAAATAGTTTGTTCATTTGATAAATTATTTCCCGCGGCATCAACTGCCTTAAATGAGAAAAAGGATGTTGGAGAAACTTGTGCTTTATTTATACCAGGAATTTGTAATTCACCTAAGGTTATATCTTTACCCAATGAATTTACTAATTTAAGTGTTTTATTTGAATCCTCTAATGTTGCAGTAATATCTAAATTTGCACCATTGATCGCAGCAGCAACATCAGTAAGATCATCTCCTGTAATGTTCAATGAAAAATCTGAAGATTTTTCACCAGATGTTATTTTAAAAGAATATGTACCAGGATCTGCATTTGTTAAAGAAATTTTTGCAATTCCATTAGCTCTTGCCTCTTCGACCCCTCCAGCTGCTGTTCGGATTGATCTGCTTATATTATCTAACGCAGCAAATAAATCTGTGGAAACACCCTCAGATGTAACGATATCCTGAAAAACAGTACTTCCATCAATAGATGTTTCAATTAATCTAGATTCAGTAACTTGTAAATTTAAAACACCTCTATCACCATTATATTCAACCGCACCATTTGCATTCATTTTGAATGGACTTGTCTTTGTCTTAAATCCAGCATAAATAAATGTACCCGTAGAATCTTGAGTGTTGGCCAAAGTCATCAATTCGCTTTTCATCTCATCAAACTCTATAGCAATTGCCTCTCTATCCATAACACCATAGATATCATTGGATGCTTGGACAGCTAATTCTTTTGCTCTAATGAAAACTGTATTAACAGCTTCCATAGTTGCATCCATTAAATGTAGCCTATCTAATGCAATATTTGAATTCTCAATAAAACGACCAACTCTACTCAGATTATCCTTCATACCGGACAACTGAACCGCTCCTACAGGGTCGTCTGAAGCAAAAATTATATTTTTACCTGATGAAATTTTGTCTTGAATTTTTTGTATCTTTTCCATATTTTTGGAAAATTGTCCAAGCTGCTGATCATTAAAAAGTTTATTACTTATTTTCATAAGTTTAAATTAGCAATTTTCATGCCTAATATTAATTATCTAGAAACTACTCTCATCAACGAATCAAAAAGTTCTCTTGCTGTTTGAATTATTCTTGCATTAGCTGAAAAAGCTTGTTGGAACTGTATTAAAGATGATGCTTCATCATCAAGGGAAACACCCGATTTCTCATCTTCTAATGCAATAGCTTCGTCTTTACTTGCTCTAGCATCCTCTGCTTCCATTTGACTACTTCTAACCGTAGCTCCTATTTCAGTTGCTGTTTTATTAAAGATATCCTGAAAACTTCCAGAATTTAAGCCATTGACATCTGAGGTTTGAAGATCAATCATTTTCAAAATATTTCTATTATCACCAATACCATCATTATTATTTAATATCGTAAACGAGTCATTTACTTTTGCATCACCATTAATTCTCAGTGATTTTTCTACGACATTAATTATACCATCATCTGGGATCAATCTTGTTGCAATGCTATGACCTGTATTGTTATCTAGCACTTCAACTTTTCTATTGTTTGCTGAATCGATTGAAATTTTAAATTCTTCATCGGTTAAGTTAGGAAGAACATCTCCATAATCAGAGGCAATTTTTCTTGAACCATTTCCTGTCATAAGAACAATTAAATCTTCAGATGGAATATTCGAAATGGATAAATTATTTCCAATTAGAGATTTTATACTATTTGAAGGAACTTCTAAATCAACAGCATGTGAGCCTGATAAATCTGATGTAAAAGATTTAATCCTTATTTCATCATTTAAAACATTTAAATTTAATTGACTAGTTTTAAATCCATAAGATTCTGCAGTTGCTGCGTCACTGTAAGTAATTCTATCGATAACAATTTCTTTTTTATCTGCCTCTTTGATAATGGAAATTTGAGCATTAGTATCACTTACTTGATTAATTTCAGCAGTGATTCCTACTGCAGAAGCAGGAGTTGATGCATTATCATTAAGAAGTGCTGTTGCAAAAACTGTTGCAAAAGTATCTCCGGCATGACCATTCCCACCTCCAAATGATATAAGAGTTGGAGAATCTGATGTTGCATTAGCAAATGATGATGCTAAGCTAAATGTATTTGCATCAACTACTTTTGCAAAATATGAGGTTCCATTCGTCAAACCGTTAAGTTGAGTTCCTCCTGCAGTATAGGTTATTTTGTCACCAGTTTTAAAACCATGACCAGTAGAAGTTAAAGTTGTTGAAGAGCCACCAACACCAGTTGTATTTATTGTTTTAGAATTTGATTTTACAAACACCCCAATTGGATTGGTATTATCTTTAATTTTTATATGAAAATGTGTTGAGTTACTTGCTGCGGGAGTTGTTACAGACAAACCAGTTATTGTGGTTTTAACGTTTGTACTTTGCATTCCAAATAATTTTGCATTTTCATCGTTTACAGAGTCAACTGGGAAAGAAAATTGTGATCCTGAAATAGTTTTCCCTCCAGAAATATATAGATTTTTTTGAGGATCGAATGTATCAGAAGCATTTCCCCCTACACTACTAGAACCTATGGTTATAACTGATGGAGTGCTATTCGTTGCAAGAGTATAATTGTTTGCTAGTTTAAAATTATGTTCATCAACTTTTACAACATAATATGTTTGTCCGTCTACTAGTCCATTTCGAGGACTCGCGAAAGTATCTGATACACTCCCTCCTGTACCACCTGTAATAGTTATTACACTTCCACCTGAAGTTGCTGATAATTGAAAACTATTTGCAGTTCTATTTTTAACAAAATAAGTAGTACCATCAACCAAACCTGAAATTGGTAAATTACCTCCTTTTTTGTAAACAACTGGATCATTATCACTAAAACTGTTAATAACGGAAATGGTATTAGTAGAACTGAAATCCGTTGTATCAACTGTGACTTTCTCAGCTGCATTATATTTAATTGCATCACCGGTTTCAAGATTATGCTCAGTTGAAGTAATTGTTTGAGTCCCACTCAAGCTAGTTGTATTTACAGTAATTGGATCTGGATTTTCAAAATAAGCCGTAACTAAACCTTTCTCACCTCCGGATACAACAACCTCTCCATTTTCCATAGTTAAAGTGTACGTAAGACCATCATGATTCACTTTAAAACTTGTTCCATCTTTTGGTAAAGATTCAACAGCTGTACCAATCAATTCAGCAGATGGGCTGTTTGCTCTTAATCCTTCAGCAATTTTTTTTGCAACTTGAGATGGTTCTAAAACTTCCAAAGCTGAAACATCAACAGTTGCACTAAATTCAGCCCCATTACCATCAGCTGGAATCTTCAAACCATAAGACAACACTGAACTAGATGCACTTAATCCGTCAGGATGTCCATTTGAAAAATCACCGTCAAGAACAACTGGCTTAATAGTTTTCACCTCGCCAGTACTTGAAGAAGTAATGTTCAGAAAACCATCTTTTAATGCGTTTTGAGTTCCAGTAACAGTGGTTGAACCACCATCATTGGAAGTGCTAATCGCAGATGCTGAAGAGATTTCTAATTCTCCACTAAATCTTGCTGCTTTAAAATTTGTATTATCTAATATTACGGTTACTGGAGAACTAAATGATGAAAAGTCATTTTTTAGTACTTCCATTTCTACAGTGTTAGGAGAGGAAAACGAAGAGATTTGTATGTCATCTCCATCAGCATTTTCCATTACAATATGTTTTTTATCGGAAGATAAATTTGCTATTACTCCTGTTCTTCCCGAAAAATTGTTTATTGAATTTGCTAGATTTGTTAAATCAGTTGATAAAATTGAAGCTGTTATGTCTGCATCATTCCCTACACCTGGTTTACTTAAAATATTAAATGAAACTGTCCCGTTAGAAGATGGTGCTGAAATTTTTACTTTTGTGGAAGCTAAAGCCTCAACACCAAGTGTTTTGGCTTCTTTATTAATAAGTCCTGCTACAAAACCAGCAGAGGATTCAATTGGTACTGTGATATTTTTTGACTTTGCCGTTGATGTTGAATTTACTGTTAAAGTATATGCAGCAGATACATGGCTAGCAGGAACAGTAGTAGCATGTCTTTGTGCACTTGCTGCAGCACCATTAGCTCCATAACTTATAACAAAATTCCCATCGGTAGTTGATCGAGAAACCTCAATACCCCTATATTTTTCTGTGCCGGTACCATTGAGATAATCTGCTCTGTATTCTGCAAATCTATTGAATCCATTTTCTTCTGTCATAAACTCAGCAATTTCAGAATCCGATAAAACCTCACCAGCAATATGCCTTCCTTCTCTAGTAAATATTTGTAATTTACTTGCTGCCGTGACAGTCGGATTGACAACATTTGCATTAATTGTTGAGGCCGCGGATATTGCTCCTGAAGAAAATTGCTTATCATTACTTGCAATTGTAAGAGTTGATCCACCACCAGATGCAAAGAGACCCATAGATCTAAAATTGTGAGCATTTCCTTGAACGTCTCTACTCCTATTTAAAACATCAGCTAATTCCTCAAGTGATTTAATACCAGTCAGGTCAACGTTAACAGAACTTGAGTCAGCCATTGTAACATTTATAGATGTTATTGAAGTTAAATCAGATGATGAAAGTCCAAATTGTATTTCAGGTTGAGCTTTATATGAACTTAAATTGACGAATGATGTTCCCGCTTGAATAATTGCTGCACCACCATCAGTTGAAAATTTTGAAGATGTGACAGGACTTAAACCATTTGAAAACACACTTTGTATATTTTTAATATTGGTCTTGTCCTCAAATTTTAATGGTGTGATCTCTTCAAGTGAGGCGCTTCCTGTGTTAGAGGAACTTGAACTTATAAGAGTTTTGGAGCCAGCTGCAAAATCTTGGGGCCTATTAAGTAAAAAAGCCATCCCTTTAGAGGCACTACTCGGTACAATTGAAAATTCATCACCATCTAATGGCTCACCGAAAAAAGAAATTTTAAAACCCTGACCATCAATTGTTTGTTTTCCTGAAGTGACATTTGAATCTAAATCTGACGTGAGTTTCCACAAATCTTCATTTTCATGATAGATAACTTTATATTCAGCATTTTTAATCTCCAAAGGATTAGTAACAAAAACTGCAACTCCAACACTAGATCTATTTGTTGGGTTCTCAACAGCCTCGAGACTTGAAACAGTAAACATTTGTTTTCCATTTTTTCCATCGAGATCTAAACCAGCCTGATTAACTTCATTAAATTTTTGTGATAAGAGTGAAGCTAGAGAATCGATGTCTTTCATTGTATCCTCCGCTTGAGCGTATGAATTGATCATACCATTAATTAATCCAGCTTTTATTTGATTTGTTGCAACCTGTCCTATACCAACAACTGGTTGTAATCTGCCGGCCTGTTCCAAAACATTTATGTTAGTTGTAGTTTCATTTCCTTTTGTAGGATTATCGGCATCAGAAATTATTATAGGCCCAGAACCAGTATTACCTAATCTTACTTCAGCTTGCCCTTTACTGCCATACCTAACTGTAATTTGTGTTAATTCTGCCATCTGATCAAGGAGAAGATCTCGCTGATCTAATAGAGCGTTAGATCCACCTGTTGCAACCCCTGATGCCAAAATTTTAGCATTAATATTTGAAATTTGTGTCGAAATTAAATTTACAGATGTGACAGCATTTTTTGTTTTATCAAGAATTTGACTTTTAAGGTTTTCAATTCTATCAGAATACATATTGAATTGAGCTGCCAAATCTTTTCCCTTTTCAATTGCAACTATTCTTGCAGCTTGATCGTCAGGATAAGCAGCTATATCCTGCAATGAATTAAAAAAATTACCAATTGATGAACTAAGATTATTATCTGTGGGAAGTAACAAGTTTTCTAAATCTCTTAATTCATCTGAAAAAGACTCTGCACTTTTAAAATTTGAAGAGGCTTGTCTAGCCTTGTCAATTAAAAACTCATCAAATGCTCTTCTTATTTGTTCAACTCTTACTCCCAAACCAGTTTGATCAGAAATCTCTGTGACTCCACCTCCTGCTCCGGAGACTTCCTCCAATGCGACATCTCTTTTTTTATAACCGTCTGTATTGACGTTTGCTATATTCTGACCTGTTACAGCCAATGATTGTCTGTAGGCTTGAAGACCACTTTTTCCTATATCAAATAAACTTGGCATTTATTTTCTTTTTCCTCCAAATTGCCTGACTAATGCATCAGCAATTCCAAAACTATGATTTTTGGCAATTGTTTTTGAGTATTCTTGGTCTAATAAAGACTCATAAGTTTCGCTACCTTGATTTGAAAACAAACTTTCAGCTAATTTAGCTTTTCTTGCACTTTTCAACATTTGATAAACAAATAACGATTCAAATTCTTGGGCAACCTGTGAAAGTTCGGATTTTTCATTTAAATTATCAAGTTTAGAGGTTGAAAGCTCAAAATTATTGATTGGTCTGATTTTGGCGATTGGATTGTTGTCCATAATTTATCCAATAAGTTAAATTATTATTAGTTCAGCTCTTAATGCACCTGCTTCTCTGAGTGCCTCAAGAATTGCGACCATATCTGTTGCTGTTGTTCCAGTTTCGTTTAAAGCATCTACTAATGTTTGCAACTCTATTCCAGGATCAAAAACAAAAGCTCTTGCTGGGGCCTCATCAACTTCTATTTGAGTATCTGCAGCTGTTGTTGCTGCTGTTCCAGAGACTGTAGCAGAACTTCCAACCACCGTTCCTGTACCTTCAGATAACAACTTAGTGTCTTCTTGAATTTTTACTGACAAACTTCCATGAGCAACCGCTGCCGGTGAAATTCTTACATCGCCACCTATCACAACAGTTCCTGTTCTTGAATTTACAACAACCTTGGCTTTAGGAGTAACTGGTTCAAAATTTATATTTTCAAGCAAACCAATAAATGAAACTTTCTGAGATGGGTTTTTAGGTGTTCTAACTTTTATTGAGGTTGAGTCCATTGGAATTGCAACTTCAGGTCCAAATGTTTCATTAATAGTATTTGCAATTCTATTAGCTTGAGAAAAGTCAGCTTGATGTAAATTTAGCACAACATTATCTCTTTCCAAAAATGTATTTTCTACCAATTTCTCAACAGTTGCTCCACCAGGAATTCTCCCCACAGTGGGGGTTCCTTGTATTGTAGTTGATCCATCAGCACCCTCAACGCCTAATCCTCCAACAACTAAATTGCCTTGAGCAATTGCGTAAACTTCTCCATCAGCCCCTTTCAGAGCTGTCATCAAAAGAGTACCTCCTTTTAAAGACTTTGCTTTTCCAATGGTTGAAACAGTTACGTCAATTGTTTGACCTGGTTTTGCAAATGGAGGAAGATTTGCCGTTACCATCACATTTGCGGAGTTCGTAGCATCAATGTCTGCTGTGTTAGCAATCACACCAAATTGAGATATCATAGCTGCAATACTTTGTTTAGTTAAGTTCACACTTCCATCACCAGTTTTTGCCAAACCAATCACTAGGCCATAACCAACAAGTTGATTTGATCTTACTCCAGCAAAAGAAGCCATATCTTTTATCCTGTCAGCAAAGACTGATTGATTTGTTAGAAAAGTAATGCAAAATATCATTAAAAATTTTTTCATAATTATCCTAAAAAGGTGAGACGTAAGCAAAATATCTACTTAACCATCCCTTTGTAACACTATCATTCATATCACCAGTACCAGTATAAGAAATTTGAGCATCAGCAACCTTCTTTGATGAAACCGTATTGGTTGATGAAATATCATCTGGTCTGATAACGCCCGCAAGTCTGATATATTCTGTACCACTATTAAATTTAAGCCTTCTTTGTCCTTTTACTTCAAGATTTCCATTTGGATAAACTCTTACAATTGTTACTGATATTGTACCCGTTATACTATTAGCTTGAGCTGCAGTTCCAGAACCTGTAAAGTTTTGAGTTGTACCACCTTGAAGATTTCCTTCTTTAACCCCTCCAGGAAATAATAATTTTCCAATTAATGATGAAGGACCAAATAATGCCTCTGGAAGATCAAAAGTGTATGCATCAGATTTAGCTAGTGTTTCAGATCCTGAGTTAGCGGCTGTAACAGTTTCTTCTAAAGTTACCGTAATTATATCTCCAACTCTGTTTGCTCTCCTGTCGGATGCAAAAAGACCACCGTCACCATCGTAAACCGCACCTTCAGTTGCGTTATTTATATTTTCAAAGTTAGAGTAATCTGGTTGTATACTCTGGAATTCCTCACCAATTCTATCTTGCATGTGAGAAGCACAACTCTGAAGAAAAAATAATGTAATAAATAAAAAATATCTCATCTTCATTCCTACAGGTTGTTACTTACAAATCTCAACATCTCATCAACAGATGTGATTGCTTTTGAATTTACTTCATATGCTCTTTGAGTTTCAATCATATCAACTAATTCTTGTACAACATTTACATTAGAACTTTCCAATGCGCCTTGAATGATTTTACCAAAACCTGCCGCAAATGGGTTCTCAATAACGGGTGGACCACTTGATGTTGTTTCAACATAGAAATTCTCTCCTATTGGTTGTAACCCAGTTCTATTTTGAAAATCAGCTAATTGAAGCTGACCAACTTCCTGAGCCTCAACCTGTTCAGGTATTTGAACTGATACTATTCCATCTGCAGAAACATTTATTTTTGTTGCCTCAGCAGGGATAGCAATTTCAGGCTGAATAATAAAACCACTATTTGTTGTTAAAATACCTTCATTATTTCTAGAGAAAGCACCGTTTCTGGTATAGACTACCTGACCGTCAGGTAATAACACCTGAAAAAACCCTCCTCCATCAATGGCTAAATCAAGAGAATTATCAGTCGAAACTATACTTCCTTGTGAATGTAACTTGTTAGAATTCACGATGTTAACACCAGTACCGACTGAAAAGCCCGAAGTTAATTCTGTATCAACGGATGTTTGTGCACCACTGCTTCTTATGATCTGATACAATAGGGATTCAAAGTTTGCTCTGTCTCTTTTAAATCCATTAGTGTTCACGTTTGCTAAATTATTTGAGATAATTTGCATTCTAACCTGTTGGGCATTTAGACCGGTTTTTGCTACATGCATCGCATTAATTGCCATTGTAATCCTCTTTCTAGATATAAGTTTAGCAATTTATGTGCAAACCTCATGCCACTAAATTACAATAAATTTGTGACTTAAAAAATAGAACTCTTACATATTAAATTATTTTTTCTTTAATTATATTTTTTATATCCAAGCCTTTGCTAAATATTGTATTAAAAAAATCTTCCTTTTCAAAATTAAGATTTCATTGTAATTACAATTTTAATAAGTGAATGAAAAACTCGAATTTGTCATTATTTTTATCTGTTAAAAATATTTTGCTGATGTTTCCGATGTTTAAATATATTAAGATTTTTAATAATCAATTTTAATGCTGATTGATAATGGTTAATAGATCGTTCATAATATTCAAAGGCAAGTAGCCAAATATGGTTTACTCTATGAAGATAAAACTAGTAATATTTGATGTTAATCAAACTATGTTTTCGTTAAGTGAAATTGAAAGATTGTTTCAGATAAATAAATTGAAAAAAGGACTGGTTGATGTTTGGTTTAACTCTGTATTAAAAGAAGGATTCTCCTATTCTTTGAGTGGTCAGTATATGGATTTTTCTTTGATAGGGATTAATGAACTTAAAAAAATTTTGTTGCAAAATAAAAAACCCGTAACTGAAGAAATAATTACAAACATAATGAAAGGATTTGAAAATTTGAAAATTCATAATGATATAAAAAAATCCTTAAAACTTTTAAAAAAAAAAAAGATTAAAGTAGTTACACTAACTAATGGGTCAGAAGAAAATACTCAAAAATTATTAAAAAAAAATAATTTAGAAAAATATGTAGATCGTTGTTTCTCGATAAGTGAGGTCAAACTTTGGAAACCACATAAAAAAGTTTACTCACATGCCTGTAAAATAATGAAAACAAAAAAACAAGAGACTTTAATGATTGCAGTCCATGGCTGGGATATAAATGGTGCTAAATTGGCTGGCTTAAATACAGCATTTATTAGTAGATATGAAAAAATTCTAAGTCAATTTTATATGGCACCTGATTTTGTAGAAGAAAATAGTTATGATATAATAAAAAAGTTATAAGCTCACCTTATTTCCATTTAATACTACATCCAATACTAGGGAATTGTTTTTTTGGACCTGTCTTATATTTACTAACAAGTTTCATTGCGTCTAAAAGTTCATTGTTATAATTCACAATTTTAAGATTTTTAAGTTCAAATATTCTTCCTCGATATTGTAATTTTTTATCTTGATTAAAACCAAAAAAATCTGGAGTACATACAGCCTCGTATTTTTTTGTTACCTCTTGAGTATCATCAATTAGATAAGGAAAGTTAAAATGATTTGATTCAGCAAATTTTTGCATATTTTCAAAACTATCCTCTGGATAGTTTTTAACGTCATTTGGCATAATTGCCACTGAATTAATTCCATAATTCTTCAGTTCGATTGTTGTTTCAACTAATTTTTCAATAATTGCCTTAACGTAGGGGCAATGGTTGCATATAAACATTATTAAGGTTCCTTTGTCACCAAGTAAATTATTCGAATTATAAATTTCACCGTTAATATTCTTAAGTTCAAAGTCTACTATTTCTTTATTGAAATCACATATGTCAGAATTTAATAATACCATTATTAATCAACTAAAATATGGATATTAATATACCTGGTTCTTTTAGCAATTCTGTGTTCTAACAAAAAAATTCCCTGCCAAGTTCCGAGTATAAGTTTTCCATTCATCACACTTAAACTTAGATGAGTTTGTGTTAAGAGTGTTTTGAGATGTGCTGGCATATCATCAGGTCCTTCAGAATTATGTATGTAATTTTTTTCCGGTGCGATATCCTCTAAAAAGTTTCTAATATCTTCTTGAACGGAATTGTCAGCGTTCTCTTGAATTAATAATGAACAACTTGTATGAAGAATTGACAAAATTAAAATTCCGTTTTTTACAGATTTACTTTTTATTACTTTTTCAATTTCACTAGTCACGTCAATAAAAATCTTATTTTTGGTCTCAAATGATAAAGTTTCAAATATATGTGGCATTATTTCTTTATTGACAGGTTATTTTTCAAAGAATAATATATATTACTTTGGAAGGAAATAAAAATGGCAAAAAAAATCAAAGTTGATCCTAAAAAACTTAAAAAAGAAGAACTTCAAGGAATATTCGCAAAAGTACTTGATAAACTTAAATCAAGTTAATAATTTCTATTATGGAGAAACTCTGGATTGAGTGCCAAAAATGTGGCTCAGTCTTCTGGGTGTACTCAGACGAAATAAATACTATATATCCAAAAAGATCAATTGACTATCAGATTTGCTCAACCTGTGAGCAAAACTCAATAAATTCCTGACATGCTGGACATAATTGCTGAATGGCAAAAAGAGATTGGCTTCTACTTCAATATTTTAAAATTAATTTTTTATTTTTTTATAGGAGCATTTGTCCTATTAATAATAAATAATTTAAGAAAATTAATTGTTTTTTTTTTTTCAAGATTCAGTAAAGAAAAACTTTTAACTCGTTTAAATTCAATATTTAAGGTATTTGTTTTCGTATTGGTTTCAATATTTATTGGATGGATAATAATTATTATTATTTTTTAATATCATAATGAAAAATTTTTCAGGGTACTCAATAATTTTAATTGGATTTTCTTTTACATTCTTGATCATAAATAAAATTGCATTTGGTATTTCCGTTGGCTTAGGTATTTTAATTTTATTAGCAACTAATAAAAGTCTAATCATAAAAGAATTAAAGAAGGTTATTAAGCAAACAAAAACCTTTGATGTTTATCTAATTTGTTTTTTTTTTATATCATTTTTATTTTCCTCAATTAATTCTATTGAAATAAATAGATCTTTTTCAGTTTTAATTTATCTCATTATATTTCTTTTTTTCTCTTTTTTGACATTTTTGATTTTTCATCGAAATAAAAGTAATTTAGAACTTTTATTCAAAACACTATCTTTAAGTATTCTTTTTAACTCAGTACTTATCTTTACCTATAACATTGTCAATTATAATTCAAATGAACTAGTTATGTTTAAAGGTTATATGAATATTATCTCTTTGATAACAATTTTAAATTTATACTTCTTTAAATCTAAACTAAATTTAATTTCTTCTGTTCTTCTAATTCCTAACATTTTTATGACTGGATCAGCTTCTAGCCTTCTTGGCTTGTTAGTAGGGACTATGTTTTGTATAATTTATTTTTTATTCAAAAAATATGTAAAATCATCATTTTACAAAAATTCGATAATTTTTATTTCATTTTCAATAGTAATTTTCCTTACAAATATTTTTATAAGTAATTTACCAAATAGATTTGATAAAAATTATATGACTAATTTTGAATATAAAATACCACTCAATATAGTTGATGCTCATCGGCAAATTATTTGGGGTTTTACATTTGATAAATTTAAGAACAAACCGTTATTTGGATATGGTCCAGACTCATCAAATTTTATTGAAGGAAGTCAAGAGGATATTGGAATTAAATTTACTGGAGATATGAATTTTATTCCCAGCCATCCTCATAATTTCTTTTTTGAACTTCTATTAGAGACAGGTTTAATTGGAACAACTTTATTTGTTTTATTCCTATTTTTGATAAATTTTAGAATTTTCAAAATAAATAATTCTGTAAATTTTCACATTTTCCTTATTTTTTTAAATGCATACTTTTGGGGAGCTTCCTTGGTTAATTTCTCTTTTTGGTTAGAATGGTGGCAGGGGAGCTACTATCTACTTTTATGTTTGTTAGCTTCAAAAGGATTTCACGAAAAAACAAAATTCTAATCTTTATCATTATTTTTCATCAAATAAATTCTATTTTCTATTGGCACAAAATTTGTATTTGTCTTACTGAATATAAAATCATAAATAATTAAAAGATGGAACTAAGAAATTCGCATTCTGAAATCATTACTAACTTTGTAAAGTCAATCAGAGACAAATCAAATTTTAATTCAGTAAAATTAAAAGGCTTTGATTATTTTTATGATAAGTACACAAACAAAAAAAAATTTGATATTGGAAATCTTACAATTGCCTCTTATGATTTTTCAAAGGGAAACATCATAGACGCAGTCAAAAGATTAGAATATATTATAAAGAATGAACCAAGATTTCATTCAGCACATCATCTTTATATTCAAATTCTAATAAAATTAAAGTTCGATTTCAAAATGGCAGATGCTGTTAAAAATGCTATTAAATACCATCCCGAAGATCCTTTTTTTTTGAATCTAATTGGAAAAGATTTACTTTTCAATGGAGAAAAATATAAAGCATTAAGTTTCTTAGAAAAATCGGTAAAGAAAAATCCACATGAATGCTCTTACTGGTTGGATCTAGGTTTTTGTTACTTTTTAACAAGAAATCTTCAAATGACTAAATTGTGTTTATCAACTGCTCAACAAATTAACCCCAAACACAAAAGATATTTTATGCTTTTGGCATCACTATTACAAGAGGAATCAAGATATGAAGAGGCAGAAGAAATATATAAAAAAGCCTTAAAACTTTATTCAGATGACAATGAAATTATGGTTGATATAGCTATTTTTTATTTAAGAATAGGTAAAAGATTTGAGGGTTATAAATTATATAATCAATTAAATTCTTCAAGAAGAATAAATTTATACAATGTCATTGATACGAAAAAAATCGAAAATAATAATTACGTAAAAGAAATTGAGGATTTAGAAGACTTAAATAAGTTACATATTAAGACAAAAAAATCATATAAAATTTTGGTTTTCATGGAACAAGGTTTTGGTGATGTCATCAATTTCTTTAGATATTTACCCTATCTGCAAGAAATGGGTCATTCCATTACAACTATTGCACCAAAAGAATCTATTGTATCACTTTTAAAATGTTGTGAAGGTAGCGAAAAAATAAGATTTATAAAAAAAATTGATAATAAAGAAATAGAAAATTTTGATTTTAAAACAATTGTACTCAATTTGCCTTTTATTCTTGATCTGATAGATAAACCTCCTGCACCTATTAAGTTTAATTTTAAAAAAATAGAAAAAAATAAAGAAGAGCTCATTCAAAAATTAGGAAAGTTTAAACAAAAAGGTAGAATTATTGGTGTGTCCTGGAAGGGTAATAAAAAACACCTATTTGATGAATCAAGATCTATTGATTTAGAACTTTTTAGTAGAATTTTTAAAAATAAGAAAATTACTTTTTTAGTTATAGACAAAGAAATTTCTAAAAAGGAACGTGATTTGCTGAGAAAATTTAAAAATGTCATATTATGTGATAAGCTCATAAGTAACTGGATAGATACTGCAATCATAGTTTCTAGATTAGATGAGGTAATAACTGTGGATACTTCCTTAGCTCATATCTCAGGTACAATTGGCACACCAACCAAAGTTCTAATTTCAAACGTTCCTGACTGGAGATGGGGCTTAAAAGAAAAAAAAACAGAGTGGTATCAATCTGTTGAACTCTTAAGGCAAAATAATGAAAGAGAATGGAAAAGTATCATTAATAATTTAGCTGATAAACTTTAACCTTATTTTAAATTATTAGAGATCAGTGTTAAGTGATTGAAGAAAATTGTATTATTCTAATTAGGCAAGTGTGGCATAACTTTTGCTGTAAATTTATGTTATTAAATTTTAGCAAAGAAAAAAATGAATAAAATTAAACTTGCAATTGCAATTCCTACATATAACAGACTAGAAAGACTAAAAGTTTTATTGAATTCGATAGATAATCAAATTTTTTGTAAAGATTTAGAATTGTCCTTATTTATTTCAAATATTGCTTCTACTGATGGAACAAGTGAATTTTTAGAAAAAGAGACTCAAAAAAGAAGTAATTTAAAAATTTATAATAAACCTGAGAATCAGTTCATCAAACCTAATATATTTTATCTTAATAAAATCATATCCCCAGATATTGAATGGGTTTGGTTTATGGGAGATGATGATAAATTATCAGAGGATAATTCACTTCAAAAAATCTTTGAGTGTTTGAAAAAAAATTATACAAACGATCTAGAGTTTATTTGTATTTGTGAAAAGAAAAGATCTAAAAATACCTCCAAAGTATATATTGATAAAGTCTTTAATCTT
Source organism: uncultured Alphaproteobacteria bacterium (assembly GCA_902522465.1). Taxonomy (GTDB): domain Bacteria; phylum Pseudomonadota; class Alphaproteobacteria; order Methylaequorales; family Methylaequoraceae; genus Methylaequor. The sequence goes on along the minus strand of CABYVV010000002.1, from coordinate 70,743 downwards.
TGTAATAGGTTTGGATATCATGAAATGTTAGGTTGGATTTCGAGTATTATTTTAAAAGGTCAAACTTTTAAAAAGGTTTTTGATGATTTTGCTCAATCTGTTAAAACTCAATATAATAATGTTGAAGATTCAATAACTTCGGCATACCCTCATTCAGCATCAATTCTAAAACATTCTCATGATAAAAAAGGATTGTTCTATGATATTGGTTTGGTTGAAACCCAAGACGAATCTCAGACAGAAGAAACACAGAAAAGATGGTTGGAAGAAAACATGATATGGAGATATTTCCATGTAATTGATGATATTGAGAATCTAATAAATCTAAAAATTCTCAAACCACAGAGCTTAAGTCTTTCTTTTTTCAGATATCAAACATATTATTTATGGGATCATTTAATATTTACAACTTTTAAATCTTTACCTCATTACGTTCATACAAGCACTGATGCAGATGAAATAAATAGTCATATAAACATTCTCACAAACAATTTATGTAGATTACTAAAAACTGAAAATTTTCTCAAAGATATTAAGGACAGAAAAGATCTTATTCTTAAAGTAACAATGTGTATTAATTATCTACAAATTTATGTATCTAATAACTTTTCAGAGAAGATTAGAGTAGATTTATTTGATAGTCTTACTAATATCATCCAGATTCCAAACTTTCCATTTCAAATTAATTTAGATTAGTTAATGGAACACTTAGATGACATAAGAAAGAAAATTTCAGATTTAGTAATTCATTATTCGAATATTAAATATGCAAAAAAATCTTTTACTCCAGGATTTGATAAAGTCCTAGTTTCTGGAAAAGTTTTAGATCATGAAGAAACAGTTAATATGGTTAATGCAGCTTTGGATGGTCATTTAACTACCGGAAGATTTAACTTGGAGTTTGAAAAGAAATTGTCTGCATTTCTTAATACAAATTATTTATTAACTGTGAATTCAGGATCTTCAGCAAATTTAATTGCTTTTGCTAGTCTTACTTCACCTAAACTTGGTTCAAAAGCAATCAAAGCAGGAGATGAGGTGATTACTGTCGCTGCAGGTTTTCCAACAACAATTAATCCAATACTTTTATATAAGGCTGTTCCAGTTTTTGTAGATGTTAAAATGGGAAATTACAATATTGACGAAGAAAAAATAGAAAGTGCAATAACAAAAAAAACTAAGGCCATAATGCTTGCTCATACTCTCGGAAATCCGTTTAATTTAGAGACTATAGTAAAAATTTGCAAAAAATATAATTTATGGCTAATTGAGGATTCTTGTGACGCACTCGGTTCAAAATTTAACGGTCAATATGTTGGTACTTTTGGAGACTTTGGTACTTTAAGTTTTTATCCAGCTCACCACATTACAATGGGAGAAGGAGGCGCAGTTTTTACCAATAATATCAAATTAAAGAAAATTGCAGAATCAATTAGAGATTGGGGTAGAGATTGTTTTTGTGCTCCAGGTAAAGACAACTCATGTGGACGAAGATTTTGCTGGAAACTTGGAAATCTTCCAGAAGGTTATGATCATAAATATATTTATTCAAATTTAGGATTTAATCTTAAAATTACAGATATGCAAGCAGCATGTGGTTTAGGACAGCTAAAAAAACTTAATAATTTTATTGAAAAAAGGAACTACAATTTTAATTATTTGCAAAAAAGATTTAAAGATCTAGAAGAATTTTTTATTTTACCAAGAAAAACAATTAATACTGAACCTTCATGGTTTGGGTTCCCATTGACCATTAGAAATAGCAAATATTTTAACAGAAATGAATTAATTAAATACCTAGAGCAAAAAAATATTCATTCAAGACTTTTATTTGCAGGAAATATTTTAAAACAACCTTATATGATTGGTCAAACTTATAAAGTTTCAGGGAAATTAGAAAATACAGAAAAAATTCTATTTGATACTTTTTGGTTAGGCGTTTTTCCTGGCTCAGATAATCAAATGCTTGATTATGTAGTAGATTCAGTTTCAGAATATATTTTTTCTAAAAAAAAATAATTGTTTAAATAGAAATCTATTATTATGAAATAAATAAAAGATAAAAAGAAGAGAAATAATATTGAGAAAAAAAAATAATATTTTTATTATAATTCCTGCTAGAGGTGGATCAAAATCAATTAAAAAAAAAAATCTTTACATTGTAAATAAACAACCTTTATTACAATGGACATTAGAGGAGTCAAAAAAAGTTAAATCAGTAGATAAGATAGTTGTATCAACAGATGATAATGAAATCAAAGATTTTGCAAAAAGGTTTTGTGTAGATATTGTTGAAAGACCAAAACAAATTAGTAGTGACTACTCATCGTCTGAAAGCGCAATTCTTCATACACTAAAATATTATAAAAAAAAAAATATTAATCCGGATATTATTGTTTTTTTACAATGTACATCTCCCTTAATATCGTTTTGTGATATAGAAAAAGGAATAAAATATTTGAATAAAAATAAGCTTGATTCAACCTTTGCATGTACGTCTTTTGATGGTTTTATTTGGAAAAAAAACAATAAAAAGTTTGTAGGAATCAATCATGATCAAAGGAAAAGATTGATGAGACAAAAAAGACCATTAGAATATTTAGAAGCTGGTTCAATTTATATTATGAGGACAAAAAGTTTTTTGAAAGATAAGTATCGTTTTTGCGGTAAGTGTGAACCATTCTTAATAGACAAAAAGAAGGTGTTAGACATTAATGATTATCAAGATGCAGAAATAGCAGAAATTTATTTAAAAAATATTATTATTAAAAATAAAATAATTATAAACCAACCAAAAGCATTGATAATGGATTTTGATGGAGTACATACTAATAATAAAGTCTATTTAGATTCAGATGGTAATGAATTAGTTTTGTGTTCACGAAGCGATGGAATGGGGCTAAAACAATTAAAAGAAAATTTAAATATCAAATTGTTAATTCTTTCAAGTGAACGAAATCGCGTGGTTCAAAAAAGGGCGACAAAATTAAATATTGAATGTATTCAAACCAATGGTAAAAAAATAGAAATACTAGATGACTGGTTAAAAAATAATAATCTTATTTATGAAGATGTTATTTTTATAGGAAATGATGTCAATGACATTGATTGCATTCAAAAAGTTGGTGTAAGTTTTTGCCCTAATGATGCAGAAAGTTTAATTAAGGAAAATGTCGATCACGTTTTGAAAAAAAATGGAGGTAATGGAGCTATTAGAGAATTAACTAATATCATATTATCTAATGTAAATGATTAAAATTGGTAAACATAAAATTGGTAAATCCAATCCAATATATGTTATTGCTGAAATTGGCATTAATCATAATGGTGATATGAAATTAGTGCAAAAGCTTATCGATGAGGCCCATTTAGCAGGTGCTAATGCGGTCAAATTTCAAAAAAGAACTCCTCAAATTTGCGTTCCCGAAGAACAAAAATCAATTGAAAGAGATACCCCATGGGGAAGAATCTCTTACTTGGAGTATAGGGAAAAAATTGAGTTATCTAGTGATGATTATATATTCATTGATAAATATTGTAAAAAAAAAGGAATAGACTGGTTTGCTTCTTGCTGGGACTTAGACTCACTAAAGTTTATAAAATATTTTAATCCTGTTGCCTACAAAATTGCATCTGCTTCTTTAACTGATAACATACTTTTAAAAGAACACTCTAAATTAAAAGAAGCTATAATTCTCTCAACTGGAATGTCTACTATGAAGGAAATAAAAAAAGCAGAAGAAATTTTAAGTAATACAAAGTTGCTGATTGCACATTCTACTAGTGCATATCCTTGTAAATCTGAGGAACTTAATCTGAATGTAATCCCAAAATTCATTGAAGAGTTTGACCATCCCATTGGTTATTCTGGACATGAGCTTGGAATTCAAACTACCTTGGCTGCATGCGTTTTAGGTGCTTGTTTTATTGAAAGACACTTTACCTTGGACAGATCAATGTGGGGTACTGATCAAGCTGCATCTCTTGAGCCTACAGGCTTGAAAAAATTAGTCAGAGATATCAGAGTTTTGGAAAAATCTTTGGGCGATGGAATTAAGAAAGTTTATGATTCAGAAAAAAAAATAAGGGATAAATTAAGACTAGTAAAATGAAAAAAAAAGTAGTTAATATAAAAAATAATTTTGATTACGAAAACGCGTACATGCTTTCTGCACCTGTAGAAAGAATTGGTAAGCTAATTAGCAGATTTGAGTTATTTAATAAAATAAAAGCTATCCCAGGTGAAATAATTGAATGTGGAGTTTTTAAAGGATCTTCTTTGTCTCAATTCGTAAAACTAAGAGCACTTTATGGACACTCATCATCAAAAAAGATAATAGCATTTGATACTTTTGGAAAATTCCCTAAAAAATGTTTATCCGATGATAAAAAGTATTTGAAAAGTTTTACTAATGAAGCTGGCAATCAATCTATTGAAAAAGAGGAATTATTAAGAATTTATAAAAAATTAGGGGTTGATGATAATTTAGATTTAATAAAAGGAAATATTTTAAAAACACTTCCAAAGTTTATAAAAGAAAATAAACATTTAAAAATCTCTTTATTACATATTGATGTAGATACGTATGAACCTACTAAACTCTGCCTAGATATTCTTTATCCTCATTTAGTAAAAAACGGGGTGGTGATCTTGGACGATTATGGTGCCTTTCCTGGTGCAAACAAAGCTATTGATGAATTTTTCACTAATAAACCAAACATCATAAAGACTTTACCCTATTCAAGTTATATAAGTTATGTCATTAAATAGGTATTTTAAACTTCTAGAAAAATTCAATCATAATAAATGTCTCAAATCCAAACAAAAAAAAAGACTTCTAGTACTTTCTACCAATTCTAATGACTTTATAATTAATTGCTCTATTGCTCATGTTCTAGTAAAACTTGGTCATAAAGTTACTTTATTTATACAAAATTCTGGTGAATCTTTAAAAGAAGAATACAATGAAATAAGTTCTGAAAGAACGTTTTCATCATTACTCAAAGTTATAAAGAATAATGAAATTAATGTTGAATACAAAAAAGATTTTACTGACAAGAATCTATATATTTCTGTAAAATTAAAAAAGGAAATTTATCGTCAGACTGAAGAGGATATTCAGAGAATTCTGAAAAATCCTCTTTATGAAAAAAATAACAAAAATAAAAAGATATTTGAGAAAATTCAAAAAAGAAATTTGAATTTTGCTGTTAAATTTAAATCATTTATCAAAAGAAATAGATTTGATAATCATATAATTGATAGTGGATCATGGGCAGAATACGGCGTGGCATTTTCAATTCTTAAGGAACTAAATAAAACTATAACTTGTTACGGATACAGGAATGACAAAAACAGTATTATAATTTCAAAAAATACTCCTTTTAATAATTTAAATATTGATGAAGCTTGGAAGAGAATGAGAAACAATAAAATTCGTAAATCTTATTTTACGATTGATAGAGTTTCAAAAAAGAAATTTTATAAAAAAAATGTCTTCTTAAATTTTCACTCCGAAGATCCCCTAAAAAAAGAAATAATTTATAAAAAATTATTTCTAAAAAAAGACTCCTACACAATCTTAATTCTTACTAATCTCTCATTTGATACAACTGTTCTAACTAGAAAAACAAATTACTTATTCCAATCTCATTTTGATTGGTTAAAAAAAACAATAGAATTTTTAATTCCAAAAAAGAACTGTAATATTATTATTAGACCTCATCCAGCCGAAAAATTAACAAATTGTAACATGTCATGTGAAAGATATATCAATAATTATTTTGATAAGCTTGCAGACAATTTTGTTATACTACCAAGTCAAACATCAATAAATACATATGGTTTAATAGATATAGCTGATTTAGGTTTAGTGTATTCTTCAGACATAGGTTGGGAAATGGTTGTAAAGAAAAAACCAGTAGTTTCTGGTGGAAAGGGCGCTGCGTGGGGTAAAAATATTCAATATGATCCAAAAAGTTCGACAGATTATTTTAAAAAAATTAACTTTTTTATTAAAAATAAAAAATTCACTTTGCCTAATTTTAAACAAAATAATGCACTTAAATTTATGAATTTCTATATGGAAGAAATACCTAAAACTTTTCCTTTTCCTTTGTTTGAATATTGGGATAACAGTATTTACAGTGAAGCTGCAAAAATTTTTCAAAGCTCAATTGTATCTTCCAAGTATAAAAAAACTTTTGAGAACTTAAGTGATCCAACAATTAGAATTAAAGGTGTTATATAAATAAATTACTTAAAAATAAATTGGTCATATTCTGGAAGATTATTGGGGTCAATGCCAAGGCCTTTTTTTAATAAATTTTTATTTCTCATTTCATTCAATTTGTTGTCAACACTTCTAATTAAATCTTTACAGAAGTAATCAATCATAATTTGAATTCTTGCTTCACCAAATTCTGTTAGATTGAATGAAAGATTTGACTTTTGTTTCTCTATAAGAAATTTTGCAACATCATAATCAATTTCAATTATATTTCCATATTTAACGCTACATAAATAAAAATTATCTTCATATCTAAATCTAGCCCCTTCATTAACTATAAAATCACTCGTTTGTATAATTTCTCTTGTTTTTTTGTCGTAGGTAATTTTAAATGGAACAAAATTCCTAAGTGATTTACCATGAATCTTTCCGTTAATAATCGGACCAACCATCAACGGATCTTTTCCATTTAGTTTGCCCGAATAAGCCTTAGCGTCAACCCTACACCCACTATTACATACATACTTATAATCACATTTTCTACATTCATTAAAAGCTAATGATCCATCATGCCAGTTTCTAAGTTTTTTATACTGCTCAGATAAATCAATTTCATCATTAAAGACATTCCCCAACCTTTCTGACGAAAGATGTACACACGATCTAATGTCTCCATTAGGCAGGATATTTAATCTATGACCTCTTTGAGTTGGACAACCTCTTCCTACAAAGTCTGCATACCTTTGGAGATCACCGAGCAAACAAAGTGGATAGCTTACTATAGTGCTAACATCAATTCCAAATTCGTCTCTAGCTTTTATAAGTTGATCCAAACACTCTAATGCTGATTTTTTTGATAATATATTAGGATTTTCATCATTTGTATTATCATAATCTACCTCAGTTTCGTAATCAGGACCAACAATTCGTGTAGCAAAAACTCTCTGACATCCCAATTCACTGGCAAGTTTCGCCGTCAAATAAACTTGATTTTTATTAGAATTATGTACAACCATATTAGCACTAACCCTAAATCCTATTTTCACAGCATCTTCAATTCCACTTGTTATTCTATCAAATGCATTTTTACTGTTAACTAGCTTATTTGTTACATCAGATAGATAGGAAGGTAAACTTGTTAAAATGTGATCACATCCGGAGTCAAATAATCTTTGTAACCTCTCTATTCTCTTTGCTTTAATGGAAAGATTACTGTTAATTGAAGTTGAAATATTATTTTCTTTGAGCTTTTCATTAAGATACAATAGCATTTCAAAGTTAGCAAAGGCTTCCCCACCAGACGATATAACGTGAAAAACTTCAAAATTTACAAATTGTCTGACTAAATGATCTATTTTTTCTTTATCAAGTTTCAGGGATCCCATTGAAAGATCCCTATCAAAATTAAAACAATAGACGCATTTTTCATTACAAATATCTGTAATTTCTAGATCTACTGTTGTCGGTGTCCTATAAATTCTTCGAGGTCTCATTGATTTATTGGTCTAAATCCTTTCTACAAATAATTTGCATAAGTGAGAAATTTCCTTCAGGCACATCAAGTTTTCTAAAATCAATTATTTTAAGTTTACATTTTTTTAATAATTTTAATATTGATTTTTTTGAAAAAAAATTCACGTGCTCATGCCAATGTCTCTTATCTTTGTATGTTTTTTTTTTATCTTCAATTTCCATAATCAGTTTTTCATAAGGAAGTTCAATATAAAGTAATGATTTTAAACTCATATGTTTTTTTATATCGAAAAGTGTCTCAGATGGATAAGAAACATGTTCAAGCACATTACTACATATAACTAATTCATATTTTCTATTTTTTAAATCTATTTTACTTATTTTTTTTGTCCCTCTTACAGTGTTTGAGTTTCCTAAATCATAAATATGAATTTTTTTACTATGATTTTTAAAAGGTGTATTTTTTCCAGTATCACCTCCCCAATCTAATATAGATGCTGGTAATTTTATGTTTTTCGAAATAAATTTCTCTACATCGTCTAAATAAGTTATGCCTTTAATTAAATCTTTATTTCTTTTTTTATAATCCTTTTCGTGTTTCTCTCTGAGTTTAGTATACTTAACACCTCTGTAGTTAGTATAAAGATTTGAAAGTTCTCTGTCTGAAAATCTAATATCTAAAAATAAAAAATTACATTCATTACATAATAACGTGTTACATATAGAATATGTCTGACCGTTTTTTATTGTTTTAAGTCCCCAGGTTTTATCTATTTTAATTTGCCTCCAATTGAAGACTCGTTCAGCCACAAAAGGCATTAAAACTGCAGGACTATTTTTTAATTTTTTCGATCCACAACAAATACAAAATTCCGCAATTCTATCCTTAGGTAGATTATTAAAGTTTTGATTAAGTTGTTTCATTTCTTACCTCTCTCATTGAATATGATCTCTGATCAATTGGACCTGGGATAAGTTTTTTTAATTCCTCAATCTCTATTAAAGGTGTCATATCCTCTATTGGTGATGAAACCATTGCCCCATTATCCAATTTGTATGCTGAACATTTAGGAACTAATTTTTCGTCCTTATTTACAAAAATTTCATAAATAATAAGTTCATCCTTATTTAATGTCTCTTTGATTTTATTAAAATCAGAATATTTCTTTATAACATATGATTTGATACCGATTGCCTTAGCAATTTTTGATATAGAGGAGGTCTCCATTCCAGATTTTTTGTTAATTCCTATAAATCTTCCTTTAAAATAATTTTTTTGGGTATTTCTTATAGATACATAACCTTGATTATTTATGAGAAAAATTTTTGCTTTACAATTGTTTGTTTTTAAAGTTTGTAACTCTTGAAGGTTCATCATCGCGCTTCCATCACCTTCATATAAAAATAATTTTTTTTTAATTTGTGAACTAGCGCCAACTAAAGCTGGAAATCCATAACCCATTGAACCTAAACCTGTTGTGAGAAATGTTTTTTGATTCTTTTTATTTTCAAAATGTGTGTAAAAAACTTCAATACATAAACCAGAACTTCCTGTAACAATGGTACTATCAGATGGTATTATTTTTGACAAAAAATTTACAGTATTATAAATACTCATACTCTTTTTTTTTCTCGATTCACTTTTGCCATACTTTGTTTTGAGGTTTTTACAAAAATTTATCCATTTTGTATTGTTATTATTATATTTGTGATTCTTTAGCTTGATCAATAAATCTGACAAGAAGTATTTACAATCAAATTTTAATTTATTAAATCTCTTTGGATGCTTCTTTAGTTCAGCCTTGTCAATATCAATACAATAAATTTCTGCATTTTTTGCAAAATTATCTGAATTGAAAGCCGTAACAATTCTATCTAATCTTGCTCCAATACTAATTAATAAATCGCAGTTTTGTATTGTTAAATTAGCGTTTCGTTTTGCAACTACTCCAGGTCTTCCTACGTAAAGAGGATCATTAAATGCTAGAAGGTCTATCATTGGCCAGGTAACACATACAGGAATATTTGAGTGCTTTATCAATTCTATGGCTAATTTTTCTGATTTTGAACTTTTAATACCATGTCCCATCAAAAAAAGTGGTTTCTTTGATTTTATAATCTTATGAATTAAATCATCCGGTATTTGTTTTTTAACTTCAATTTTTTCATTCTCTAGGAAAGATTTGTAGTCAAGAGGTATCTTGACCTTTTTAGATTGAATGTCTAGAGGTATATCTATCAAACATGGTCCTGGCCTTCCATTTTTTGAGAGATTTATAATTTTGCTAAGTTTTTTTAGAAAATTCTTGTGATCTGTAATTGTTTCAGAATGTTTGGTTATACCTTTAACCATCGAAACTATGTCAACTTCTTGTGGACCTTTTTGCCTCAGTTTTTTTTCAAAATTAATATCATCAGTTTTAACCTGCCCCGAAATGACTAAAAGAGGAATAGAATCAATCCATGAACCTGCTATACCTGTTACTGAATTGGTAGCACCTGGACCAGTTGTTACTAATGCAACCCCTATCCCTTTATTGAGTCTTGAATATGCTTCTGCAGCAATTACAGCAGATTGTTCATTATGAGTGCAAATACATTTTATATCTGGATGTCTTCCTACTGCATCAACAAGAAACATATTTCCACCTCCAGGAACAAGAAAAACAGCTTTTGTTCCAATTTTTGAAAGATAATCAAATAAAAGATATGAAAGAGTATCTTTTTTTTTTTTAAAATTTAATTCTCTAAATTTAAATTTTTTTTCTTCCAAATTATTTATTAGAGATTCTTGATTATAATTTATTTTGTCCATTTAATTTGTTTAAAAAGTGTTTATTTGCTGCAATTATAATGCCATACTAATCTTTGTGAAGCCTGAGAAACCCAGTATTTTTAACATTTGTAATGATGATTTAAATTTTGTTCTATCTGAATTAAAAACATCAATTGTAAAGCTTAAAAATGCAAAAATATTGATAACTGGGGGAACAGGATTTTTTGGAAAGTCTATTTTGAGTAGCCTTTTACATTTAAATGTATCATTAAATTTAAATATCAAAATTTTTGTTTTATCAAGAAATCCAACTAGGTTTATAAATAAGTTTCCTGAGGTAAGAAATTATAAAGAACTTTTTTTTATTGAAGGAAATATTATTAATTTTTCGACAAATGAAAATGATTTTACTCATATTATACATGGTGCTACTGAAGCCACCATTGAAGCACACCAAAATATTTTTAATTTATCGGAAGTGATAATTAAGGGTACTAAAAACATTTTAGATTTTGCTAATAAAAAAAAAATTAATAATATTCTTTATATTTCCTCAGGTTCAGTATATGGAAAACAGCCTTCAAAAAACTTTACAAAAATTATCGAAAGTTCTGGATTTTACTTGGACTCCTCAAATTTTAACGATGCCAGCGGTATTTTTAAGAAAACTGCAGAATTACTTTGTAATTATTGGGCAACAGAAAAAAATGAAAAAACGATTAAAATTGCCAGATGCTTTTCATTTGTTGGCCCATGGCTTCCAATCGACACTCACTTTGCAATAGGTAACTTTATAAAATCCGCAACTACGAATTCAGATATTGTAATTCATAGCGATGGATCTTCAGTTAGAAGTTATATGTATACATCTGATCTTGTTATTTGGTTGTTAAAAATTTTAATATGTGAAAAAAGATTTCTCACCATAAACGTCGGATCAGATGAGGCTTATTCATTATATGAAGTGGCTTGTTTAGTAAAAAAAATTACTAAAAGAAATATTCAGATTTTAACTGAAAATAAACCACAATTTTTATCAACTGCATACGTTCCTAACATAAATTTAGCAAAAAAGAATAACTTAAGAGTTTTTACATCTCTTGAGAGTTCAATTACGAAAACTGTTAAGTTTTATAATAGTCTTAAGTAACTTAAGGTTAGACTAACTTAAATTACCATTTATTTTTTCTTGATAATAATTTATTTGATCGTTAATAATTTGTGATGGTAATCTTCCACCTTCTTTTTGTTTAAACCATTGCGAAGTAAGTTGTATTGCTTCATTAATTGGTAAATATGGCTTCCAACTTAGGTTTTTAAGAGATTTAGAAATATCCAGATTTAGAGCTTTTGATTCAAAATCATTACTATGATTAGAAATATCAATAATATCAAAATTATGTTTTTTTTGAAACTCACTCAGTACCCATTTAACTTTTCTACAGTCTTGAGATCTTGGTCCAAAATTCCAGGCTTCAGAATATTTTTTATGATTATGATAAAGTGACTCTGCCAGAGTTATATATCCATTTAATGCCTCCAAAACATGTTGCCACGGTCTGGTAGAACCTATATTTCTGACTTTTATTGCTTTTTTTTCTTCTATTGACCTAAATATATCCGGTACTAATCTATTCTCTGAATAATCGCCTCCACCTATTACATTCCCAGCTCTAGCGGTGGCAATTCCAATTTTTAAATTTTTGTTTTTAAAAAAGGAAGATCTGTAACAATTTGTTATAATTTCACAACAAGCTTTACTGCTACTATATGGATCAAAACCACCAAGTGTATCGGTCTCTTTATACCCCTCTTGGCTTTCTTTATTTTTATAAACTTTATCTGTTGTTACAACAACAACTGACCTTATTGTTTTGCAGCCTCTTAATGATTCTAATAAATTTATTGTACCATGAATGTTAGTTGAAAAAGTATCTTGCGGAAATAGATAAGACTTTTTCACTAATGGTTGGGCAGCAAGATGGAAAACAACTTCTGGTGAAAAATTGTGAATTTTTTCACATAAAACTTTATAATTAAGAATATTTGCAAAATTTGATTCTATACCTTTCGAAACATCTGCTTCGTAAAAAAGAGATTTCTTAGATTCAGGTTTTAAAGCATAACCACAAATACTTGCTCCCAAATTTTTTAACCATAAGGTTAGCCAACTACCTTTAAAACCAGTGTGACCAGTTATTAAAACCCTTCTTCCATTCCAAAAGGAATTCTTCATGACCATGTTTTCCAGGGAGCGTCACCATTATTCCATAATTTTTCCAATTTAATTTTATCTCTTAATGTATCCATTGGTTGCCAAAATCCATTGTGAAAGTAAACCGAAAATTGACCCTCAGATGCCAGACTTTCCATGGGTTTTTCTTCCCATGCACAATTGTCACCATCAATTCTATCAATAACTTTCTTTTTTAGCACAAAAAACCCTGCATTAATCCACTCAGCTGGCTTTTCTTTGAAACTTTTTATTTCACCTTTATCTAATGAAAGCGAACCAAACCTTCCTTGAGGTTGAGTTGCCGTGACTGTAGCTAATTTTCCGTTCTTTTTATGTTCGTTAATTGCTTTGGAAATATTTATATCACCGATACCGTCTCCGTAGGTAAAGCAGAAATCCTCTTCATTGTCCAAATACCTTGAGATTCTTTTTAATCTTCCACCAGTCATTGTATTTTCACCAGTATCAACAAGTGTTACGTTCCAGTCTTCTGCATAGTTGTCATGAAACCATGTCTGATTATTTTTTGTATTGATTGTAATATCGGTTAAATGTAATGAATAATTATAAAAGTATTCTTTGATTAAATATCCTTTATATCCACAACAGATTATGAAATCATTTATACCATGCTGCGAGTATTGTTTCATGATATGCCAAATTATTGGTTTTCCACCAATTTCAATCATTGGTTTTGGTTTCAAATGGGTCTCTTCAGAAATTCTAGTTCCAAATCCGCCTGCTAGAATAACAGCTTTCATAAATATACCTTAGTAATTAACAAGTTTTAATAGATTAATTTTGTATTGGTTTATCCTAATTATATTACTTTTATCGTATAATATTGAGCAATAATTATGCCAGTATTAGGAAAAAAGTCTCATCTGGAGCAAAGATCTGGCACTAAAAATTCACACAAAACTAACACTTTAATAACTTTAAAGTAAAGGATTTAAAGTGATTTTTGGCATAATATTTGAACTAATAGAAATATGGAGACCTTTTACAAAAATAGTTATACTGATATTCTTAATTCAAAGCCATATCTTTTATACTCACAAGGCGATTTGATTGAAGGAATAAACCTATTTAGTAAACTCTTAGAAAACCATCCTCATGATTCCAACATATGGGTAGAACTTGGATTTGCTCATCTCAAGAATCTTGATTTTGAAATGTCTTTTATGTGTTTCGAAACAGCATATAAAATAAATCCCCAAAATTCAAATGTTACTTGTGCACTCGGTCTCTTTTATTATGAATCTAATAAATTTAAACTAGCAAAAAAATTTTATAAAAAAACTCTAGAAATTGATAAAACATCTGAGTGGGGTAAGTTGAATCTCTCCATGTTAGAACAAACCTCAGGTGATTACTTTAAAGGCTTATCATTATATGAAGAGAGGGATAAAGAAAGATGTTTACTACTACATCAAAATTATAAAGAAAATCACCTTATCGAGGTAACAGATCTAAACTTAATAGATAAGAAAAAAAATATTCTCATCATTGGAGAACAGGGGTTCGGTGATCAACTTATGGCTTGTCATTACATTGCTAGATTACAAAAATTAGGGTTTAATATAACATATTTAATAAATGAAAAATTATTTGATTTAATTCAAAATATCTCTGGATTAGAAAAAGTTAAAATAAAAAAAATTATCACAGAAAATGATTTGAAATCATTTAGCTATAAAGTTTTTAGTATGAGTCTGCCTTTTCTTTTTTATAAATCAAACATTAACAGAACGCCCTTAAAATTAAAAAAAGTAAATTCTGTCAAAAATATTAGAAAATATCCTCAAAATATTCATAGATTAATAGAAGAAAAAAAACTTAAAGTTGGCATTGCATGGAGTGGTAGATCCAGTCAAACTAGAAATTCTTTTAGATCAGTTAGACTAGAATTTTTTGAAAAAATATTAAGTAATAAAGATATTAGTTTCTTTGTTTTACAAAAAATATCTAATATCGATGATTATAAAATAATTAACCAAATTGATAATCTTCATAATTTGGATAGTTTCTTAGAAGATTTTACTGATACAGCATTCTTTTTATCCAAAATGGACTTTGTAGTTTCTGTAGACACATCTCTTGTACATTTATCAGCATTATTAGATGTTAAAACTCTTCTTTTACTTTCTAAAATCTATGACCCCAAATGGAATGAAAAAAATCATGGGGTTCTCTACAAATGTGTTAAAAAGTTCAAACAAAAAGAATTAAATAACTGGTTTCACCCATTAAAAGAAATCAATGACTTCTTAAAAACAAAGACATCACTTATAGATCAAAAGTAATAAAATGTAATAAATTATTGTTCTCATATATTCTTTTTTTATTTAATTTTTTTGAAATGCAATTCAACTGACTCACTTGAAATTACAAATGCCCAAAAAGAATTCATTTTTTCTTTATTACAATTCAAGTCCAAAAGAACTGATTTTAGAATCCTATCAGTAGCGCCTTTCCTGATATGCCAGCCATATTTTCTGATTTTTCTATCAGTATAATATGGCAAAGTAATATTTTGAAAATGTGTCAAGAATGTATTTTTACCTCCAATTGGGACAAGTGCAATATTTAGGGGAAAGTCATCAATTAATCTTTCGGCTAATAAGGAAAGATTTGTTCTTGAGTATTGTCTCCAACCATGCCACAAATATAACCACAAACTAGAAGCAGACGGTACCATATGAATTTGGATAAATGGTTCTTTATTTTTAATAAGCACTTTAGTAATTTTTTTAATTGCATCAAAATCAGATTCAATATGTTCTAAAGCCGACTGGCTCATTATAAAATTGTGATTTTTCTTTAAAAATTTATAAGCATCCTCTGCCTTAGATTTTATGTGTTGAAAATAAGATGGAAATTTTTCATCTTTGTAAATATCTAATCCAGTGTAAGAATCAAACGATTTATCTGCTAATTTCCTAATGAAATTACCATAATCACCTTTTCCACATCCTAAATCAATAATATTTAATTTTGCATTTAATTGCTTTGCTAAAAATTTAAAATCAATAGTATTCCAAAAAGCATCACATAACAATCTTGAAGGACTTAGTTTATTAGTTTGTAAATTTTTAATGGATAATTTAGGAGTGAGAGTCTTTAAATAAAAATTCGAACCTTTTTTATGATTTAAAACACATTGTGCGAAATAATAAATTCGATTAAAAAATGATAACTTGTTATCTCCATTTATCATTTTATAAATCTTACTTATTCATACTCTATGGTACCAGGTGGTTTTGAAGTATAATCATAACATACTCTATTTATTCCCGGCACTTTATTAATAATCTCACTAGCACACTTTTCTATAAAATCACTCTTAAACTTGTATGCTTCTGCGGTCATTCCGTCTACGGATGTAACTGCTCTTAAAACACAAATTTTTTCATATGTCCTTCTGTCTCCCATAACACCAACGGTTTTTACTGGAAGTATAACACAAAAAGCTTGCCATATTTCATCATATAAACCTTCATCTTTGATCAGTTGAATAAATATTTTATCAGCATCTCTCAAGATAGTGATATCTTTTTTATTCACTTTACCCAGTAATCTAATTGCCAAACCAGGGCCTGGAAATGGATGTCTGTTTGTAAAGGTTTTAGGAATTTTTAACTCTCTTCCTAGCTCTCTTACCTCATCTTTAAATAATTCATTCAAAGGTTCTAATAATTTGAGCTTCATTTTTTTTGGTAAACCTCCAACATTATGATGTGATTTGATAGTAACATTTGTATCTCCAATTTTTGAATTTGATTCAATTACATCTGGGTAAAGTGTTCCCTGTGCAAGAAATTTTACATTTTTTTGTTGTAAAGCAAAATTTTCGAAAATTTTGATGAATTCTTTACCGATTATTTTTCTCTTTCTTTCAGGATCCTTGACATTCTTTAACTTCTCAAAAAAGATTTTACTGGCATCTATTACTTTTAATTTAATTTGAAAATTTTTATTAAATAATTCTTGTATTTGTTTTCTTTCACCGGACCTCATAAATCCGGTATCAACAAACACACAAATAATATTATTTTTTATTGCTTTATGAATAAGAGCTGCAGTTACTGTTGAATCAACTCCTCCTGATAGTCCACAAATAACTTTATTATCTCCAACTTTATTTTTGATTTCTGTCAAAATTTTATTTTTAAATAATTTCATATTCCAGTCAGCCTTACAATTACAAATATTTCTTACAAAGTTTCTTATAATTTTATGGCCAGCAAAAGTATGAACAACTTCTGGATGAAATTGAACGCCAAATATTTTTTTTTCTAGGTTTTGAATTGCAGCATACTCACAGTTTTGACTAGATGCCACTTTTTCAAAAGAACTTGGTAATGATGAAATCTTATCTGAATGACTCATCCAAATTTGTTGGGCTTCATTGATGGCAATAATATTACTGAACATTGGTGATTCTTTTTTTAATATCAGTTCTCTTTTTCCAAACTCTCTATCTGTTGAAGGACCTACATCTCCACCAAAGTTCTTAGCTATTAATTGTAATCCATAACAGATGCCTAGTATTGGAATTCCAAGTTCGTAAATAAAGCTTTTAATTTTTGGTGAATTTTTTTCTTTTACAGATTTAGGACCACCAGAAAAAATTATTCCTTTTATACTGTTAAGATCTACACAATCCTTTTTTATTTCATTGAATGGAATAATTTGACTAAAAACTCCAATTTCTCTAATTCTTCTAGCAATCAATTTCGTTACCTGAGAACCAAAATCAATAATTAGAATTGATTCTTTCATTTGTTCTGTTGATAGTTTGGTGACTCTCTTGTGATTGAAATACTATGCACATGACTTTCATTTAAACCAGCGGAAGTAATTTTAATAACTTTTACATTCTTTTTGAAATCAACTATGTTCTTATTACCAGTATATCCCATTGAAGCTTTTAAACCTCCAATTAATTGTTCAATTATCTTTACAACCGTTCCTCTGTAAGGAACTCTTCCTTCAACTCCTTCAGGAACAAATTTATCATTATTCATAATTTCTTCTTGAAAGTATCTATCTGCAGAACCTTTCCCCATAGCAGCAATAGAACCCATACCACGGTAAGATTTATATGTTCTTCCATTAGATAGAAAGATTTCTCCAGGAGATTCGTCAGTTCCGGCGAAAAGAGAGCCAATCATTATTACATCTGCTCCGAAAGCTATTGCTTTTGCAATATCACCGGAATATTTAATACCTCCATCAGAAATTATTGGAATATTATTTTTTTTTGCAATTTTATAAGTCTCAGAAATTGCATGAAGTTGAGGAACTCCAACACCTGCAACAATCCTTGTAGTACAAATTGAACCCGGACCAATTCCAACTTTGAGAGCGTCTGCACCTTCCTTTATTAGATCTTTAGCTGCCTCAGCTGTTGCGATATTTCCTACAACAACTTGAAGATGTGAGAATTTTTTTTTAATTTTTTTTAAAATATCAATTACATTTTTTGAGTGTCCATGGGCTGTATCTACCACTATCACGTCTACTCCTGATTTTTCTAATAACTCTACTCTTTCTAAGCCTTCTTTGTCTCCTACTCCAACGGCAGCGCCAACTAGAAGTCTTCCAAATTTGTCCTTTGATGCAAGTGGAAATTTCTCAGCCTTTTCAATATCTTTTACTGTGATCAAGCCTACACATTTATATTGATTGTCAACAACAATCAACTTTTCAATTCTATGTTCATGAAGAAGTTTTTGAGCATTATTCATTGAAATATTTTCTTGTACAGTAATTAAATTCTCTTTGGTCATCAAAGAACTTACTTTTTGTTCAAGATTAATTGCAAACCTTATGTCTCTATTTGTAAGAATTCCGACTAATTTTTTTGTAACTGGCTCAACAACGGGGATTCCTGAAATATTATATTTCTTCTTTAATTCCAATGCATCGTTAAGTGAACATTCTGGATTTATCGTAACTGGATTCACAACCATACCTGACTCAAATCTTTTAACTTTGCTCACTTCATTAGCTTGCTCTTTTAAATCAAGATTCTTATGAATAATTCCTAACCCTCCCATCTGAGCAATCTTTATTGCTAAATTTGATTCAGTTACTGTATCCATAGCTGCAGATACTAAAGGTATATTTAGCTTGATAGATCTAGTCAAATTTGTCGTAACACTTGAATCAGAGGGTTTGACAGATGATTTTGAGGGTACTATCAGAACATCATCAAAAGTAAGGGCTTCGATTAAATTGTTCATAAAATAATTTAAACGAATATTAAAATTTTTAAAACAAATAATTAATTTTTTTTTGCAATTAGATAGGTTTCTGAAGAAGTTTTTCTAGATGATTTTGGTTTAAAATATTTGATATTATGCAAATCTTTTTTCATAATTTGTATAAGTTCTCCCTGAGCTCCCCCTTGAAATATTTTTGAAATTAAAAAACCATCTGATTTTAATATTATTTTAGCAATTTCGACTACTCTCTCTATTAATGATACTATTCTTAGATGATCAACACTTTTAATTCCAGATGAATTAGGAGACATATCACTCATAAGAATATCTATTTTTGAATCAAATTTATTATTCAGAATATTTTCAATTTTAGGATCAAAGATATCATTCTGTATGAAATCTATTCCCGAAATTCCTTCAATTTTATTCTTATCAATTCCAACAATATGAGATTTTTCTGATGTCATTTTCTTAGCAACCTGTAACCATCCACCAGGAGCACAACCTAAATCTAAAACAGAATTACATTTTTTAAAAATATTAAATTTTTTATTTATTTCTATTAATTTATATGAAGATCTTGATCTAAAACCTTCAACTTTTGATTTTATAACATATTCGTCATTTAAATGGCGTTGCATCCATTTTGTACTTTGACTAGATTTTTGTTTTTTTATTAGTTTAATTTTTTTCATTTCAAAGATTCAAACTCTTTCATAATACCATCTCTTAATCCTTTAAATGTTACAATGACTTTTTTTATTGGAATGGCCTTAAGCATGCTTTCTAGAATAATTATCCCATTCAGTAATAATTTATATTTTGAACCAACACATGGTATTTTTTTTAGTTCTTCAATTGGTTCTGACTTGATATAATTTATTACTTCTTGTAATTGCTCATTATCCATCTCAAACTTTTCAATTCTTTTTGAATCAAAAGATTTTAAATTAAGATGAATGGCACACAAGGTTGTTATTGTGCTACAAGAACCAATGGAGATAATGTCTATATCTATTTTGCTTTTAATTTCATTCCAGATATTAGTAAAGTGACTATTAAGTTCGTTATTAACAATTTCTTTTCCAAATAATTCTTTTTTTTCGGATAAATTAATTACACCGTATGAAATTGACTTTGTATTAAACAAATTTATATCATCATTGAAAAATGAACACTCTGTACTTCCACCACCGATATCAAATAAAATTCCTTTGCGACCAATTTTTTCCACATAGTCAGAGCAACTTTTAAATGACAACTGAGCTTCCTCATATGACGAAATTATTTCAATTTTTAGGCCAGTTTTTTCCCTTGCTAAATTAACAAAATAATTTGGGTTTATAACTTGCCTACAAGCCTCTGTGGCAATACACCTGTAATTATCAACTTTATATTGGACTAATTTTTTAGAAAATTTTATTAAACAATCTAATGTTTTTTTTGTATTTTTTTCATTGAACTCATTATTAAATGATAAGTTTTTAATTAAATTAGTTCCGTTAGAAAAAGTATGAAGAATTTTAAAACCATCATCTTGTGTTTCGAAAATTGTCAATCTACAATTATAACTTCCAATATCGATTGCTGCGAATACTAATTTTTTCAATTTAAAAATTTTTTAATTATACTTTATTTTATTAGTAATTAATTATTTAATCAAATTTGGAATTATATTTCACAAAATAGAAAATGAAAATTATTGTCTTGATAGTATTGCTCTCGTTGGCTTCGGTATTTCTTTTTTTTAAAAAAGATAATAAGGTTGCACCAACACTTAATACAGAATTAACCAAAAAAGTAGAGGTCAAAGAATTTGCTAAAACTAAATTTTCAAAAAAGATTAAACTTCGGGGTTTTAGTGAAGCATCCAGAGTTGTAACTATTAAAGCACAGGTTGACGGAAAAGTAAGTTCAAAACAATTTGAAAAAGGTTTTTTTTATAAAGCAGGAAGTATTCTTTTATTAATAGATCCAGAAGACAAAGTTGCGAAGGTCAAAGAAATGGAAGCTCTATTAAACCAAAGAAAAAAAGAATTTGAGGTCGCTGAAAGTCTTTACACAAAGGGTTTTAGATCAGAGGTAAAATTAAGTCAATCAAGAACAAATTTTGAAAATGCACTGGCACTTTATGAAAAAAGTCAAGTTGAATTAAATAATACGAAAGTTTCGATACCGTTTGATAGTGTGGTTGATAAAAGTTTTGTGGAATTAGGAGATTATGTAAAAAAAGGAGATTCAATAGCAAAAATTGTTGATCTAGATCCAATAGTTATTCAAGCCACTGCAAATGAGAGAGAAATAAACAATATAAATATTAATCAGAATGCGTTAGTAAGAATTGGTAATAAAACTGAAAAAGGAGTTGTAAGTTATATATCAAAAACCTCGGATCCGTCCACAAGGAGTTTTACAATACAGGTAAGAGTTGAAAATAAAGAAAATAAAATACTTAGTGGATTATCCAGCGAAATTATTATTGATGGTCCCTCAAGTAAAGCTTATTTTATACCATCCTCACTTGCAACATTAAATGGCAAAGGACAGATTGGTATAAAGATAATAGTTAATAATAAAGTAAAGTTTATTCCAATTGAGATCTTAAGTGACACAGGTAATGGATTCTGGATTAATTCAAATAATATTGAGAAACAGAATAAATTATCAATAATAACTCAAGGCCAAGATTTTACGGTCGATGGTGAAAAAGTAATAATTATAAAAAAACAATGATAGAGAAAATTCTTATCCAAAGAAAACTTATTTTAACTTTTTTAACTTTTTTTATTTTTTTCGGTTTTTATAAATATATTACCTTACCAAAAGAATCGGATCCGGATATTAGTCTGCCAGTTATATACACTACAATATCGCACAAAGGTATTTCACCAAAAGATTCTGAAAGATTACTTATTAAACCAATTGAGAAAGAGTTAAAAAAAATAGAAGGAGTTAAAAAAATTTCTTCTACTGCTTTTCTTGGTGGAGGAAATATTATTTTAGAATTTGATGCAGGTTTTGATTCTAATAAGGCCTTATCAGAAACAAGAGTAAAAATTGATATTTCAAAAAGTAAATTACCAGATGAAACTGATGAACCTAGAGCTACTGAGATTAATTTATCTAGATTTCCAGTGTTAGCTGTAGCAATTTCTGGAAATGTAGATGATAGAATTATTCAAAAATATGCTAAATTTTTAAAAAAAAAAATCGAAACGTTTTCGGAAGTTTTAGAGGTTACCACATTAGGTGAAAATGAAAGAGAAATAAATATTATCGTAGATCCTAAAATTGTAGAGAATTACGGACTTACAGATAAAGACGTTTTATCAGCTATCGCTCAAAGTAACTTAATGATTCCTGCCGGAACATTAGTAAATGAAAAAGGCAGTTTTAATATTAAAATTCCAAGCCTAATAGAAAGTAGAAAAGATTTATTAAATATTCCCATTAAGTCAACAACTAATTCTGTCCTCACACTTAAAGATGTTGCTGAGATAAGAGACTCGTTTAAAGAAAAGGTAGGATTTGCAAGAAACAACGGCAAAAACGCAATTATTTTGGAAATCTCTAAAAGAACTGGTGAAAACATTATTAAAACAATAGACAAAATAAAAGGTTTTTTAGCACTCAACAAAAACGAAATTCCAGATTATTTAAAAATTGGTATTTTTCAGGACGAGTCAGAAAAAATTAAGAATCAGATTAAAGATTTAGAAAATAATGTGATTTTAGCTACTTTAATTGTATTAATAATTATAATAATATTTATGGGATGGAAGTCTGCATTACTTGTTAGTATTTCAATACCATCTTCATTTCTTTTATCCATGATAGTTCTTTCATTCTTTAATGTAACCATAAATGTAGTTGTTCTATTTGCGCTAATTCTTTCTGTGGGCATTCTAATTGATGGAGCAATAATTGTTGTTGAATATGCCAACAGAAGATCAAGTGAAGGAATAGAAAAACAGAAAGTTTTCATTATGTCAGCAAAAAAAATGTTCATTCCTGTTCTTGCATCTACATTAACAACACTGGCAGCATTTTTTCCTTTGATTTTTTGGCCAGGAGTAGCCGGTGAATTTATGTTTTTTCTCCCAGTAACTCTTTTGGCTGTTTTATCGTCATCATTAGTTATGGCATTAATTTTCATACCTACTATTGGTGGCATTTTTGGATTTGATAAAACACTATCAAAACAAAATATAAAAAATCTTAATTTACTGGAGAAAGGTGATCTTAATCAGATAACAGGATTGCAAGCAAAATACATAAAAATTATAGAATATTCTTTAGACAATCCTAAAAAATTATTATTACTTACTTTGGTTTTTCTTTTTTTTATTCAACTACTATATGTTCGTTTTGGAAAAGGAATTGAATATTTCCCTGCAATAGAACCTGATTACGCTGAAATAGTTATACACGCAAGAGGAAATTTTTCTCCAAATGAAAAAGATCAAATTGTCAAAAAAATTGAAAAAAAGGTTATTGACAACGAATACATAAGAAATATTTATTCAAGAAGTGGCCATGTTAAAGGGCAAAAAAGGAGTGAATCAGAGGATGTAATTGGAAGTATTAAGATTGAATTAATTGATTGGAAAAAAAGACCACAAGCTAAAATTATCCTTAAAGATTTGAAAGAAAAGACAAATCAATTCCCCGGAATATATCTAGAGTTCATTGAAAAAAAAGATGGTCCTCCAAAAGATAGAGATGTCGAAATATACATTGTAAATAATGATAGTAGAAAATTAATTTCTGATACTTCTAACCTCTATAGTTTTTTGAAAACTAAGGACTGGCTGAAGAATATTGATACTGATATCGATAATCCTGGAATTGAGTGGGAACTTCTAATTGATAGAGAACAGGCTGATAAGCACGGAGTAGATATCCAAACCATTGGCAATGCAATTCAAATGCTTACTCATGGTTTAAAAGTGACAGAATTCATGCCATCAGATAGTGATGAAGAAATAGATATCGTAGTTAAATACGATAGAGAATTTAGGACCTTAGATGAATTAGACGAAATTTTAATTGAAGGAGAGATAGGTCCCGTATCACTAAGTTTATTTGTTGAAAGAGTGCCAAAAAAAAAAGTAGGTAAAATTTCTAGGTATCAAACAATAAACTCAAAGACAATAAAATTTGATGTAGTTGAGGGAATAATCAGTAATAATAAAGTTAATGAAATTAAAGATTGGTTGAAACAATCAAACACTTTTAACTCTCAAATAATCTTTAGTGGACAAGAAGAAGATCAAACCGAGGCAAAAGAATTCCTAATAAAGGCATTCTTCGTTTCCCTTTTTCTCATTACAATTATTTTAATCGCAACATTTAATAGTTTTTATTACTGTTTTATTATTCTAAGTGCAGTCATCTTTTCAACAATCGGGGTGATGATTGGTCTTCTTATTTCCGACAAACCCTTTGGTATCATTATGAGTGGCATTGGAATAATTGCTTTAGCAGGTATTGTAGTCAATAATAATATAGTATTACTGAATACTTATAAGAATCTTCGTGAAAGAGGAGAGAAAGTAAAAGAGGCTATAATTAGGACTGGAGCTCAACGTCTTAGACCAGTCCTACTTACCACATTAACCACATTTTTTGGTCTAATTCCAATGGCAATTGGTCTTAATATCAATTTTCTCGATGCTGAAGTTAATTTCGGAAGTCCTAGTTCTCAATGGTGGATACAACTTTCAAACGCAATGGTTTTTGGTGTAATGATTTCATTTATTCTAACTCTTATAATCACACCTTGTTTAATATACATTGGTGAAAAGTCAAAAATCTTTAGTTCTTTTTGAATTCATAAACCGCAAATGGAATACTCAGGAAATAAACAATTATTAAAAGTATCATTGCAAGCCAAAAGTCAGTTAACAGCAAAGATAAAAAGCTAGCTAAAACAACTATTAAAAAGGAAATCTTCTTTTTTTCAAACTTTATTCCTTTTAGCGAGTATGTAGGAATATTTGATATCATAAGAATTGCAGGAATAAACAAATAAAATTTTATCAATATTTCATTAATTGAAGGATTAAATCTAAAATAAAACATCATTGGTAATAAGGTTAACCCAGCAGCAGCAGGGGTAGAAATACCTGAAAAAAACTTTACTTTTTTTAAATCGTTATTGTTCTCAAAGTTTGAAAGATTAAACTTTGCAAGTCTTGAAGAAGAACATATTGCATAAAAAATTACAAATGCCCAACTACTTTCATAAAACAGAGATTCAGACCAAAGATAAACAACAATTGCAGGAGCAATTCCAAAACTTATAAAGTCTGACAAAGAATCTAATTCGACGCCAAAATCTGAATTTGTTTTTAATAATCTAGCTAACTTTCCATCTATATTATCTAGAAAAGAGGCAAAAACAATAAGAGAAACTGCCATCTCATATTTTTCATCTATCGCAAATCTTATTGCAGACAATCCAAAAGTTAAGGATATAAAAGTGAACAAATTCGGTATTAAACTTCTTAGTGATAATTTTTTCATTATCTTTGTTTATTTTTTTTGTATTTTACTAATAGAACGTTCAGCATCTGCAACAATAGTTTCTCCTGAAACCATAGTTTGATCTTCCAGAACACTTATGTTAAAGGTTTTAGGTAGGTAAAGGTCAACTCTGCTTCCAAATCTTATAATCCCAAAACGTTCTCCAACTTTAACGTTTTGATTTTCCTCTAGTTCACATTTAATTCTTCTCGCAATTAAACCAGCAATCTGAACAACATAAACATATAAATCCTTTTTTATTTCAATTTTAGCAATCATTCTCTCATTTTTTTCGCTAGATTTGTCAAGTGATGCATTAAAAAAAGCACCAGGAACATATTTTAACCATACAACCCTTCCGCTCACTGGAATTCTGTTAACATGAACATTAAAAATATTCATAAATATTGATATCTTATTCATATCTTCACGTTTACCATCACTTAAGTTTTCAGGTGCTGCTGCTTGTGATATTTTTAGAACTTTTCCATCTGCAGGAGCAACCAGAACATTTGGATGTTTTGGGGTTATCCTGTTGGGGTCACGAAAAAAATATACACACCATATCGTTAAAATCAAGCCTATCCATCCTAGGAAATCTGAGAGAATTGATATTATGATTGTAAAAATTAAAAATAAAATTATGAACGGATATCCTGCTCTATTTATTGGAGGTATATATTCTTTAATAAACTCTAATTCTCTAAATGCATCAATCAGCTTATCAAAAAAATCGCTTTTTTTATTCATATGAAATTTTTTTGTTTAAAACTGGAATATTGAAAACTTGACCTGGAAATATTAGATCGGGATGCTTAATTTTTTTTAAATTATTTTTATATATCTCGGAATAAAAGATTCCATTACCATAACTTTTTCTGGCTATTCTCCAAAGACTATTTCCTTTTTCAACTATAATTTTTTTGTTTTTTATTTTATTAGAGCTTTTGGTCAATTTCTTATTAAATTCTGAAACATTAAAAGTTAATGAGATATCTTCATCTCTTATTTTTGTATATATTTCAATTAAATCATTAGAAATTTCTTTCACATTAAAACTTATTCTCCAATTGCCAATTTCATCTGAATAAAATTCTTTATCATAACTAGCTTTGTTTTTAAAGAAAAGTTTTTGATCAGATATCGTTCTACCTGACAAAAAGAAATTTCCATTAGAAAAATTAACCATATCCATAGACAAACCATCTGATACATAGTCTAGATTAAGAATATCAATTGTCTCGTTTTCATTAGATAGAATTTTTACAATTATCGGTTTAACATTTTTTTTTCTCTCATTTAAAACCACAATTGTTTGATCTGAAAAAAAGTTATTTTTTTTGTCATCAATATACCTTAATCTTAATTCTAGGTATTCATCTAAGAGTGGAACCTCACTGACCCAAATCCATTCACCGTTATTGTCAGAATAAAAAGAGGCAATTTTTTTATTTTTATTTAAGAGTTCGATAAATATATTCGGTTCTGATTTACCTGCAATTACCGCATCCCCAAATTTAGAAACTCGTACAATATCAAATGTAAGCGGGATTGTTTTATTTTGTTCTTCGGCGATGTTTTCAATGGCCTGTTTATTTTGTACAGCTTGAGATTGGCTTTTTTTTTCTGTTTCGATATTCTCTAAATCAGGGAGTATGATATAAAATACCACTATTATTGATGATAAAAAAAACAATATTTTAAATTCATTTTTCATTGATAAGCTTCTATTTTATAATATATCCAAATTTCCATTTTCCAATATTATTTATTTTTTATTTAAAAGATGTATTAAATTAAATAATAAAATAAAACAATAATAATTAATTTTTAAAAGTAATGAATAATATTTATTTCAACCGTTTTTCTATTTTATCAATCTACACTGTTAAAACCACATGTCTAAAATAGTAGTCAATAATCCCATAGTTGATATTAATGGGGACGAAATGGCAAGAGTTTTATGGAATAAAATTAAAGAAGAATTAATTTTTCCGTTCATAGATTTAAATTTATTAACTTTTGACTTAAGTATTGAAAATAGAGACAGAACAAATGACGAAATCACAATTGAATCAGCCAAATCAATTAAAACTAATAAGGTTGGAGTCAAGTGCGCCACAATTACTCCTGACGATAAAAGGGTAAAAGAGTTTAATTTAAAAAAAAAATATCCCTCCCCTAATGGAACAATCAGAAATATTTTAAATGGGACAATTTTTCGTGAACCAATAATAGTTAAGAAGATTCCAAAAATAGTAGGACATTGGAATCAGCCAGTAGTTATTGCCCGTCATGCTTTTGGTGACATATATAGATCAAAAGAAGTTTTTACTGGAAATGGTGGAAAGTTAAAAATGCTTTATGAACATAAAAATGGAATTAAAGAAGAAATTGATATTTATGATTTTAAATCAGACGGAGTTGGTCTAGCTTATTTTAATACTTTTGATTCAATAAAGGATTTTGCTTATTCTTGTTTTAACTTTTCAATCAAAAGAAATTTTCCACTTTTTCTTTCAACTAAAAATACAATTCTACAAAAATATGATGAATCGTTTAAAGAAATATTTGATGTTTTATACGAAAAAGAATTTAAAAAAGAATTTGAAAAAAAAAACCTTCTTTACCAGCATAGATTGATTGACGACATGGTTGCATGTTTAATGAAATGGAGTGGTGGATTTGTTTGGGCATGTAAAAATTATGATGGAGATGTTATGTCAGATCTTGTTGCACAAGGATTTGGCTCACTGGGGCTAATGTCATCGATTCTTCAAAGCCCTGATGGAGAAATTGTAGAGACTGAGGCTGCTCATGGAACCATTACTAGTCATTTTAGACAACATCAGAATGGAAAAGAAACTTCAACAAATCCAGTGGCTTCAATATTTGCATGGAGCAAAGCACTGAAACATAGAGCAATACTTGACTCCAATAATCAATTAGAAGAGTTTTCTATTAATTTAGAAAAATTTTGTTTAGAGACATTAAATAAAGGTTACATGACAAAAGATCTAGCACTTATGTGTGGACCAGACCAAAAATGGATAACAACAAATGAATTTTTTGATATTATTGTGTCAAGAATCAAGAACTAATAATTTCTACTAATTCATTCTTTAACTTTGCAAACTTATTGTTAAGTGGAGCCCCACCTTGAGATAAATCCTTTCTTCCTCCTCCTCCTTTTCCTCCAAGAAACAAAATTATTTTTTTTACAACTTTTATTGAGTCAAAAGTATTTAATAAATCTTCGGTTATTGAAACTACTACTGAAACCTTTTCGTCGTGGCTGGTCGTCAAAACAATAAGTCCTGATTTTAAGTTTTTTTTTATCTCATCAGAATTATTTCTTAGATCTTTAGGGTGACATTTTAAATCATCATAGTAAACATTATGTTGTTTGATTTTAATTATTTTAGAATTAGAAAATAAAACATTACTTGTGACGGATTTACGCTTCAAATTACTGAATTCTTTTTTAATTTCTAGTAATTTTTTTAAAACATTTTCATCTGTTGCTTTTAACTCTTTTTTTATCTCATTTAGAACATCTATTTTTTTTTGAAAGTAAATATTAGCATCAACACCAGTTAATGCCTCTACTCTTCTTACTCCAGAGGATACTGAAGTATCACTTAAGATTTTAAATACTCCTATTTCACCGGTACTATCGACGTGAGTACCACCACAAAGTTCAACTGAGGAAAGTACGTTTTCATTTTTTGTTGAATTAATCATTTGAACAACTCTAACAATTTCTGGATACTTCTCTCCGAATAATGCAATTGCTCCCCCATTAATAGCTTTTTTAATTGGCATTTTTTTTACTTCAACTTTTACATTAGACCTTATTGTATTGTTAACCAATGATTCAATCTTATAAATCTGTGTTTTAGAAAGTTGTTCATTTGATGAATAATCGAATCTCAATTTCTTTTCATTAACTAATGAACCTTTTTGAGCAACATGTTCTCCAACAATACGGCGTAATGATTCGTGTAAAAGATGAGTAGCTGAATGATTGTTTCTAATAACTTCACGATTACATTTATTAATTTCCAAAAAATAGTTCTTATTAACCTCTAAATTTTTACAGCTTTCTTCTAAATAATGCAAATATGCTCCATTACCCATTTTTTTTACATCATTTATTTTTCCGATTCCTATTCCGTTAGCGTCTAAAATTTCACCTTTATCACTTACCTGTCCACCAGATTCCGCATAGAAAGGTGTTTTATTAAAGACTAGAATACATTTTTTAGAACTTGATACAGACTCTACCAACTTGTTATTCTCAATAATGTATAGCAATTTAGATTTTGATTTATAATTTTCATAACCGCAAAACTTGGTTTCAGAAAAGCTCCTTGCAAGTGCGTGAATCGTTCTGTCTCTTTCAATTTCCGTAGATCCAATCCAAGAATTTTTTTGTGATTCCTTATGAGATGAGACAATTGATTTGTATTTATTGATATCAAGATTGTAGTCTTTTTCTTTCAAAATTGAATTTGTCATATCAACAGGAAAACCATATGTGTCATACAATTTAAATGCAATTTCCGGTGGAAAGGTTTTATTTTTAAGTTTTTTTATTTCAGAGTTTAGCAACTCTAATCCCATGCTAAGGGTCTCAGAAAATTTTTCTTCTTCATTCTTCAAATTCTTTTTGATGAAAGAATCAGTTTTTTTTAGCTCAAAATAAACTCCTGAATAATTTTCAATGATATCATCAACCAACTTATTTAAAATAATTAAACCAGGTTTAATTTTGTATAGATTCAATAATGCTCTTCTAATAATTCTTCTTAAAACATATCCTTTGCCTTCGTTGCTAGGAAGTATTCCTTCAGACATCATAAAAACAATTGATTTAATGTGGTCAGAAATAATTCTAAAAAAAATTATAAGATCATTATTTAATTTAGTCTCTGCTTCGATCGAAATTCGTTTAAAAATATATTCAAACAAATCTGTATCATAATTGTTAATTTTATTAGACAAGACTGCACTAATTCTCTCTAGACCCATACCTGTATCAACGAATTTTCCTGGCAATTTAGTTAAATTATTTTCAACTTTTTCAAATTCCATAAAAACTAAATTCCATATCTCAACAAATCTGTTTCCGTCTTGTTCATTTGATCCTGGTAATCCTCCTGAAATACTATCTCCATTATCGAAAAATATTTCACTACAAGGTCCACACGGACCAGAATCACCCATTGACCAAAAATTATCATCTGTACTTATTTTTATGATTCTATCTGAATGAAAAGCCGAAATTTTCTTCCACAAATCAAAGGAAGTTTCATCATCTTTATAAACTGTTATAATCAATTTATTTTTGTCTATGGAAAACTCCTTGGTTAATAAATCCCAAGCAAACTTTATAGCTTCTTCCTTAAAATATCCTCCGAAGGAAAAATTACCTAACATTTCAAAGAAAGTATGATGTCTTGGAGTGTAGCCAACATTCTCAAGATCATTATGCTTTCCTCCTGCCCTTAGACATTTTTGCGCAGTTACAATATTTTTAAACTTAGATTTTTCCTCACCTGTGAAGTATTTTTTAAATTGAACCATTCCTGAATTGGTGAAAAGAATACTGGGATCATCTTGAGGGATTAAAGGAGACGATGAAATCTCTGTGTGAGACCTTTTTTTGAAAAAATCGATGAACGTTCTTCTTATGTTATTTGAGTTTTTCATTTAAACTATCTAATTATAATGAAAAACTAATTAATTAATCAACTTTGATTTCTTTATTTTCTGAATCTTTTTTATCGTGTTTAGCCTCATCTACTGGTTTTTCATCTAGACCCTCCTCTTGATTCACTGATTTTGATCTAATTGTTTGTTCTATTTCGGAGGCAATATTATTATTTTCTTTTAAATACATTTTAGCATTTTCTCTTCCTTGACCAATTCTTTCACCATTATAAGAATACCATGCACCTGCTTTTTCTACCAACCCATCCTTAGTAGCAAGGTCTAATATCTCTCCAGTTTTTGAAATACCTTCACCGTACATAATGTCAAATTCAACTGTTTTAAATGGGGGAGCTAATTTATTTTTTACAACCTTAACTCTAGTTTGATTTCCTACAACCTCATCTCTATCTTTAATAGCGCCTATTCTCCTAATATCCATTCTAATTGAAGCGTAAAATTTTAGAGCATTTCCACCTGTTGTGGTTTCGGGACTACCAAACATAACACCAATTTTTTGTCTAATTTGATTAATAAAAATTACCAGAGCTTGAGATCTTGATATTGATCCGGTTAGCTTTCGTAAAGCTTGACTCATTAACCTCGCGTGTAAGCCCATATGTGAATCTCCCATATCTCCCTCTATTTCTGCACGAGGTACTAGCGCAGCTACTGAATCGACAACTAAAACGTCAATAGCGTTGGAATTCACTAGTGTGTCAGCTATTTCAAGTGCCTGTTCTCCATTGTCTGGTTGTGATATCAACATTTCATCGGTATTAACTCCAAGTTTTTTTGCATATATTGGGTCTAAAGCGTGCTCAGCGTCAACAAATGCACAAGTTCCACCTTTCTTCTGAGCTTCTGCAATTACATGAAGTGCGAGTGTAGTTTTTCCAGAACTTTCAGGACCATATATCTCGACTATCCTTCCTTTTGGCAGACCACCAATACCTAAGGCCATATCAAGGCTAAGAGATCCAGACGAAATTGCGTCTATCTCTACAACTTCTCTTTCTCCTAGTTTCATTACCGAGCCTTTTCCAAAGTTTCTCTCAATTTGGCTGATTGTAGACTCTAAAGTTTTAAGTTTATCCATAAATGTTCTATTAATGTTCTAATCATATTATCATTTGAAAATGTTAATACAACAATTAATTTAATATTCTGTCTCTTTATAAATTTTTTCTGATTTCTCGTGTGATTCTTGAGCTTCAAGTGAAAGGGTAGCAATAGGTCTTGCAATTAATCTTTTAAGAGATATCGGTTGGTTGGTATCTTCACAAAAACCGTAAGTACCATCCTCAATTTTTTTTAGCGCTTTATTTATTTTATTAATTAATTTTCTCTCCCGATCCCTAGTTCTTAGTTCAAGACTTCTTTCGGATTCAATTGAAGCCCTGTCTGCATTATCAGGTTTATTAGATGATTCTTCTTTTAGGTTGCTGATAGTTGTTGATGAGCCTTTCATAAGATCATTTTTCCAATCCAAGAGAAGTTGTCTAAAATAATCTAATTGTTGAGGATTCATGAACTTTTCATTCTCAGATGGAGTGTAGGAACCGTTAATTTTTTTTTTTTTAACCATATTTCAACATTATAATTTATTGCACTATAATTATATTTGAAAAAAAATGAATCAAGAAAAATTTAAAAAAATTAATAAAGCATGCTTTTTAGATAGAGATGGAGTTATTAATGAGGATATTGGATATCTTCATAGAAGTGAGGACTTTAGGTGGATAAAAGGAGCAATTGAAGCTATAAAATTATTAAAGAAAAACAATTACCTAGTTATCGTAATAACAAATCAATCTGGAGTCGGGAGAGGTTACTACACTTCAAATGATGTTAAAAATTTGCACAAGTGGATGAATAAAGTTCTTAAAGAGAATGATGTTCAAATCAATGATTTTTTTTTTTCTGAAGATTTACCTTCAAATGACAGAGAATCAAGACGAAAACCTTCACCAAAAATGATAGATGAAGCAGTTGAGAAATATAATCTAGACAAGGGAAGATGTTTTATGGTTGGAGATAAGTTAAGTGATCTTGAGACGGCGAGGAATGCATCAATAAAAGGGTTTTTGTTCGAAGGGGGTGATTTATCAGTAAAAATTGGTAAAATTTTAAAAGATCATCTATAGTATTTCAAAAAAATTATAATATATATATTAATAAAACACTTTAAATATTTTAATATGCTTAATATAAAAAACAAAAAATTTTACCCAAAAGGTAGAGACACTAGAGATTCTGATGTATTAGAAATTAAAGAGTTAATAGATCATCTTCCTTTGAAGAGAGATATGCTCATTGAGTTTCTTCATTTAATTCAAGACAAATATAATCAAATTCGAAAAAAACATCTTGCTGCACTCGCTACCCTACTAAAAATACCTATGGCTGAAGCCTTTGAAGTAGCAACATTTTATGCTCATTTTGATGTTATCGAAGATGAAGATAAATCATTACCACCTACAACCATTAGAGTGTGTGACAGTTTAACATGCGAATTGTTTGGGGCCAAAGATCTAATGAAAAAGCTTAATTCAAAACTAGACAAAAATAAAGTTAGGGTTATAAGAGCTCCATGCATGGGTTTATGTGATAAAGCTCCAGCCTGTGAGGTTGGGCATAATCACTTAGAAAAATTTTCCCTCAAAGATGTTGAAAATGCTTTATTAAAAAACGA
This sequence comes from uncultured Alphaproteobacteria bacterium, assembly GCA_902522465.1. GTDB lineage: Bacteria > Pseudomonadota > Alphaproteobacteria > Methylaequorales > Methylaequoraceae > Methylaequor. The sequence goes on along the minus strand of CABYVV010000002.1, from coordinate 36,857 downwards.
AGTTCATCCTAAAGAAATAGGAGGCATTTCCTTCGAAGAATACATTGCTAATGATGGCTATAAAATCCTAACCAAATGCTACGAAGGTAAAATTAGTGTTGAAGAAGTTATTGATGAACTTGATAAATCGGGTTTAAAAGGTATGGGAGGAGCAGGTTTTCCATCTGGACAAAAATGGAAATTTGTCAGGATGGAGAAAGCCCCTCGACTTATGACAATCAATGGAGATGAAGGCGAGCCAGGAACATTTAAAGATAAACTTTATTTAGAAACAAATATGCATAAATTCTTTGAAGGAATGCTAATAGCTGCATGGGCCGTAGAAGCCAAGAAAATATATATTTACATGAGAGACGAGTATCCAGGAATTATTAAAAAAATGAAAAAAGAATTAAATAAATTACAAAATAGTAAGATCATAGGTAATGAGATTAAAATTTATTTAAGAAGAGGCGCTGGCGCTTATATTTGCGGGGAAGAGTCAGCTATGATTGAATCTATTGAAGGTAAAAGAGGCCTTCCGAGACATAAACCCCCTTTTGTTTCAAAAATTGGTCTTTTTGGTAAACCTACGCTTAACCATAACATTGAAACGGTATATTGGGTTAGAGATATTCTTGAAAAAGGACATAAGTGGTATAGTAATCAAGGTAAAAATGGACACAAAGGTCCTCATAGCTATTCTGTTTCTGGAAGAGTGAAAGAGCCTGGAGTAAAACTTGCACCCGCAGGTATTACTATGAATGAATTGCTAAACGAATATTGTGGAGGAATGCAGGATGGTCATAATTTTTTTGGTTATCTACCAGGAGGCGCCTCGGGTGGAATCCTTCCAGCAGAAAAAGCAGATATACCACTAGATTTTGGTTCTCTCGAAAAACATGGTTGTTTTATTGGTTCAGGGGCGATTGTTGTCTTTTCGCATAAAGACAGTATAAAAAGTGTGGTTTTAAATTTATTAAAATTTTTCAATGATGAAAGCTGTGGTCAATGTACACCATGCAGGGTTGGTACTGAAAAAGCGGTAAAACTTTTAGAAAAAAACATTTGGGACGAAAAGTTGTTAAGAGAACTTGTTGATACCATGAGCGAATCATCAATTTGCGGGTTGGGGCAAGCTGCTGGAAATCCAATAACTTGTTCTTTAAATTACTTTAAAGACAGATTATAATATCAACATGGTTGAATTTTTTCTCAATAATAAAAGGGTAAAAGCAAAAGACGACGAAACAATTTGGACTGTCGCCAAAAGAGAAGGAATTGTTCTTCCTCACCTTTGTTTTGCGGATAAACCTGGATATAGAGCGGACGGCAACTGTAGAGCATGTATGGTTTCTATTGAGGGAGAAAGAGTTTTAGCAGCTTCCTGTATTAGAAAGCCTGTTGAGGGGATGAAAGTTTTAACTAATGATGAACGATCAACAAAGTCTAGAAAAATGATTTTAGAACTTTTAGTTACTGATCAGCCAAATAGAGAAACTTCTCACGATCCCGATTCACATTTTTGGAATATAGCTTCAAGTTTAGATATAGAAAAGAGTAGATTTGATAAAAGAGAAAAAAATATAGTTCCATCCGAAGACTCTTCACATGTTGCAATGTCAGTTAACCTTGATGCATGTATTCATTGCAACCTATGTGTAAGAGCATGCAGAGAAGTTCAAGTTAATGACGTAATTGGAATGGGAAATAGAGGACATCATTCGAAGGTTATTTTTGACTTTAATGATCCAATGGGTGATTCATCTTGTGTGAGTTGTGGAGAATGTGTTCAGGCATGTCCTACTGGCGCATTAATGGAATCTAGTTTATTAGATGAAGATGGTTCAAAAAACGCCAAACCAGACAGAAGGGTCGATTCATTATGTCCTTATTGTGGTGTTGGTTGCCAACTAACATATAATATTCAAAATGAAAAAATAATTTCCGTTGATGGAAGAGATGGACCAGCCAACAAGAATAGGCTATGCGTTAAAGGAAGATTTGGATTTGATTATGTTCATAACCCAGAAAGACTGAAAGTACCTCTGATTAGAAAATCAGATAAACCTAAAAACCCACTAGAGAAAATCGATCCTTCAAACCCATTTACTCACTTTAGAGAAGCATCCTGGAATGAAGCTCTTGACCTAGCTGCCAACAAACTGAAAGATATACTAAACAAATCTGGGGATAGATCTTTGGCTGGTTTTGGATGCGCGAAAGGTTCAAATGAAGAAGCTTATTTATTTCAAAAGCTCATCAGAACAGGCTTTAAAAATAACAACGTAGATCATTGCACAAGAATGTGTCATGCTTCCTCAGTCGCAGCACTCATGGAAACAATTGGTTCAGGAGCTGTTACGGCTCCAGTATCAGAAATTCAAAATGCTGATGTTGCAATAGTTATCGGCGCAAGACCAACACAGAATCACCCTGTAGCGGCAACATTTATAAAGAATGCTGTAAAAAAAAATAATTTAAAGTTGATAATAATGGATCCAAGAAAACAAGATTTATCCAGAATAGCTGAGAAAAGTCTTCAATTTAGACCTGGAGCTGATGTAGCATTATTAAATGCAATGATAAATACAATTGTTGAAGAAGGATTGGTTGATAGACAATATATTGAAAAAAATACAGAGGGTTACAAAGAGTTAAAAGAACATATTAAAGATTTTACACCAGAAGAGATGACGGAAATATGTGGAATTTCTCCAAAAGAGATTAAAGAAACAGCAAGACTTTTTGCTAATGCAAAATCAGCTATGATCTTTTGGGGGATGGGAATTTCTCAGCATATCCATGGAACTGATAACTCCAGATGCTTAATTTCACTTGCAATGATAACTGGTAATATTGGAAGGAAGGGAACAGGACTTCATCCTCTTAGAGGACAAAACAATGTTCAAGGTGCTTCAGATGTTGGATTGATTCCAATGGTATATCCTGACTACCAGCCGATCTCAGATAAAAAAAATGTAGAGTTCTTCGAAAATTATTGGCAAACCAAACTTGACCCTAACCCTGGTTTAACTGTGGTCGAGATAATGGAGTCTATTTATGAAAAAAATATTAAAGGTTTGTATGTCATGGGTGAAAACCCAGCTATGTCAGACCCTAACGCCAATCACGCAAGAGAAGCACTTGCTAAATTAGAAATACTCATAGTTCAAGATATATTCTTAACAGAAACTGCTTATCTTGCTGATATAGTTTTACCTGCCTCTGCTTTTCCAGAAAAAACTGGAACTTTTACGAATACAGACAGACGAGTTCAATTAGCAAAAAAAGCAATAAACCCTCCGGGAGAGGCCAAACAAGATCTTTGGATTATACAGGAATTAGCAAAAAGAATGGGGCTTAACTGGAATTATTCCGGTCCTGACGAAGTTTATGATGAACTAAGTAAATGTATGGAATCAATGAAAAATATTACTTGGGAGAGGTTAATAAAAGATGGTGCTGTCACTTACCCCTGTGATGACGAAAACAAACCAGGAAATGAGGTGATTTTTGGCGAGGGTTTTCCTACACACAATAAAAAGGGTAAACTAGTACCGGCAAAACTTATTTCTCCTGACGAAAGTCCAGACGAGAAATTTCCTTTTGTCCTCACTACAGGAAGATTATTAGAGCACTGGCACACTGGATCAATGACAAGTAGATCGAAGGTCCTAAATACTATTGAACCACAACCTTATGTTCATCTTTCAAAAAATGAAATGAAAAAAAATAACTTCTCACAAGACGAACAAGTTGAACTATCCACAAGGAGAGGCAAGATAAGTGTCAAAGTTAGGTTTGATAAAATGATTCCTGATGGAATGATTTTTATGCCTTTTTGCTTTGAGAATGCACCGGCAAATCTGCTTACAAACCAGGCTTTAGATCCGGATGGTAAAATCCCTGAACTAAAATATTGTGCTGCCAAGATTGAAAAGTTAACTGCTTGAAGTCTTCAAGATTATTCTTTCATGTGATGTTTTTCGTTAACTGGCCCTATCAATAAGTTCGATATAAAAGCAATACCTAGTAAAGCAGCCATAGCAAACATTGTTGAATTATAGAGAGTTGTAGACGGATTGATTGTACCTTCTGGCATATGAGGCATTAAATTTGAAATTGTAACTGTTTTTTGTTGAACTAATAGCGAGAGATTCTCAATTGAATCACCATAAATTTCTGAGAACTTTTCTGGACTTATTTTACTTACTAGGTCGGTAATGGCGTTATCTACTGAATTTTGTCTTAACTGGGTAATTGCAACTGGTCCTAAAACTCCAGCTGTTGACCAGGCAGTTAGAAGTCGTCCGTGAATACCTCCTACATATTTAGTACCAAAAATATCGGCTAGGTATGCTGGTATTGTAGCAAACCCTCCTCCATACATTGTAAAAATAATCATTGATGCGGCATAGAATAATATTAGGTAGGTAACAACAGGATCTACACTCATTGCTTTTGCAGTAAATGGGATAGATAAATACAAAAAGATTCCTAGAGAAAAAAATATGAAATAAGTAGTTTTTCTTCCAATAAAATCTGACATTGAAGCCCAAAATATTCTTCCAACCATGTTAAACACACTTATCATAAGTACGTATGTTCCAGCAAATCCTGCTGTTACAATTGATGGCAAACTTGGCTCAAATATTTCTATCATCATTGTCTTTGCAACTCCAATAACTCCAATTCCAGCTGTGACATTGAAACATAAGACGATCCACAAAAAGTAAAATTGGGGGGTTTTAAGGGCCTGATCTATGTGTACATTATTTTTAGTTATCAATCTGGTTTTTTTGGAATCTTTTGGAGGAGACCAACCCTTTGGAGCCCAGCCTTCGGGTGGAACTCTGTAAGAAAATGCAGCAATTGTCATTATTACAAAGTATACAATACCAAGAAAAAGAAAAGTTTGAGCTGCACCGCTTGATCCAGTTCCAACTATATAAACTCCTGGGTCACCTGGAACGATCATCTTGGCAATATCATTTACTGTGACAACTACAACTTCAACTAAAGCGCCAGATACATCAACAAACCTTCTTCCACCCTCTGTTATTAAATTAACAGAGTCTATTTCACCTAGAAATTCAGGAACCTTATAGAATTTTGCAAGCAAGCGGTCTATTGTTACCTTTGCAATCATTGCTCCTCCACCAAAGCCCATTATTGCCATTCCAGTTGCCATACCTCTTCTGTCTGGAAACCATCTTATAAGTGTGGATACCGGGGACACATATCCCAAGCCTAATCCTATACCGCCAATTACTCCATACCCTAAATACAGTAAATATAACCCAATGCTTAATATCAAAGGTTCTTCACTAAACATAGGTAGAGAAAGAGTTATTTGGACTCCTTGTTCCTGAAGGTAGATACCGAGAGCTCCAATTAAAAAACCTCCACCCCAACAACAGGCTGCAACAAAACCAACCATCCGCGGTCCAACTTCCTCAAGCCATTTTCCAGCATAAGCTGCCGCCAAACCAAGTGACACAATAGCAACTGAAAAAATCCACACAACTTGCCCTAAATTCCAATCATCTCCTGATGAAGTAACCACTCCCAAAACTTTAACAAGAGCCGGGTTGAACATACTCCATGCATAAACCGACCCTATACAAAGATGAATTGCTATTGATGCAGGTGGAACAAGCCATCTATTGAAGCCAGGTTTCGCTATAATATTTTTTTTGTGTAATTTTTCGGTAAAACTCATTTAATTAATTTTAAATTCTTTTTCTATTCTATTTGCTGTTTCTAAATCCTCGGGAGTATTAATATTAAAAAATGGATCATATCCAATATCTGGAAAATTTACTACCCTAGTTTTAAATTTTTTAGAAATTTTGTCTATTTTTCTTTCTCCATTTTTTAATAAATGCTCTATTTTGTTCTCTAATTCAAAACCTATATTCCACATTGAAAAAACTGGGTGTAACCTACCCGAACTTTCGGCTAATACAACTTGTTTTCCTTTGCTTTCATGTAAAAATTCCATAACTAAGTTCTTAGGAAAAAATGGAGAATCCACCGGAAAACAAACAAGCCATTTTTTCTTTGTATTTTTTCTAACCCATTTAATTCCAGTTAATATCCCCGCCATTGGGCCTAAGCTACCGGGAATACAATCACTAAGTAATGCATTATAGTTTAAATTTTGAAAATGTTCTCGTGCGAGATTTGAGTTTATTATCATTTCACTAACTTGTTTTTCAGATCTTCTAAATACAAGTTCAATTAAATTTTTTCCATTGATTCTTTTTATAGATTTATCTTGTCCCATTCTACTTGATTTTCCACCAGCTAAAATCATTCCTACTGTATCTTTATTCAACTCTTTTATCTCCACTTAAAATAATAAATCTTTTTCCTTTTGCTCTTCCAATCAATGTTAGGTTAGCTTTTCTAGCTAATTCAATTCCCCAGGCTGTAAAACCAGATCTAGAAATAAGTATAGGTATTCTCATTTGAACAGTTTTAATTATCATCTCACTTGTTAGTCTCCCAGTTGTATAGAAGATTTTATTATTAGGTAAAATTTTATTAACTTTCATGTACCCAGCTATTTTGTCAATCGCATTATGTCGCCCAACATCTTCCATGTAAACTAACGGTTTATTCTTTTGACAAAGAACACATCCATGAATTGCACCAGCTTTTAAATAAAGACTCGGAGTTAAATTAATTTTTTTTGATAAGTCATAAATCCATGTTTTTTTTATTTTTGAGACATTATTGAATTTAATAGTTTTAAACTTTTCCATTACATCACCAAATAATGTGCCTTGTGCACAACCGGACGTTACAGTTTTTTTTTTCAATCTATTTTCATAATTTGTACTTTTCGCAGTTCTTACGACTATCGTACTTAAGTCGGAATGATATTCAATTGATTCGATTTTAGTTTTTTTATTAATCATATTTTGATTTAGTAAATAACCAATTCCCAGATATTTTGGATAATCGTTAATTGTCATCATAGTTACAATTTCTTGGTCATTAAGGAACAATGTAACAGGTCTTTCTTCTATAACATCGAGTTTTATTTTTTTAAAATTTTCATTAATTCCTATTTTTTTTTTTGTCAAATAGGTATCGTTTAAGTTGGGTTTTATTTTCATGGCTTTAAATTTACTAAAAATTTGATTACATTATTATTTTAACTAATGACACTTAAATATAAACAAACTTCAAAGAAAAATAAATGTTAGATAGTTTTGGAAGAAGAATTAATTACGTTAGAATATCTGTTACAGACAGATGTGATCTAAGATGTAAATATTGTATGCCTCAAACCAATCCCTTTTTTTATAAAAAAAAAGACATTTTAACTCTCACCAATTTAAAGAAGATATCTGAGGCGCTTATTAAACTTGGTATAAAAAAAATTAGAATAACAGGAGGTGAACCTCTTATTCGTAAAGATATAATTGAATACATAAAATTTTTAGGATCAAAGAAAATTAACAACGAAATTGATGAATTGCTTTTAACTACCAATGGCACACAACTAAGTCAATATTCAGAGAGTTTATTTAAGTATGGTGTTAGAAGAATAAATGTCTCATTAGACTCACTGATAAGTGAAAAATTTAACTTTATAACTAATGGGGGACTTTTAGAAAAAGTACTTGAGGGAATATTCTCTATAAAAAAAAAAGGAATTGAAGTAAAAATAAATACGGTTTTGATTAAAAATTTTAATGAAGATGAAATTATAAATTTAGTAAAATGGTGTGGGGAACATAACTTCAAACTATCATTCATCGAAATTATGCCAATTGGTGATGTGCCAATATCAAGAAATAAACAATATCTTCCTGTTTCAAATGCAAAAGAGATCATCAATAAAGAGTTAAAATTAGAACCCTCATCTCTAAAGTCTCCCGGTCCATCAAATTATTATTATTGCAAGAGTCTAGACACACATATTGGTTTCATTTCACCAATTTCTAACCATTTTTGCCGCACATGTAATAGGATTAGAGTTACTTCTAATGGTATAATATATCCATGTCTCGGCGATAATAATTCTGTAGATCTTAATCCATTCTTGAATGAACAGGATGATAAAAAGTTAATCAAAATTCTGCAAAAATTAATATATACCAAGCCTGAAAAACATTTTTTCAATATTAATGAAAAGAGTTATATAAAAAAAAGGTATATGAATACAACTGGAGGATAGCAATGACAAAAATAGGATTTGTATCTTCGAACAAACCAGATGCAAAAAAGTCATTAAAAAAGATAAAAGAAAAATACAATCATGTTCCTCCAAAAAACGCTGATATTATTGTTGCTCTTGGAGGTGATGGAACAATGCTTCAATCTTTACATAATTTTATGCATTTAAAAAAACCAATTTATGGAATGAATAGAGGACATATAGGTTTCTTAATGAATGAGTTTTCTGAAAAAGGGTTGGTAAAAAGACTTACGGAAGCAATACCTTACAAACTTTATCCACTAAAAATCAAATGTTATAATAAAGAAAATGAAATCACAGAAAGTTTGGCTTTCAATGATGTTTCTTTAATAAGAAATAGTTCTAAAATTGCTAAAATTAAAATTAAAATAAATAATAAAATAAGAATAGAAGAATTTCTTGGTGACGGATGTCTTATTTCAACGCCTGCTGGAAGTTCAGCCTACAACTTATCTCTCAGAGGCCCGGTTATTCCTGTAGGTGCAAAAGTGTTAGCACTTACGCCTATTAGCCCATATAGACCAAGACGATGGAGAGGGGCTCTATTGAACAACGATGCTAAAATAACGCTTTATGCAAAAGATTCTGACTTAAGACCAGTTAGAGCCGAAGCAGATTTCATGCAATTCCAAAATATTCAAAAATTAGAAATAAGACTAGAAAAAAAATTATTCGTAAATTTATTATTTGACCCTGGGCATGACCTTGAAGAAAGAATAATTAATGAACAATTCGATAATTCTTAAAAATGAACCTTGAGGTAATATTCAATAAGTTAGTTTCATATGAAACTATCAGTGAAACCAGCAACAAAGATATAGCTTTTTTCATAATTAATTTTTTAAAAAATCTAAACTGTGAAGTTAGAAGGTTTGAGGGTCATAAAGGTAGATTTAATATCTACTCAAGAATCGGTCCAGCTAAAGAAGGTGGAATAATATTATCAGGTCATACTGATGTTGTCCCAGTTAGTGGCCAAGATTGGGCAACAAATCCATTTAAATTAGTAAAAAAAGGAGATAAATATTTTGGGCGAGGTACTTGTGATATGAAAGGATTTATTGCAGTTGTTCTTAGTTTATTAGCGCAAATAAAAGTAAATCAGTTAAAAAAACCACTTCACCTTATTTTTTCTTACGACGAAGAGGTAGGTTGCAAGGGAATACAAAAACTAGTTCCATTTTTATCTAAACTAAATCCAAAACCTAAATTTTGTATAGTAGGTGAACCCACTGAAATGAAATTGGTAAATCAGCACAAAGGAAAAAGAAATTTTAAAGTATATTTTAATGGACTCGAATCACACTCATCACTGATTGAAAACGGTTTAAATTCGATAATTTATTGTTCAAATTTTATTGAATTTTTAAAAAAAAAACAACTAGAAATAAAAAAGAAAAAAGATCCAAAATTTATTCCTAGCTTTTCAACAATTAATATTGGAAAAATTCATGGTGGTATTGCTGTAAATATAATACCAAAATTATGTGAACTAGAGTTTGAGATTAGAAATACACCAAGTTTTAACACAGGAGAATTTTTAAGTGAGACTAAGAATTATTTGAACAAATTAGAGTCAGAAATGAAAAATTTTAACAGTAAGTGTTCAATTAAATTTGAAGAACAAATCACTTTTCCTCCATTAAATACACCAGAAAATTCTGAAGTAATTTCATTATGTTTAAATAACCTGAATTCTAATTCCATTGATACAGTTAGTTTTGGGACTGAGGCTGGTGTTTTTAATAAATTGGGTTTTCAAACTGTAGTATGTGGTCCAGGTAGTATTGAGCAGGCACATAAACCTAATGAATTTATCAGAATATCTCAATTGAAGAAATGTGAAACATTTTTAAAAAAAATAATCAAAAGTTTGTATTAATCATGCAGTTAGATGATCTAAACTTTAATTTACCAAAAGAACTAATTGCACTTTATCCAAAAAAACCAAGAGATCAATCAAGTTTGCTTGTAAATGGAAAGAAAAATAAAATTATTAAATTCTCCGAGATTCTTAATATACTTAGTCCTAAAGATGCACTGATTATAAATGACACAAAAGTAATAAATGCTGATTTAGAAGGAAAAATAAAAGATGAAAAAATTCAAATCAATCTTAATAAACTTGAAGATCATAAGAAGAATATTTGGAGTGTATTTATAAAAAAAAATAAACATGTTTTAGATGGAGAAAAAATTTTTTTTTTTGAAAGCTTTTATGGAACTATTATTGTAAAAAAAATAGGCAAAAATGATAATCTTTACTTCCTTAGATTCAATAAAACATTAAAGAATTTTAAAAAGAAAATAGATAAATTTGGCAAAATCCCTCTGCCTCCTTATATAAAAAAACGTGGTTTAACAAAAAATGATTTTAAAGATTATCAAACTATTTTTGCCGAAAAGGAAGGAGCAGTTGCTGCTCCAACTGCTAGTCTGCATTTTACCAGTAATTTAATAGAAAAAATTAAAAAGAAAAAGATCTCCATTATTAAAATCACTTTGCACATTAATGGAGGAACCTTCTTACCAGTTAAGACGAAAAATTTATCAGATCACATTATGCACTTTGAAAGTGGAGAAATAACCAAAGAAGCAGCCAGTAAAATAAATAAAATACGAGAAAACGGAGGAAAAATAATTGCTGTAGGAACAACTGTTTTAAGACTTTTAGAATCGTCTAAAAATTCAGATGGAAGTATAAAACCTTTCAAAGGTCAGACGAATTTATTTATTAAACCAGGATGGAAAATCAATACTATTGACGGAATTATAACAAATTTTCATACGCCAAAATCAACACTACTTGCAATAATTTTTGCCATCCTTGGAAAAAGAAGAACCATCAAGCTTTATGAATTTGCAATTAAAAATAAAATGAGATTTTTTTCATACGGAGACGCATGTTTAATCTGGAACAGAAATGACTAAATTTAGTTTTTCTATTGACTCAAAAAATGATAAAGCGAGAGCAGGAAAGTTAGTAACAAAACATGGAGAAATTAAAACTCCTGTGTTCATGCCAGTTGGAACGCAAGGTACTGTTAAAGCTGTATTTCAAAAAGATCTAGAAAAACTTAATACCGAAATAATTTTAGCCAATACATATCATTTAATGCTCAGGCCAGGTGAAGGTCTAATTCAAAAAATGGGTGGTTTGCAAAATTTTATTAGCTGGAAAAAGCCTATCCTTACTGATTCTGGTGGATATCAAGTTTGGTCTTTATCTAAATTAAGAACCATAAATGAGGATGGCATTAATTTCACTTCACATCTTGACGGGAAAAAAATAAATTTAACACCAGAAAATGCCATAATAATCCAAGAAAAATTGAATTCTGATATATCTATGGTTTTAGATGAATGTACAGAATTCCCAGCTTCGTATGAGAGAACAAAACAATCTATGGAACTGTCATTGAGATGGGCACAAAGATGCAAGGTTGCATTTAATAAAAGAACTGGATTTGGTCTTTTTGGAATAATCCAAGGAGGAATTTATGAGAATTTAAGAAAAATATGTACACATCAATTAACTAAAATATCTTTTGATGGTTATGCAGTTGGTGGATTATCTGTTGGAGAATCGCATAAAAAAATGATGGAAGTGTTAGATTTTTGTTTAGATGAATTGCCAACAGAAAAACCAAGATATCTGATGGGTGTTGGAAGACCAATAGATATTATTTGCGCAGTTGAAAAAGGAATTGATATGTTCGACTGTGTTTTGCCAACGAGATTTGGAAGAAATGGTAGAGCTTTTACAAAATTTGGAGAAATTAACCTTAGAAACTCTTGTTTTGCATTTGATAAGACACCTTTGGATGATACCATAAATTGTCATGTTTCTCAGAACTTTTCCAAATCATATTTACATCATCTAACAAAAAGTAATGAAATATTATCCTCAATGATTCTTAGTTTACATAATATTGCATTTTACATGAAGATGATGTCTGATATAAGAAAGTCAATTATTGACAATGATTTTCAAACAATAAAAAATAAATATAGTAAATACCATGGCAAATATAAAAAAACCTAAATACCTAGGTGCTGAAACTAAAACCGATTACACTCCAGATTCTTTTATTTTGGATTGCGTTGAAAACCAACACCAGGATCATGATTACAGTATAAGATTTATAGCACCAGAGTTCACAAGTATCTGTCCCATAACATCTCAACCTGACTTTGGCAAAATCATAATAGACTATATCCCTAATAAATATTTGATGGAGAGTAAATCTTTTAAGTTATTTCTGTTTTCTTTTAGAAATCATGGTGGATTCCATGAGGACTGTACTATTAGAATATCAAAAAAAATAATAAAGTTTGTAAAACCAAAATGGCTCAGAGTTGCCAGTTTTTGGAATCCTAGAGGTGGTATCCCAATTGATGTTATATCTCAGTCAGGTAAAAAACCATCTGATGTTTTTATTAATGAGCTTCATATACCATTGTACGGAAACAGATAACTAATCCCCATTAAAAACACATCCACCTATCCTTGGTCTATTAATTTCAATACTTTCTAAATTTGGAATTTTCTTCTTTATTCTTTTCCATAACCATTGTGCTATGTTTTCACTAGTTGGATGCTTAAGTCCATCAATTTCATTTAAAACTGAATGGTCGAGAATGGATATTTCGGGTTTCACATAGGAGTCTATTTTATCAAAATCCATAACCCAATTATTTTTGGCATTTACCTTTCCAGACAGTTTTATTATCACCTCATAACTATGTCCATGCATGTTTCTATAATGATGCCCTTTTTCAAAGGTTGGCATAAAATGAGAAGCGTCAAAGTAATATTTTTTAAAAATTAACAATTTATTCCATTCCTATAATTTTATGTAATTGAAAACTAGGGACCCACTTCTTGTTATGCTTGCAGTAATTTAAAGTTTTATCTAAATTTAACCTAGTGAACTTATCATCTTTAGGTTGCAAAAAAAAATGTTTAAAATTTAACTTCAGTAGATGTTTTAGATTAAACTTATTTTGAGGATAGATTACCTTTAGTTCGTCCCCTCTCTTTAACTTCCAATTATTTGGGTCTTTAGGACTAACGCAGATCCAATCAAAATCTATCATTGTATTAATTGTTCCATTTGTTTCCAAAGCAACATCATACTTTATATTTTTAAGAGTTCTTACTAATTTCTCATCTACTTGAAGTAATGGTTCTCCTCCAGTTAATATAACAAATTTTTTTTCTATAGAAAAAGATGAGTCCCAAACTTTATCTATAATCTCTACTAGTTCTTTTAATCTATAAACTCCACCATTTTTTCCATTTGTCCCAACAAAATCAGTATCACAGAAATTACAAACTGCTTTTTCTTTATCTTCAATTTTTCCATTCCACAGATTGCACCCAGCAAATCTTACAAAAACCGAATCTTTTCCAGAATTATATCCCTCACCTTGTATTGATTTAAATATCTCTTTTACTTTATACATTTAAATTTACCCCTAAATTATATAATTTTTTAATGGATCTTTTAAGCCCGCTTCTTCAAAACCCCTTTGTCTCAAAAGACAAGAATCACACTTTCCACATGGGTATTTTTTTTCTGGATTATAACAACTTAATGTCATTGCAAAGTTGACATTGTTATTTTTTCCTAACTGAATTATTTGTGCTTTAGTCATATTAATAAGCGGTGTATTTATTTTAAATTTTCTTCCTTCAAGACCTTTTTTAGTAGAATTGTTAATTAAATCTTCGAATCTATCTATGAATTCTTTTCTACAATCTGGATACCCAGAGTAGTCTAAAGAGTTTACTCCCAGGTAAATGTTATCTATATCATTTATTTCGGCATATCCACATGCATATGATAAAAAAACAATGTTTCTACTAGGTACGTAAGTAATTGGTATATCGTCTGGAATTGTTTCTACAGATCTATTTTGAGGAACTTCTATATTATCTGTGAGCGCAGAACCCCCATAAAATTCAATTTTGAATATCTCGTGGATTTTACAATTAAAATAATTTGCTTGCCATCTTGCATTTTCTAACTCAATCTTATGTCTTTGACCATAATCAAAAGAAATTGCATAAATTTGATATTTTTTTCTACTACAAATTGATAGAACAACTGATGAATCTAATCCACCACTTAAAAGAACTAAAGCTTTATTTGATTTATTATGCATTAGAGAATTATAATAATTGCGTATAAAATGAAAATGAAAGATTTAAAAAAAAGAATTTCAGATGAAATCTTAAATTCGGGTTTCGATGTGGTAGGTTTTTCTAATATTAAAATTGATAGAAGAACAAAGAGTAATTATTTAAATTTTCTCAAAAAAAATTACCACGGAGAAATGAAGTGGTTAGAAAGACATTACGCTAAAAAAATTAATCCAAAGTTAATATGGAAAGATGTTAAAACTATTTTAGTTGTTGGGCAAAATTATTCACCACCAAGCAACCCGATAAAATATAATAATAAAAAAGGTAAAGCTAACATTAGTGTATACGCTAGCAATGAAGATTATCATGTTGTAATTAAAGAAAAACTAAAAAGAATTCAATATTGGTTGAAAAATAAACTTAAATTAGAATCAAAAATATTTGTTGATTCTTCTCCAATACTAGAAAAGTATTTTGCACAAAAAGCAAGTTTAGGTTGGCAAGGTAAACATACAAACATAGTATCCAAAAAATTTGGTTCGTGGTTATTTCTTGCTGAAATTTTTTTACCTATAGAAATCCATGAGACAGAAAAGGAGCAAGATAACTGTGGAACTTGTAATAAATGTATAGATATCTGTCCTACAAATGCATTATTGAAGAATAATATTATTGATTCCAGAAGATGTATTTCATATTTAACTATAGAGTACAAAGGGCCAATTCCTATGAGCCTAAGGAAAAAAATTGGTAATAAAGTTTATGGATGTGACGACTGTTTATCTATTTGCCCATGGAATAAATTTTCAACTGAGGCGGTTGAAAAGAAACTTATTTCAAATGAAAAATTAAATGACCTAAATTTTTTTCTTAATTTCAATAAAAAAAAGTTTGATAATTATTTTCATAATTCACCTGTAAAAAGAATTGGATGGATTAGGTTTTTGAGAAATGTAATTATAGCATCTGGTAACAGCAAAAATAAAAATCTTGTGAATGATTTATTTCAACACTTGGAAAATGAAAATTCAATTATTAGAGGATCCTGTGTTTGGTCTCTCAGCCAACTTTTAGATAAGAAGAGTAAAAATGAACTAAAAGATGTGTTACTTCTTAATGAGAAAAATCAATACGTTTTATACGAATTAAATTTGATCGGTTAATTTTCTTAAACCTTTTAGTAAATTGTCAACAATACCTTCGTCCGAAGACGAATGACCAGCAGTATTTACTATGCATAGTTCTGAGGAATTCCAATTTGTATGTAAATTGTAAGCATTTACGGGTGGACAAATTAAATCGTACCTACCCTGCACTACATAACATGGAATAGATTTAACATTTTTAATATTTTTTAAAATTTCATTATTTTCCATGAAAAATCTATTTTTTATAAAATATAATTCCATGTAAGGTGAATTGGGTAATCCATCTCTCTTTAAAAGATCTTCTTTTCCTTCAATAAAATAGTTTTTTGGATTCAATTGAGACAAAATTCTTTCATAGTCATGCCATACCCATGAATGAAATTTTGAATTTTTTTTGAAAATTTGTTCATAATAAGAATCTATTAAATCTTTTCCACAAACAGATTCAGTGAAAGTATAATAAAGATTAGGGGCAAAGTTCTTAGGTCCGTTTATAAATGCCCAATCTATTTCTTTATTTGTTCCAAGAAAAACTGACCTCAACAAGACTCCAAATAAATTTTTAGGATAATTTATTGCATATTGTGTAGCTAATGTTGCACCCCATGAACCACCTACAATTATAAACTTTTTAATTTTTAGGAAGTCCCTTATTTTATCTATATCATCAATTAAATTTTTGGTATTGTTACCAGCTAGAGACCTATATGGTGTACTTTTTCCACACCCCCTTTGATCGAAAATTATTGATTTGTAAATATTTGGATCAAATAATGAATGATGCTCACTTCTACATTGTCCGCCTGGACCTCCATGAACAAATATAACTGGGATGCCATCTTTTTTTCCGCTTACTTCTACATAAATTTTGTTGTCATCTCCAACATCTATGTTATACATTTCTGGTAAGGATCGATGTATAAATAATTTTTTTATCATTACTAAGTATATATGGAAAAATTTGAATCTTTAAACCAACTTATAGTAACATTACTTTTGTGGATCACAACCCATACAGGTTACAAAGATCCAAAAATATTTCCTAAAATACACTTTATAGAACAAAAAGAACTTTCACAAATGGCTTGTGGAAGAGATTGTGAGATTATGGCATTAACACCAAATGAACCCAAATACACCATTTACTTATCAAAAGAGTTATCTCCAATGGATGACGTATGTCATAGAGGGATTCTATTACATGAACTTATTCATATCTTACAAGAGGATCAAAATTATTTTATTGATTACGACGACAAAACAAAAAAACACCTGAGAGAAATGGATGCTTTAGTTAATCATAACGTATATCTAAGTCAGTTCGGGAAAAAAATTTTATACAGTAATGGTTTTGCTGCGAAATTTAAAACAACTGAGAAAAATACTCTTTATTGCTGATTTAATTTTGCCTTCATTTCTTCTAATTCTATATAACCGAATAGAATCTCATCATTAATAATAAAGGCTGGTGTGCCTCGTAAACCAAGTTTTTGAGCTAATTCTATATCAGATTGTAATTTTTTTTCAATACTAGCTTCATTCAGGCTTTGAACTAAGGTCTCTTTTTTTAAATTAATTTTTTTTAAAATCCTATTTAAATCTGGGTCTTTGACTATCCCCTTGGTAGCAAGTATTTCGTTATGAAATTCTACAAATTTTTTATGATCAATTTCCGAAATAACAATAGCATATTTAGCAAGGACCACAGAGTTATCAGATAGTATAGGAAAGTTTTTATAAATCACTTGAAAATCTTTGGATTCACCAAGTAATTTTTTAATATCCATATGAACCTTTTTACAGTAAGAGCAGTTATAATCTAAAAACTCTACAATTTTTTTCTTCGAGTAAGGATTACCTTCATATAAATTATTATTTGACTCAAATAATTTTTTTTTATTTTCAAATATTTTATTTTTATTCTCGTTGCTTCTTTCTAATTCTAATTGCTTTTCGTAATTTTGAAGAGATTCAATGATTACCTTGGGATTTTTTAAAATAAACTGTCTTACTTTCTCATCTATTTCGTTTGAGAATACAGGGAAATCGATTATGAAAAGTATTAAAAGTACAGAAATTATTTTTATTTTAAAAGTCATAAATAAATTTATAAAATTGGTGCGAGCGGTGGGACTTGAACCCACAAGGGTGTTGCCACCCGCAGGATTTTAAGTCCTGTCTGTTTACCAATTTCAGCACGCTCGCAATTTTATAACCTTTGTAATAATTCTTAAATTAAAGTAGTCATGATGAATATATATTAACTAAAGAGAAAAATTAAACGAAATTTATTTTTAAAAGAAGGTTATTTAAAAATCTTTTTTATTTCTTTCTGAATAATTTCTCTTGCAATTCTTTCTGCATTTTTTTGAATCCAATCATTAATTTCATTATCTTTTTTTACCTCATTTTCAGGAATAGTTTTAGCATTACTTTGTTTTTTTTCAGAAACTAAGTTCTTAACTTTATTTAAAATTTCTGAGTTACTTTTCTTCATGCAAAGTTCCATCTTTAATTTTATTATCTACAGCACTTATCAAATTGTCCAAGTTATTTTTAACATTTTTTTCATCTCCATCATTAATTTTTTTCTTAATTTCCTTTTTTAAATCATTAAAAATTACTTTTTGCTGGATTTTTGGAAAATCCATTATATCTTTTCCAATTTCTTTACTAATGTTTTTAGCTACAACCTCTGTTTTTTCTACATAAATATTTGCATCAATTAATTCTTGTTTGTACAGATCTTTGAGAGCAATTAATTTTGTTTCAGCATTTTGAAGAACTTTAAGTTTCTCATCATCCTGGTTTTCTATTAAAACTACTTTTTGTTCTTGTTTTACTTTTTTTTTTGCTTTTTTTTTAGCTAGTAGAAAAATAATAAAAATAAAAAAAAATGCATATGGGATGATTTCATTAAAGGTGTTATCCAACATAGTGTCATTATAATATCAAATAATAACTTTTAGCATAGAATATTAAATTTAAAGATTTGATTATTTTATTCTTTAATTATAAGTTTGGTTAATGAAAAATAAAAGATCAATAGAGGAGCTCCTTAATTCTATATATATGCTGATAAGTGAAGCAAAGAAGGAATACGAAAGCACAATAAATATTGAAAGTAACAGTTTGAAAGAAATAGAAAAAGAAGTTTTTCTCCCTAATAAATTGTCTAAAGTAGCTAATGATAGTGAAAAAATTGATTACATAGAAGAAAAAAAAAATTTTAATGTAAATGAATTCAATAAAACTACAGATTTTGAAAAGTATGCTTTTGAAGAAAAATCTATTCCAGATTTAACTGAGAGTAGTCTTGATCAATTATCAAATTGCAGTAATCAATTTAATAAATTGTTAACTCAATGGATTGATAAAAATCTAAAAAAATTAATTGAAAAGGAATTACAAATTCGTGTCAAAAATACAAAGAGTTAGAAGATCTTGGGACTTCCTTTTTTTGATTCAATAAAACTAAATATTTCGTTTGTAGCCTCAGCAACAATTTTTTCTTCTTCCCCTTTTATTACCAAAGAAACTCCAAATGAATTTTTTTTAAAATAAGGATAACTTCCAATTTCAAGCGAATGAAATTTTTTTTGGATCTTTTCTATGTAACCTCCTATTATTCCCTCAGATAATTTTGTTGATACTGTCTTCTTATAATATCTTTTTCCTTCATCTAAGGATTTAATAATTTCGTTAGCCATAATTTGAAAGATTTTTGGAACACCTGGTAAGACATAAACATTTTTGATAACAAAACCTGGAGCAATACTTACTGGATTATCAATAAGGCGACATTTTTCTGGTAGGTAAGCCATTTTAAGCCTTGCTTTTGTAAGAACATCATCAGAATAATGCTTTTCTAGTCTTTTTTTCGCTTCTTCATTTAAACAAAGTTTTTGATTGAAAGCCTCTGTAATTGCTGCGGTAGTTATATCATCATGAGTTGGTCCTATTCCACCTGAAGTAAATACATAACTAAACTTTTTACTAAAACGTCTTACTGTTTCGATGATTTTTAATTTGTTATCTTTTATTATTTTTATTTCCTCACACTCCACTCCAATATTGAACAACTGATTACACATATAATTAGAATTCGTTTCTAATGTTTTTCCAGATAGAATTTCATTTCCTATAATAACTATTCCAGACGATTTTCTTTGTTTTTTCATTAATTTTTTCTGTAAGTTTATTTATTTTTAATATAAATTGATCTTTTTATGGATAATAGTATCAAATTACATACAAAAGATGAATTCGATTTTATGAGAAATGCCGGGCAGCTAGCATCTGAATGTTTAGATTATTTGACTGACTTTATAAAACCAGGTGTTTCTACTCAAGAATTGAATGATATCTGTCATGAATTTCAAATAAGTAGAGGAGCCATTCCTGCTCCTTTAAATTATAAAGGGTTTCCTAAATCAATATGTACATCAGTAAATCATGTAGTCTGTCATGGAATTCCAGGAGATAAGATACTTAATGATGGTGATATTATTAACGTTGATGTAACACCAATCTTAAATGGGTGGCATGGAGATACTAGTAGAATGTTTTATGTGGGGAAAGTAAAATTAAAAGCAAGAAAATTAGTTGAAACGACTTATGAAGCAATGATGAAGGGAATAGAAAAGATTAAACCAGGAAATACTTTAGGTGATATTGGCCATGCGATTCAAGTTTTCGCGGAAAAAAAAAATTATTCAATTGTCAGAGATTTCTGTGGTCATGGTTTGGGTAAGGTTTTTCATGATCAACCAAGCGTATTACACTTTGGCAAACCAGGACAAGGAGAAAAACTTAGAGAGGGAATGTTTTTTACTGTTGAACCGATGATTAATATTGGGGATTACAAAATAAAAGTACTTTCAGATGGATGGACTGCAGTAACTTCAGATAAATCTTTATCTGCACAGTTTGAACACACAGTTGGAGTAACAAAAAATGGTTATGAAATATTTACTCTTTCAAAAAAGAAATACACATACCCACCTTATTAAAAAAAAATGATTCCAAGATATAAAAGAAAAGAAATTTCAGAGATATGGCAGCCAACTAATAAATTTAAAATTTGGTTGGATATTGAAATTCTTATTTGTGAAGCTCTCTGCTTAAAAGGAGAAATCCCAAAAAAATCATTAAAATCAATTAAAGAAAACGCAAAATTTGATATCAATAGAATTGATGAAATAGAACGAGATGTAAAACACGACGTAATTGCTTTTTTAACCAATGTTGCTGAAAATGTTGGAAGCGAATCCAGATTTATTCATAAAGGAGTAACATCTTCAGATATCATTGATACTGCTTTTTCAATTCAATTAAAAAAATCATGCAAAATATTAAAAAAAGAATTGATTGACCTAATATCAACTTTAAAATCTAAAGCAATTGAACATAAAAAAACAGAATGTATTGGTAGGAGCCATGGAATCTTTGCGGAACCTACAACATTTGGACTAAAGATGCTTGGTAAATATTGTGAGTTTCAAAGACACTATAAAAGATTATGTGAAGCTGAAAAGGAAATTTCAATATGTAGTATTTCAGGAGCAGTTGGAACTTATGCAAATATAAATCCTTTTGTAGAAAATTATGTTGCAAAAAAGTTAGGATTAAAATCAGAAGATGTTGCCACACAGATTATTCCAAGAGATAGGCATGCTTATTTGTTTTCAACTCTGGCATTGATAGCCTCTTCAATTGAAAATTTAGCCATAGAAGTAAGACATCTTCATAGAAGTGAGGTGCGTGAAGTAGAGGAATTTTTTGCCGAGGATCAAAAAGGATCATCAGCGATGCCTCATAAAAAGAATCCTGTTTTAAGTGAAAATCTAACAGGTCTCTCGAGAGTAATTAGGTCAAGTTGTATACCTTTTATGGAAAACATAGCACTATGGCACGAAAGAGATATATCCCATTCGTCTGTAGAAAGAACACTTGCTCCAGATACTATTGTTCTTTGTGATTTTGCATTAAATAGGATGAAGAATATTATAGAAAATCTTGTTATAGACAAAAAAATGATGAGAGAGAATTTGAAGAAGACAAACGGATTATTTAATTCCCAAAGAGTAATGCTAGAATTGGTTAAAAAGGGAGTTTCAAGAGAAAGTGCTTATAAATTTGTTCAAAAAGTTGCTCTACAATCCTGGAAAAATAATAAAGACTTTTTAACTTTATTAAAAAAGGACAAATATATAAAATCAAATTTGGGCAATGAAGAAATTAATAAACTTTTTGATTTAAATCATTTTTTCAAAAATATAGAAACAATATACCAAAGGGTATTACATGAAAAATAGAAAAAAACTATATGAAGGAAAAGCTAAAATTCTCTATAAAGGACCAGAGGCTAACACACTAATTCAATATTTTAAAGATGATGCCACTGCATTTAATAATAAGAAAAAAGCTCAAATACCTGGGAAAGGAGTACTTAATAATTTCATCTCCGAGCTAATAATGACGAGATTAAAGGATATAAACATTCCTACTCACTTTATTAAAAGAATTAATATGAGAGAACAATTAATAAAAAAACTTGAGATAATCCCAATTGAAGTTGTTGTTAGAAATATTGCAACAGGTTCGTTAGTAAAAAGATTAGGAATTAAAGATGGAAAAATTTTATCAAGACCTATAATCGAATTTTATCTTAAGGATGATAAATTAAATGACCCATTAGTTTCTGAGGAGCATATTCTCGTGTTTGACTGGGCTTCACATCATGAGTTAGAAGAAATCATATCGTTGTCGTCAAGAATTAATGATTTCCTAACAGGATATTTTTTTTCACTCAATATCAGACTAATAGATTTTAAATTAGAATTTGGACGGTTTTGGAAAAATGATGAAACATCTGTAATCTTAGCTGACGAAATAAGCCCAGACAATTGTAGATTATGGGATCTAAAAACCAATAAAAAATTAGATAAAGATAGATTTAGACAGGACCTAGGTGATGTAGATAAGGCATATAAGGAAGTGGCATATAGACTGGGTGTATTATCTGAAAATGAATTTAAAAAAGTAATTAAAAATGATCTATAGAGTTTTTGTGAATTATAAAAAGGGTATTCTTGATCCGGAGGCAGAAGCAATTAAAAAAACTGCAAAGAGAATGGGATTCAAGTCAATGAAAAATATTTCAAAGGGCAAGTTTTTTGATATTGAGATTTCAGAAAAAAAAGCAGGACTTGAAGAAATAAGAAATTTAAGTGAAGAGCTGTTATCAAATCCTGTTATTGAAAATTTTAAAATTCTAAAGAAATAGCTGGTGCCAAAAAAAGTTGTTTCAATTATTGTTTTTCCGGGTTCAAATTGCGATAGAGATCTAGCAATTGCAATTCAGAAACATCTCAATGTGAAAACAGAGTATATTTGGCATAATGAAGCAAAAATAAAACATCACGAAATGATATTTATACCCGGAGGGTTTTCATTTGGAGATTACTTGAGGGCTGGCATTCTAGCCACTAAATCACCAGCAATTAAAGAAGTGATAAATTTCTCCAAAAAGGGTGTTCCAATAATTGGAATATGTAATGGGTTTCAAATATTAACTGAGTGTAAGCTTCTTGAGGGATCACTCTTAGTAAATAAAAATCAACTATTCATTTGCAAAGATATTTTTTTAAAAATCGAGAACAAAAAATCAATTTTTTCAAAAAATATTAAAAAAGACATACTAAAGTTTCCTATTGCTCATGGCCAAGGAAATTATTACGCAAGTAAAGATTCACTTAAAAAGCTGGAGGACAATGAACAAGTAATTTTTAGGTATTGTTCAAATAAAGGGTCAGTTAAAAATAAAAATAATCCAAACGGCTCATTAAATAATATTGCAGGTATAACAAATAAAAAAAAAAATATTTTAGGCATGATGCCTCATCCAGAAAGAGCAATTAGTGATAAATCAACTGCAGACGGTAATATTTTTTTTGAAGGCCTTAAGGAACTTTTATGAGTAAAATTTCCAAAGAAGTAATTGAGAACCATGGGATCAGTTTGGCTGAGTTCAATATGATTTTGAAAATAATCAAAAGGGAACCAAATCTTTTAGAATTAGGAATCTTCTCTGTGATGTGGAGTGAGCACTGTTCATATAAATCAACAAAAAAATGGTTAAAAACTTTGCCCACATCAGGAAAACGAGTAATTTGTGGACCTGGAGAAAATGCTGGAATTGTTGATATAGACGATGGTGATGCTTTAGTTTTCAAAATGGAAAGTCACAATCATCCGTCTTTTATAGAACCATATCAAGGTGCTGCAACTGGTGTCGGTGGAATTATGAGAGATGTATTTACAATGGGTGCAAGACCTATAGCAAATTTAAATTCACTAAGGTTTGGTGATCCTAAACACCCAAAAACCAAAAGCCTATTAACAGGAGTTGTAAAAGGTATTGGAGACTATGGAAACTGTGTCGGGATCCCAACTATTGGAGGTGAATGCTTCTTTCATAAATGCTATAATAACAATATTCTAGTAAACGCTATGTGCGTTGGACTGGTAAAAAAAAATAAAATATTTTATTCAACCGCTAAAGGAGTCGGAAATCCCATTATATATGTTGGTTCAAAAACAGGACGAGATGGCATTCATGGAGCAACCATGGCATCAGCTGAGTTTGATGACAAAACTCAGGATAATAGACCTCAAGTTCAAGTAGGTGACCCTTTCATTGAAAAACTTTTGTTAGAATCATGTCAGGAGATAATGAAGCAAGATGCAATCATAGCTATACAAGATATGGGTGCAGCTGGTTTAACTTCTTCATCATTCGAAATGGCATCAAAAGGCTCATGTGGTGTTAAACTAAATCTTGATAAAGTTCCGTGTAGAGAAGAAAAAATGAGTCCCTATGAAATAATGCTATCCGAAACACAAGAAAGAATGCTAATGATAATTAAACCAAATAAAAAAAAATTGACTTTAGAGGTTTTTAAAAAATGGGGACTAGATGCAGTTGAGATAGGTAATTTAACAGATTCGGGGGATATGGAACTTTTTTTTAATAAAAAGATGGTAGGTAAGTTACCAATAAAACCCCTTGCTGATATGTCTCCAGAATATAACAGGCCAGCAAAAAAACTTAAAAAAAATAAATTAAAGAAAAAATACAAAGATATTCCAATTCATCATGCATTGCTTAAAATGATTTCAGGCCCCAACCATTCTTCAAAAAAATGGATATATGAACAATATGATAGATCTGTGATGGGCGATACTCTAATGTCTTCAGAACAATCTGATGCAGCGATAGTCAGAATACACGATACCAACAAAGCTATTGCTATAACATGTGATTGTAATCCAATTTTTTGTAATTCAGATCCAAAGTTAGGTTCTGCTATAGGAGTAGCCGAGTCTTGGAGGAATCTGATTGCATCTGGAGCAGAACCTATAGCAATAACTGATAATCTCAACTTTGGAAATCCAGAGAAGGAACATATTATGTTTCAAATTAAAGAATCAATTAAAGGAATAAAAATGGCATGTGACTATCTTAAATTTCCAGTAGTTTCCGGAAATGTTTCTTTGTACAATGAAACAAAAAAAAAATCTATATTTCCTACTCCTGTAATTGGAGGAGTGGGATTGATAAATAAAACAGAAAATATTAAAGGGTTTAAAATAAACCTTGATGACAAGATCTTTATCATTGGCGATTCATATGGTCACCTAGAACTTTCTGAATATAATAGAATTTGTGGAAATAACGATGGCACTCCTCCACCACTAAACTTAAAAATAGAGTACAAAAATGGAATGTTTGTAAAGAAATTTTTGAAAGATTATGGTGATTTAGTCACCGGTTGTCATGATATTTCTGATGGTGGATTATTATTAGCTTTAGCAGAATTATGTATTAGCAATAAGAAAGGTATGAAAATAAAACTACCAAAGAATACAAAAAAACTCAAAGAATGGTTTTTTGGAGAAGATCAATCTAGATATCTTTTGGTTTTAAACAGTACTGATGATTTTAAAAGAATAGCCAAAAAAAATAAAGTTAAGATAAGCGAAGTTGCTATTGTTGAAAATACTGATAATTTTATAGTTGAAGATAATTTTAAAATTCCCATAAAAAAACTTATAA
Source organism: uncultured Alphaproteobacteria bacterium (assembly GCA_902522465.1). Lineage (GTDB taxonomy): Bacteria > Pseudomonadota > Alphaproteobacteria > Methylaequorales > Methylaequoraceae > Methylaequor. The sequence continues at coordinate 11,241 of CABYVV010000002.1, read as the reverse complement.
AATATAATAATTCTTGGTATAAAAAATTTGTAGACATATGACTTTAACTGCAATTGAAATAAAAGAACTTATTAAAAAAAAGATTCCAGACGCAATTATAGAAATTGAGGATATAAGAGGTGATAACAATCATTATCATGCAAAAATAACATCATCGGCGTTTAAGGGGCTGTCAAAGATAAACCAACATAAACTAGTTTACAATGCAATTGGACATCATATGGGTACTACATTACATGCCTTAATGTTAACAACTTCAGATAATTAAAGGAGAGATATGGAAGAACTTAATCAAAAGATCAAAGATATGATAAATAAAGATGATGTTGTATTATTTATGAAAGGTACTCCTGATTTTCCTCAGTGTGGCTTTTCTGCTAATGTTGTGGGAATATTGAATCATTTTGGAATTAATTATAAAACTTACAATGTTCTTGAAGATATAGAACTTCGAGAAGGAATTAAAGTCTTTTCAGATTGGCCCACTATTCCTCAAATATATATAAAAAGTGAATTCATTGGAGGATTTGATATTTTAAGAGATATGCTAGAAAATGGGGAGATTGAGGACCTATTTAAAAAAAAAGATATACAGTTTGAGCTGAAAGATTAAAATCAATCATATTTTGACTTTAGAGCAGAAATAAAAGGATAAGTAGAGCAAAGTATTGCTATTAAAATGCCCGTTCCACCTGATTTGTAACCCTTTTTTAATAAAAATGATTTAATAAATCTTGAAAATATCTTTCTTATTGAAAAAAGTTTATTTAAGTTCTCGTTTCGTGATTTTAGATCTTTAGCATATAGGGTCGTATTTCTGTTAAATCTTAATATTAAATCAAAATAATTCTCAGACATGTAATGATCTAAACAATTAATAAAAACTTCACCTTTCCTTCCTTTTAAGACATATTCTGGATGAACAGAACCATCCTTCCAAATTTTGCTCTGCTTCCTAAACAATAAAAACTTTCCTTCTGGAGCCATGCAAGCCATCCATCCATTAATTATCTTCTTTTTTGATAGATAATTAATCAATGGTATATAATAAAAATCTATTTTTCTAATTTTTGTTTTTAGCAAAATTTCTCTTGCTAATTTTTTACTAACCACCTCATCTGAATCAATTTCTATTATCCAGTCAGAATTACATTTGGAGATTCCAAAGTTTCTTCTCACACCTTCACAAGCCCATGAACCCTCATAAACCTTTTGTGAATAATTCAAGGCTATTTCTTTGGTCTTATCTTCTGATCTGTCTAAAACAACAACAATTTCATCAACAAAATCTAATGATTTAAAAGCATTTTCTATTATTTTCTCTTCGTTTCTGGCAACAATTAACGCACTAATTGACATAAAAGATAACTAATGTTTGTTTATAGATTTGATAGTATGATCTATCTTGAATAATATTCAATTACTAAATTAGGTTCCATCACTACTGGGTAGGGCACTTCATCTGGCTTGGGACCTTTAAGAAAAGTTCCCTTAAGTTTGTCATAATCTACAGAAAGGTATTGAGGTGTTTCTCTTTCAGTAGAGCTTATTGCTTCAAGAACAACAGGAATTTCTCGACTTTTTTCTTTGACTTCAACCAAATCTCCATCTTTGAGTGAATAGGAAGCAATAGTAACTTTTTTACCATTAACAAAAATATGTCCGTGACTAACAAATTGACGGGCTGCAAATATTGTTGTTGCAAATTTCATTCTGTAAACTGCTGCGTCAAGTCTTCTCTCAAGAAGCTCAATTAAATTTTCGCTTGTATTGCCTTTGATTTTCGAAGCTTTGTAGAACAGATTCCTGAATTGTTTTTCAGTTATATATCCGTAGTGACATTTAAGTTTTTGTTTCGCCATAAGCTGTATACCAAAATCAGATGGTTTTTTTCTTCTATTCTGACCGTTTAATCCAGGTGGATAATCTCTTCTATTAAAGGGACTCTTTGGTCTTCCCCAAAGGTTACATCTAAGCCTTCTATCGACTTTATATTTTGATTTTAGTATTCTTGTCATATCAGAAAAATATACTTTTAATTTCCACTATGTCAATTTACTTTTTACTTGTTTTTTTTAAACTTTTTATAATTCCTAGTAAAGTTTTTATATCATTAGAGGTTAATTCTAATTTGTTAAAAATATTCCTAATTTTTTGTCTCATTATATTTTTTCTTTCTTTCACCAAAAAGAAATCTGAATCTTCTAAATTATTTTCTAAAAGAGAAAAAAAATTGATTAATTCACTTTTACTTGCCTGTTCATTGTTTTTTAAAACAGGTATAAAATTTTGTTTTAATCTTAGTTTTTGGTTCTTCATTATTTCATGAGACACAATTGCAACAGCATGCGAAAGATTCAATGAAGAAAATTTTACATTTGACTCAATTTTTAATAAAAAATCACACATAGATATATCGTCATTATTTAATCCGCTTTTTTCAGGCCCAAATATTATTCCTACTTTATTTCTTTTGTCATCAAATAGTTTACAAAGTTTGTCAAAATTAATTTGTTTTTTTTTTATTGATCTTGTTCTGTTTGTTGTAGCAATAATGATATTAAGTTTTTTTATAGCTTCCCCTAAAGTTGAATAAACTTTTAAACCTTGCAATATCTCATCTGCTCCCGCAGCTAATGGTATTATTTTTTCATTAGCTAAGTCAAATTTAGGAGCAACAATACTCATTTTTTTTTGTCCAAAATTGAGCATCGCTCTTGCAGAAGCTCCTAGATTTTCAGGTATTTGTGTATTTACCAAAATAAATTCAGGCATTCTTGATAAATTCATATTATTTTGATTTTAGCAAATGATAAGTAATACTGTCATTGAGTGCGATGTATGAAGCATCAATCACGTTATATGAAACACCTATAGTTGACCACTTTAATTTATCATTACGAGATTCAATTCTTACTCTTACCAATGCTTTAGTCCCATCTTGTGGTGTTAAAATTCTGACCTTATAATCAACAAGATTTAATTTTTTTATTTTCGGATAGAATTTTACTAGTGCATTCCTTAGTGCTTTGTCAAGAGCATGAATTGGTCCGTTGCCTTCAGAAGCACTGTAAAATTCTTTAGATTCAACAATAATTTTTACACTTGCCTCAGAGAAAGGTACAAATTCATTTTTTGAATTTTTTCTTTTTTCATCAGAGACTTTAAAACTTTCTAAGCTATAGAATTCCCGAAATTCTTTAAAATTTCTTATTGCCATAAGTTCAAAACTCGCCTCAGCTCCATCATACGCATAGCCAAGAAATTCTTGTTTTTTTATTAATTCTAAAAAAATTGCTACTTTTTTTTCTTTACCTTCAATAGGTATATCTAATTTTTTTAGTCTATTGATTATATTACTTTTTCCTGATTGATTAGAAACAACCAATACTCTCTCGTTTCCAACATTTGAGGGATCAATATGTTCATAGCATTTTGGGTCTTTCTCTACAGCAGAGATATGAAGACCTCCCTTATGCGCAAAGGCCGCTGAACCAACAAAAGGAAGGTTCCTTGATGATTCTCTATTTAATGTTTCATCTATTAATCTACTAATCTTTGTAAGTTTTTTGATATTTTTTTTTAACTTACAGTCATATTTCATTTTAAGTATTATATTTGCAGCTACGTTTACAAGATTAGCATTCCCGCATCTTTCACCCAATCCATTAAAAGTTCCTTGTACTTGGGTTGCCCCATTTATGACTGATTCTAGTGAATTATATGTTGCATTATCAGTATCATTATGAAAGTGAACACCAAGACAGTTTTCAGGAATTAATTTCTTAACTTGGTTTAAAATGTCTTTTAACTCGTATGGTAGTGTTCCACCATTAGTATCACAAAGAATTATCCAATTTGCACCTGCTTCATAAGCTCTTTTTAATGTGTTAAGAGAATATTTAGGGTTATTTTTATAGCCATCGAAAAAATGCTCTGCATCAAAAAGAACTTCATCTAATCTTTTAGAGGCAAACGTTATTGTGTCACTTATCATATCTAAATTTTCATTAAGAGAAACTCTCAATGCATTTTTAACTTGAAAGTCCCATGACTTTCCAACTAGACATGTTGAAGAGACACCAGAATTTAGAACTGCATTTAAATTAGGGTCATTACTTGCACTTTTACCTGACTTTCTCATCATACCAAATGCAACTACTTTAGAATTTTTTAGTGTTGGTAGTGCCTTAAAAAATTTATCATCAGTTGGATTTGCTCCGGGCCACCCTCCCTCAATATAGTCAATTCCAATCTGGTCAAGTATTTTTGCAACCTTTAGTTTATCGTCTAAACTAAAGTTTACACCTTTTGTCTGTGCTCCATCTCTTAAAGTACTATCATATAATTTTATTTTTTTCTTCACAATTTAAGTCCACTCTTCTGATAATCTCATCTTTTTGAATTAATGTCAGCAAATCATTCATACTTGGCCCATGTTTCTTCCCAGTTAAAATCTCTCTCAGTAAAATAAAGACTTCTTTTGGCTTTAAATCAGTGTTTTTTAAAATCCTGTTTGTCCAAGTAGACCAGAATTCTTTGTTAATATTTTCTGGCATGGACTCTAAAATAATTTTTTTAAATCCATTACTTAATTCTATTTTTTCCTTTAACTTTAATTGCTTAGTTAAAATATCATACCAATCATTTGCCTCTTCGATAGAATCGATATTAGATTTAATAATGTCCCAAAATTCCTTATTAAATGTTACGTTAAACTTATCCTTTACATTTATATAATCTAAGTTTTTTAAAAATTTTGAATTTAATCTTATTATATCTTCTGGTTCAAAAAAAACTGAATTCCTAGAATATGAATTTAAATCAAATTTTTTTACTAATTCTTCAAAATTTTCAAATTTTTCCATTGGTTGATTAGTTCCAATTTTTTTTAAATAGTTAAGAATAACTATAGGTGATATTTTATTTTTCCTACATTCTCTTATCGAAAACGAATCAGTTCTTTTAGATAATCCTTTTCCTGATTTCGATTTCATTAAAGGAAAATGTCCAAAGGTAGGTATTTTTGCATCAATTACTTTAAAAAGTTTGATTTGAGCAGCGGTATTGGTTATGTGATCATCTCCTCTAAATACATGTGTCACACCCATGTCAGCATCATCGACAACTGAAGTAATTGTAAATAATGGCATTTCATCAGACCTAAAAACTATAGGATCAGATACTGATAAATTATTGAAGTTTAAATCTCCGTGAATCATATCATTCCATTTTATTGTTTCATTATTTAATTTAAGTCTCCAGTGAGGGTTTTTACCTGAAGATAACAATGACCTAATTTGATCTTTTTTTAACATTAAAGACGATCTATCATAAATTGGTGGTTTTCCTTGTTTCATTAGTATTTTTCTTTTTAAAGCAAGTTCCTCTGGCGATTCAAAACATGGATAAATAAAATTTTTATTTTTAAGTTTTTCAAAAATTTCCCTATATTTTGATTTACGATCTGATTGTTTTATCGTTTTATAATAATCAATTCCTATCCATTTTAGGTCTTCAGTAATAGAGTCAATAAATTTATCATTTGATCTTTCTTGGTCAGTATCATCAATTCTCAAAAAGAATTTAAAATTATTTTTTTTTGCAAATAGAAAATTTAGTAAGGCGACTCTCATATTACCCATATGAAGAAATCCCGTTGGACTTGGAGCAAATCTTAACATATCTATAACCTAAATTTATTGATTAAGGGAAATCTTCTGTCAGCGGATAATGACATCCCAGATACTTTAGGACCAATTGCACTTTGATAACGTTTGAATTCAGACTTTTTGATGAGATCCCATATTTTCATCACAGTTTTTTTTGGAAATCCCTGCTTAACAATGAACTCTATTCCCTGATTTTTATCAATTAACAATTCCAAAATATTATCAAGAGTTTCATATTTTGGAAGTGAGTCACTATCTTTTTGATTAAATTTTAATTCCGCTGAAGGTTCTTTATTTATTATTTCTTCAGGGATTACATTCAATTTTTTTATTAGGAAATCATCTGCATAATTATTATTTCTCCATTTGCAAAGTTCAAATACTTTGGTTTTGTAAATATCTTTCAATAAAGAGTAACCTCCACACATATCTCCATACAAAGTAGAGTAACCAACAGATAATTCTGATTTATTGCCTGTTGTAATAAGCAATGAATTGAATTTATTAGATAGTGCCATGAGTAGAAGTCCTCTTATTCTGGATTGTATGTTTTCTTCTGTTATACCATGTTTAGTTTTTTTAAAAACTAACTTCAATTCTTGTAAAATATTTTTTCGTAAATTTTCTATCGATAGCTCTGTGGTTTCCAAATTAAGTCTTTTAGAAAGATTAAAAGCATCAACTCTACTTTCATTAGAGGTGAACAGTGATGGAAGAAAAAAAGAATTAATTTTTTTTTTATCCAAACAATCTGCAACTATAGATAATGTAAGGGCGGAATCAACTCCCCCTGACAATCCCAAAGTAACAGAACTAAAGTTATTTTTTTTAAAGTAGTTTTTAAGACCGATCATTAAAGCTTTATATAAATGCTCTAAATCAGAAACTTTATTTTTTTTTTCTGCTTTGTGTTTTATATTTAGATCAACTATTTTTTCTGAGTCACTGAAAAATTGCTTTTGTAAAATTATTTTTCCAGAGGTATTCATCACAAATGAACCTCCATCAAAAATTAGATCGTCTTGGGAACCAACTAAATTTAAGTAAACTAATTGTGATTTGTAAAACCTTGCTCTTTTAGATGCTAATTTTTTTCTTAACTCAAATTTACCAACTTCGAATGGCGAGGCATTTATTATAATTAATAAATCTACAGTCTGTTTATTTTTTTTTTTGAAAAAATCATCAGCCCACATATCTTCACATATTAGAAATTTTATTTTAGAATTCTTATATTTGAAAATATTACGTTTGCCATCGTAAGAACTAAAATATCTTTTTTCATCAAAAACACCATAATTTGGTAACTCTTTTTTTCTAACTGTATAAATAATTTTTCCTGAATTTATTAGTAATAAACTATTTGTGACTTTTTTCTTAAAAAATTGTGGAATACTCAATACAAATATAGTTTTCTTATTTTTGGATAGCTTCACAATTTTTTTTTTGTAATTATCTACTCTTTTCATAAAATCTGCTCTAAAAAGTAAATCCTGTGGCGGATAACCTGTTAGAGAGAGTTCAGTTGTTAGAAAAAAATCACAATTATTTTTACTTGCAGAATTATAAGACTTTTTAAGAATTTCATAATTCCCTTCAATGTCACCTACTGTGGTATTTTTCTGTGAAATAAAAATCTTTATGATTAATCTCCAAGAATTATTTTATTTTTTTTAAATGAGAGGCTATTAAAAATGCCAACTCAATTGACTGAGAAGCATTTAACCGTGGATCACAGTGTGTGTGATACCTGCTACTTAAATCCTTATCTGAAATCTTTTGGAGTCCTCCTATACACTCTGTAACATTCTGACCGGTCATCTCAAGGTGGATACCACCAGCGTATATTCCTAGAATATTATGAATCTTAAAAAAAGATTTCACTTCAGACAAAATATTTCTAAAAATTCTTGTTTTAAAACCACTTTTAGCCTTTTCCGTATTTGCATGCATAGGATCACATGACCAAACCACATTAAGTTTCAATTTTTTAATTTTCTTTAAAATTGGAGGATATAACTTTTCAATAGATTTAGCCCCCATTCTAATAATTAAGATTATTTTTCCTTTTTCATTTTGTGGGTTAATTTTTTTTATTACCTCAATTAATTCTGATAAATCAGTCTTAGGACCAACCTTTATTCCGATTGGATTGCTTATCCCAGAACAAAATTCTACATGTGCTCCATTTAGTTGTCTAGTTCTGTCTCCAATCCATAACATATGTGCTCCAACATTATACCAATCTCCACTTGTGCTATCTACTCTTGTGAAAGCCGATTCATATGGTAATAGTAGTGCCTCATGAGAAATATAAAAATTAGTTTCAGATAATTGTCTTACACTATGATTATTAACTCCACAGGCATTCATAAAATTAAGACATTCAGAAATTCTATTGGCTAGATTTTTAAAATTAGAACCTTGTTTTGATTTCTTTACAAAATCAAGATTCCAATTTTGAACTGTAGATAAATCTGCGTAACCTCCGTATGCAAACGCTCTAAGAAGGTTTTGTGTTGATGCTGCCTGATTGTAAGATTGAATCATTCTTTCTGGGTCAGGTTTTCTAGAAAATTCGTTGAATTCAATCCCATTTATCATGTCACCTAGATAACTTGGTAGTTCTATGCCATCTTTATTTTCAATTGGAGACGATCTTGGTTTTGCAAACTGACCCGCAAGTCTTCCAAGCTTTACAACTGGTACTCCTGAAGCAAAAGATAAAATAACCGCCATCTGCATTATAACTCTAAAAGTATTTCTTATGTAGTTTGGATGAAATTCTGCAAAACTTTCTGCGCAATCTCCTGCTTGGAGTAGAAAGCCTTTTCCGTCTACACATTTTGATAATTCACATTTAAGTTCCCTTACTTCTCCAGCAAAAACCAACGGAGGAAGCTTTTTCATTCTCGCTATTACTTTATTCAATTTACTCAAATCTTCATAAATTGGTTGGTGAAGAGCTTTTTTATTTTTCCAAGATAAAGGATTCCAATTATGTTTCATATTATAAGTTTATAATAATTTATAAATAAATTACAAATCCTTAATATTGTTTGTTTTAAAGAGTGACAATCTCTTCAGCACTAGTAGGATGAATCCCAAGAGTTTTATTTAGTTGTTTTTTTGTCAATTTATTTACAACCGCAACTGAAAAACCTTGAATAATTTCTGCTGCATTTTCACCAATATAATGAATACCAATAATTCTTTGCCTGGCACCAGTTACTATTAACTTTATAAAAACTTTAGTTTTAATCTTTGTCATAGAATATTTTAATGGTGTAAACGTGGATTTAAATACTTTAACACTTGAAAATTTTTTTCTTGCTTCATTCTCTGAAAAACCAACAAAAGCATAATTTGGACTTGAGAAAACTGCAGTTGGGATATTATTATAATTGAATTTTTTTTTCTTTGTTTTCTTTAAATTTTCAACAAAAGTCATTGCTTCAGAAATTGCGACTGGTGTAAGTTGTGTTTTATCCACAACGTCACCAATAGCAAAAATATTTGTTTTTGAGGTCTCAAAATAATCATTAATAATGATTGATTTGTTTTTATCTAATTTAACACCTGATTTTCCAATTCCCAATCTTTCAATATTTGCAACGCGACCTGTTGCCTCTAAAACTTCATCAAAAAATTTTTCTTTTTTGCCTATTGAAATTTGATATTTTTTTTTTAAAAAAGAAACCTTTTCAGGAAAATAATTTGTAATGAACTTGATTCCTCTAAGCTTTAGTTGATCAGTTAAGAATTCGGATACTTCTAAATCAAAATCTTTTAATATTCTTTTTCCTCTTATGCATACTGTCGTATCAACACCGAGACCGTTAAAAATAGATGCAAACTCTATTGCTATATAACCACCACCGAGAATTAAAATATTTTTAGGAAGTTTCTTCAAATCAAATGCTTCGTCCGATGACATTAACTTTTTTTCTTTGCATAGACCTAGATCTCTAGGTCTAGTCCCAACTGCTATTAAAAAGTGTTTAGATTGAATATAATCTTTCCCGACTTTCAATGTTTTATCATCTATAAACTCAGCAAAATCTGAGAAAATGGAAACATTAGATTTATTGAGTAGATCGGTGTAAATTTTACTTAATCTTAAAATCTCCCTTTTTTTATTTTTAACAAGTTTTTTCCAATCAAACTTTTCAATTTTTGTTTGCCATCCAAAGGAATCCATTAGTTTTACTTCTTCAGAGTAATTAGAGGCATAGGTATAAAGTTTTTTTGGAATGCACCCTCTATTAACGCATGTTCCTCCTAATGACCAACCCTCTGCAATCCCTGTTTTTATTCCATTAGATGAAGCATATCTTGCTGCTCTTACGCCTCCGGATCCTCCTCCAATAACAAATAATTCAAATTTTTTTATCATATCAAAATGTTTAGCTAAATTATAAATAATAATTTAAAAAAATAAATTTGATAAAATAAAAAAGGGGTGTTGCCACCCCTTTTTTGCAGTTAATGGAAAGCAAGCTTGCATCTTTATTAACGACCCAATTAGAATTTATTTAATTTTATATTATATTAGAACAAAAATCGTTTAAAACATTAGTAAATTCAGTATTGTCAATATCTTTAGAACTTGTTTTAATTAAAGATTTTTCAAAAACTATCGAACCAAGATAACTTAGTTGCAATGTAAAACCTTTCACATAATTTCTCCCATTTCCTCCTGAAGAACTACAAATCAAGGAATTTTTATTATCAAAACCCTCTTTCCAATCTTTTGTTGCTCTACTAATCCAGGCAATAGCGTTAGTAACGATAGGAGAAATTCCTCCATTATATTCTGGACTACACCAGATCATTGCATTGGAAGAACATATTAATTCTTTAATTTTTGAAATGTTTTCTGGAAATAACTCTCCATTTTTAAATTTTTCCTCTAAAGTTGGCGTATATAAGGGTAACTCGAAATCTTCCAGAGATATTACCTCGCAAGTGACTTGATCATTTGACTTTAAATAGTCTTTTATTTTTATTGATAAATCAAAATTTGACTTTTTTGTTGAAGAAATTATTAGTAATTTTTTCATTTAAAGATAATAATTTAGTTTAAATCTAATGCAAACTTTTTTAATATTTTGAGGTCAATAATTTCTATGGCATCTAAATTTGTGGATTGTAAAATTACGGGTGCTGCACAGGAATAATTGTAAGCATTAAGCCATCGATCAGCACAAACACACCATCGATCTCCTTCAACCAAACCTGGAAAATCAAATTCACTTTTAGGAGTAATTAGATCATTTCCTGTTGAAAGTTGAAATTCTAAAAATTTATTATTGACAACAGTACAAATAAAATGCTTTCCAATATCACCTCTGGTGGATTCACAACAACCATTTCTATTGAAACCTGTAAGTGGTTTTTTAGAGCAAATTTGTAACTTTCCACCTAAAACATTAATTTGATTTTTTTTCTTCATAAATATTTTATCATTTTTAAATGTTTACCTATTTTTACAATATTAAATATTTTTCCAACTTTCTTAAACTTATTTTTTTTGTAAAAGTCAACAGCTGAAATACGAGAATTACAC
>CABYVV010000001.1 GCA_902522465.1 uncultured Alphaproteobacteria bacterium | reverse complement strand
TTGATCTAACTTATAGTGTGACCAATCACTAAAAGACAAACAAACTGAATACTTCTTTTTTAAAATATTGGTATTTTCTTTTATGTTTGAAGCGCTTTTAAGTTGGCCGTTAATTATCTCAGACATAAACCTACACGAATTCTGAGTATTATATGTTTCTGTGGTAGTTTTACTTACGTCTGTTACAAAGCCGTCAGAATCATAAAGAGGGCCAAAAAATGTTACAAAAACAATAACCCAAGTCATTTTCTTTTCGTTTGGTTGTCTAAGCTTCTTTTTTTAAAAACAAAGCCCCAATATAGCAAATGTCCATACATATATGGTCTCCTAAGCAGTTATCCACACGCAACTATTGCGCGTTTTTAATAAATATACGCACTGATTGCGCATATGTCAATATTATTTTGTAATAATTTTTTTTTTTTGGTATTAATACTTACTTTCTTAAAGTCTATGGAAAAAGAACAGTTCAAAAAATGGAGAAAAAAGAATGGTTTTTCTCAAGCAGAGGCTGCTAATGTACTTGGCCTAAAAAGGAGAATGATTCAGTATTATGAGAAGGGTAAAAAAGGAGAAAAAGATATACAAATACCCAAATATATAAAATTAGCATGTGAAGCGATAGAACTTAAGAAAAAGTTAAAGAAACTGGTTTAATTTTAAAAGGAGTAAACTTATGAGCGATAATTTTGACATCAAAGTTGGTGAGTCACTAATTGCTGGAGGACCACCAGGAACAGCAGCTGAGCCGGAAGTAGTTATCGGAAAATTTAACGGCCCATTTGGAACAGCTTTCGCCACCTTACTAGGCAATCAAGTTAAAGGACATACAAAAGTTCTTGCGATAATGAACACAGACGTAATGGTTAGACCAGCAACATTAATGGTGAGCAAGGTCACTGTCAAAGACGACAGATACACCAATATTTTAATGGGAACAGTTCAAGGAGCTATTGCTAATGGTGTGTTAGATTCCGTTAGAGAGGGTTATATTCCAAAGGAAATAGTTAATGATGTAGGCATTATTGTATCAGTTTGGTTGAATCCAAGTGTAGCTGAAGACAAAAATTTAGATCACAAAATACTTTTTGATATTCATCGTAAGGCGACCACGAGTGCAATAAAGAAAGCAATGAAGGACGAGCCATCGATAGATTGGCTTTTAGAAAACCAAGATAAAATTGTTCATAAATACTTTGAAAAAGCATTAGATTCCAAAAAATAATGTATATACACATTAAAAGTGTTTCTGAAGTTTTAAGGCGTTCTTTTAAATTTACCTGCAATCTTATATAAAAAAGTGTATATACACTAAAAAAATCTCTTCAATATTGACACATATGTAACAAACACAAAAGCAAGTGAACAAAGAACAGCGGCACTGCCTAAATCTTTGGCTCTTTTTGAAAGGTCGTGATGTGAAAAAGAAATTCTGTCAATAGTGGCTTCAATGCTTGAATTAAGTAATTCAATTATGAGTAAAAGCATAATACTTCCAATCATGAGAAGTTTTTCTGTAGTCTCGGTTGGAAATATAAAAGCAAGAGGGATTAATATCAAAGTGAGAAGTAGTTCTTGTCTGAAAGCACTCTCCTCTTTAAAAGCAAATATAAATCCTGAGAGACTATTTATTAAAGCAAAATATAATCTCTTCAACCCAGTATTCTTTTTATGTGGATTTTCTTTAAAGACATATGTTTTAGGATCCCTTTTTTTTGAATTTTGTAGATTAGATTCAAAGATATTGACAACATTCTCCCAGGTGAATTTTTTTACATAATGTAAAGGTTTGCTGGCGGGTATTTTTAATGCATTTAAACACGCGATTTTAAGATTTTTATTTAGAACCCCTGCGCCACTTTTTCCAATAACATTAATTGGCCCTGCAACTGGAAATGCTGCTACTGGTAGTCCACACGCCATAGCTTCTAGCAATACTAGTCCGAAAGTATCGGTTTTGCTTGGAAAAACGAATAAATCTGCTTTTCCGTAGTATTCATGTAATTCATGCTGTTTTTTTTCACCAAAAAATTTGACATTTGTATATTTTTTTTCGAGTTTGCGTCTATCTGGACCATCACCTACAATCCATTTCTCACAGTTGAGATCTAATTTTAAAAATGCTTCTAAGTTTTTTTCAATAGCAACTCTTCCTATGTTTATCAATATCGGTTTGTCATTTTTCTTTTTTTGCAAAGGGGGTTTGAAAAGCTTAAAATCAACACCTCGTGGCCATATTGTAGTATTATGTATATTCCACTTTTTTAAATCTTCTATTACTGATTTTGTAGGAACAAGTATTTTATGTGCTTTACTATGAAACCATTTTAGATAACCATAACTTATAAAAAGAGGAATTTTAGTTCTCTTATATATATATTCCGCAAATTTTGTATGAAATGAAGTTGTATAAACAAGTCCATTTTTTACCACATAATTCCTTCCTGCTATACCGAGAGGACCCTCAGTTGCAATATGAATCGCATCTGGATTGAATTCTTTAATTAACTTTTTAACTTTGTTCCCTGGAAAAAAAGATAATCGGATTTCAGGGTAAGTAGGACAAGGAAATGTTTTAAACAGATTAGGTGTTATCATTAAAACATTATGACCTTTTTTTTCTAAAAGTTCTTTTGTTTTAGATAACGTATGGACCACGCCATTAACTTGAGGGTGCCAGGCATCTGAGATAATTACTATTTTCATAACAAGGAAATTAAGTTTTTTGTGGGAGCTGAAAGTGACTTGAATGCTCTTGAGAAATTCTAGATGACCAGTCAACAATCTCTAGATTACCATCGAGATGTTCTACAATCGCGGTCATAGACTCTACCCAATCACCACTATTACAATATATTATATCATGAATTGATTTGAATTCTGCTTTGTGTATATGTCCACAAACAACGCCATCAAACCCTCTTCTTTTTGCCTCCTTAGTCATTACTAATTCATAGGCAGTAATAAATGAAACAGCTTTTTTTACCTTTTGTTTAATAAACTTTGATAATGACCAGTAAGGTAGCTTTAAAAATTGTCTAATATTATTAAATAGATTGTTTAAGCGGATTAACATAGCATAACCCTTGTCACCAACATATGCGAGCCAGCGCGCATGTCTAATAACGCTATCAAATTGATCTCCATGAATGATCCATAATTTCTTACCCTTGAGAGTGGTATGGTAAGCTTCTTTTTTTATTATTATATCTCCAAAATTCACACCAATATATTTGCGCGCAGCCTCATCATGGTTACCTGGTATAAATACAACTTTTACTCCTTTCCTAGCTTTTCTAAGTAATTTTTGGATAACGTCGTTATGAGCTTGTGGCCAATACCATTTTTTCTTTAATCGCCATCCATCGATAATGTCTCCTACAAGAAAAATTTTTTCGGACTTTGAAACTTTAAGAAACTCTAAAAGCAATTCTGCTTTGCAACCGCTTGTACCTAGATGAACATCTGAAATCCATATTGTTCTGTAACGATTATGTTTAAAGGATACGCCATCCATTCATATCATGTATCAAATAAATGTGTCAAAATTATTACAACACCACATATAGCGTTACTAATATGATACAACACAAAAAAAAAAGAGGCTTATAAAGCCTCTTTTTAATTTTAGAGATTACTAAGGAAGGAAAACTTAGTATTTCAGATGTAGTCTAGCTTGAATTGATGACATTTCAGATTCTCTCATTGCATTTGAGTTATCTGAACCATAATCACCGAATGTATATTCTGCCATTAACCTTACATTTGAATTAAAATAGTGATTAAAACCGAATGTATGAGCCTCACCAGAACCTCCATTTCTATTTCCGGTTCCAGTAGCGTTTGTATCATGATCTGTTTGATCTATGAATTCGTACTGATACTTAGGCATAAAGCAATGTCTTTTGCATTTTAAGCCACCTAATGCTCCTTTTTTACCACTGTGCTTAAATTTCCCATCGAAAGCATACGCTATGCTTATAGAACCACCATGAAAATCAAAATCTTCTTCGGCAAATTGCGCACCAATTGTATTAGGAGCGGAATATTCATATTTACCAACCTGATATTCAGCCTGAGAGAAAAATTGTCCAAGAATAAAACTATACTGTGGTCCAAAAAAATGGTGATTTTTGAGATTATTTTCATCACCTAAATCGATTGGCTTATCAACAAGTGTATGAAGTCCGTTAGCTCGGGAACTATTAGTGTCATATCTACCTAGTGCGTTTCTATCACCCCCAACATCAGTATCTGTATTGCTAAGATCTAAATATCCAAAGTGAAATCCTACTAACGCAGACAAACCAGTTCCGAAGAAACTTTCATATTTCTTATCATTAAGGATTTGGTATTGAGTTGCAACACTGGCTCCGTAGGATTCGTTGTTTTTCTCAGTACCTGTTATAGCATTTGACCCGTCAGAAATATTTTGTTCGATGGCACTTTCCATCCCATGGAAAACTGTAGCTTTTAAATGGAATCTTTTGCCAAATGCACCTGAAGTATCGTATCCAATACCTGCTCTATGTCCAAAATTCATAGTTTCATTGTGCATCGGTCTTTCCATAAATATCAAGTTGTTGGAACTTGTATTTTCATACAAACCTGCGGCTGCTTTTTGGTTACCAAAAGTCAGCTTACCAACTCCTTTGATCTTTTTATAAATTAGTGCGTCTTTAAAAATAACTGTTCTGTCGGCCAGGTCATCTCCTCCATCAGCTAAGTCTGGTTGAAATGCAAATCCCCATCCATTTCCAACTTCACCTTTTAATGTGAATCTGAGTCTTCTGAATTCTGAGCCTAAACCACCTTCAGTAATTGTGCCAGTAGAACCATCCGCCAGTGTCCCATCGTAGTCAAGGATACCACCAATGTCATACATAATCCTACCTTTAATTTGGAACATATATTTTCCGTCAGTGCTTTTGACACGTAAACCTTTACCTTTTTCAAAGTAAGCTTTGCCTTTGCCACCTTTATTCATTTCTTGTTTCATTTTTAGAATTTCGTTTTGCAGTGCATCGATCTGTGCACCAACGTCTTGTGCCTTGGCGTTTGTAATCAGACCGCTCACAGCCATGATTGCAATACCCGAGTATAATTTTTTCATAATATTCCCTCTTAAAGTTAAAAAAATCAAAATAGTAATCTTTTGTTACAACTTTATGACAAACAAGCCTTTAACGAAATTTAAACAAGTTTGTTGCAAAAAAACAACAACAATTTATATCAACAAAAATAACACTAAATTAAAAGACAATTTTTTAAGAAGATTTGTATTTTTCAAACGTTATAGAAAATGATGAACCTTTGTTAACTTCGGATTGAATATTTAATTGTGCATTATGTCTGTTTAAAATATGCTTAACAATTGAGAGACCAAGGCCAGTGTGACCAGTATCTCTTGGTCTTGAGGTATCAATTCTATAGAACCTTTTGGTCAACATTGGAATATTTTGATTTGAAATTCCGATGCCAAAATCTTGTACTAGAAACACTATTGTATTAGGTTTTGTAATTAATTTTATTTGTATAGTTTTCTTAGATTGACTGTGCGTTATTGCATTTTCTATGATATTAAAAAAAACTTGGTGTAATTCTGCTTCATCACCAATTATTTCAGTTTTTCTTTTAGGAATTGAAAAATTATACTTAGTTTTGCTCAAAAACTTTCTTTCATTACATATTTGTCGAATGTTTTTCAAAATTTCGTTAAGATTAACTTTGCCTTCAGGGGGGATATATTCAATCCTCTCAATACGTGTAAGAGATAGGAGATCTTTAACTAAAGATGACATTCGGCTTGCTTCATTAAACATAGTTTTAATAAAATCTTCTTTTTTTGATTTTGTTTTGGGAGGTTCGTTTAATAAGATTTCACAATATCCAACGATTGAGGCAATTGGAGTTTTTAACTCGTGACTTGCATTTGCAATAAAATCTCTCTGAATATTTTGGACATTATGCTGAGATGTCGTATCAAATAGTCTAATAAAATTTAATTTATTTTTACCCAAATCTCTTCGACCCGAAACCCAAACATTAAAGATTTTTTCTTTTGGATAAATTAAATTCAATTCTCTCTCAACAGGTTTCTTTTGTTTTACAGATTTGTCGATAAGCGAGCTTAGCTCTGGTATTCTAATTGTTGAAAAAATATTTTTTTGTTTTGAATCTTCTCCAAAAAAATTAATTGCTTGTTCATTCATTTCAATAATGATGTTGTTTTGGTCAATAATAAGAAGAGGGTCAGGAAAAAATTTAAAGAAATAATCATAAAAAAATACTCTTAATCTCGAGAATTTTGATTTCTCGTTTAGGGTGTTTATGACTAAATTAATATTAAAAATTATTGGTTGGAAAAGATTAAAGAAAAAAACTTTATCTGATTCGATCGGTTTTCCTTTGAAATTTTGCAGAGATTTACTGATGCTTTTTAAATCTCTAAATATGAGAACAAACATAATTAAGAGCAGCACAAAAATGAAAGAAAATACGATAATTAAGTCTTTATGAATAAACATGAAAATGATTTAATAGTTTGTATACTAATTTAAATTAATATGAAATTAAAACAACCTGATATTAGTGGTTTCAGACTTCCCAACCAAACAAAAAATACGTCCAAACCGACACCTATGATGGAACAGTATTTAGAGGTTAAATCAAGACACACAGGATATCTGTTATTTTACAGGATGGGCGACTTTTATGAACTGTTTTTCGATGATGCTAAAATTGCTTCAACAGAACTAGGAATTGCCCTTACTAAAAGGGGCAAACTGAATAATGCTGACATTCCAATGTGCGGAGTGCCGGTTCATGCCTCTCAAACGTATTTATCAAGATTAATATCATCAGGACATAAGGTTGCCATAGCAGAACAATTAGAAAATGAACAAACAGAAGATTCTAATAAATATCAAAAGATTTTTAAAAGAGATGTTGTTAAAATAATTACACCAGGAACTATCCTGGATGACTCTCTTCTTGAATCAAAATCTTACAATTATTTACTCTGCATTGCATCATTAAAGGGTGAAATTTCAATCTCATGGACAGATATGTCTACTGGCAAAATCAATTTACAAAAAATTAGTAATAATTCAATTGAAGAGCTATTTGAAATGATAACTAGAATTGAACCAGAGGAAATTATTATTTCTGATGTACAAGAAAAAATATTAAAACTAGATTCTAAGTTTAGTCAGTTTTTGAATAAGTTTTCTAATATTCATGAAGATTTTTTTGATCCAAAAAGTAACAAAGAAAAAGTAAATAAATTTTTCGGAACCTCATTTTTTAGCAAACAAGAATTAATCGAAGATTCTGATATATCTGCAATAGGTGCTTTAATAAATTATCTTGAATTAACACAAAAACAAAATATCCCACTAATAAAAGAATTTGAGATAGTAAAAAAAGAGGAATTTATGCAAATAGACAACTCATCAGAAAGAAGTCTAGAAATATTCAAAACTGTTAATGGTGACAAAAAAAATACTTTATTAGATGTTATAGATAAAACAAAAACAGCAGCTGGGGGAAGATTGCTTAAAGATTTTTTAAAGTCTCCGTTGATTGAGAAAAAAAAAATTTCAGAGAGGCATTCTTTAATTCAAGAGTTTCTTGATAATCAAAAATTAATTCCAGACATAATAAGTATTTTAACAGGACAACCCGATGCTGAAAGAGCCATTTCGAGAATAACTGCGAAAACAAATAATCCGAGAGATCTTTTATTAATAAAAAATTTCCTCAACAATGCCGAGAAAATTTTTTTGAAAATTAATGAATTAAAAAGCAACAATGCTAAAAAATTTTTATTACCAGATAATAATTTAATAAAAAAAGCTAAGGAACTCGAAACTGTCATCACACAGAATATTGAAGATTCTCCTCCAATTTCCTTGAATGAAGGGGGAGTAATTAAAAAAGGAGTTAGTAAGGAATTAGACTATCTTAGAAATATTAAAAATGAAAAACAAAATGAAATCTTAAAGATGCAATTAAAATACTCTAGTTTAACTCAGGTATCGAATTTAAAAATAAAATTTAATAATATTCATGGATATTTTATAGAAGTTACTAATAAAAATTCTGATAAAATAATACATTCAAAGGAAGTAAAATTTTATTTAGTACAAAACACTGTAAATAATTCAAGATTCCAAACAAATGAGTTGCGCGAAGCCTCTGACCAAATACTTAATGCAGAAGAAGATGCAATAATTTTGGAGAAGAAGCTTTATAGAGAAATATGCAATCTTTTTGATTCTCACACAAACAATATAAATCTGATATCCAAAAAAATCTCACTTATTGATGTTATTTCAAATTTTGCGAATCTAGCAAAAATTAGAAACTATGTAAGACCTAAAATAGATTCAAAAGCTATTATCCAAATAAAAAATTCGCGTCATCCAGTAGTTGAAGAAAGTTTAACCAATGAATCATTAGAATTTAATCCTAATGATTGTTTTATGGATGAAGGAACTTTTACCTGGTTAATAACTGGTCCAAACATGGCCGGTAAGAGTACTTTTCTTAGACAAGTAGCCATAATAATTATATTGAATCAAATAGGTTCCTATGTTCCAGCGGAGAGTGCAAAGATTGGAATATTTGATAAGATTTTTACAAGAATTGGAGCATCAGATAATTTGTCTAAAGGTATGTCAACTTTTATGACAGAAATGGTTGAGACCTCAAAAATTATAAATCAAGCTACGCCAAACTCGCTTGTTATTTTAGACGAACTGGGAAGAGGAACTTCAACGGAAGATGGTTTGGCTATATCTCAGGCGGTATTAGAGTTTATCCTAAATGAGATTCGATGTTTTACATTGTTTGCAACACATTACAAACAATTGTGTAAGTTATCTGAAAATTACAAATCGCTAAGACTTAAAACATTGCAAATTAAAAAATGGAATGAAGAAATAATTTTCTTACATAAAGTTATCGACGGTATTTCTGAGGGATCTTTTGGAATTCATGTGGCAAACTTAGCTGGAATTAAAAAACCAATTTTGGAAAGATCAAAAAAAATTCTTAATAGCTTGGATAAAAAAAATTTAGATCAAATTACAAATTTAGATAAAAATGAATTAAAAGATAAAAGTTCTTCAGATAATAAAAATTATGTAAATTTAAAGAATGCTATTAATGAAATCAACCCAGATAATTTAAGCCCCAAAGAAGCTCTTGATTTTCTTTATTCATTGAAAAAAAATTTTTAGACATGGAAACTAAAATTTTTGCATTTAGTTCACAAGTACAAAAACTGAAATTTAATTATCTTCAAAGAAAAAAAGAGATTAAAAATGAATTTTTTTTAAAAAATAAAGCATTAATTAACTGTAAAAATAACAGTAAAAATGCAGATACGCTTCTTGAGGAGTTGTTTAAATTGGTTAATCTTAAAGATAGGTCTTTAAGAGATAAAATAAGTATTTGTGCTGTTGGTGGATATGGAAGAGAAATATTGGCTCCATTTTCAGATCTAGATATTTTATTTTTACACAATAAAGAATTGAATCAGAAAAAACTGAAAAATTTTATCCAAGCCTTTTTATATCCATTGTGGGATTTAGGACTGCAAGTGGGTTATGCAGTAAGAAATATTGAAGAATCAAAATATTACTCAAACAAAGATCATGTAATTCAAACTTCAATGCTCGAGACAAGATTTATTTGTGGAAACAAGAATATTTTTTTCAGAGTTATTAATGAATTCAAAGAAAATATTAAAAAATCTGGATACAAATTGATTAAAGACAAAATTAAAGAAAGAACAAAGCGTGTTATTGAGACAGGTTACGATTACTTTAAAAATGAACCTAACCTTAAAGAAACAGCTGGATCGTTAAGAGATATAAATTTAATATTTTGGATTCTTAATATATACAAAATCATAAATTCATCTACAACCAACACTCCATCTGATTTGTTAACAAAAAAAGAAAAAAGAATACTAAATAACTCATTAGAGTTTTTACTACTTCTCAGATGTCATCTTCATTACCAAAGTGGAAGAATGAATGACGTATTGTCTTTTGACTATCAATTAACTATTTCTAAAAAAATTTTTTTTAATTTTAATTCCAATAATTACCTTGTCGACAAAAATACCTTTACAGAAAAAATGATGAAAGAATACTTCATACACATCAAAAATATTAAAAATTTTGCTGAAATATTTTCTCAAATTCTTGATGAACTTTTCAATAAAAAGTTAAAAAAAATTAAAGAAAATATTTTTACAGACGATCCAAATAATTTTTTTTCTCATTATCTTCATAGAATTGAATCTGGAAAAGATAATGCTAGTGATAAAAGGATTTTATTAGAATACATAGATAAATTAGATAACAGTAAGATTTTAACAAAAAGGAATTTGTTTATATTTAGAAAAATTTTTTTTTCAAAAAATAAAGAAAAGTTCAATTTACTTTATGACTTAGGAATTTTAGCCAAATTTGTACCCGAATTCTCAAAAATTTCTTTTTTACCTCAATTTGATAGATTTCATTCTCTGACTGTGGGTCAACACACATTAAAGGCTGTGAATATTTTGAAAGAACTTGATGGGAAACAAATAAAGAAAAAAAAGTATAATTTCTTTTATGACGAGTTCAAAAAAAAATTCAATAAAAAGGCATTATATTACGCAACATTACTACATGATATAGGCAAAGGAATGGGAGGTGGTCACAACGAAAAAGGTGCAAAATTTGCAAAAGAGATTGTAACTAAATTTCTTGAAAAAGATAAGATAATTGAAGAGACCTCTTGGTTGGTTTTAAACCATTCACTTCTAAGTGATAATGCTTTTAAGAAAGATCTCGAAGATCACTCTGTCATAGTAAATCTCTCGGATAAGATACAAACTATCCCAAGGCTTAGAGCTTTATTTTTCTTAACAGTCACTGATATATCAGCTGTAGATCAAGGCTTGTGGAGTAACTGGAAATCAGATCTATTGAGGCAGCTTTTTTTAAAATTAGAAGACCAAATAAAAAGGCCTAAAAGAATAGTAAGTTTAAATGAGAAAATAGAGAAAATTCGTAAAAATATTCTTGCTAAATCAAAGCTTATAACAAAAAGTAAGTTGGACAAGATTTCGAAAATTACTTATCCAAACTATTGGTTACTTCAATCGGAGAAAATGATATTATTTCAAATAGAAAATTTTTTCCTAAAAAAAGAAAAATCTTTTAATTTTATTATTAGAAAAACTGAAAATGATTTGTTCTATGAATTAATTATAATGACAAAGGACAAACCCCAATTTTTTTTGAATCTGATTTCAATTTTTGTATTAGAGGAACTGTCCATTTTTGAAGCAAGAATTTTTACACTGGATGATGGAACAGTTATTGACACTTTGAAATTTTCTTTCGATGAGAACAAAAGTTTTAATGAAATTGATATTCAAAGAGTTTTAAGTTCTACTGAAAAGAAACTGAAACAACTTGGGGAAGGAAAAAATTTTGAAATTGTAGATTATTCTAAAAGAAAATCACCCTTACTTAAAAGTAAGTTTGAAGTGAATATTGACAACAAATCATCAGCCACTTATACAATATTAAATGTCGTAACAAACAATAGACCTAAGTTACTTCATGACATTTCCAAAATTCTCATTAAAAATAAAATAATCATCTCAATGGCAAAAATTTCAACTTTCGGGGATTTCGTGGAAGATAGTTTTCATCTCCGAAGTGAATATGGATTGAAAATTAATAATACAAATGTTGTTACAAAAATAATTACTGACATAAAAAATAAACTACAGAAGAGTTCAGGTGATGTTTTATAAAATAATTTCTATAGTTGGCTCTCTAACCTTTCTAAGTAGAATTTTAGGCTACATAAGAGACTTATTGATAGCTAGGATTATTGGTGCTGGAATGATCTCAGACTGCTTTTTTGTAGCTTTTAAACTACCAAATCTCTTTAGGAGAATTTTTGGGGAAGGAGCTATGAACGCAGCATTTATCCCTGTTGTTTCTGGTATTAAATCAGAATCCGGACTAGTATCATCAGATAAATTTTTCTCTAAAATTTTTTCCATACTTTTAGTTTTTCTCATTAGTTTTGTAGTTTTAGCAGAAATTTCGATGCCACTAATAATTACATTGATTGCTCCTGGATTTGTTTTTAATAGTGATAAATTTTCAATTGCAATTGATCTCTCAAGGCTGGCTTTTCCATTTGTTTTGTTTATTTGTCTTACATCTTTGATGGGCGCTTACCTAAACACTCTTGGAAAGTTTGCGTCTATGGCTGTTACACCAATAATTTTAAATCTTACTTTAATTTTTGTTTTGCTATATTTTTTTAGCATAGAAGATAAACTTATCATTTCTAAGTCTTTGAGTTTTGCTATTTCAATAGCCGGATTGATACAAGTATTTTGGCTATACGCAAGTATAAAAAGAAGCAAAAGAAAATTAACAATTAATGTTCCTTCAATAGGTAACATAAAAAAGAACAGCGAAATTTCGAGGTTTCTTTATTTATTATTACCAGCAATTTTGGGTAATGGTGCTTACCAAATTAATTTGCTAATTGATATGATTTTAGCCTCGACTTTACCTGATGGATCAATATCATATTTGTATTATGCTGATAGAATAAATCAACTTCCTTTAGGAGTTCTGGGAATTGCTATTAGTACGGCATTGCTTCCTGTTTTATCTACACAAATAAAAGAAAAACAGTTTGTTAAATCAAATGAAAGTATATCTAATGCAATCAAAATAGGAATTTTATTATCGGTTCCTGCTTTTATTGGTTTATTAATTTTTTCGGAAGAAATAATTTATTTTCTTTTTTTCAGAGGTGCATTTGACATGCAAGATGTAAGTCTAACATCAAATGCCCTTTTAGCTCTATGTTTTGGATTGCCTGCTTTTATAATGATAAAAATTCTTGTAGTCCCTTTTTTTGCAAGTGAAGACACAAAAACGCCAATTAAGGTTTCGATATTGTGCATGGTAATAAATCTTATTTTAAACATAATATTGATTCGAGATTTTCTTCATGTGGGCTTAGCTATTTCTACTTCAGTTTCCGCTTGGATAAACGCCCTCATTCTTGGCAAACTTCTTCACAAAAAATTAAAATTTGATTTTGAGAAGTCAATTTTAATTGTTTTAATGAAAGTAACTTTCGCTTCTTTTTTGATGGGAGTAACCGCTATTAAATTGAATGAATTCTTAAAAAAAGACCCACTAGACTATATTTTTTTTGGTAACAATATTTCGCTCATTATGAGTATAATTTTTGGAATTCTTGTTTATACATCTGCAATATATATATTAGGAATAAAAGAACTAAAATTAAATAAATGGAAGAGACAAAAAAAGAAACAAACCTAATTTTTTCTGGTGTTCAACCTACAGGGAATCTTCATCTTGGAAACTATCTTGGAGCTATAAAAAATTGGGAAAAACTACAAGAAACAAAAAAATGTATTTTCTGTATTGTTGATTTGCATGCGATGACAACTCCTGAAAACAGGAATGAAATAAAGAAAAATACCAGAGAGGTTGCTGCAGCTTATATTGCATCAGGAATTAATCCTGATAAAAACATCATTTTTGTTCAATCAAATGTGAAAGGTCATAGTGAATTATCATGGATACTGAGTTGTCACACTCCAATTGGTTGGTTGAATAGAATGACACAATTCAAAGATAAAGCTGGAAAAAATAAAGAAAAGGCACCCCTGGGTTTATATTCTTACCCAGTTTTAATGGCGGCTGATATTCTTTTATATAAGTCAACACATGTACCTGTTGGTGAAGATCAAAAACAACATTTAGAATTAAGTAGAGATATTGCCCAAGCTTTTAACAGATATTACAATCAAGATTTTTTCCCTATTCCAGAACCTGTTATAACTGGAAAAGCTACTAGAGTTATGAGTTTAAAAGATGGATTAAAAAAAATGAGTAAGTCCGATCCTTCCGACCAGTCAAGAATAAATCTTACGGATGAACCAGAAATAATCAGAAAGAAAATACAGAAAGCTAAGACAGACTCGCTACCATTTCCAAATAAAATTGAAGATTTACAGTCTAGACCAGAAGTAATGAATTTAATCAACATTTTTTCTGCATTAAGCGATAAAGATCCTGAAAAAATTATAGCAGATTACAACGATACGAATTTTAGTGCATTTAAAAAAGAATTAACGGACATGGTTGAAACCAACATATCAAAAATTTCAAGTGAAATGAAAAAATTGCTTAACGATATGGACTACCTAAATTCCATATTAAGAAAGGGCTTTGAGAGAGCCAATGAAATTTCGGAAAAAAATATAAAAGAACTTAAAAAGATAATTGGATTTTTCGGAGCATGAGCTTTTATCTCCCAATTGCAGATATCCAAATTAATTTGCTTCTAATTTTATTTTTTGGTTTCATTGTTGGTTTTATGTCTGGCTTATTTGGTGTTGGAGGAGGATTCTTAATGACTCCTTTGTTAATTTTTATGGGCATACCTCCTGCAACAGCAGTAGGAACAGAATCAGTGCAGATTCTTGGATCTTCTGTCTCAGGAGCAATGGCCCATGGATTGAAAAAGAACATTGATTATGAAATTGGAGCATTTCTATTGATTGGGGGTGTTTTTGGTTCAACAATTGGAGTTATTTTATTTAATTTTTTAAAAGAGTCAGGAAATATTGATCTTATTATAAAATTTCTTTACATCCTATTTCTTGCTATTATTGGAACGTTAATGTTGGTAGAAAGTACAATTTCTCTTGTAAAAGAAAAAACAATTAAGACTCCAAGTAAAAGAAGATCAAGGACTATTCTAGATCTTCTTCCATTTAAATTAAAATTTAGAAATTCAAAAATTTTCATTTCCATATTGTTACCTATATTTGTTGGAATATTCGTTGGTTTATTATCAGCTTTTATGGGAGTTGGTGGGGGTTTTGTAATGGTACCCGCTATGATTTACATTTTTAAAATGGGTACGGTATTAGCAATTGGAACCTCGCTTTTCCAAATTGTTTTTGTAACGCTGAACGTATCTATTTTACATGCAACATTTAATTATTCAGTTGATTTGATTTTAGCTATTTTCTTACTAATTGGGGGTGTTATTGGCGCACAATATGGATCAAAATTAACATCAAAATTTAAAGGTGAACAAATAAGAATATTATTAGCAATGATAGTTTTAGTGGTTTGTGTTAAAATGGGTATTGAATTGGTAAATGAGCCCTTAAATAATTCCAGAATAATCCTACAAAATGTTTAAATTAATACCAAAAATAGTTTTTTTAATTCTACTTTTTATTTTTTATAAGAATCCTGAATCAGAGGTCTTGATTTTTGACTTATCTGATAAAAACATACAAATCTCAAAAACTTCTTCAAATGCTGATTTCACAATTTTTGGTTTTACGGACTCAAAGAATTCGTTAGTTTTAAAAGTCAAGGGACCCAGTCAGAAAGTTATTTTACAAAAAAAAAAAAAAATAATCGGTATGTGGTCATGGAGTAAAACTGGTGAATTTATTTATCCTGGTTTATTTCACTACTATACTAATAAAGATGATGAGGAAATTGATTTCGAGGTAAAAAAAGACTTATTCGACAATGTTAAATTGATTGGAAAAGATGATGACAATCTAAAAAAAGATTTGATAGAAAAAAAAATGTCACTTGGTTTATTTTTAATAAAAAATAATTCTTTTGAGGTTATAAATAAAAAAATGCCAAATTTTTTTAAAATTCCCATTAAACTTCCAAAAAACTCTCCAGAAGGAATTTACACGGTATCATTAAATATAATTGACAGCATAAATAACTTTGAAAGTAAAAAAATTAATATTAAAGTTTCAAAACCTGGATTAAGTTCTTTTGTCTTCAAATTTGCACATAAATTCTCATTTTTATACGGACTGTTTTCTGCTATTATAGCAATTGGATTAGGTTTATCTGCAGGATTTGTTTTTAGAAAATATTTATGATGGAGAAAGAACTAACATTTTTGGTAGTGCTTGATGACTCAAATGAGATCTTTAATGCACTAAGATATGCGGCTAGAAGAACTGCTAGGACAAATGGGAGAGTTGCATTATTATATACATTTGAAACCCTAGAATTTAGTCATTGGAAAGCTGTTGAAGATATTGCTGAGATAGAGTTAAGAGAAGAGGCCGAAGCCAAAATAAAAGAATATGAAAATTACATTTTAAATTTTACAGAGAAAAAACCAAAAAAGTTCATAATGAAAGGTGATAGGGTAGAATGTATTATAAAATTTTTAGATGCAAATAAGTTTATTTCAAATTTTGTTTTAGCCTCCTCACCAGCAAAATCCGGAGGAGATCCTTTGATAAATTCTTTTACAATCAAGCATAGTTCAAAAATCAAAGTACCTATAACAATAATTCCTCCAACACTAACAGAAGAAGAAATTGACAATTTGTCTTGATTTAACTAATTTATTATTATGTTCATACAAACAGAAACCACACCTAACCCATCAACACTTAAATTTTTGCCCGGAAAGACAATAATTACTTCAGGGAACTTAGAATTTAAGACTAAAATAGACGCTGAAAAAAATAACCTAGCAAAAAAATTATTCGTGAATGAAAATGTTGCTGGAGTTTTTATTAGTAAGGACTTTTTAACTGTGACTAAAAATGAAGGCGTTGACTGGGAAAGTTTAAAACCATCAATTCTTTCAATTATTTTGGACTTTTTTTCTGAAGGGAATGAAGTTACGTCAAATATTACTGAAGGTAAAAAATCAAAACAAAGTATTAATTATTCAGAAAAGGACCAAGAAATAGTAGATAAAATTATGGAACTACTAGATGAAAGAATTAAACCAGCAGTAGCTCAGGATGGTGGAGATATAAGTTTTGTTAAATTAGAAGAAGGTGTTGTCTTTTTAGAATTAAGGGGGGCATGTTCAGGTTGCCCGAGCTCTACAATTACACTTAAATCTGGGATTGAAAATATGTTGAAGTATTACATACCAGAAATTGTTTCAGTAGAAGCTGTAAATCAGTAATGAATAAGACTAATGTACTTTACAGAAACTTAGTTATTCTACTCGTCTCTATGCTATTTATAAATTTGGCTATAGGTTTCTATAAAAGTTTTTCAAAAATAAAAAATTTCAGCTCTTCGTCTATAAGCTTTAGAATTCAGGACAAATCAGTCTTAAATTATTTCACTAACAAATCTACCGTAGATTATATAAGTGAGGCTGAGGAAATGATCGATATTTTTGAAAAATATAATTTTTCAGTAGATTCATTTCTTAATGATAAATCATCAAGTTTAATTATTTTTTCAAGCTGGCCTAAAGATTTCCTGAAAATAAATTCAGTTAAAAAAAGAAAAAATCTTTTTATCAATACAATACTTCCAATCATATTTATCGAAAATAGGAAAATTCTGGAAGATAGGAAAAGGATTTTGGATTGGTGGAATCAGTCAGATGGGGAAAGTTTTTCAAGAGAGTTTTGGCCAGGATGGTTATTTGAATTAAGCGAAAAATACAATTACTCTGAATCAAGTCTCGGAAATCTTTTAATTAGAGTTGACATTGTTCCTCTTTCTTTGGCTCTTTCACAGGCAGCTATTGAAAGTGGTTGGGGTACGTCAAGATATTTAAATGAGGGAAATGCAATATTTGGTCAATATACTTACGATAAGAAAAATGGAATTAAACCAAGAGAAAGAAGAGAAAATCAAAAATTCTTTGTGAAAAAATTTGCAAATTTATCTGAATCTGTTGGTTCTTATCTAAAAAATATAAACACACATAAAGCATATGAGGAACTAAGACAAGAAAGAAGAAAATTGAGAATGAATGGAGAGGATCTACTGGGAAGCAAATTGGCAAACTATCTTGAAAATTACTCTGAAAGAGATATGGAATATGTAAAAGACATAAAGGAACTTATGGAAACAAATAATTTTATGAAATTTGATAAGGTTCGCAGCTTGATGAATTAATGGACTCTCTTAATCATTTTTCCAAACCAAAATAATTGGTTATTTTTATCTTTATAAGTACAATTAATTCTATATCTATTATTTGGTTGGAGATTTTTGATAAATAATGTCACGTTTTTGTTATTGTTTTCCTTGATGATTAATGCTGAATTGTTTACAAAACAACTTATAAGTTTTGCATGAACGTTCGTTTTAAAACTTAGCTTAAAGTTTTCTGTATTAATTGTAGTGTCTTGATAATTTAAATCACTGACGAGTAAAGGTTTTGAATTTAAAATTAGTTTGAATCTTTCAAGGTCTCCATATTCATCATTTAATGCATACCTCGGTAATCTAAATTTATTTTCATTATAAGAGATTGGGGCAGAATGTTGGGAAAACGCAATTTCATAACCAAGATTTTCAATTTTTTTCTCAATTTTTATATTACTCTCACCATACGGATATGAAAAAATTTTGGGTTGAGCGCCTAAATTTTTGTTAATTTTTTTTTGATTTTGTATTACTTCTTTCTCTAATTCCTCATTGGTTAACGCCAAAAAACTTCTGTGACTTGTTGAATGATTAAGAATTAATCCATTATTTTCTGAGATATCTTTTAACATTCTCCAACTCATATGGTCTGACTTCTCATTTTCTGAAATATATTTACTAGATACAAAAATACTGAAGGGAATTTTATGTTTTTTAAGTATGGGGAAGCCAAATTTATAAAAAGATTTGTAAGCATCATCTATTGTAATAAAAACTAATTTTTCTGAAAATTTATGATTATTCTCTAGAATATCAGTTAAATTATCCAATGGTAAAATTTTAATATTATTTTCTATTAGGTAATTAATGTGTTCATTAAATTTCTTAGAAGATATGCTTGTATCTAAATATTTCTCACTATTAAATCTATGATACATTAAAACTGTAATATTGGATTCAAAGGAGTTTGAATATATTGGAGTTAAAGAAAAAAATATTAAAAGCAAGAATTGAATTAACAACATTACGATTCGTAGATAATAGGGAATTTTTTTGAATTAAACAACTGATAATGCCACCATTCATTTCTATAAAAATCCCATCCAGCATCTATCATGATACCTAGTAATAACAGTCTATTTTTATATGATTCAGCGGAGATATCCAAGCATCCATGATAAGAAAGTCTTGAAAATTCATCAAAGTCTGTTCCCATATCTAGTTCATTTCCCTGCTTATCTGTGAGTGTCAGATCAACTGCAACACCCCTAGAATGAGGTGAACCTTTGTAAGGAGGAGCAATGAAATTTGGATCAGGCAAGCAATCCCATAATTTCTTTTGAATATTTGCAGGTCTGTAAGCATCAAATATTTTCAAACGAAGATTTTGTTTTTTAGCTATTTCAACGGCTAAGTGTAGATGTTCGTAGGCAACTTTATGAATTAAACATATATCAGAAGTGTATAATTTTTTTTTTGTAAAATTATTTGTCGATGCATAGCGAAGATCAATAATGACAGGTAAATCTTTTTTATTTACTTTAATTAGATTTTGATTCATTTTAGGAAAAATAAATTATGTTATCATTATCAATTTATAGTTCAAGTCAAGGAATTTCAATTGCTTTACACGAAAAGCAGGAGTTAATTTGTTTTCTTCAAAAAAAAATAAAGCAAAATAAAATTGATGATATTTTTTTATTAATTCAAAAATTATTTAAAAAAAATACATCCAAGATAGGTTTTGTTTATTTTTCTACCGGTCCAGGAAGTTATACAGCCCTCAGATCCGTTAAAGCCATTGCTCAAGGAATTTCGGTGGTTTTAAATGCTAAAATTAGAACTGTAAATGAATTCGATATCTACTTATCTTGTTTGAATGATAAGTTTGAAAATGTAATAGTTTTTTTTAAAAATTATAATAAATTTTTCTATCAATTTTTTAGGTTAGAAGGAAAAATTTATAGGTCTCAAAAAGAGTTTCTGAATGGGGACTTAAAACAAGTTTATGAAAATATTTATAAAAAGAAAAAAAAATTAAATAAATTAGTAGTAGTTTCCGATTTTGAAGAAAATGTTTCGAATCTAAGAGGTTTCAAAGAAAATGAAATTTTTATTTTCAAAACATCAGCAAAGGATATTGTCTCGACTATTCTCTCTGGCCATGGGAATGCTAGTCAAGAAATAAGTTACCATCATACATATTATGAATAATTTTCTTTTCAGAAAAATTAATGTGGATCATTGTAAAGAAATTTTTATTTTACAGAGAAAATATATACAGGATTTTGGCAATAATATCTGGGAGACGGATGAACTTGCAAGTTTAATAAAAAATAAAAAACTTTCAGGTGAAGTTTATATTCCCAAAAACAAAATTTGTGGATTTTGTTTCTTTAAAAAAATTGACGATTTTATTGAAATTTACTCTCTTTTTGTTGATCCAGAACATCGAAATCAAGGTGTGGCTGAAAAATTCATTAAAAATTGTGTTGAGTTCTGCCAATTAAATAATTTAAAAAAGATTATTTTGGATGTTAATGAAAAAAATTTCAAGGCAATAAAATTTTACAGAAAACATAATTTTATTTTTTGTGGAAAAAGAAAAAACTACTACAGGGAGGAAGAATCATCTTTTGATTCATATTCTATGAACTTAATCTTGTAATTCTATAATATTTCAATTTCAAAAACACATTTTTCCTTTTTATTCACTTTTAATTTATAATTTCTTTTTAAAGAATTGTTTAAGAGCTTAAAATCTTTTTCACCTTTAATAATGATTTTTTTCTTATAATCAGAATTTTGTTTCAAAAATTCCTTAGCTTTCAGGAAGCTCATTGGACAAGAAAGATTTCGAATATCTAAAACTTTTTTTTTAATTTCCATACTGATATGATATATTTAATAATGATTAATAAGACATTTAGTTAATAGGATAACACAATAAAAGTTTAATAAAACTGAAATCTAAGGTTAACAAATGATGGATACATTACTAGACAAATGCAATAAACTTGGTTTAAAAATGACCGAGCAAAGGAAAGTTATTGTGAAGGTTCTTTCTGATTCCACAGATCATCCAGATGTTGAGTCAGTACATAAAAGAGCTGCAAAAATTGATAAAAGAATTGGCATTGCTACTGTTTACAGAACAATCAAATTATTTGAGGATAATAATTTGCTGGAAAAACATGAATTTAAAGGATATAGCTCCAGATATGAAACAGTTAGAGAAAATCATCACCACTTAATAGATGTTAGAAGTGGAAAAGTAAGTGAATTCAGGAATACTTTGGTTGATGCAATGCAAAAACAAGTTGCAAAAGAAATGGGTTATAAATTGATTGATTATAGATTAGAGTTATATGCTGTTCCAATTGAAAACGAAAGAACAAAAAAATAAAGAAGTTGAACAAAACTTTTCCAACATTGATAAATTAAAATCAATGTTTGATAAAGTTAAATTTGTTGCAAAAAATGTCATTTATGTGAAAAAATGGTCTGAAAGTACTCTCCAAACAAAAATACTGGGGAATTATCAGTCTACAAAAAATAACAATGGAAGACACTTAAATATTAAACAAGGCTCCTTTTTAATTAAAATAATTAAAGATTCAGATGAATTGATGGAGAAAGTAAAAAAATTAAGACAAAAAAGTTTCTTCACTAAATCTACAGATAAAGAATTTGATACTGATGAGTTTGATAAATATTGTGATCATTTAGTGGTTATCGATAGGACTGTCTCAGATGATTTTGTGGTTGGGACTTATCGATTGTTACTTAAACCAAAATTTCTTAAAAATCAAAAATTTTATAGTCAATCAGAATTTGATATTTCGAGTCTAATAAATTACAAACAATCTACCCTACTTGAGGCCGGAAGATCATGTGTTCATGAGAAATATCGAGATGGCAGGATAATAAAGTTATTGTGGAGGGGACTTGCAACATATATTGTTAATAACCAAGTGGAATTAATTTTTGGATGTGCAAGCTTCCCATCAAGCAATTACAAATTATTTAGCAAACAATTGTCATATTTACATCATTATCATATAACACCTGAAAAATTAAATACCTTTCCTCACAAAAACTTAAAAGCTAACTTTAGATTAGTTGATAAAAGTCTAATTCACTCGGAAGACGAATTTAGAAAATTACCCCCACTTATCAAAGCTTATATAAGGGTTGGAGCTTGGGTTGGAAGTGGTGCAATTGTAGACAATAAATTTAATACCACTGATGTATTGATAATATTGGACTCAAAAAAAATTTTAAAAAAATACACTCAGCTCTCTTTTAATAAAGTTCATTAATGCTTTATTCGCCTACTTTATCATTTATTAGATTTGTTGTTACCGTACCATGGATAATGTTAATTGGATTATTCCAATTTTTTAACTTAATTTTTGTAAAAAAACATTTCTTTTTCTTTTATAAAATATTTTTTTTCGGCCTAACCAAAATTTTTGGAATAAAAATAAATATTTCAGGTTTCCCAAAAAAAAAGAAAGTTTTATTTATTTCCAACCATATTTCTTATTTAGATATTCTTATTTTAGGTTCATCAATTGATGCTGTATTTGTGGCAAAATCAGATATAAAAGACTGGCCAATAATTAACAAATTTTGCGCACTAGGTAGGACAATATTCATTGATAGAAAAAGGATTAGGTCAGTTGAAAAGCAAATGAAACTTATTGAAAATAGTATGATGAAGGGTCTAAATGTTATCTTATTTCCTGAGGGAACATCAAGTGACGGTTCTAAAGTGCTAAAATTTAAGAGCTCTCTGTTTAAGTTGATTGACTCAGAGAGATTAAAAGATTTTAATTTACAACCAATCTCAATAACCTATAGTAAATTAGACGGTTTGCCATTAGACAAGTTTTTTAGACCATTTCTTGCTTGGTTTGGTGCTATGGACTTGCTTTCGCATGCCTGGAAATTTCTTGGATTAGGAGTAAGTGAGGTTAACGTAAAATTTCATAATTCAAAGAAATTCACAAGCTTTTCTGACCGAAAAACTGCATGTAAATTCTGCTATGAAAAAATTTCTTATCAAGTAAAGCATGATTTTAGTTCATTAGAGATTGTTGATAAAATCAAACTTTATGAATTTAAATTCTTGTAAAACAGAAAAAATCATTTAATTATTTAAACAATGCACCAGTACTTTTTTATTAAAACATATGGCTGTCAGATGAATGAATATGACTCTGAAAAGCTCAATGATTTGCTAGAATTCAATGGTTTTAAAGCATCGAATAACTTTGAAGATTCTGACATTGCTATATTGAATACTTGTCATATAAGAGAAAAAGCCTCAGAAAAGTTGTATTCAGATCTAGGCAGGCTTTCAATTTTTAAAGAAAACAAAAAAAAAATTGGTAAGAATATGCAAATCATCGTTACAGGATGTGTCGCTCAAGCTGAAGGGGACGAAATTATAAAAAGAAATAAAAATGTAGACTACATACTTGGTCCTCAAAATTTCCATAAACTTCCAGGTGTTTTAAAAAATAAAAAAACCCAGAAAGTTCATAGTGAGTTTTCATATAAGCAAAAATTTGATTCACTAGTTCCATCAGCTAAAAAAAATGTCAGTAAATTAGTTACAATTCAGGAAGGTTGTGACAAATTTTGTTCTTTTTGTGTTGTGCCTTACACTAGGGGTGCTGAATTTTCAAGACCAGTTGAACAAATCTTTGCTGAAATAAAACATTTATCAAATAATGGAGCAAAAGAGGTTACGCTATTAGGCCAGAATGTTAGCTCATACAACTCTGAAATTTTTGAGGATGGAGTTAAAAAAAAAGTCTCACTTGGATATTTATGTAGCATTATTACAAAAATAAACGGTCTGAAAAGGATAAGGTACTTAACTTCTCATCCAAATGATATTGATCAAAATTTAATTAACGAACATAAGGAAAACTCTAAAATGATGCCATTTCTTCATCTGCCTGTCCAAGCAGGATCAAATAAAATTTTAAAAAACATGAACAGAAAGCATACGAGAGAATTTTACCTAAGATTAATAAAAAAAATTAAAGAAAATGTTGCAGATATGGCTTTTTCATCAGATTTTATTGTTGGATACCCAGAGGAAACTGATTCAGACTTTCAAGAGACATTAGATTTAATAGAAAAAGTAAAATTTGCTAGTTCATATTCCTTCAAATATTCTGCTAGACCAGGAACCCCTGCGTCAATCAAAAAAATTCAAGTAAGTGAGGAGGTTTCAAATAAAAGATTAGAAAAAATTCAAGCAGTGCTAAATCAGTATCAAACTCAATTTAATCTTTCTTTTTTGAATAAAACCGTTGAAGTGTTATTCTCAGGAGTTGGAAGAAAAAATAATCAATTTGTAGGGAGAACCCCTCACCTACAGCCAGTTCATGTAACCTCGAATTTAAATATTATTGGGAAACTATTGAAGGTAAAACTATTAAGATTAACTGCATTTTCCTTTCATGGAAAGTTAGTTGAATAGAGAAGGAATTGAAAAAAATTAGTAAAGATCACAAAACACACTCTCAAACAATTTCATTTACTGAGAATTCTCTATTGCCACTTCTTTATGGGGAGCATGATAAATTTTTACGTTTAATTGAACAAGAAATGTCAATATCAATAATTACACGTGGAAATTTCTTAAAATTAAGCGGAAATGATAGTAGTGTCGAAATTACAAAAAACTTGTTAAATCATCTGTATGAGAATGTAAAAAAAAATAACTTTCTTGATGAAGGAGAAGTTAAGGGAACAATTAACATATTTAGAGATTCTACAAATAAAATATATAACAAAATAAAAAATATAGATTCATTATCATTTACAGCTGGAAAAAGATTAATAAAACCTAGGTCAAAGAAACAAGTTGAATATTTTAATTTAGTAAAAAAGAAAGACCTTGTATTTTGCTGCGGGCCAGCTGGAACTGGTAAAACTTACTTGGCGGTAGCATTAGCTGTTTCAATGTTGAAATCTGGTCAAATTGATAAAATTATTTTATCAAGACCTGCGGTTGAAGCTGGAGAAAGACTAGGTTTTCTTCCAGGAGACTTAAAAGAAAAGATTGATCCATATCTACGTCCTATTTATGATGCTTTGAACGACATGCTTTCATTCTCAGAAGTTCTAAAAAAAATTGAAAATGGATTGATTGAAATAGCCCCACTTGCTTTTATGCGAGGGAGAACATTGTCAAATTCATTTATTATCTTAGATGAATCCCAAAATACAACAGCAATTCAAATGAAGATGTTTCTTACAAGACTCGGAGAGAACTCAAAGATGATTGTCAATGGAGATCTCTCTCAAGTAGATTTACCTTCAGGTACCAAATCAGGATTGAGGGAGTCAATTAGGATCCTTAAAAATATTGATGATATTGGTTTTATTGAATTTAAAGAAAAAGATGTAGTTAGAAACTCCCTAGTATCTAAGATTGTCGCCAAATATGAAGAATTCGAAAGAGTTCAAGGCGTGGGTCAAGAGTACAAAAAAAATATTAAGGATGATTGAAATCAAATTTGACTGTGATCGAAAATTCAAAACTTTAAAAGTAAAGAATTTTGTTAAAAATTCAATTGATCTTATACTGGAAATGTTAAACAATAATAAGGAAGATGTTTATATATCTGTTTTCTTAACTAATAATGACAAAATTAAAGAAATTAATCTTAAATACAGAAATATTAATAAGGTTACAAACGTTTTATCTTTTCCTCAAAATGAAAATAGAATGTTTAATAATTTAAAGAATTACTACATATTAGGAGATATTGTAATTTCTTTAGAAAAAATATTTTCTGAAGCACTTGAACAAGATATACATTTTTTTCATCATCTTCTACATATGTTGACACACAGTATTCTCCATCTAATAGGTTATGATCATGAAAATGAAGTTGATGCCAAGGTAATGGAAAAAAAAGAAAAAGATATTCTTATTAAACTAGCAAATAGAGTAATTGATTAATTTTCAAAATGATTAAGACTATCTATTCAAAAATTAACTCTTTCTTTAGATCTAATGACAAAGAGGACATAAAGAATGTTTTAGAAGATTTAATCGTGGATAATAAAAATGGATCGGAAAAAATTGATGACGGTACAAAAAATATTTTTAAGAATGTCATTAATCTTAGTGATAAATGTATCGAGGATGTAATGATTCCACGGGCGGATATTGACGCTGTAGCATCAGATATAAAAGTAAATGAATTGGTTGGCTTTATTAACAAAACAAAACATTCTCGAATCCCTATATTTGAGAAAAACCTTGATAGAATTGTTGGTATGATTCACATAAGAGATTTATTTGAGAATATAAATAATTCTAGAAGTAGAAAAAATTTAAAATTGCCAAAAACTATTATACGCAAAATATTATTTGCCTCACCATCAATGAAAATTTTAGACTTGCTTTTAAAAATGAGATCAGAACAAATTCATATGTCGATCGTAGTTGATGAATTCGGGGGAACAAATGGACTTGTCACCATTGAAGATTTAGTCGAAGAAATAGTTGGAGAAATTAAAGACGAACACGATTTTGAAGAGATAGAAGAAATAAAAAAAATATCGAAAAAAACATATGATGTTTCAGCTAGACTAACAGTCGAAGAGTTAGAGAATAAAATTGGAGTTTATTTTTCTGCTGAGGAAAAAGAAGACATTGATACCGTGGGCGGACTAGTCTTTAATTTGCTTGGAAAGATTCCTAGCAGAGGAGAGGTTATCACTCATAAAAGCGGATTAGAATTCACTATCAGGGATGCGGATACGAGAAAAATAAAAAGAATTCTTGTAAATGTTAAGTAGAATTTATTTTTTTGGGAAATTTTTTCTGGCAGGATCAATTAGTGGTATATCTATATCTATACCTCTATTGATTCCATTGTTCATACTGGGGTATTATTTCTTTCTAACTGGAATTTTAAAGAACCAGAAAATTTTAAGTAGTTTTTTTTCTGGATGGTTATTTGGAATTGGATTCTTTGCTTCATCTATGAATTGGATCGTAAACCCATTTTTAGTTTATGAGAAACACTTTCATCTTGCTCCAATTGTTTTTCTTATATTCCCTTTGTTAATGGGTCTGTTTTTTACTATCCCAAGTATTTTGATCACGGTCTTTCTTAGCCGATATTCAAAAAATGAAGACCATTTTTTTACGACATGTTTCGTAATTTCCCTTTCTTTGTTTATACCAGAGTTCTTACGATCGAATATTTTTGGAGGTTTACCATTTAATCTAGCTGGTCATATTTGGGTGTTTGATGCTAGACTGATTAAAATTGCTGCGTATGTGGGTGTTTTTGGACTATCATTTTTGACTTTTTACTGGATCAGTTTAATAAGTTTTTCTTTTACAAAAAAAAAATTTTTATTAACGCTTTTTTCTATCTTTTCACTACCTTTCTTTCTAATCTTAGTGTCGGAATTCGGATCAAAAAATATATCTTCAGATCAAAAAGTTTTATTAAAAGTAATCCAGCCGAACATATCCCAAAAAGAGAAATGGAGAAAAAATTATTTTGAGAAACATATTGATAATTTATTAGAACTATCTGGACATAATAACGCAGAAAAAGAAATTATAGTAGTTTGGCCTGAAGTAGCATTAACCGTGTATCTAAACGAACAAAAAGAATTATTAGAATATATAAAAAAAAAACTTGGAAAAAAAACAACTTTGATAACCGGTGGACTTAGAAGAAGTTTTACTGGAGAAGGCTTTGATATTTATAATACCCTTTATGTTATTCAAAAAGATAGAGTTGTTTACTACGACAAAAGACGTTTAGTTCCATTTGGAGAATTTATTCCACTTCGTTCTTTTGTGAGTTTTTGGAAATTAACTCCCGGTAAAACTGATTTCAGTGTAGGAGGTATGGCTAATTATTTAACACTAGATTACAAAGAAAAAAAAATTAATTTTGAACCGTCGATTTGCTATGAAGCGATTTTTCAAACTTCTAATGAAAACAAAGTAATGCTTATAATAAATATTACTAATGATGCCTGGTTTGGAAATCTATATGGTCCTACTCAACACTTAAATGCTTCAATATTTAGGTCAGTTGAGAAAGGTATTCCATTGATAAGATCTGCTAATTCAGGAATTTCAGTAATTACAGATTCAAATGGAAAAGTTCTAAAAAAAATTGGATTAAACAAGAGAAATTTCATCCAAAGTGAAATTAACCTAGGAACGAATTCAACTTTTTTTATTAAAAATAAGGAGAGGATTCTAATAATTTTCTTGATCCTAATTTTTTCTCTTAGTTTAATTTGTGATAAAATTATAAAAAAAAGAAAAAGTTTGAAAAAAATGTAATAATGAAATACTAATCTTTATTAATGACAGTTAATCAAGATAATTTTATTTTCACTAGCGAATCTGTTTCAGAGGGACATCCTGACAAAATTTGTGACCAGATATCTGATTTAGTGGTCGATATGTACATGGATGCGGATAGAAATTCACGTGTAGCCTGCGAGACATTAACAACTACAAATAGAGTAATTTTATCTGGAGAGGTCAAAATATCAGAAAATATTGATAGAGTTACTAATGAGAAAATTGATATCAGAATTAGAGATAAAATAAAAGATATTGGATATGAACAAGAAGGATTTCATTGGAAGAATTTAAAGATAGAAAATTATCTTCATCAACAGTCCAAAGACATATCTCAGGGTGTTGACTCTGAAAAATTTATAGGTGCAGGTGATCAAGGAATTATGTTTGGTTTTGCATGTTCAGAAACTGAATCTCTTATGCCAGCACCTATTTTTTATTCTCATAAAATTTTGCTAGCACTTTCAAAATTTAGAAAGAATAGCAATTCTTTTTTCGGACCTGATTCCAAGAGTCAAGTTTCCATGGAGTATTTCAATGGAAAACCAAAAAAAATAACATCTGTGGTTGTTTCAACTCAACATCTACCTGATATTGCAACAACAGAGATTAGACATAAAGTAATTGAAATAATAGAAAGTTCCATTCCATCAGCAATGCTTCCTGAATCAAAGCAAATTCTTATAAACCCAACTGGAAGGTTTGTTGTTGGTGGTCCAGACGGTGATACTGGTTTGACAGGTAGGAAAATAATAGTTGATACTTATGGTGGGGCAGCTCCGCATGGTGGTGGTGCGTTTTCAGGAAAAGATTATACGAAGGTTGATAGATCTGCTGCGTACATAGCAAGGTATCTTGCAAAAAATGTAGTTGCAAGTAAGCTAGCAAAGAAGTGTTTGATACAACTATCCTATGCTATTGGAGTTGCCCAGCCAATTTCAATTTATCTAAAAACAGATAAAGAGTCTAAAATCAATTCTAAGAAAATCATCGAAATTATAAACTCGTATGTTGATTTATCACCCGAGGGAATAAAGAGTTATCTTAAACTTGACAAACCAATTTATGAACCAACAGCAACGTACGGTCATTTTGGAAGAAACTTTGATTCAGAAACTGGTTGTTTCTCTTGGGAGAAAACAGACCTAGCGGAAAAAATATTTAATGACTACTAATAAATGTCGATATCATACGGTAGAAAACTTTCGAGAAACAAAAAAAACTTTGATTCCATTGAATTAAAGAAATCTCCCTTTTTTTTTAATCAATTAAACTTTAAAGAATTAAAAACTAGACTTCAGGGTTCTTCTGATTTAGTAAATTTAGAAGTTGGATTTGGAACTGGTGATAATGTAATTTTTCAGTCAGAGGAAAGAAAGAAAGAGATTTTTTTAGCATGCGATCCTTTTCTCTCGGGCAATGTAAAGCTTATGAAAAAAATTGTGTTTAGGTCTACAAGAAATGTTTATTTTACAAATCTTGATTTCACTAGTTTATTCGAGCTTATTAAAGATTTAATTTTTAATGAAATTTATATACTGTTTCCAGACCCCTGGCCAAAAAAAAAACATAACAAAAGAAGATTGGTAAACTGTGAATTTATAAAAAAATTAGAATTGATAACCTCTGATAATTCTAAAGTTTTTGTGATTACTGATGACAAAGATTATTCAGATCAAATAAATAAATGCTTTTTAGATAGAAAGTTTTTCAAGTTATTTGAATTAAAACAAAGAAAGATTAATTTTAGCAAGTTAAATATTTTCCCTACAAAGTATTATAATAAGGCTTTGACTGAAAAAAACGAAATTAACTTTTTTATATATAAAAAATAAAAAAATTTATTAAATTATTTATGTTTTCTTAAAGTATTGGTATTAATAATTAAAAATTTTCAAATTTCGAAACTAAAGTTTTTATTTTAATTAATTAAGGATGAAATAAATTGGAAAAAGAAGACATAAGAGAAAACCCTAGCTTTGACATTATTGATGTTGCAAAGAATATAGCTAAAGAAAAAGGTATTGATGAAATGGAAGTTATTGACGCTATGGAATCAGCAATTGCTAAAGCAGGTAGGACCAAATATGGGTTTGAATTAGATATAAGAGCGCATGTTGACAAAAAGACTGGAAAAATTAATTTGTTTCGCTACCAAGAGGTGGTCGAAGATATAAATTTATTACCTTCTGAGGAAAGAATTAATAAAATCAATATTTCAAGCTTGAGTAAGGAGCAAAAATCTTTAAATGTCGGTGAATTTGTAAAAGAAGAGTTGCCTCCTCTTGATTTTGGAAGAATAGCAGTACAAACAGCAAAACAGGTTATCTTTTCAAAAGTAAAAGAGGCTGAGAAAATTATGCAATTTAATGAATTTAAGGATAGAATCGGAGAAATTGTAAACGGAGTTGTTAAAAGAGTTGAATACGGAAATTTAATTGTAGATCTTGGTAAAGGCGAAGCAATCCTGAGAAGAGAGGAGTTGTTGAACAGAGAAATATTTAGAAGATCTGATAGAATTCGAGCATATATTAATGAGGTTAAGCATGATTTAAAAGGACCTCAAATTTTCTTGTCTAGAGCTCATAATAATTTTCTTGTTAAATTATTCTTCCAAGAAGTTCCAGAGATTTATGATGGAATTATTGAAGTAAAGTCGGTTTCTCGTGACCCTGGAAGTAGAGCTAAAATTGCGGTATATACTAAAGAAAAAAGTATTGATCCCGTTGGAGCATGTGTTGGTATGAGAGGAAGTAGGGTCCAAGCAGTTGTCAATGAATTACAAGGAGAAAAAATTGATATTGTCCTATGGTCTGAGGATATAGCAACATTTGTTGTTAACGCACTTGGTCCTGCCGAAGTCGATAAAGTAATAATAGAGGAAGACTTGAAAAAAATTGACGTGATTGTTCCAGATGAACAACTTAGCTTGGCAATAGGCAGGAAAGGTCAGAACGTTAGGCTTGCAAGTTCTTTAACAGGATGGAGCATAGACATACTTACAACTTCACAAGAATCTGATCGAAGGAACGAAGAGTTTAAAAATTTATCTCAAAAATTTATAAGTCAACTTGATGTCGATGAAGTAATTGCTCATTTATTAGTAACCGAAGGTTTTTCATCTATCGATGAGGTTGCTTTGGTATCTTTGGAGGAACTTACTTCGATAGAAGGTTTTGACGAGACTCTGTCGAAAGAACTGATTGAACGAGCCAAAACTTGCGTCGAAAAATTAAGAATTGAAAACTTGTCAAAACTAAAAGAGTCGGGTGTTGATGAATATATGCTTAATACAGATTTTTTCAGTACCGACCAATTGATAAAATTAAATGAAAATAACATTAAAACCAGAGATCAACTTGCTGACTTGTCTAATTCCGAATTAATCGAAATCTTTAGAGATATGGATAAAGAAAAAGCTGATGAGATAATAATGGATTCAAGGAAACATTGGTACAAGAGTTAGGATAGATGGAAGAAAATAACAATAAAAAAAATGGGCATACAGGCAAACTTCAATTAAAAAAAACCATTAACGCCGGTCAAATAAAACAAAGTTTTTCTCATGGAAGAAGTAGATCAGTTTCAGTTGAAGTAAAAAAAAAAAGATCATTGAGTGGTTTCTCAAAAAACGAAAAAGTAGATCAACCCAAATCAACTGATTTTAACGAGCATGAGATATCTAAGGTAATTAAAAAAAATAATGAACCACAAAAAGTTGAAGTTGCTGATGATCCCTTGCAAACAAAAGAAGAGAAAAAAACCAATAAGAAAACTTCTACAAAGAATTTTAGTGAGTCAACAGTTCCTAATGAAACAAGAAATGCAGAGTTAGAAAGACCTAAACAACCCAAATTTATAAAATCTCCAAAAAGTTTTGAGAATAGAAGACAAGGAAAACTTACTATTTCCCAAGCGCTTGATGATGACAACGAAAAGGTAAGATCTCTAGCTGCTATAAAAAGAGCGCGGGAAAAGGCAAAGCTTCGAAATGTTTCACAAGTCGATTCCAAAGAAAGTCTTGATAATAAAGAAAAGAAAAAGAAAGAGATTATTATTCCTGATGTTATAGCAGTCAATGAACTCGCTTCCAGACTGGCTGAAAAATCTTCTAACTTGATAAAGCAATTGATGAAGCTTGGAGTTATGGCGACAATAAATCAGATAATTGACGGAGATACTGCAGAATTATTAGTAATTGAATTTGGGCATACACCAAAAAGAGTCAGTGAATCTGATGTTGAAGTCGGGTTAGGTGGACCAACAGACATAGAAAAAGATTTATTACCCAGACCACCAGTGGTAACTATTATGGGGCATGTAGACCATGGAAAAACATCATTGCTGGATGTCATAAGAGAAAAAAAAGTTGCGGCATCTGAGGCTGGAGGGATAACTCAGCATATTGGATCCTATATAGTCGAAGCAAAAAAAGGACAAATGATAACTTTTATTGATACTCCAGGTCACGCAGCGTTTAGTCAAATGAGAGCTAGAGGGTCAAATATTACAGATGTAATTATTTTAGTTGTTGCAGCCGATGATAGCGTCAACGAACAAACTATTGAGGCAATAAGTCATGCCAAAGCATCTGGATGTCCAATAATAGTTGCAGTTAATAAAATTGATCTACCAACTGCTAATCCTAAAAAGGTTGAAGCAGACCTAATGAAGCATGAAATCATAAATGAAAAAATGGGCGGTCAGAATGTATTCGTAAATGTTTCAGCAAAGACAAAAGATGGAATAGATGATTTGCTTGATGCCATTCTACTTCAATCTGAAATTCTTGAATTAAAGGCTAACCCTAATAGAAGCGCGGAAGGTACTGTGATCGAATCAAAAATTGAAAAAGGCAAGGGAACAGTTGTATCAACTTTAATCCAAAATGGTTCTTTAAAAATAGGAAACATAGCAGTAATCGGAAAAGAATGGGGAAAAGTACGGGCAATGTATAATGACTCAGGAGATAAAATTAATACTGCTTTTCCAAGCCATCCAGTTGAGGTTTTAGGATTATCAGGAACTCCTGAATCTGGAGATAAATTGGTTGTAGTTGACAATGAATCAAGAGCAAGAGAGGTAACTCAATACAGGTCGAGACGCAAGAGAATAGAGGACAACTCATCCGTAAAAAGAGTTTCTATTGATCAAATGATTAAAAGCGCTTCAGAAGAAAATAAGAAAACTATTTCAATAATTGTTAAAACAGATGTGCATGGATCAAAAGAAGCTATAGAACAAAGTCTTAATAAAATGAATTCAGATAACATAGAAATAAAAATAATACATACGGCAGTTGGA
This sequence comes from uncultured Alphaproteobacteria bacterium, assembly GCA_902522465.1. Lineage (GTDB taxonomy): Bacteria > Pseudomonadota > Alphaproteobacteria > Methylaequorales > Methylaequoraceae > Methylaequor. The sequence goes on along the minus strand of CABYVV010000001.1, from coordinate 210,556 downwards.
GAAATTAATGAATCAGATGTGACATTGGCAATAGCCTCTCAAGCAAAAATTTTTGGTTTTAATGTTAAGGCAAACACTCAAGCTAAAAGTCTGTCAAAAAGAGAAGGAATAAGCATAAAATACTTCTCAATTATCTATGAGGTCCTGGATGAAGCACAAAAAATAATCGAAGGACTAGACGAGGATAAAGTAGTTGAAACTTTAATTGGAAAGGCCATCATAAAGCAGGTTTTTGAATTGTCAGATTCTAACAAAGTTGCTGGCTGTGTTATTGAAGAGGGAAAAGTAAGTTCGAGATCTTTTGTGAAAATAATTAGAAATGAGGAAAAAATCCATGAGTGTGAGATTCAAAGTCTCAGAAGAGAAAAAAATCAGGTTAAAGAAGTACTTAGTGGACTCGAATGCGGCATTGTTCTTTCAAAATTCAATGATGTCATCCAGAATGATAAATTAGAATTCTATGTAAGAGAAAAAGATGAAAAAAAACCTTAGTTTAGAAAAAATTAAGGAAGAAAAAAAAAAATCAAGAATTGACAAAATTTCTTCTTTAATTAGAAGAACTCTAGCAGAGGTTTTTTTAACTCAAAATTTTTATGACTCAGATGGTAAAATAGTATTCTTGTCAGTTTCTAATATTTTTTTGTCTGGAGACGGTAAAACCGTAACAGTTTATATAGATACACTAAATAATGATACCCAAAATAACCACGAAGAGATTCTTAAAACAATCGAGTATAATTCAGTTAAAATCAGGAAAGAATTTTCTAGTAAGATAGAACTTAGATATACGCCGAAGCTTAGGTTTGAAGTTTTAAAGAATAAAATGAAGAAAACCGAACATGGAAAGTAATCTAATTGATGGTTGGATTTTTGTAGATAAGCCTGTAGGGGTCTCATCAAATTTTGTGCTACAGAAAATTAAAAGAATCGTTAAAAATAAAAAGGGTGGTTATGTTGGAACCTTGGATCCACTGGCCTCAGGTTTTTTACCTGTTGCAATTGGAAAAGCAACAAAAGTCATAAGCTTTGTAGAAAAGGAAAATAAAAAATATTTGTTTGCGATACATTGGGGAGTTAAAACAGATACAGCTGATTCTGAAGGAAAGATAATTGAAAAGAAAAATTGTTTTCCTACTGATCAGGAAATTAAATTTTGTTTGAAAAATTTTATTGGTGAAATAGAACAAACACCTCCAAAATTTTCATCCGTAAAAATAAATGGATTTAGAGCTTATGACTTAGCGAGAAAAAATATTCCATTTAAACTAAAAAAAAGAAAAGTAAGGATAAAAGAATTAAAATTTTTGAAAAAGATATCTAATGAAAAAGCTTTTTTTTATTTAGAGTGTAGTTCGGGAACATATGTTAGAAGTTTAGCTGAAACTATTGCACAATCTTTAGGAACAATTGGAATGTTAACCGAATTACGAAGAGTGGGTTTTGGTGATTGTAATAAAAAACTTATTTCACTGGATTATTTATTGAGTTTAGTGCATAGTGATGACCTAGTTAAACTTGTACATCCGATTGACGTTTTTTTTCATTGTAATAACTACCTCAACTTGGACTATAAGCAAGTTAAAAAAGTTTTAACAGGAAACTATATAGAGATGAATGAAGAATCAACTGCTTTTAAGATGGACAAAAATATTGTCTTTGCAAAATATGAAAGCCAGCTTGTCGCAGTCGGTTGTGTTGAAAAAAATAATTTTCAACCAAAGAAATTATTCATTTCCCATATATAACCACATGCTATTAAAATAATTTAATAAAGATTCAGGAATTGAGAATGAACAAAGCATTAAACAACAAAACTGAAAAACAAAATGTTGGGAGCAGTGAAAGTCAAATTTCAATATTTTCAGAAAGAATTAAGAATTTAACAGAACATCTTAAATCTAACAAAAAAGATCATAATACTAGAAGAGGTTTGATGAAGCTTGTAGGAAAAAGAAAAAAACTTTTGAGTTATTTGAAAACCAAAAGCAATGAAAGATACGAGTCAATCATAAAATCTCTTGGTCTAAGGCGTTAGGCAGTTCAAGGAGATAGAAAATGTTTAATATTTCAACTGTTGAGTTAGACTGGAAGGGTCTTTCTCTTAAATTAGAGACTGGTTTGGTAGCCAGACAAGCAGATGGTGCGGTAACATGTACTTTGGGAGGAACTGTTGTTCTTTGTACAGTTACAGCGTCACGAGAATCAGATAATGGCAATGACTTCTTTCCTTTGTCAGTACATTACATAGAGAAAGCATATTCTGCGGGAAAAATACCTGGAGGATTTTTTAAAAGAGAAGGACGACCGTCTGAAAATGAAATTCTAAGCTCTAGATTAATTGACAGACCAATAAGACCGCTGTTTCACGGCGATTTTAAGAATGAAACTCAAGTAATCTGCACAGTTATAAATTATGATGGTGAAAATGATCCTTCTATTTGTGCAATGATTGGTGCTTCAGCAGCAATTACAATTTCAGGTCTACCATTTTTAGGGCCTCTAGCGTGCGCTAGAGTCGGATATATGGATGGAGAATACATATTAAATCCTACAAAGGACGAACAAAAAGACAGTGAACTTGATTTAGTGGTCGCTGGAACTAGAGATGGTGTCTTAATGGTTGAATCAGAGGCAAATCAACTTGACGAAAAAATTATGCTTGGAGCTGTCCAGTTCGGTTTTAAAGAATTCCAATGTGTTATTGATAAAATAATAGAGTTAGCAGAGATAGCAGCAAAAGATTCATGGCAAATACCAGAAAAAAGTAAACCTGACTATTTAAAAAAATTACAAGATATGACAAACAAGGAATTATCTTCTTCTTATAAAATTAAAGAAAAGAAAAAAAGAAACGAATCATTAAATGAAAAAAGGAAACAAATCATTGAATCATTTAAACCAGATGCAGATGAGGAACCAGCCTTCAAAGATCAGATAAAAAAAATTGAAAAAGACATCGTGAGGTCTTCGATATTAAAAACAAAGCAGAGGATCGATGGAAGAGGGCTTGATGACGTAAGAAGTATTGACGTAAGAGTTGACTTATTGGGAGATGTGCATGGAAGCGCCTTGTTTACAAGGGGAGAAACTCAAGCTCTTGTGACAACTACATTAGGAACAACATCCGATGAACAACTCTTAGATACATTAGATGGCGACTCGAAGGAAAAATTTATGCTACATTATAATTTTCCACCGTTTTCAGTTAATGAAGTTGGAAGAATTGGATCTACAGGTCGAAGAGAGGTTGGTCATGGAAAACTAGCTTGGAGAGCAATTAACCCAGTATTAAAAAAAGCAAAAGAATTTCCCTATACAGTAAGAGTTGTATCAGAGATTACAGAATCTAATGGTTCATCATCTATGGCTACAGTTTGTGGTTCCTCTCTTGCATTAATGGATGCGGGTGTTCCCCTTGAAAAACCTGTGGCGGGAATTGCTATGGGATTAATAAAAGAAGATAATGAATTTGTGGTTTTAACTGATATCTTGGGAGATGAAGATCACCTAGGTGACATGGATTTTAAAGTTGCTGGAACAGAAAACGGCATCACATCATTGCAAATGGATATTAAAGTGAATGGTATTACTGAAGAGATCATGGAAGAATCACTTTCCAAGGCGTATGACGCTCGAATTCATATATTGAATGAAATGAACAAAGTCTTAAAAAAACCACGTTCAGAGACAAAATCAAATACTCCACAAATTATTAAAATTAAAATAGACAAATCTAAAATAAGAGAAGTAATTGGATCAGGGGGTAAGGTAATAAAAGATATTTGTGAGAAATCGGGGGCTAAAGTTGAAATTGACGATGATGGAATTGTGACAATTTTTGCATCTAAATCTACGGAAAGTAATTTAGCTAATGACATGATTAATGACATAGTTGCTGAACCTGAGGTTGGAAAAATATATGAAGGAAAAGTTGTTAAAACAACGGACTTCGGTGCTTTTGTAAACTTTATGGGTAGTAGAGATGGTCTAGTACATATAAGTCAACTTAAAAATGAAAGAGTTGAAAAAACAACAGATGTTGTTAAAGAAGGAGATGTTGTTAAAGTAAAAGTCATTGGAGTGGATGATAGAGGAAAAGTAAAATTAAGTATCAAAGACGTTTAAAATGAAAAAAATAGACTCTATTATTTTATCAGGGAAGGAATCTCTCCCTCTGATTGAGGGCGGTAAAGGTATTGCTGTTAGTAGTGGGGAAAGCTCAGGAGCCTGGGCAAAAGCAGGAGGGGTAGGAACTTTCTCTGGAGTCAATGCTGATTCGTATGATGAACAAGGAAATCTTATCCCCCAGGTTTATAAGGAAAAAACAAGATCAGCAAGACACAGAGAACTGGTCGACTTTTCAGTGTCAGGAGCAATTGAGCAAGCAAAAATTGCAAGAGATATTGCTGGAAACAAAGCTCCAATACATATTAATATTTTATGGGAAATGGCAGCTGCTGAAGAAATCTTGACAAGAACTCTTGAAAAGGCAGGAAGTATAATAGATGGTGTAACATGTGGTGCTGGTATGCCATATAAATTATCAGAAATTGCAGCTAAATTTGGTATTTATTATTATCCTATTGTTTCATCAGCAAGAGCCTTTAATGCTTTATGGAAGAGATCTTATAGAAAAACAGCAGATTATCTAGGAGGAGTCGTCTATGAGGATCCATGGCTCGCAGGCGGACACAATGGTTTATCTAATAGTGAGGATCCATTGTCTCCTCAGCCACCTTATCCGAGAGTAAAGGATCTTAGATCTTTGATGAATGAATTTAATTTAGAACATATTCCAATAATTATGGCAGGAGGAGTTTGGAATCTATCTGAGTGGGAAGACTGGATAAATAATCCAGAAATAGGGAAGATAGCTTTTCAATTTGGTACTCGGCCTCTTTTAACAAAAGAGAGTCCTATTCCAGATGCTTGGAAAAAGAGACTGTTAACAATTAAAAAAGGAGAAGTCAGTCTACATAAATTTAGTCCTACAGGGTTCTACTCATCAGCGGTTAAGAATGATTTTCTCCAAGAACTAGAAGAGAGATCGCAGAGGCAGACACCATTTCTTAAAGAACAAACAAATGAATTTAATCAAAAAATAGAGATAGGTCCTAGAAAGAGAGCATTTTACGTGAAACACTCAGATAAATCTAAAATAGTGGAATGGATAAAAAAAGGGTTTTCTAAACCAATGACAACTCCCAATGACACATTAATTTGGGTTACAATCAAAAAGGCAAGCCAAATAGTTAAAGATCAAATTGACTGTATGGGTTGTTTGTCTCAATGTTTATTTAGTAACTGGTCTCAGGGAGAAACAGGAACAACAGGAAAAAAAGCAGATCCTAGATCGTTCTGCATACAAAAGACTCTTCAGAATATAAGTCATGGAATTTCTAATATAGAAAATCAACTAATGTTTGCAGGACATTCTGTTTATAGGTTTGCTTTAGATCCGTTTTATAGAGGGGGATTTATTCCAAAAGTAAATCAATTGGTTGACAGAATAACGAAGGGATTATAACTTTAAATTGGATTTATGAATAATAACCTATATATAAAAAACGCACTAGAACTTCTTAAAAAGTCGCCACTTAAAGCTACAAACCAAAGGCTTAATTTGATCAAAATACTGTTTAGGAATGGTCCTGCTCACTTTACAGCCGAAGAGGTCTATCATGAAGTTAATCGCAAAAAAATAAAAGTATCATTAGCTACAGTATATAATTGTCTTAATCAATTCAAAGATAACGGAATCATTAAGGTAGTTAAAACGTCTAGTGATAAAGTTTACTTTGATACGAACTTAAGAGACCATCATCATTTCTACTGTCAAAACTCGGAGCAATTGATTGACATAAAGGAGGATTATTTAACGATATCCAAATTGCCGAAGTTGCCAAAAGGAAAAAGATTTAAATCTGTTGATGTGGTTATTAATATAATAGAAGAATGAATCTTATCTTTGATATTAAAACCCCCATACAGATTTTTTTCTTACCCAACCTTTAATTTTCATTTCATCAACTAGACACCAAGCATTTTCACACCTTTCACATTTCAAGATAAAATCTTTTTTGGCAACAGCAATTTTTTTTGATTCTTCATCAGGAAATTTAAAAATAAAATCCTCTTCTATAGTCACAATAACACTTTTTTTTTCTGTTAACTGAGAATTTGAGACCCATCCTAATTCTCTTCTGTAGTCTGACACTTTTTTCCAGTTTTCAAACTCTTTAGTCACTTTTAGTGGATAACCCTTCCTAAAAATCTTATAAACTTTGAGATGATTTAATCCTGGTCCATTACGTACGTTTACTTCATTATATTTTGTAGTCATAAATTTATTTTTTATTTCAGATCTAGCGTTGTTTGGTGATATATTTAATAACGTACAAAAGAAAGAAAAAAAAAAAATAATTTTTATGACATCGAATAATTTCATAATTCTCATTACAAGAAAATTACCAGAAAAGATAGAAAAAAAATTAAAACAAAATTTTAAGGTCATTGATAACAAATCCGATAGAAGACTTTCTTACAGTGAGCTTAAGAAGAAAATACAAAATGTAGACATTCTTGTTCCATGTGTTTCAGATACGATAGACGGATCAATTATAAAGTCAGGTAAAAAATTAAAATTAATAGCTAATTTCGGAAACGGGGTTGATAATCTTGACTTAGTAACTGCAAATGAAAACAATATTCTGGTAACTAATACACCAGATGTCCTTACAGAAGATACTGCTGATCTAGTTCTGACAATGATACTAATGATTAGTAGAAAAGTAATAGATGCTCAAAAAAAATTATTAACAGGAAACTGGTCAGGCTGGGGGCCAAGTGAAACCATGGGAAAAAGAATAAAAGGGCAAAATATAGGTATTATTGGTATGGGAAGAATTGGCTGCGCAGTTGCTCACAGATTAAAGGTTATTGGCGGCAAAATTCTCTATCATAATAGAAAACGTCTAAGCAAATCTATCGAAAAACAATATTCTGCAAAATATTTTTCGGACCTTGATTTGATGATTTCAATATCAGATATTATTTCAATCCATTGTCCATATACGCCTGAGACTTTTCATCTTTTATCAAAGAAAAGATTAAAACTTTTAAAGAAAAATTGTATTATTATAAATACATCCAGAGGTGAGATTATTGATGAACAAGCTTTAGCAGTTCTTCTTTATAGGAAAAGGATTGGAGGAGCTGGTCTTGATGTTTTTGAACATGAACCACAAATTACTCCTAGTCTGCTTGAATCGCAAAATGTTGTTCTTTTACCTCATATAAGTTCAGCTACTTTAGAAAGTCGTGAGGCTATGGGTGAAAGAGTTATAAAAAACATTCAATTTTTTGCAAAAGGGAGGACCCCACCAGATCTGGTTAAAAAACCTTTCTTCGACTAATCTAACTATTGCAAACTTTACAAACTTTGTTCTTACTCACTAAGATTTTTTTAATATCAAAATTTATGCAATCTACCAGGATAAATTCTCTAAAATTTTCTCTTAGTCCAAGAATAAAGTTTAAAGTTAAGTTGGCCTGAATAATCCCAGCTAGTCCAGCAACTGAAGCTATAATCCCCATTTCATCACAGCTAGCTTCATTGTCATTTATTAATTCTGGAAAGATACATTTATAGCAAGGGTTTTTTTTATGCAGCCATGAGGCCAAAATAAAAGCCTGAATATCAAAATTTTGAATTGCGGCAGAAATTAAAATTTTTTGATTGTAATGACAGTACTTATTTATTAACAATCTTGATTCAAAATTATCGGTACAATCTAAAACAATAGAATTTTTATTTATGAATTTTTGTATGTTGGATGAGGTAACTTTTTCTTCATAAGAATTAATATTTACAGATTTGTTAATTTCCATAATTCTTCTTGAAAGAATTTTCGATTTTTTTTTTCCTATATCATTCTCGGTAAATAGTGTTTGTCTGTTTAAATTAGTAATATCAACATAATCATTGTCTATAAGTGTAAAGTTGTTAATTCCACTCATTGACAAGTATTGTGCTGCTGATGTCCCTAAACCACCGCAACCAATTATGGAAATTGATGATTTAGAGATTTTCTTCTGTCCTTCAATCCCAACCTGGTCCATAATAATTTGTCTAGAGTATTTTTCCAAAAATTTTTTATTGCTTTTATTCATTCAAAACCTCTGAAAATAGTGGTGTGGACAAATATCTCTCTGCAAAAGAAGGAAGAATTATAACTGTATTCTTGTTTTTCATTATAACTTCTTCATTTATTTCAACGGCTGCAGAAAGAGCTGCGCCAGATGAAATTCCACCTGCAATTCCCTCAAATTTTGCTAAAATTCTAGCATAGTAAAATGCAGAATTATTACTGATTGATAAAACTTTATCAATATACTTTAGATCTAGATTTTTTGGTAAAAATCCAGCTCCTATTCCTTGAATTAAGTGCTCACCAGGATCAGAACCAGATATCACAGCTGAGTCTTCTGGCTCGACTGCAATAATTTTAATATTCTTATTTTTTTCTTTTAAATATTTCCCAACACCAGATATTGTTCCTCCAGTTCCTACACCGGAAATAAAACAGTCAATTTTTCCTTCGCAACTAAGCCAGATTTCTTCAGCTGTAGTTCTATAATGTATGTTAGGGTTAGAATCATTTTCAAATTGATTAAGTATTACACTATTAGGTATATCTTTATTTATTTCTTTTGCTTTCTTAATCGCACCCGTCATACCGTTTTTTTTTGGTGTAAGAATTAACTGTGCTCCTAAAAATTGAAGCATTTTCTTTCTTTCTAAAGACATACTATCTGGCATAGTGAGGATTAATTTATATCCTCTTGACGCGCAAATAAAAGCTAATGCAATGCCGGTATTTCCAGAGGTTGGTTCTATGATTGTGGTCTTCGAATTAACCTTATTTGTTTTTTCAGCATCATTAATCATTGCTAAACCTATTCTGTCCTTCACAGACCCTAATGGATTGAATGACTCAAGCTTAGCAATAATATTTCCATGGAAACCAATCTTTTTCTTTAAACTTTTTAGTCGAATCATTGGTGTATTTCCAATAGTTTGGTCTATTGAATCAAAAATTTTTGAAGATCTATTAGATAACAAAGTCAGCTTTCCTTGAAATTGTTTTTTGGATTTTTTTATTTTTTGCTAATTTACAAATATCTTCAACAGAAATATCTTTAAAATTTTCTATACATTTATTCTTTATCTCGTTTAGAATTGGAATAATTATTATTTGCGAAAGGTTTGATTGAAAACCTTTACTTGAGTTTTCCTCGTCAGAAACACAATAAATTATATCTGATAATTTAATTCTTCGTCTTTCTTTAGCCAAACTATAACCTCCTTTAGGACCTCTTGCGCCAATCAAAATTTTATTTTTAACTAATAACTGAAGTGTTTGCTCTAAATATCGTTTGGGAATACCTTGTCTTTTTGCAATAGCTTCATTTTGAACTGGATTCGGTCCTGAATTTAATGCAATATCAATTACAGCTTCAATTGCATAAATAATTTTTTTTTGTATTTTGAACAAATTAATCCTTACATAACACCTGTAGATCCGAACCCCCCAGACCCTCTGTCAGATTTGTCAAGATCTTCGGATTCAATTAATTTTATATCTGGTAATTTCATAAATACCATTTGTGCTATTCTCATACCTCTGCTGATTAAGAATTTTTTATTACTATGATTTATTAATATAACACATATTTCTCCTCTATAATCAGCATCTATTGTACCCGGAGAATTTAAAACTGTTACAGAATTTTTTAAAGCTATTCCAGATCTTGGCCTTACCTGAGCTTCAATTCCATTTGGCATTTGCAGAGCAAACCCACATGGGATAAGAAGTGATTTGTTTGGTTCAATCCCCATTTCATCTTTACAAGCCGCCAACAAGTCAAATCCAGCGCTTCCAGCAGTTGCTTTTTTGATTTGGTATAAGCCTTTTCCATTCTCAAGATATTTGAATAAAATATCATTCATGATATTAATCTATTTTTTTTAAAAAAATTGACAATTTCTTTTGAAATTTTTTTTGCTACATCCGACTTTTTCATTTTTGGCCAATGATTAGTTTTTGTTTTTGTAATTAGCGAAACTTTATTGTAATTAGATCCAAAAACTTCTTCGATGCCTACATTGTTAGCAACTATCCAATCACAATTCTTTTCAGTAAGTTTCTTTTTTGAATTGGTAATTAAGTTTGAAGTTTCAGCGGAGAATCCAATAACCAATTTAGGTCTAAGTTTGTTATTAGATATTTTTTTAAGAACATCTATGTTTCTCAAAAAACCCAATTTCAATTTTTCATTATTATTTTTTTTAATCTTATTTTGTGAAAATTTTTCAATCCTCCAGTCGGAGATAGCAGCTGCAGAAATAAATACATCGAATGGTAACTCACCGGAAACCTTTTCATAAAAATCTTTTGCACTTGAAGCGTCTATAATTTTAATATTTCGTGGTTTTTCTAAATTAGTACTTCCTGTTACTAAAATTACTTCAGCACCATGTAAACTTAAAGATTTTGCAATTTCATAACCTTGAATACCAGATGAGTAGTTACTGATATATCGTACTGGATCAATTTTTTCAATTGAAGCTCCAGCAGTAACTAATATTTTTCGTTTATTTAATTCTTTGGGACAGAAAATGTCGTTAAGGTTTTCAATGATTTCATGAATTTCCATCAATTTACCAGATCCTTTAGAGCCACAAGCTAGCCTACCTCTTTGTGGAGAAAACACGTTAACATTCATTTTGTTTAGCGTGGAAAGGTTTTTTTTTACAGCATTATTTGTCCACATATTACTGTTCATGGCTGGTGCAATAATTTTTATTTTTTTGGAAGCGATAAGAATATTTGTTGCTAGATCATCTGCAATACCATTTGCCATCTTTGCAATAAAATTTGCTGTACAAGGAATAACAAGTATTACATCTACTTCGGTTGCTAGTTTAATATGGTTCATTTCTTTTTCATGTGAAAGTGTGAAAAGGTTTGAAAATATTTTCTTCCCCAAAAGACTTTCGAATGTAATTGTATTTACAAACTCTTTAGCACTTTCAGTTAAGATGCAATTAATGTCCGCTCCTTTATCCTGAAGTCTCCTGATAAGATCTAAAGACTTGTAACAAGCTATACCTCCTGTAATAATGAGAAGGATTTTTTTATTTTTAAGGAAATTTGTCATGTCTCAGAAATATGAATTGCAGCAAGTCCATCTAAAATATCAATGACTTCAATATTTTTAAACCCTGAATCGATTAGTTTTTGTGTTAACTCAACTTGGTTCGGAAATTTTTTAATACTATCAATCAAATAATCATAAGCTTCTGAGTTATTAAGTAAAATTTTCCCATATACTGGGATTATCTTGCTATAAGCATAAAATAATTTTCTAAACAAAAAACTGTTTATATGACTAAATTCTAAACAATAAAACTTACGGCCTTTTTTTAAGACACGTTTGATTTCTCTTAAAGACTTTTTGATATCATAAAAGTTTCTTAAGCCAAAACTCACAATTATTACGTCGAAACTATCAGATTTAAAAGGTAGATTTTCAGCCATTCCTTTTACAAATTTAATATTTTTTTTTTTAATTTTTTTTTTTGCTTGTTTCAGCATTCTTTCACTTGAATCATATCCAATGAAATTACAGTCTGATCTATGATCTAGTAATTTTAATAGATCACCAGACCCTGAGGCTAAATCTAAAATAGAATCACCAGTTTTTATATCAATTAAATTTACAAATTCATTTTTCCAATATCTGTGTAAACCAAAACTCATAAGGTCATTCATAAGATCATATTTTTCAGAAATTCCAGAAAATATTTTCTGAACAAAAATTTGTTTTTTTTGTTTATTTGACGATTCAATTTTTTTTTGTAATCTTTTTTGCATGCCCGAACTTCCTGAAGTAGAAACTGTTAGAATATTTCTCAAAAAAAATGTTATTCAAAAGAAAACCATATCAGTAAAAATAGAAGATAAAAATTTACGTTTCCAGATTTCAAAAGAAATACCAGAAAAATTAAACTTTCAAATGATAACAAAAATATTGAGGAGAGGTAAGTTTTTAATATTTTTATACTCAAATAATTATTCATTGTTATTACATTTAGGAATGACAGGTTATTTTAGACTTTCAAAAACATATGAAAAAATTAAACATGATCACATACGATTTAATTTTAATGATAAGGTATTAGTTTATAATGATATTAGAAAGTTTGGTTTTATAAAATTATATACTAATGAGAATGTTTTTGAATCCCAACATTTAAATAGTCTAGGTCCAGATGCTCTTAATTTAAAGTTTTCAGTCAATTATTTTTTGAAACACAAAAAAAGAAAGACAAATATAAAAAACCTCTTGATGAATCAAAGTTTTGTCTCAGGTTTAGGCAATATTTATTGTTCAGAAATACTTTTTGACTCTAGAGTTAGTCCATCAAGGGCAGTCAGTAGTTTAAAAAAATTCGAGATTGAAAATATAATAAAATCAACAAAAAAGATTTTGAAAAAAGCAATTGAAATGGGAGGAACTACTATTAAAAACTTTATTGTTTCTGATGAGAAAATTGGATACTTTAAAAATAAACTTTTAGTTTATGGAAGGGAAAGTTCTGTTTGCATTAGGTGTAAAGGTGAAAATTATGTCAAAAAAGTAAAACATTCAGGCAGATCATCTTTTTTTTGCTCGACTTGTCAATTATGAAAAAAAAAATTCTTTCATGTTTATTTCTTTTTATTCTTTTATCTAAAGATTTATGTGCTCTTAGATTTTTAAATGGTTTTGAAGGCATCCCTATTTTTAAAGATATGGAGTATGTTGAAGATTCACTAATTCTTTTTGACAAGGTTGAAGGAAGGTATATTTCATCAAAGATTTCCGGAAAATATCCAATTAAAGAAGTTGAAGAGTTTTACAAAAAGATTTTACCAAATCTTGGCTGGAATTTTCATAAATCTAACATATATAGGAGAGGAAATGAAGTTTTAGAGCTTGTATTTTCTATCGAAAATAATTTGGTGAATGTGGTATTTAGTATATATCCTTTGAAATAAAAGAATAATCTCTTGACCTTAATTCATTAGAAAAGTATAAAATTAAACATTATGGCTAATATTAAATCAGCAAAAAAGAGAATAGTTCAAACTTTAAAAAAAACTGAGTTTAACAGATTTAGAAAATCAAAAATAAGAAGTGGTATTAAAAAAATTTATACCTTGTTAGATAAAAAGGATCCAAAGGAAATAAACAAAAATTTCCTTGTAGTTGAGTCTCAGTTGGCTAAAGCAGTTGGGAAAGGTGTTTATAAAAAAAATACTGCTTCTAGGCTTATCTCAAGGTTGTCAAAAAAAATAAAATCTGTTGGTTAATTTTTTTTTTTCCGTTATTGATTCAGAATTTTTTATTAGTTAATCTTTAAGATTATAAATTATGACTGATTTAGATTATGCGGGTGATATTTACCCAGAAGATGCTTGGAATTCGTTGAAACAAGAGAAGCAATGCTTCTTAGTTGATTGCAGAACCTCTGCAGAATGGAACTTTGTTGGTGTTCCAGACCTAAGTCCTCTAGGAAAAAAAGTTTACTTCATTGAATGGCAAAAGTATCCCTTAATGGAGAAAAACCCAGATTTTCTTCAAGAAATAAAAGATTTTGGGTTTTCTAAGGATTCAAAAATCATTTTCATATGTAGATCTGGGGCTAGATCTAGATCTGCGGCTGAATTTCTTACAAATCACGGATATAAAAATTGTTTAAACTTTTGCGAGGGCTTCGAAGGCTCCCATGATTCAGACGGTCATCGTGGAAAAACAAATGGATGGAAATCTGCAAATTTGCCTTGGAAGCAAGGATAAGAAGAAATGATTGACAATAACACTAACAATCTGAGTGAAATTCAAGCACAGTGGGCGATAGTTAGAGGGAAAATCAGACAGAAAATTGGAGATGCTCAATTTAAAAGTTGGATTAAAATCATTTCACTTAAAGATTTTGTGGATGGGAAAGTTATTTTAAGTGTCCCAAGTAATTTTATTAGAACCAGAATTATTGAACAGTATTTGGATATAATCAAGAGCTATTGGCTTGTACAAAACTTAAAAATTAATGATATAGAAATAGTTGTTTTGCAAGACGCAAATAAAAAAGAAGACTCAATTCAAGAAGGAAAAAAAACTGAAAAAATCAAAGATAAACTACCTAAACAAGAAGATATCTTTAGTAGCATAAGTTCTGATCTTGATAGCCGCTTCACTTTTTCAAACTTTATTGTTGGAAAACCAAACGAACTTGCATTTGCAGCAGCTAGAAGAGTGGCTGAGTCTTTAGATGTTCCTTTCAATCCTTTATTTCTATACGGAGGAGTAGGTTTAGGAAAAACACATCTGATGCATGCAATTGCCCATGAAATAAAAGAAAGAAAGCCTTTAAGGCGAGTAATCTACATGTCAGCAGAAAAATTTATGTATTATTTTATTAAAGCTCTTAGATTTAAAAATACAGTTGCCTTTAAAGAGCAATTTAGAAATGTTGACGTTTTAATGATTGATGATGTTCAATTCATTTCAGGGAAGGACTCAACGCAGGAAGAATTCTTTCACACTTTTAATGCTCTAATTGATCAGAATAAACAACTAATTATTTCCGCAGATAAATCTCCTCAAGATCTTGAAGGTATAGAAGAAAGAATGAGATCTAGGCTAGGATGGGGCCTGGTAGCAGACATTCATCCCCTTACCTATGAATTAAGGTTAGGAATTCTTCAAGCCAAAGAGGAAAAACTTTCTAGTAGAATTTCGCCAAATATCCTTGAATTTCTGGCGCATAAAATAACATCAAACGTCAGAGAATTGGAAGGAGCCTTAAATAGGCTTTCGGCATTCTCCTCACTAGTAGGAAGAGATATTAATCTAGATATGGTTCAAGATCTTTTGAAAGATCTACTTAAATCTTCTCAGAGAAAAGTGAATATTGAGGAGATTCAAAAAAAGGTCTCTCAGCATTTTAATGTAAAGATGTCAGATATGAGTTCAGCCAGAAGATCACGAACAATTGCACGACCAAGACAAATTGCTATGTATTTATCAAAGAATCTTACCTCAAGGTCACTTCCAGAAATTGGCAGAAGGTTTGGAAACAGAGACCATACAACAGTTATCCATGCAGTCAAAAAAGTCGAAGAGTTAAGAAGTAAAGACAACAGTTTTGATGAAGACGTTCAACTTCTAATCAGAATGCTCGAGTCTTAAAATGGAATTTTCTGTTCCAAAAAAAGATTTACTTGACTGTCTCAATCATTTTCAGAGTGTAGTTGAACGAAGAAATACAATACCAATCCTATCAAATGTTAGAATTGTTGCTGAGGAAAAAGGAAATCAACTCGTTCTAACAGCAACAGATCTGGCATTAGAATTAAGTGAAACGTTACCCGCTGATGTAAAAAGACCTGGAGGTATTACCATACCGTCTCAACTATTCTTTGATATTGTAAGGAAGGTCCCCGAAAAATCGATGATTAGCATACAAAAAGATGAAAAAAATGAATTAGTTTACGTTTACTTTGAGGAATCAAAATTTTCTTTGCCTTCTCTTCCCATCGACGATTTTCCTGTTATGGATATTAATGAACTAGAGACCACAATTGAGTTAGAATCGTTTGCATTAAAAAAACTGATCGATAACTGTAAGTTTTGTATGGGTTTGGATGAATCAAGGCAGTATTTAAACGGTATTTTTCTTCATTTAAGCAAAAATCTTATATCGACTGTTGCCACTGATGGTCATAGACTGTCAAAAAGTTCACTTACGAAAGACTTTACTGGAAGCTTTGATGGTATAATAGTTCCCAAGAAAACTGTTTTTGAAGTATCGAAAATTTTGGAAGAATATGAAGATAAAGTGATTCTAAATTTTTCAAAAACTAGATTAAAGATTTTACTTGGAAAAGTAAAAATTATTACAAAATTGATCAATTCTTCATTTCCTGATTATGAAAGTGTTATACCAACAACAAATGATCAAATCATGATTGTTGATTGTAAGAGCTTCAGCGAAAGCATTGACAGAGTCTCAACAATCTCGAGTGAGAAATTTAGAACTGTAAAATTTGATGTTTCAAAAAATATTTGTGTAGTAAGCTCATTTGGTTCAGAAAAATCAATTGGAACCGAAAAAGTTAAAGTTGACTATGATGGACCACAATTTAGCATTAATTTTAATTCTAGATATGTTTTAGATGTGTTAAATATTATTAAAGAAGGTAATGTAAAATTTTATTTTTCAAAAAACACTTCACCAACAATCCTGGAAGGACCTTCATTAAAAAATACACTTTTTCTTATAATGCAAATGCGAGCATAAATGTTCTCTAATGAGTAACAAATTAAGGATAAAGTGTCTAAAATTAAATAACTATAGAAATCATAAATTTCTCAAAGTAGAACCCGAAAAAGATATCATAATGATTTCTGGAAAAAATGGATCTGGAAAAACAAATATTTTGGAGGCTATTTCATTATTTGATTCAAATTCTGGTTTTAGAAATTCTGGTTTAAAAGATCTAATAAGTACTGATTTAATTGGTCCAACAGAGCTCTTTGGGGTGAATCTGTCAATCAAAAAAGAGAATGAGCTTATAGATTTAGGTTTAGGGATTGAAACAAAAGATTCTACTTTAAAAAAAGTATCTTCTTTGAATAAAAAAAAAAGTAAAACTGTGAATTTTAGAAATTTAATAAGTATTTTTTGGGTTCTTCCTGAGATGTCTCATATGTTTCAAGGAGGAGCGGAATTAAGAAGAAATTTTTTAGATTTAATGATTTCTTCAATTAACAAGTCATACAAAAAAACTTTGTCTGAATACAAAAAATACAAAAGTGAAAGATTACAAATTTTAAAAAAAAATTACGTTCTAAAAAATGAAGATTGGTTGGACGTTATAGAAAGGAAAATGTCGGAAAAAGGAATAATACTTTGCGATGCTAGAAGGGTTTTTTTAAATGAACTAAATAAATCTTTTAGAAAAATTGATGATCAAATACCTTTTTTGATATTGAAATTAAACGGTAAAATTGATTTAATTTTAGAGACTAAAACTGCTATTTATGCAGAAGAAATATTGTTTAATACACTTAAAATGAATAGGTCCAAAGACGCGCTAACAGGAAGAACAAATTTCAGCGCCGATAAATCCGATCTTCTAGTTTTTGAGAAAAACTCAAATAAACAAGCAAATTTATTCTCAACAGGGGAACAAAAAATTATAGTTATTTCAATTATTTTTGCATATCTTGAGATTTTAGAAAAAAAAGAAACGAAATTACTTTTTTTATTAGATGATATTTTTTCTTATTTGGATTTAAGATTTATTAATAAGATTATAAATAAACTTAAGGAATTGGAGTTGCAGACATGGATAACTGATGTTAGAGCAGATCTAGAAAATGAATTAGAAAAATTTAATTCCTTAACTCATAACATAAATATTGATGATTATAGGTTTAAAGTTATCAATAATCAGTTATAATAAAAAGATAAAGTTAGGTTTAATTTTGGAAGTAGAAAATAATCAATTAAATGATCAAGCTTATGATGCAGAGTCAATAAAGGTACTAAAAGGACTTGATGCAGTAAGAAAAAGACCGGGTATGTACATTGGTGATACAGACGATGGGTCTGGACTCCACCATATGATCTACGAAGTTGTCGACAACTCAATTGATGAGGCATTAGCAGGTCATTGCAATGAAATTTCTGTTGTTTTAAATTCAGATGACTCTGTGACAATTAACGACAATGGAAGAGGAATACCAACAAGTATCCACAAAGAAGAAGGTATATCAGCAGCAGAGGTAATTATGACTCAACTACATGCAGGAGGTAAATTTGATCAAAACTCTTACAAGGTATCTGGTGGATTGCATGGAGTTGGAGTTTCTGTTGTAAACGCATTATCAGAATGGTTAATTCTTAATATCCGAAGAGAAAATAGTATTTATGAAATAAGATTCAATAATGGCGTAGCAGAGGCACCATTAAAGAAAATTGGAAATTCTGAAAAAAGTGGAACCACAATCACATTTTTGCCATCTAAAAAAACTTTTTCTAAAACTAATTTTGATTTCGCTAAGCTTGAAATCAGATTACGAGAGCTAGCTTATCTTAATTCAGGTGTAAATATAAAATTATTAGATAAAAGAAAAGAAGAACCAATTGAATCTCAGTTATCTTCTCGAGGAGGTCTTAAAGGTTACGTAAAATTCCTCGATAAATCAAAAGAGTCAATTAATAGTGAGGTGATTTCATTTAAAGGAATTGCAAGTGATATTCAGGTTGAGATGGCACTTCAATGGAATAAAAGCTATCATGAAAATTGTTTGGTTTTTACAAATAATATACCACAGAGAGATGGTGGAACTCACCTAGCAGGTTTTAGATCTGCATTGACTAGAACAATCAATAATGCCTCAAATAACCTAGGGTTGCAGAAGAAAGATAAAATTAGTTTAACTGGTGACGACGCCAGAGAGGGTTTGACATGTGTTTTGTCTGTCAAAGTACCTGATCCGAAGTTTTCATCTCAAACAAAGGATAAATTAGTTTCATCGGAAGTAAGACCAATAGTCGAATCAGTGGTATCTGAGCACTTAACAGCATGGTTTGAAGAAAATCCAAAGGACTCTAAGCTTGTAATTACTAAAATTTATGAAGCGGCTGCTGCAAGAGAAGCTGCAAGAAAAGCTAGAGATGTTTTGAGAAAAAATTCAGCACTTGAAGTGTCGTCTCTCCCAGGGAAACTAGCTGATTGTCAAGATAAATCGCCTGAAAATAGTGAACTATTTATAGTTGAAGGAGATTCTGCAGGAGGATCTGCAAAACAAGCAAGGGATAGAAAAAACCAAGCGGTTCTCCCACTTAAAGGAAAAATACTCAATACAGAAAAATCGAGAGCGGACAAAATTTTAAATTCGTCTGAAATTGCTACTTTGGTTCAGGCTTTAGGGGCAGGATATCATGAAAACTTTAATGTTGAAGATTTGAGATATCATAAAATTATAATTATGACTGATGCCGACGTAGATGGTTCCCACATTCGAACATTGCTACTTACTTTCTTTTATCGCCATATGCCAGAATTAATAAAAAACGGATTTATTTATATTGCTCAACCGCCTCTATTCAGAGTTAAAAAAAATAAATCTGAACTTTATTTAAAAGACGAAAGTGAGTTAGATAATTATTTTGTTCAGGAGATAATTGGAAATTGTGTGCTCAAATTAAAGAATGGAGAAATCCTTAAAGGAACTTCATTAGAAAAACTTTTTAATAACCTTATGAGCTTTGTTGAATTGTTAGAAAAAACCAGTAAAAAAAATGAAAGCCTTTTATTGTTACTTGAACAAGCTACTATTGCTAGTTTTTTTAATATTTCCAATTTTCATACAAAAAATAAAACTGAAGAAACTTTAGAGTATCTTGTGAAAAGGTTGAATGTTATCGATAATTTTTGGTCTTTTAAAGTGTTAAATGAGGATCAATTTCAATTTATCAAAGAAGAAAACAAAGTCATGGAGAGCTTTAGTTTTTACAAAAAAGATATTGATGCAGGTATTTATGAAAATCTAAACAAATATAGCGAATTAATTCAAGAATTCTTTTTGAGCCCCTCTGTATTAATATTTAAAGAAGAAGAAATACCCATTAAAACACCAAGAAATTTATTAAAAAATGGAGTTGAAATTTCTAAAAAGGGTATATCAGTCCAGAGATACAAAGGGCTTGGAGAAATGAACCCAGACCAGTTATGGGATACAACTCTAGACCCTTCTTTTAGATCTATATTAAAAGTCAGGATTGACGATGCACAAAGAGCTGATGAAATTTTTTCAGAGTTGATGGGTGAAGACGTTGATAAAAGAAAAATATTCATTCAATCTAATGCAAAAAAAGTTGCAAATTTGGATGTCTAATAAATATTTAACATAAATATTTGGATCAAAAAATTGAAGGCTTTAAGATGGTTGCTGATTTTATTTATATGGCTTGCTTTGCTTTCAAGCATGGCAGTCACATGGTCACTTCTAAATTTACCAGAAACCGAATCAATCCAAATTTCTCGACAACCAAGCATTACTTTTCTCGATAAGGATGGAAGAATCATTGCCTCTTACGGGGATATTTACGGAAAGTCTATAAAATTTCAAAATCTCCCAGAAAATTTGATTAATGCTGTAATTGTTACCGAGGATAAAAGGTTTTTTCAGCATCACGGAGTCGACTTTCGTGGTATTTTAAGGGCTGTATATGTAAACATCAAAGAAGGAAGAATTGTCCAAGGTGGGAGTACAATTACTCAACAACTTGCAAAAAATCTTTTTCTCACTCCAGAACGTTCGTACACTAGAAAACTCCATGAATTAATTTTAAGTATCTGGTTAGAACTAAGATTTTCAAAAAAACAAATCTTAAGTATTTATCTAAATAGAGTTTATTTGGGTTCTGGAACATACGGTGTTCAGGCAGCTTCAGAGAAATATTTTAATAAAAAAGTTGAGGATTTAAATTTATATGAATGCGCAGTTATAGCTAGTCTTTTAAAAGCACCTTCAAGGTTTAATCCAATTGCTAATAAAAGTTTGTCTAAAGAGAGAGCCTCATTAGTTTTAGAAAACATGGCTAAAGATAGAATGATTTCTGAAGATAAAGTTAAACAAGCAAAATTCAATAATCAAAAATATGCTAAATTTACAACACCTCCAAAAAGTACAAGATATTTTATTGACTGGTTGCTTCCGAGAGTTAAAGCTTACGTAGGGGAAATAAACCAAGATCTAATAGTTAGAACAACTTTAGATGTAAAGTTACAAAAAATTGCGGAAGAGTCTTTAAATAAAATAACGACTAATTATCCATCAGCAGATCAATCAGCTCTTGTAAGTCTTGATTTAGATGGTGGTGTGATTTCAATGATAGGTGGGAGAGATTATGGTGACTCTCAATTTAACAGAGTTACTCAGGCTAAAAGACAACCTGGATCAGCATTTAAATTATTCGTTTATCTGGCTGGGATTGAAGGTGGGGTTTCCCCTGAGGATTTAATGGTTGATTCTAAAATAAATATTAATGGATGGTCACCTAAGAATTATAAAGATAATTATATAGGAGAGGTAAGTGTTCAAGATGCTTTTTCTAAATCAATCAACACGGTAGCAGTGAAAATATCTGAAAACATTGGAAGAGATAAAGTAATTCAAATGGCAAGAAATATGGGTATTAATAGCCCAATATTAAATACACCTTCTTTAGCTTTGGGAACCTCAGAAGTAAATCTTCTTGAACTTACAGCAGCTTATGATGTTCTAGCAAATAATGGTAACGGGGTATTTGTTCATGGAATAAGATCAATTGAGAATACTGACGGGAAAAATCTTTTTACAAGAAAGATTCAAGGTCCTGGTAAAATTTTAGATTCGAGCACTGTAAGAATAATGACTAAAATGATGGAGGAGACAATAAAGACTGGAACAGGAAAACAAGCTAAAATAAATAGACCTGCTGCCGGAAAAACTGGAACTAGTCAGTCATTAAGAGATGCTTGGTTTGTAGGGTTTACATCAAATATTGTAGTTGGAGTTTGGTTTGGAAATGATGATGATTCTCCTATGGAAAAAATCACAGGAGGTACAGCGCCAGCATTATTGTGGAGTGAATTTATGAAAAAAGCTCACTTAAACATACAACCGCGCGCTTTAAATTACGAAATAACTTCAACAGAATCAGCTCTTGAAAACAAAAGGAAGATCAAAAATCTTATCGAAAAGTCAAAAAGAGAGCCAAAAAAAAATGTATTTGAATCTATTCTAGACAATTTTTTCTAGAAAAACTTATCCACGTTTTTTTTAAAATCATCTGGTCTAAAATGTGAAATATAGTTATCCTCTTGATCAATCAGAAAAAACAAAGAGCTATGATCAACAAGATAATTGTCATCATCTTTTGAACCGTTAATTCTAACGAAAATTCTGTAATCCCTAATAACCCTTTCCACCTGACTTTTCGAACCTGTTAAACCAATAATTGAAGGGTTAAAATTTTCCAAAAAACTCTTTATTTGTTCCGTCTTATCCCTTTCTGGATCTACTGTAATAAAAATAAATTCTACATCATCTTTTAAATTTGGGTTTGAATCCAAAAAATTAGAGAGCTTTAAAACATCAAATGGACAAACATCTGGACAAAATGTGTACCCAAAATAAATCAGTTTTTTTTTTTTTATTTGTTTCGAGTTATACTCTAAACCATACTGATTAGTTAAAATAAAGTTTCCACCAATATTAAAATTTTTGTTGGCCTGTCTCGATTTAATTTGATCAATTAGAAATATTGAAATGATTAATACAATTATAATGGAAGCCATCATTAAAGCATTTTTTTTAAATATTGATTTATATTTTTTCACCATTATCGATTATTATATAAGTAGGAAAATTCAAATTTTTAAGCCCTTTTTGTTTATAATTTAAATTTATTTTTTTTAATTTATTTTTAATTGGTAAACGAATCGTAAATTTATTTTTCTTATTTGACCCTAATAAGATCTCATTCATTTCGTTATATTCTTTTTCGTGTTTTAAAAATATTAGCAATTTCTCAAAATAAAAATTGTAGAATAGATTAGCCACTCTTCTTTTGTTAAATTGTTTTACAAATGTTACTGAAGAGTTTTTATCTCTATCAGTAAGCAAATCTGAGTTTAAATTTAAACAATCAATAACTTTGACAACACCTGGTATTATTTCGCAATCTAACTTGTGATTATTAAAGAAAAGTAACTCCTGGTATCCTAAACCATCAATATATGGGTCACCATCAACTAAATGAGTTATGACTTCATACGAGGAAAGTAGTTTAGTGATCTTTTTCCATAGCTTTTTTCCATTTGTGATTGAAAGGTCTTCTTCATATATTATTTGATGATGATCCAACTTTATTGAGTTAATAAATTTTTTTTTAAATTTTTTTGGAATAATTATTAGGTTTGAGTCATTGATCTTTTTTAATGCATAAAGAGTGCAATCAGATATATCTAAGGGATTAGTACCAATTATATAGATTTTTTTTGTGGTTTGTGAGATCATATATATTTATGAATATGCAAAAATGATCAAAAAAAACCATTTTTTTTTTATTTTTATTTTTTTCTTTGTCATAATTACTGAGAAAAAAGTATTTTCTGTTGATGAAAGCGACATATTAATTGATAGGGTCTTTATGACAGCAGTAAAAAAAAAAAGATATCAAAAAGTTGAAGAGATGTTGGACAAAGATGCATCTGTTAATTATAAAGATTCGAGTAATTTGGTTGCTTTAGCATATGCATTGTCAAATAATGATAAAAAAATGTTTAAACTCTTAATTAGTAAAGGTGCAAACCCAAAAATCAAGATTTTAAAAAATTCATCTATTTTAATTTATTATGTATCTCTCAATAAATATTCACTTATTGATGACATTTTAGAGAGTGGAGTAAATATTAATTTTCAGGACGCAGTTGGAATGACTGCACTGATGCATAGCATTGAGAAGGACAATATTAATGCTATAAATATACTTGTCAAAAAAGAAATTGATAAGGATTTAACCGATTTCTCTGGTAAAACAATTTTTGATTATTCCAACGAATCAAGAAATTTAATTGTTAAAAAATTAATTGAGAGTGTTAAGACCCTGAATTAATTTTTTGGAAATTAAAGTTACTATGTCCTCGTAATGAGAAAGTGGCCAAAGTTTATCTAGACGATTAATGGAAGATAGTTTTTCAATATTCTTTTTGTATAAAAACCCATCAAAAAAGAAAACTGGATGAAGTAATATCCTTGGCTCTCTTTTGAAGTTTTCTATTTTTGATAAAACATTCTTCTCATCACCTACAAAATGAAAAATTTTTTTTTTAATTTTAAGCTTCTTTGATAGTTTCTCAGTATATGACTTGAGTTCATCTATAACTTTATCTTTTTTACTGTAAGAGCATGAAGTAATAAAAAAGTCATAACCATTGGGGTGAAACTTTTTTATGATATTAAAAAACATAGGAAGTAGATCATTGATTAATGAGAGCTTATTAATAATTAAAATTCTTGTATTTTCTTTCTCTGATATTTTTTTTAATTTTCTATTAATATCTTCTACTAAATGTCTGCCTTCGAAAAGCAATAACGGAAAAAAATATAATTTTTTATAATGTTTTATATTTTCTTTTATGCAAATTTCTATTGAAGGTTCATTAATTTCAATAAAGCAATGATAAAGGTCGATATCTTTTACTTTTTCTTTTAATTTATTTTTAAGATCTAAAAAATCTTTTACATGAGTAGAATTTCTTGATCCATGACCACATAATATAATTGCTTGATCCTTAGCCACTATTTGTAATTATTAATATTATTGAGGATCTTCTTCAAACTTTCTATTCCTTTTGATATCTCCTTTTTTTTAAGTATATCATCTGATGAAAACTCTTTACCATGTAAAATATTATTTAGATCATTTCTGGGTTGCAAATATGTACCTTCGAATGATCCACCAACAAACAATCCGGTGTTATCAGAAAAAGTGTAAATATCTGCTAGTCTTAGTGTACTTTCAGCTGAATAACCTACACCAGTGTTAATCATAGCCATATCAACATCAACGCCTAATTTAACTCGTTCTTTTAATAAGGATTTTAATCCTCTATTTGTCATTATTGCCATTAAGACTTGAGCTGATTTTGCTCCTATTTGCAAACCAAAACTAACACCACCAATGGAATAAAAAAATGGTCCAGAAAATTCTTTTTCAGACCTTCTTATAAGTAAGATACCATTTCCTCCCTTTGCCCCAAAAATAAGTCCTCCCTCATAAATTTCAGGAAACAAAATAATTGCTCTGGAATTTTCGATATACTCGTCTAAATTGTTGAATTCTTCGTTGGGAATTAAATTTTTTAGTAATTGTTCAGAACTATGTATAAGCTCAACAGCTGTAACTTTCTTTTCACTGTTTGAATAAGCTGGGTTACAACAAATGAGAGTATAAAAAAATACCAATATTATTTTTAAAATGTAATATCTCATTTTAGATATTATTAGCATACAAATTTTGTTATTATTAAGAAATAAAAAAATTGTAAAAATGAAAATTAAAACAATAATTTTGACTTTTTTATTTTTGATATTTTACACTAACTCTTTTGCGGGAAAATTAAAAATTAAGATTTCAAATATAAAAGAAAAAAAAGGTGCTATTCACTACGGAATATACAACAGTCCAAATGATTTCCCAGATGAAAAAGGAAAAATCATAGGTGGTTATATAGAGGTATCTGAAGTTCTAAAAAATGGACTTGTTATACAAAATTTAGATGAAGCATATTATGCTGTTGCAATATTTCATGATAAGAATTCGAATAACGAATTTGATTCCTTCTTAGCAATACCCACTGAAAGATATGGTTTTAGCAGGAATGCACCTGTATTTTTAGGACCTCCGAAATTTGAGGATGCTTCTGTATTTGTGGGTGCTTCTCAGGAAATAGAATTAAATATTGAATTAAGATGAAAAAAAGAGTTTTAGTAACAGGAGGAGCTGGTTTTATAGGATCTTTTTTATGTGAATCATTAATAAAAGAGGGTAACTATGTGATTTGCTGTGATAATTTCTATACCGGGAGTGAGGATAACTTAAAAAGAATTTATAATAATAAAAACTTTGAACTATTAAGGCATGACGTTACCTTTCCATTATATGTAGAAGTTGATGAGATATATAATTTTGCTTGTCCTGCCTCTCCTATTCATTACCAAAATGATCCTGTACAAACTGTCAAGACTTGCGTACATGGAGCTATAAATATGCTTGGTTTAGCAAAGAGAACCAAAGCAAGAATAATGCAAGCTTCTACTTCTGAAATTTATGGTGATCCTGAAATACACCCTCAAAAAGAGTCATACAAAGGTGCAGTAAGTATAGAGGGACCCAGAGCCTGTTATGATGAAGGAAAAAGATGCGCTGAAACAATTTTTTGGGATTATAAAAGACAACATAATTTAGATATAAAAGTGATAAGGATATTTAATACCTTTGGACCTAGAATGCAGCCAAACGATGGGAGAGTGGTATCAAATTTCATTTTACAAGCTCTAAAAAATAAGAATATCACAGTTTATGGCGAGGGTCGGCAGACTAGATCTTTTTGTTATATAGATGACTTGATAGACGGAATTTTGTTGATGATGAAGAAAGAAAAATTTTCTGGTCCAATTAACCTTGGAAATCCAAGTGAAATATCAATTATTGAATTGGCTAAAGAGATAATTGATCTTACTGGAAGTAAATCAAAAATAATTCATGAAAAACTCCCTTCAGATGACCCACAGATGAGATGCCCTGATATATCACTTGCTGAAAAAAAGTTAAGGTGGTCACCAAAGTTTAATAGACTCTCAGGATTAAAAAAAACAGTAGAGTATTTTGATCTACTTCTTAAAGGAGATAAAAATGACTAATAATGATGGCAAGGTACTTTGTTTAGGTGATATAATACTTGATTCTTATTCTCACGGAGATGTAAGAAGAATTTCACCTGAAGCGCCTATTCCAGTTTTGAAAATAAATGATAATAAATACGAAGTTTTAGGAGGTTGTGGCAATGTAGCTAGAAATGTCTGTGCAGCTGGAAGTATTTGCCACATCATTTCTATTTCAGGTAATGATGAAGACTACAGAGTTTTAAGGAAGCTACTTGGAGAAACTAAAAAATTAACCCATGACCTAATAATTGATAAGAAAAGATGTACTACAAAAAAAATAAGATTTGTTTCAAATAATCAACAAATATTGAGGGTAGATAAAGAGATTATAGATCCTATTGACACAATAATTGAGAAAAAAATTTTGACAAAATTTGATAATAAAATCGATTTTTGTGATGTAGTAGTTATTTCTGATTATAATAAAGGCATGCTCACTAATTCAGTATTAAAAGAAATTATCAAAATATCAAAAAAAAAAAATAAAAAAATAATAGTTGATCCTAAAAAAGCAGATTTTACTGCGTATAAAGGTGCAGATATAATTACACCAAATTTCAAAGAATTACTCGAGGCTTCAAATCATGATGATAAAGTTTTAGGATCAGAGAGAACAGTTGTAAATTTATCTAATAAGTTAATCAAAAAATTTAATTTTAACACAATCGTAACTACAAGAAGTTCTGAGGGTATCTCTATAGTAGATAATAAAAAAAACATCCATTTGCCCTCAAGGGCAAGAGAGGTTTATGATGTCTCTGGTGCTGGCGACACAGTTTTAGCATATATTGCATCCGGTTTAGCTAAAGGCAAATCTTTGCCAAATGCAACTGAGATAGCAAATGATGCGGCTGGAATTGCTGTAGGTAAGTTCGGCACTACAGTTGTGAGTCAGTCTGATTTATTAGATTCAAATCCTAATGAAAAAATATGTACAATTGATCAAATTCAAAATATGTTAAAAAAAACATTCAATAAGAAAATTGGTTTCACTAATGGTTGTTTTGATTTGATTCATCAAGGTCACATACATTACTTGAAAGAAGCTAGAAAAAAATGCGATTTTCTTATTCTCGGTCTAAATAGTGACGATTCAATTAAGAAGATTAAGGGAAAAGATAGACCAATTCTCAATGAAAAAGAAAGATCAGAAATACTTAAAAATTTTAATTTTATTGACCGCATTGTTATTTTTGACGAAAAAACACCCTTAAATTTAATTAAAATCATAAAACCCAAGATAATATTTAAGGGTGACGATTATTCAATTAATGAAGTGGTTGGTCATAGGGAAGTCAAAAAGTGGGGAGGTAGAGTAAACCTAATTAAATGTGTAAAGGGAAAATCTACCTCTAAAATTATAAGGAAAATCAAACATGGAACTTAGCGCTGTTTTTTTTGATGTTGACGGAACTATAGCGGAGACAGAAAACCTTCATAGAAAATCATTTAATGAATCTTTTAAAGAATTTAATTTAGATTGGTTTTGGGATGAAGC
This sequence comes from uncultured Alphaproteobacteria bacterium, assembly GCA_902522465.1. Lineage (GTDB taxonomy): Bacteria > Pseudomonadota > Alphaproteobacteria > Methylaequorales > Methylaequoraceae > Methylaequor. Next base: position 182,439 of record CABYVV010000001.1, on the reverse strand, counting down.
TATTTATAAAGAATTAATCAACATTGGTGATGGAAAAGAAAGAATCATACATTACATAAAAAGAGCTTGGCCTGAAATGATGGAATACAAAAATTTGACAAAATATATAAACTCAATTCATAAAGTTAAATGTGAAATTTTTGAAGATCATATTTCTGATTCAGAAATTAAAATGAGGCCAGGGGTTTTAAGATTAATAAATGAACTGAAATTAAAAAGAAAAAGAATCGTTATTGTGTCTTCCAATTCTGAAGAAAGTTTATTTACATTGTTCACAAAAGGACTTGACATGGACCCAAACTCAATTTTTGACTTAATAGCACATGGAAACCTGACTAAACATAAAAGACCATCCCCAGAGATATATGAATGGAGTCTAGAGAAACTTAGATTGCCTCCTCAAGCCTGTATTGCAATAGAAGATTCCTTAAGGGGTTTACAGTCTGCGAAAAATGCAAACTTAAATGTTATAGTAACTCCTTCAATGTTTACTAGAGATGAAAATTTTACTGATGCTGATGTTGTTGTTTCTGATTTGGGGGAAATCCAGGCTCCTTTTAAAAGAATAAAAGGAAAGACGTTTGGAAATAAGGTTGTAAATATTGACCTTTTAGAAAAGATAATTGCAAACTAAAAAATAAAAGAAATAACAGTAAGACATAATATTTGACTTATGAAAATACCCACGCTAAGGGTATGTAGTCTGCTAAATTTCTTTTTTTGATTCTCAGATTTAGTCGATAGATCACTTGCTTCATTAATCCAATGTGTTAAATATTGCCTAGAAAAGAAAAATCCAAAAGAAACTAAAAATAAAACTATTCCAAATAAAACATTAATAAATAACATAAGAATAGTTAATATTAAACTAATGATCAATGACCATAGATAAAGTTTAGGGAAGGTAGATCTAATAAACTTTCTCGCATTCTTTGTGTCAAGATTGATAAAAGTATTTGGTGCGATTATCGTTGAAAAAAAGACTAAACTACCAATAAGAAATGGTAATAAAAATTTTATAATTGAAGTTGAGAAGATTAAGTAATTTTCCATTAGCAAATGAGTTTTAAATTAAATCTAAAAATGTTAATACATGATTATGGGTTTAAAATTTATATTGTTTCTACCGTTTATTGAATTATTCTTATTTATATTAGGTGGTGATTTTTTTGGTTTTTTGCCAGTGATTATTTTTATTTTGGTTTCAGGACTATGTGGCTTATATTTAATTAGATCAGGAGTAAACTTACAAGGCATCAAAGATCTTTCCTTAAATCCTGAGGAATGGGTGTTTAAAAAAATAGCAGGAATTCTTCTGTTGATCCCTGGTTTTATCACTGATGTAATAGGAATTTTTATTTTGGTTAAGTCAGTAAGACATTTGGTTTGGGATTTCATACCCAAGAATGCAAAAAATTATGTACATAAAAATTCGCAAAAAAAAGAGAATAAAGAAATTATTGAAGTGGATTATAAGGATTTAGATGAAAAGTAAGTTTGTAAAAATATATGGAAGGGTTCAGGGTGTTGGGTTCAGATCGTGGACAAAGAAAAAGGCTGAGGAGTTTTCTTTAACTGGCTGGGTCAAAAATTGTGAAGATAGTACGGTTGAATGCGAGGTTTGTGGAGAGTCAAAGAATGTTGACCTTTTCTTACAATCTTGTCTCAAAGGCCCCTTATTATCTTTAGTCGAAAAAATTGATGAAAAAAATATTGAATTAAAGAAATACGATTTTTTTAAAATTTTATACTGATGAAAATATATTTGTTAAGACATACATCCCTAGATGTCGCTAATGATGTTTTTTATGGGCAGACAGACCTTGATGTTTCTAATACTTTTTTAAAAGAAGTAAAACAAATAAAAAAAAAAATATTTCTTGAAAAAATCGACTTCAAAAAAATCAATGTTTTTTCTAGTCCCCTAAAAAGATGTATTAAACTTACAAAACAGATAACTTCCGATTTTACAATTGATGATAGAATAAAAGAAATGAATTTAGGAGATTGGGAAATGAAAAAAATGGGAGATATTCCTAAAAATATGTTGGAGGAGTGGGAAAATAATCTGCTAGCATTTAAAATACCTAATGGAGAAAGTAACTCTCAGTTCTTAAAAAGATTAAATAATTTTCTTGAAAATATTATAGAACTTAATAATGACGTTTTAATAGTGTGCCACGCAGGTTCAATTAATGGAATGATTTCACTTTTAACTAATGAGCCATTTGATAAGCTTGTTAAGAATTATTGGGAAAAAATTAAACATGGGTCATTATCCCTTATTGAAGTTGACAATGGCGTCATAAAAAAAAAAATAATTGGCAAATGATAAATTTAGAAAATTTTCGTAGGACTAGACTTTTAAACTTTGAGAAAATTCAATTCTTAGAAGAAATTAAAGTAATAAGGACAACAAAGAGAATAAAAACATTATCTGTGGTGGTAAGAAATGGTAAATGTGAAATAAAATGTCCGTACTTCACAACTGATAAATTTTTGAGAAAATTTCTAAAAAAAAAGGAATCTTGGATAGAAATTAAAATCAAAGAATCATTAATGAATGCTGAAAAGGTAAATAAATTTGGAAAAAAATATATTAGTTACCATGGTAAAAAAATAACATTAGTCGACAAAATTAGTAATGAGAAAAGAATCATAAAAACAAAAAATACACTCGAAATATTTTATGATCTCCAAAAATCTGACGAGAGAAAAAATTTGATAATTAATTGGCTAAAATCGGAAGCAAAAAGTTATTTGAGTAAAAGAATTATATTTTTGTCTAAAAAGATAGATATAAAATACAAATCGGTATTTATAAAATCGTATCGTTCAAGATGGGGATGCTGTAGTAGTAAAGGTGAAATCTTTCTTAACTGGAAACTTATAATGCTGCCAAAACAGGTAATTGATTATGTGATTATTCACGAACTTGCACACATTATATTTCCTAATCATTCAAAATATTTTTGGGGACTAGTTGAGAAAAAATGTCCAAATTACACTAAAAGTAAAGAATGGTTATCGAAAAATGGTCAAGTTTCAATTAGTATCCAGTGAGTTAATTTTTTTCTCGGCATCCGTTATGAGTTTTTTAGATACAATAAAATCATTTTCGTCTACAAGAATACGTACTGGGATTGCTGTAATATTACCTTCAGTGATAGACATTTCTTCATCTAAAACATAATATTTGATGTTGTGAGTATTCAGAATATTTTTAACCCAACTAATATAAACAATATCATTACTTTTGATAATCGTCTTCATAATCCAAAAATTTAATTAAAAATAATTTTTAGTAAAGTTCTTTTTGGCGCGCCCGAAAGGATTCGAACCCTTAACCTTTTGAGCCGAAATCAAATGCTCTATCCAGTTGAGCTACGGGCGCAAATGCTATTTATCTATACCATGTGAAAGTTTTAAAAGTTTTTTATTAAAAAATAATACTATGAACCCGACAGAGACACAAACAATAGTAATACCAATGAAAATAGTTTTTTCATCAAATTTTTCTGAATACTCACCAATCATTCCAGCTAATTTATTACCAATTCCAATAGCAGCAAAGTAAATCCCCATTATGGAAGAAACCAATTTTTTTGGAGATAATTTAGTTATGTAGGATAGGATTACAGGTGATGCACATAATTCGCCAATTGTATGAAATAAATATGCAAGAACTAACCAAAACATTGAAGATTTACCGTAAATTTCATATTCTAACGATGCAAAAAACATAAAAATAAAACCTAAACCCATTATAATTATTCCGATTGCAATTTTGATGATCGAAGAATTTACAATTTTTTTTAATTCTAAATAATACCAAAATAATGAAACATAAAAACCTAGAGTAATTATCATAAATGGATTTATAGATTGAAACCAACTTGCAGGGACTTCAAAATTAATTAATTCTAAAAATCTGTCAGTTTTCTGATAAGCAAAAATATTCATAAGCCCACCTGCTTGTTCAAATGATGCCCAAAAAATAATTAATATGAAACTAGAAATTATGATTAGTTTAATTCTATCAATTTCTTGAAAGGTAAGTTTATATTTAGAAGTAGATTTTTTTTTTATTTTAAACTCTCTAATCCTCTTCCTTCCAAGAAAAAAGAAAGTTTGCCCAATAACCATTCCAATACCAGCCATTGAAAAACCGTAATGCCATCCATAAACTTCTCCAACATACCCGACTAATATACTGGCTAAAAAGGCACCAATATTTATTCCAATGTAAAAGATCGTAAACCCTTGGTCTCTTTTCATATCATTTTCTTCGTAAAGTGAACCTACGAGGGATGAAATACTTGGTTTAAGAAGACCAACACCTAAAATTATTAAGATTAAACCAAAGTAAAAAAACACCATATTCTGAAAAGCTAGTGATAAATGCCCAAAACAAAGTAAAAAACCTCCTAAAAAAACTGCATTTTGATTTGACAGAAATCTATCAGCAATAATGCCTCCTGGAATGCATGAGATGTAAACTAACGCAGTATACCACCCATAGAGTTTTATTGCCTCTGCATTGCTCCAACCTAATCCAGGGTTTGATGAGTCTGTTTGAGATACCAAATATAAAACCAATATAGCTCTCATCCCATAATAGCTAAATCTTTCCCATAACTCAGTAAAAAACAGAACAACTAGACCCTCTGGATGTGATGTTAAAAGATGTGTATTTTTTGCAAATTTAGTCTTTGGCATGTTAATTGCTTAAAATATTATATATTCTGATTTGTGTCAGAATTTTGAATTTTGGGAAGATCCTTAAAGTATAATATTTCCTCCCTTAAAGTAAAGAGGTCTTCCCAGTTCATTTTCATTCTTGTATTTCCAATATAAATCTCTTTAGTTTATCAACTGAATCATCAGGTACATCCTTATATGAACAGTTAAATTTATCATTGATAAGGGAACATATATGCGCGTAGGGATTTCTTCCAATTGGATGATGAGGGTGAGGTTTCAATTTACCTTTAAGAAAATCTCCTTTTTTTTGAATTAGACTCCAAACAATTTTTTTATTTTGAGGATTCACTTATCTAAAGCCTTGATTGGTTCTGACTCTAGATTTTTTTTCAACTCTTTTAAAAATTTTCTTTCTTTCTTTTTTTATTTTTTTTTTCTTTATTACATATTTGTTTCCTGGTTTAGGTTTAGGAAGTTTTTCAAAGGACCCATCCTTTTTAATAAGATAGTAGTTTCCATTGATATCTTTAATAATTTCGTTAGGTTTTGCTTTAAAACAGAAAAAAATAAAAATTAGAGTAAAAGTTAACTTATAAATCATTTGTATAAATAATATTTTTTATAAATTTTTGTGTCAATTGTATCTTTTGATGGTTTATAAAACTCTTTTTTTTTTAATTTCCACCCTTTCCTTAAATTTTTTAATTTTGTAGCAGCTTCCTTCCTATATTTAAGATTTTTCCACCAAGAAGTTGACCCTACAATTAACATTATTTTTTTTTTCATTAATCTAGTTTGTGATAAAATTTAGTATTTTTTAATTTTTTAACTATTTCTTTGTATGGTAATTTTTGCCTTAAACTATTTTTTTTTATAATCCAATCTTTTATATCACTCGTAACGGTGTTACCATTTACATCTCTAAGAATCATATGATAACTCTTGTCATACACAAAAGTCTCGAGTGCAAAATTTTTAATATTCGTTTTTGTATGTTTTTCTAAAATTTCAATAATCGGTTTTCTTGGAACAATCTCATCTAGGAGTGGTATTAAAACGATTGTATCATATGAAGGATTTTGAAAAAACTCCTTGGCATCAATATAAGATTCATCCATTAAATCAATAATTCCATTAAGACTTTTAAGTTTTGGTTCTTTAATGAAGTATTTGTCTTTTGACAATTTCTCAAGCATCTCAGCATTATCACTGGCCTGAACTTCAACAATACCTTTTCCGCTTACTTTCATATTTGGAAAAATCATTGAGAAAATTTTCAGTGCAGTTTTTTTAAAAAAATTTTTTTCTGTAAAATTCCAAATAGCTGGGGCTACTAGAATCACACCTTCTATTGGAAGGTTCTTATTTCTATTCGCCAAGCTTGTAACAATTGCACCTCCCATACTTTCCCCCAATAAATAAATTTTTTTTCTAGGGTTTTCTTTTTTGATCTTTTCTATGTTAAATTTAACATCATCCAAATGTACATCTAAACTAAACCAATTGCCCTTATCCTTTCGTTTCCCAAACCCTCTTAAATCAAATGCAATTGTCTCTATATTATGTTCTAGTAAAAAATCAGCTGGTATTTTAAATGCATTTGAGTAGTCATTGTATCCGTGTATGGCTACAATAAGATTAGATGAACTTACTTTTGGTTTCCAATTCATATGCTTAAATTCTTTTTCAGTTAAGTCGAAATTACTTTCACTGAATTTACTAAATGAACATGATGCAAGGTGCATTATGAACATGATGAATATTAATTTTTTAATAATTTTATGAATATGTCCTCTAAATCAGATTCTTTAGTTGAAATATCTTTTAACCCTAAATTTGTATTTGAAAGTTCTTTAATTAATTCAGCTGTATTTGTTTGACTCTTTTTATATTTCAAAATTACTGAGTTGTTTTTTTTTTTTACACAAAATTTTTGAATCTTTTTTGGAAGGCTTCTTACCTTTTCAGCAAATTCTATTCTAATCTCTTTTTCATCTAAAATTTTTAACAAATTGTTTTTTGTGTCTTTTGCGATGACTTTGCCGTGGTTTATAACAGCTATTTCATCACAAAGTAGTTCTGCTTCTTTTAGGTAATGTGTAGTTAAAATTATAGTTGTACCCTCATTGTTAAGTTTTTTTATTGATTCCCATAATTTTGATCTTAGTTCTACATCAACTCCGGCGGTGGGTTCATCAAGTATTAGAATTGGTGGTCTATGAACCATTGCCTTTGCAACCATTAGTCTCCTTTTCATTCCACCAGACAAACTTCTTGCATATGCATTAGCCTTGTTACCTAGGTCTAAATTTTCAAGAATCCTTGAATTGATATTTTCTTCCTTTTTAACTGCATACATACCAGCTTGAATATCCATTATTTCAATAGGTGTGAAAAATGGATCAATAATGATTTCTTGAGGAACAATACCCAAATTTCCTCTAAGTGTTTTTGGGTCGTTGTCTAAGTCTATTCCACAAACTTTTACTATACCTGAATCTTTATTAACAAGACCTGCTAGGATGTTTATAAATGTACTTTTTCCTGCACCATTGGGACCTAATAAACCGAATATTGAGCCTTGATTAATTGAAAGATTGATATGGTTAAGTGCATATTTTGATTCATTTTTATATTTTTTAGTTAATCTTTTGACTTCTATTATTTTATTTTTCATAAGTATCAATATATATATATTTGTATTAAAACTAAACCATACGATATTTTTTGAACCTTAATATTATGAAATCAAATTTTCAAACAGATTTAAAATATATAAATAACGATTCTGTAAGTTGCAGTGGAGACGGTTGGGCTCAATCTCATCCACTCATTTATTTAGACCTTTCTTCAGGTGAAATAATTACTTGTCCATACTGCAGTTTAAAGTTCCAGAAAAAAAAATGACTGTAGATGATAATAACCTAGTTCTTGTAGACGGCTCAGGATATATCTTTAGAGCCTACTATGCTCTCCCACCAATGTTTAGATCTGATGGCCTACCAGTTAACGCAGTATTTGGATTTACTAACATGCTACTTAAATTAATTGAAGATATTCAAATTGAAAAAGGTGGAAATGTCTCAATTGTAGTTATATTTGATGCTGCAAGAGAGACCTTTAGAAATCAAATTTATTCTGATTATAAGGCAAATAGATCAGATCCACCTGATGATCTTAAACCCCAATTCGACATAATAAAAAAAGTTCCTCAAGCTTTTAATATTCCTTCGATAGAGTTACCAGGATATGAAGCTGATGATTTGATTGCATCGTATGCAAAAAAAGGAAAAGAAGAAGGAAAAAAAATAACAATAATTTCATCTGATAAAGATTTGATGCAACTTTTAAATGAAGGTATAACAATGATTGATCCATTAAAAAAGAAAGAAATAACAAAAGAAAATGTTATTGAAAAATTTGGTGTTGGACCGGATAAAGTGGTTGAAGTTCAAGCTTTGGCCGGAGATACATCTGATAATATACCCGGGGTTCCAGGAATAGGTCCTAAAATAGCGTCACAATTAATAAATGAATACGGAGATGTTGAAAATCTAATTAAAAATGCTCATAAAATCAAACAAAATAAAAGAAGAGATTCAATAATTTCCAATGAAGAATTGCTCTTAATTTCTAAACAATTAGTAACATTAAAGGATGATGTCAAGTTACCATTGGAGTTTAAAGAACTAAAATTTAGACCATTAAGAGTTGACAAATTAATTAATTTTTTAGAAGAGATGGAATTTAATAGAATAAAATCTCTTGTAACTAGTAAATTTGGAGAAATAAAAAAAGAACCTGATTTAAGCAAACATTATGATGATTCATCACAAAAAATTGAATCTTATTATATCCCTGATAGAAAAAAAGTAGACAGAACATTGTACAGTCTAATTTTAGAGGAAAAGGATTTGGTAGATTGGATTGAAGCAATCAAAGATTTTGGAAAAGTATCAATTGATTGTGAAACCACTTCATTAAACGCAGTAGAGGCTGAGATTGTTGGATTTTCAATGTCTTTAGAAAATAGTAGGGCTTGCTACATTCCCTTGAATCATAATTGTAATGAGTCATTAATTTCCTTGAAGTTATTCAAAAAATTAATCAGAGAGATTCTTGAAGATCATTCTATTTTAAAGATTGGTCAGAACATTAAATATGATTACATTGTACTCAAAAAATTGGGTATTAGCCTAAATAATATGGATGATACAATGTTAATGTCTTATGTTCTTAAAACTGGTCAAAGAGGCCATGGTTTAGATGAGCTATCATTAGAGTTTTTGTCTCATGAGACAATAAAGTATTCAGAGGTTACTACAGTTAATAAGAAAAAAGTTGTATTTTCTGATGTTCCATTAGAGGTTGCAAAGGAATATGCCTCAGAAGATGCTGATATAACTTTTCGATTATGGGAAATTTTGAAAATTAATTTAATTAAAAGTAATTTATTTTTCTTTTACTTTTATGTAGAGAGGCCTTTAATCGAGGTGATTGCTGATATGGAAATGGCAGGATGTAAAATTGACAATACTCAGCTAAGTCATCTATCTTCAGAATTCTCCAAAAAGATTTCAATAATGGAAAATAAAATATATCAAAATTGTGGTGAAGAATTTAATGTTGGTTCTCCAAAACAATTGGGGGAGATACTATTTGAAAAACTTAACCTTCCTTTTGGTAAAAAAGGAAAAAGTGGAAATTATCAAACGGATGTTAAAATACTTGAAAAGCTAAAATCTGAAAATCACGACATTGCATCTCTTATTCTAGATTGGCGACAATTTTCAAAATTAAGAAGTACTTATTGCGAGGGGTTGCTTTCTAGAGAAAATTCAGTAACCAAAAGAATTCATACATCTTTTGGCATGGCAAGTACTCTTACAGGAAGATTATCTTCAAATGATCCTAACCTACAAAATATTCCGATAAAAACAGTAGAAGGAAGAGAAATAAGAAAAGTTTTTACATCATGTAATAATACTAACATCGTATCTGTAGATTACTCACAGATCGAATTAAGGATTTTGGCACATGTTGCTAATATTGAAACACTCATATCAGCCTTTAAAAATGATAGCGATATTCATGGTGTTACTGCAATGGAGGTGTTCCAAGTTCCTAAAGAACAAATAACTAAAGAGCTAAGAAGAAAAGCAAAAATTATAAATTTTGGTATAATTTACGGCATTTCACCTTTTGGTTTGGCCTCCCAACTAGAAATTTCTAATAGCGATGCAAAAATGTATATGGAACAATATTTCTCGAAATATCCAGGTATAAAGAACTATATGAAGAATACAATTGATAATTGCAGAACAAAAGGGTTTGTATCAACACCTTTTGGTAGAAGAATTTTTATACCCTTTATAAACGATAAGCTAGCAAATAGGAGAAATTTTGCTGAAAGATCTGCAATCAATGCTCCAATACAAGGTGGTGCAGCTGATATGATTAAACTGGCAATGCCTAAAGTTCATAGATTTTTAATTAAAAATAATTTAAATACAAAAATTCTACTTCAAGTTCATGATGAGTTACTATTTGAATCACCTACAGAAGAATTAGAAATAATCCAAAAGGAAATACCTCAAATTATGACTACATCTCATTTAAACCATATTAACTTAAAAGTTCCAATAAAAGTTGATATAGGCGTTGGAAAAAATTGGGCTGACGCTCACTAAACTTTTAATGCTTTTCTATGTAAGTTGACAAAAATACCTCGAAATTTGTTGGCATTTTCTACTTCTTTTTCAAAAAAATATCTAACTAAAATTTCCTTCTTTCGCATGTCGAAACCATCTGGGTCAATTCCAACCATATTCCATCCCGTGCTGGTTCGCAATGAGGGTCTAATTAATTTAGATAAATAAAGATCAACTGAAGATTGATGACATTCATTCATATGAGAGATGATATCTGATTCAGATTTCTTAAAATTAGTAAATTTTTTTGAAATCAAATCTTTTCTAGAAAACCATTTTACGCTTGCAAATCCACCAATCAAGTGTGCACCAATGATATGTAATTTAAAAAAATTCATATCAGCAAACCCTGCGTATAATTTGGCTGCTGGATGTCTCATAAGAAATCTTTTCTTGTGATTCTTATCATTAGTAATTTTTAACTTTCCTATTAAAGTAATTCTGGGTCTAGACATTGGGTCTTCGTAATTTATATCCTTATTTTTAAACTTTGGAAAAAAATCGTAAAGTTTTTGTTCTTCACAAACCATTAAAGAGACTAGATCATTGTTTTTTATATTTGTGGTATGCTCAGATAGGTTTGAAAGTAGAACAATTGGACAAATATCATAATCAAAGGCTGTTAGAGTGAAAGTAGAGTATGGGAAACTGTCATTCAAATTGATTTTTTTTGATTTGAATGAACTTGGTTTGAATTGGGTTGACAGAAATCCCTTAGAAGAGGACCTGATTAACTGTCTTGCTGTGTAATTAATATTCATAGTATTTCATTCTATTTTTTATAATGTATAGTATCTATAAGGTTTTTTTTAAATGAGAAATTTCAAATACTTTTTTCTAATTTTATTAATTTATTTTTACACTCCTTCCAAATCCAATCAAAATGAATTGGTTATTCATGGCGCATATGCTTTTGAAACATTTAAAGGTCAAAAATCATGTGCAGTTTATTTATCATTTTTCAATAATACAAATACAGATTTTGAAATAAACTCCTTGTCATCAAACATTGCAGACAAAGCTGAAATACATGGAACATTTATAGACAAGGAAGTAGTAAAAATGAAAAAAATAGAAAAACTAAAAATTAAATCAAAAGATCAAGTCTACCTTCAACCAGGAGGTATGCATATTATGTTAATGGGTTTAAAAAAAGAATTAATTGATGGAACTACTTTTCCCATTGATTTTTTAATTAATAACAAAGAAAAAATGAAAATTAATGTGATGGTTGTAAGTAGCAAGTTAAGAGAAAACTTTATTGAATAAAATGGAATCTAAAAGAGTCCATAGTTCAGCCATAGTTTTAGAGAATAATGGAGTTCTCATCATGGGTGATTCAGGATCGGGAAAATCAGATTTAGCACTTAGATTAATAGACAATGGCGCAACACTTATTTCAGACGATGTTACGGTATGTGAAAAAAAAAAGAATCAAATTTATCTTTCTTCACCAGGACAAACCAAAGGTTTATTAGAAGTAAGGGAAGTTGGAATTATAACAGTACCCTTTGTTGAAAATGTAGAATTGAGATTAGTTGTTAAATTAGAACAAAAAGAGATAGATAGAATGCCAAAAAAGAAAACTTGTAAAATTTTTGGTCAAACATTTCCAATGCTCATTATTAACGGAAAGAATCCTTCCTCTGTTGTTAAGGTAAAAGTTAAACTAAATGAAATTCAGGATGAAGTATAAAATTCTAATTGTTACAGGCTTATCTGGGGCTGGAAGGTCGACTGCATTAAAGATTCTCGAAGACATTGGATTTGAAGCTATTGATAATTTACCAACTCATTTATTAAAAAAGGTTATAAATTCCAAATTGGAAAAAAACTTGGCAGTTGGAATTGATGTTAGAACTAGGGATTTTGATCCAAGTAAAGTTGCTAATGAGATTACCAATAATAAAAAAAAATTTAACTTGTCAGTTCTATTCTTAGATTGTGATAATTTAAATCTTCTTGATAGGTATAAGGAAAGTAGAAGGTTACACCCTTTGCAACTTGATCTCCCAATCAATGAAGTAATTGAAACTGAGAGAACTTGGTTAAAGCCGATACTTAAAATCAATGACTTCTATATAGATACTTCAAAGTTGAATAATAATTTATTAAAAAATCAAATACATATATTTTTTTCTAATTTATCAACAACTAAAACAAATATAAGAATAATCTCATTTGGATATAAATATGGATTACCTAGGGAAGCTGATTTGGTCTTTGATATGAGGTTTATTAAAAATCCGTTTTACGAGAAGAATTTAAAATCATTAGATGGAAAAGATATTAAAGTTAAAAATTTTGTAAAAAAACAAGAGTATTTTGATTTTTTTTTTGATAGGCTTTTATCAATCTTCAAAAAAACGTTGGAAGGATATAAAAACGAAGGTAAGAATTATATAACAGTAGCATTTGGTTGTACTGGAGGAGTTCACAGGTCGGTAGTTTCGAGTGAATATTTTCTTTCCAAGATAAAAAAAGATAAAAAGTTGAAAATTTTTATTGAACATAGGGATTTAAATCAATGATTGGAATAGTTCTAGTTAGTCATGCAAATATTGCTAAGGAAATGTTGGGAGTTATTGAACATATTGTTGGGCCTCAAGAGAGGATTAAAGCGATTTCAATATTTCCCAATGACAACATGAAGAAAAAAAGATCAGAGATTCTTGATTCAGTCAAGAAAGTTGATGCTGGAAAGGGTGTTATTGTTTTGACAGATATGTTTGGAGGCACTCCTTCAAATTTGGCAATATCTGTAATGGAGGATGAAAAAATAGAGGTAGTGGCTGGAGTTAATCTTCCAATGTTGATAAAAATGATGTCAATAAGAGAAAAAAAAACGATAAAGGAATTAATAAAAATTTCACAGGAATCAGGAAGAAAATATATTAATGTGGCATCAGCTTTTTTTGAGGAAAAAAACATTTGGAACAAAAAAAAGTAGAAAAAAAAATTCTCATCACTAACAAATTAGGACTCCATGCAAGAGCTGCAGCTAAATTTGTTGATTTAACATCAAAAAGTAAATCAAAGTTTATAGTTAAAAAAGGTTCAAAAACAGTAAATGGATCTTCTCTCCTTGGATTAATGACACTTGCAGCATCAAAAGGGACTGAAATCAGAGTTCAGTGTATTGGACAAAGTGCCGAAAAAGATCTTATTAAATTAATTAATTTAGTTAAAAATAATTTTGGTGAGGAAAAACCGTTATCTGAAAATATTAATAAAGAAATGGTTTTCAAAGGAATTGGGGTTTCAGGTGGTTACGCAATAGGAAATTGTTCAATTAAAAGAAGAACAACACTCTCTAATTTGGAATACAATATACCTATTACCTTAGTTGATAAAGAATTATTAAGACTTGAGAGAGCTGTTAAAGTTTCAATTCTTGATATAAAGAAAATTATTAAAAAAATTAATTTGCAAAAGAATGATATTTATAAAGAAATGAAATTTATGCTAGAGGCAAATATTTCAATTATTCGATCATCATCATTGATTAAAGATGCCAAAAAAAGAATAAGAGAGGATTTAATTAATGCTGAATTTGCAATTAATGAAGAATTAAATAAACATTTTAAGATTTTCAAAAAAATTAAAGATGATTATCTGAAAGACCGGTTTGACGATGTAAGAGACGTTTGTGGACGTATAATCGAAAATTTGCAAAAGAAGAAAAAGGTTCATGATGTTCTCAAAGGCAATCAAATTTTAGTTTCCACGGAGATTAGTCCTGCAGACTTACTAGAATATTCAAAGATAAAAATCCTTGGACTAGCAAGTGTTTTTGGAGGCCCAGAGGGACATTTTGCAATTGTGGCTAGATCTTTATCTATACCTACTGTAGTTGGAATAAAAAATGTTTTAAAAAAATTGAAAGATAATGAAAACATCATAATTGACGGAGATAAGGGCCTATTAATTAAAAATCCTACTAATGAAACAATTATTAGTTATAAAAAAAAAATAGAAGAAAAGAAAAATGAAGAACAAAAACTTAAAACATTCATAAAAACTATTCCAAGGACAAAAGATGGAGAAAGAATTAAGATTGAAGCTAATGTAGATAACTCTGAAGAGGTAAAACAATCTGTTAAAAGGGGTATAGATGGAATCGGTTTGTACAGAACTGAGTATCTTTTTATGAACAAAAAAACAATTCCTTCTGAAGAAATTCAATTTAACTCTATTTTAAAAGCACTTAGATATCTTAAAGGTAAGCCATTAACAATCAGAACACTTGATGTCGGAAACGATAAAAAAGTCCCTTCGATTGAAAAATTTTTAAATAAATCACCTAATCCGGCATTAGGACTAAGGGCTATAAGATTAACTCTGGCTTTCCCAAATGTTTTTAAAAAACAAATTTCAGCAATTTTAAGAGCTAGTTTATATGGAAATATTAGAATAATGATCCCAATGGTATCGAATGTTTCAGAATTAATTGAAACAAAAAAACTTATTAATGAAGTTAAGTTAAATTTAATAAGACAAAATAGAAAAAAAAATCTAAAGATTAAAGTTCCAAGAATTGGTGTTTTAATTGAAACACCTGCTGCAGCACTAATATCTGAAGCTCTTGCGAAAAATTGTGATTTTTTCGCAATCGGCACCAACGATCTAACTATGTATACGCTTGCTATAGATCGGGGAGATGAGGAGGTGGCGAAAATATACGATCCTGGGCATCTTTCTGTACTTAAATTAATTAGTTTGTCAGCACAGTCTGCAAAGAAAAATGGAATTCCAATTAGTATTTGTGGTGAAATGGCAGGTGATACAATGTTTACATCAGTTCTAATAGGAATGGGGATAGACAGTTTGTCAATGAGCACATCGAGGATATTAAGGGTCAAACAGTTTTTAAAGCATATAAATTCTTCAGAGGTAAAAAAAATATCTAGTGATATTTTTAAACAAGATGATAATGTGCTTATAAAGAAACTTCTAGAAAGTTATTACACCAAAATTAACAAAAGGATAAGAATACAAAAAAATGGATGATCATAAAGTTAAAGATATCAGTCTAGCTGACTGGGGAAGAAAAGAGATAAAAATTGCAGAAACAGAAATGCCCGGATTGATGCAATTGAGAGAAGAATACGGCGACCAGAAACCGCTTAAAGGTGCAAGGATAGCTGGCTGCCTCCATATGACAATTCAAACAGCTGTGTTAATTGAAACTTTAATTGATTTGGGTGCATCTGTTAGATGGAGTTCTTGTAATATTTACTCTACTCAAGATCAGGCAGCAGCTGCAATAGCAAAGGAGAATATTCCTGTTTTCGCCTGGAAAGGCGAATCAGAGGAAGAGTTTTGGTGGTGTATTGAAAAAACAATCACGGGACCAAACGACTGGAAACCAAATCTTATACTTGATGATGGTGGAGATTTGACAAAATTGATTCATGAAAAATATCCTGAATTATTAAAAGATATAAAGGGTTTATCTGAAGAGACTACTACTGGAGTTTTGAGGTTGTTAGAGATGGAGAAAAAAAATGAACTTCTAGTTCCAGCTATAAATGTTAATGAT
This sequence comes from uncultured Alphaproteobacteria bacterium, assembly GCA_902522465.1. Lineage (GTDB taxonomy): Bacteria > Pseudomonadota > Alphaproteobacteria > Methylaequorales > Methylaequoraceae > Methylaequor. The sequence goes on along the minus strand of CABYVV010000001.1, from coordinate 166,482 downwards.
TCGGTAACAAAATCCAAATTTGACAACAAATATGGATGCAGGGAAAGCCTTGTTGATGGTATAAGACGAGCAACGGATGTCATGATGGCTGGTAAGGTTGCTTTAGTGGCAGGTTACGGTGATGTGGGAAAAGGATCAGCTGAAAGCCTTAGAAATGCGGGTTGTAGAGTATTAGTAACAGAAGTAGACCCTATTTGTGCTTTGCAGGCTGCAATGGACGGTTTTGAGGTCACAACAATGGATGACGCTGCTGATAAGTCAGATATTTTTGTAACAGCAACAGGGAATATTGATGTTATAACAATAGAACACATGAGAAAAATGAAAGATAGATCTATAGTATGTAATATTGGTCATTTTGATTCAGAGATCCAAATAGAATCTCTTAAAAATTATAAATGGGATAATATCAAACCACAAGTAGATGAGATTGAATTTCCTGATGGTAAAAGAATTATTGTTCTAGCAGAAGGTCGTTTAGTAAATTTAGGTTGTGCAACTGGTCATCCAAGTTTTGTAATGTCAGCTTCTTTTTCAAATCAAGTGTTGGCTCAAATTGAATTATGGAACAACTACTCTAATTATAAGAATAAAGTTTATGTACTTCCTAAAAAGCTAGATGAAAAAGTAGCGAAAATTCACTTAGAGAAAATTGGAGCAAAGTTAACTAAACTTTCTCAAGAACAGGGAAAGTACATCAATGTTAAGGTAGATGGTCCATTTAAAAGTGATGAATATAGATATTAAATTAAAGTGATTTGACACCTGACGTTGTTGAATATTCAAAGTGAAGAACTTTATCAGGAAATATTCTTTTGTAACAACTATGAGCTGCGATAGCAGCCTCTGAAAACCCAGTTAAAATTAATTTTAACTTTCCTGGATATGTGCAAATATCCCCAATGGCAAAAATCCCGTTTTTTGAAGTTTGACAAGTAGATTGATCAACTTCCAAAAGGTTTTTTTCAATTTGAAGTTCCCAGTCTTTAATTGGCCCTAAATTTGAAGACAAACCAAAAAAAGGTAAAAAATAGTCAACATTTAAATCTTTTTTAGCACCATCTAAGTCTTTAACAATTAATGAGTCTAATTTTCCATTATTTCCTGTGATAGAATCAATTTGATATGGAACGATTATTTCTAGATTATTATTTTTCGCGATTTTATAGAGCTTTTGTACACTACTTGGAGCAGCCCTTAATTTTTCCCTTCTATGAATGAAATAAATTTTCTCAGCTTTATCTGACAATTCTATAGCCCAATCAACAGCGGAATCACCACCTCCAGCAATGGCGATTTTTTTATTTTTGAATTTATTTTTATCTTTAATATGGTAGAAAATTGACTTTTCCTCGTATTCTTCAATATTGCAGATTGGAGGTTTATTTGGCCCAAATGCTCCATTACCAGCAGCGATGACTATACATTTTGATTTAATTACACTATTTTTTGATGTTGTTGTTTCGTAACAATCATCATCGTATTTAATTTTTTCAACCATTTCTCCAAGAATTAGATCTGGTTTGAATGGTTTAATTTGAAGAGTTAGATTTTGTATTAATTTTTCTGCTGATATTTCAGGGAATGCTGGAATATCGTAGATTGGTTTTTCTGGATATAAAGAAGAACATTGACCCCCAACTATATCTAAAGTGTCAATAACGCAAGATTTCATTCCAAGTTGACCAAGTTCAAAAACAGAAAACAAGCCTACAGGTCCGGCACCAATTATAAGAACATCTGTTTCGATTTTTTTCATAATTTTTATAATTTTAAAAGTATATTATAATTATTTATATTAGAATATTTACGCAAAATGAAAGACGAATTTAAAATTTATTTAAAAAATTTAGTAGACACCAAAAATTTGGCAAAAAAAATTGCTAAAATAGTATTACCTAAATCATTAATATTAATTAGAGGGAAGCTTGGAGTGGGAAAAACTACATTAGCTAAATATCTTATAAATACATTATCCCAAAAAAAAATTAATGTACCAAGCCCTTCATTTCCGATAGTAAATACATATGAATTTCCAGAACTTAAGATTTGGCATTACGATTTGTATAGGTTGAAAAAAAAGAATGATATTTTTGAACTTGATATTGAGTTGGCTTTAATGGATTGCGTAATAATAGAATGGCCAGAGATTGTAGAAGATCTTTTACCTGAGAAAAGAATAGACATTTCAATAGAGGAAGATAACTCTTGCTTAAGATTTGCAATGGTTTCCCATGTAAGAGGAAAGTCAGATCATTTAAGATTAAAATTATGATAAGTCTTATTTCTGAGAAACTTAAACAAAACAAAATTAAATTTAGTAATCTAAAGTTTTTGACAGGCGATGCATCACCAAGGAGGTATTTTCTTCTGAATTATAGAAATAGAAGAAGTATTCTTATGTATGATGATGATCCAGAAAATTTACTTAAGTATATAAATTTAAGTGAAAATTTAAACAATATTGTAAGTGTTCCAAAAATTTTTATGGATTTAAAAGAAGAAAGTATTGTTATTTTAGAAAATTTTAAATCCAAGTATAGTGAAATAATTCACAATAAAAATAGAAAAAAATTATATAAACTTGCACTAGATGCTTTAATTCACATTCATGATAGAGATTTAGACTTTAAGCTTCCGAAATATAGTAAAGATATATTTCTTGGAGAATCAAACCTCTTTTTTGAATGGTATTTAAAAACCAAAAAAAATAAGGAGGAGATTTCTGAAATAAAAAGTAGTTTTAACAGTCTTTTTAATAATTATTTAAAAAAAGTTTTTCTTTTACCTAAAGTTTTTATTCATAGAGACTATCATGTAGACAACCTTTTTTATTTAAATCAAAGAGAATCTCATCTAAGATGTGGTTGGATTGATTATCAAGATGCTTTAGTTGGTCCGTGTGTTTATGATTTAGTTTCCCTCACTCAGGACGCGAGAATTGATGTGGAAAAAAAAATAGAAGTTGAACTAATTGAAAATTATTTAGGGAAATTTCGTTTAATAAATAAAAATCTCTTTTTGTTCTCATATACTGTAATAGCAATACAAAGACATCTAAAAGTTCTGGGAATTTTTTCAAGGTTAGCAACCAGAGATAAAAAAACAATTTATTTACAATTTCTCCCACGAGTAAAGAAACTTTTGTTAAAAAACTTACAAGTTAAAGAATTTTTTCCACTGCTAAAAATTATCAAACCATTGTTGGATATACAAAATGATAAATGAGGCAATGATATTCGCTGCTGGTTTAGGAAAAAGGATGCGCCCACTTAGTTTGAATAGACCCAAACCTCTGATAAAAATAAATAATGGTTCTCTCTTGTCCAACAACATTAATAAGTTAGTAAAGTCAAAAATAAAAAATATAATTGTTAATGCATATCATCATCCACAAAAAATAGTTGAGGAGACAAAAAAGTATTCCAAACAAGTAAGAGTGTTGGTAGAGAAAGAAAGATTAGAAACCGGAGGAGGTTTCTTGAACGCCATAAAAAATAAATGTTTTTTTACAGATAATCCAATTTTATTGGTAAATGGCGATATTTTCTGGATAAATAAATATTATAATTCAATAGATTTTATAAGAGATCTTTGGAATCCACAACAAATGGACATTCTTATATGTCTGAAAAAAAGGGAGGAATTTTTTGGTTACAGAGGAACCGGTGATTTTGATTGCTCCAATCCAACTGATACTTTATTAAGGTTACAAAGTAGGAAAGGAAGCCCATATGTTTTTACAGGCTTACAAATTATAAAGCAAGAAATTGTGCTAAAAAAAAGAAAAAAAATATTTTCAATTAGAGAACAAATTATTGAATCTGCCAGGAAAAAAAGACTATTTGGTTATTTAGATAAAAATTCATGGTTTCATATTGGAACGGTTAAAGATTATAAACAATTCAGGGATAATTTTTTATGAGAAATTACATTGTTTATGATTTTGAAACATCAGGAAGAAAAGCAAGATTCGACCAAATTCTTCAGGCTGGCATAATTGTTTATAACGAAAGCTTCCAGAAACTAGAAGAAATAAATCTTAAATCAAGGTTAAACCCAGATACTGTCCCTTCTATAAATGCGTTAAGAGTCAACAGATTGTTAATCTCTGACATACTATGTGAGCCAAAAAGTTATTATCAAATGACTATAGAGATGTATAAAATTTTCTCTAAATTTCAAAATTCATTTTTTGTAGGATTTAATTCTATAAATTTTGATGAAGAGTTTTTCAGACAAACTTTATGGGAACACTTTATTTTTCCATACATTACAAATACCAAAGGAAACTCACGCTTGGACATTCTTAACTTTGTAACATTGGTACATGCATTTAGAAAAGATATAATAAAGGTTGAGAAGAACAGTGATGGAAAAATCACTTTTAAGTTAGAGAGTCTTGCTAAGGTAAATTCATTTGCTTCTAAAAATGCACATGAAGCAATAGCAGATGTTGAGACAACCATGACTCTTTTTGAACTTTTAAAAAAAAAAAATCAGGACTTTTTCCAGGTTTTTTTAGATAATTCCTACCCAAAAAAAATTGAAGAAAAAATTTTAAGAGAACAAGTTTTTACATTACATAATTACATGTTTAACAGTCACAGGATTTACTTGGTAAAGTTTTTGTTAAAACATCCAGTTTATAAAAATCAATTTATAGGTTTTGATCTTAAATATGACACATTCGATTTGGTAAATTTAGAATATGAAGAGCTTAAGGAAATATTTAAGACCAAATCATTTTTTAGAAAAATAAAGCTTAATAAACAACCATCGATAATTCACAAATCTTATTCAAGAAAATTAAGTCCATATAGTGAATTTTCAGATGAAGAAATAAAAATAAAATGTAATCAACTAGAGAACAAGCAATTTCTCTATAATCTCAACAAAATACTAGAGAACGAGTCAATTGATTATGACGAAAACCAAAGTCAAGAACTAAAACTTGAGGAGGAAACAATTTATTCTCAAAAACTAAATTATAGAGATTCTTTAATAATGGAAAGGTTTCATGATGAATCATGGGAAAAAAAATGGTCATTTGCAGAGAAGTTTCAGGATCATAGGCTAAGGTTTTTTGCTGCCAGACATATTTATAGAAATAGTCCTGAGGAACTGCCAAGGAAAATATTTAGTTTTCTTCACCAAAAAATATCAGATAGATTAAATTCATTAAACAAACAGGAATATATTACAATTCCTGCTGCAATGGAGGAAGTTGATACAATATCACTAGAGTTAGAAGAAAAAGAATCAGAATTAGAATTAAAAAAACAAATAGATCAGTATAATATTTACATAAATTTCTTAAATGATTATTATAGTAATTCAAACCCACAACCTGTAATGTTTGGGAAAGTTTTGTCAAAAAAACTTTTTGGTATTTAACGGAGAATAAAAAATGTCTGAAATTAAGAATTGTAATGAGAATAATTTTGATAAAGAGGTTATTGATTCTGAATTACCTGTACTTGTCGATTTCTGGGCAGAGTGGTGTGGCCCTTGTAAGATGCTAACACCCATATTGGAGGAACTATCTAAAGAGCTAGAAAAAAAAATGATAGTAATAAAAGTTAATTTAGACGAAAATCAGGATTTAGCTATGAAATACTCAATCAGAAGCATCCCAACCTTATTACTCTTTAAAAATGGTGATTTGGTAGACACAAAGGTTGGTTTAGCTTCGAAAAGCGATTTGAAAGATTGGTTGGAATCAAAAATTTAGGTAATTTTAAAACCATCTTCTTTTAAAATTTCACCGGCAAGATAAAGAGATCCACAGATTAGAATTTTTCCTGAAGAAAATTTGCGCTTTACACTTGTAAGCGCTTCACGAATATCTAGACAACACTCTGCCGTAAATTTCATATCAAAAGTAGATTCAACCTTTTGCTTTATTTCATAAGGTTGTATGTATTGATGGTTTGGTATAGGAAGTAGAAATAAACCTGTGATACTTTTGATTATGCCACTAAGAAACCCTGCGGGATCTTTCCCAATTGTCATTCCTAAAATTACAAAAATATTTTCTCTGCCCCAAATTTTAAAAGTCTTTTGGATAATACTCGAGGCCTCAATATTATGTCCACCATCCAACCAGATTTCAAAACCGCTACCAGTAAATTTTGAGAGTTTTCCCTTATCTAGCTTTTGCATTCTGGCTGGCCAATTTACTTTCAAAAGACCATTGTTAATAATATTTGCTTTTATTTTTTTATTTTTTAGTGATAATACAGTTGCAATAGCAGTTGATGCGTTGTCGATTTGATGTTCACCAAACAAAGAAGGATAAGAAAATTCATACTGGTCTTCATCAAATTTAAGAGAAAATTTTTTTTGTCTTGAATTTTTTTCTAATATCTTCCAATTTATACCTTCTTCAAATAATTTAATCCTTTTTTTTTTAATTTCAGATCTAAGAATTCTTCTTACTGATTTTTGTTGCTTGGAGACTATTACATTTTCACTATTTTTTAGAATACCAATTTTTTCTTGAGCAATCTTTGTGATTGTAGTTCCTAAAAAATTCATATGATCCATTGAAACGGGTGTAATTACACTGCAAACTTTCTTTTCAATCATATTAGTAGCATCAAACTTCCCTCCCAATCCTGTTTCCATCAGAACTATATCTGATTTAGATCTGCTGAATGCTAGGAAAGCTGCTGCAGTTGTTATTTCAAAAAATGTGATAGGTTCTCCTTTATTGAAGCTCTCACATTCCTCAAGAAGAAGACTTAATTCTCGATTACTAATTAATTTGGAATTAATTCTAATTCTTTCATTAAATCGTATTAGATGAGGTGAAGTGTAAGTGTGTACTTGTAAACCAGCGCTTTCAAAAATCGATCTTAAAAACGATGTAACTGATCCTTTGCCATTTGTTCCTGCTATATGAATTATTTTAGGCAGGTTTAAATGAGGGTTATTCATTTTACTAAGTAATTTTCTTATTCTTGTCAAAGATAGATCAATCTTTTTAGGGTGCAAAAGTTCTAGTCTTTTCAAAATTTTATCTGATTTATTCACTATAAAATCTATGCTACTAGGAAATCTAAAATATCTTGAATTTTAGTCTTTAGTTCTTTTCTATGAACTACTAGATCTATCATTCCTTTTTCCATAAGATATTCCGACTTTTGAAAGTTCTGAGGAAGTTTTTCTTTTATGGTATCCTCAATAACTCTACTTCCAGCAAAACCAATTGTTGCATTTTTCTCTGCAATTATAATATCTCCTAGCATTGCAAACGAAGCTGAAACGCCGCCAGTAGTCGGGTCTGTAAGGATTGAAATGAATGGAAGGTTTAACTTCCCAAAAGCATTAATTGCTATTACTGTTCTTGGCATTTGCATTAAAGATAAAATACCTTCTTGCATTCTTGCTCCTCCAGATGAGCTGAAAATTATTAATGGCAAAAAATTCTTTTTTGCAAAATCACACGCTGTGACAATTGCCTCACCAGCAGCCATACCCATTGAACCGCCCATAAAATTAAAATCAAAAACAGCTGTAACAATTTTTTTCCCATTAATTGTACCCGAAGCAACAATAACTGAGTCGTTTGTCTGATTTTTTTTTTGAGCAGTTTTAAGTCTCTCAGTATATTTTTTGTTATCTTTAAAATTAAGAGGATCTGGTTTAATTTTAGGGGTATCCATGATAATGTAATTTTTACCGAAAAAAATATCTAATCTTTCTTTAGCTGTGATACGAAAGTGATAGTCGCAATGTTTACAAACAAATTGATTGACTATCAGTTCTTTTTTAAGGAGCATTTGAGAGCATTTCGGACATGTCTCCCATAAATTATCTGGTACTTCTTTTTTTCCAACGAAAGCTTGAAGCTTGGGTCTTACAAAGTTTGTTATCCAATTCATAGCTTAATTTAACACTATTTTTTTAATTTTTCTAAAAAATCCGATATATTTTTTAGCATTTTTATCTCATTAACTTTTTTTTGAGAAAACTCCTCTATAAATTTTACTAAAGCGGAACCGATAACACAGCCGTCTGCAAACTTATTAATATTTTTAATCTGGCTTTTTCTAGATATTCCAAAACCTACACAAATAGGTAAGTCCGAGTATTTTCTGATTTCTTTTATGGACTTGTGAACTTCAATAATCGATGGTCTTTTTGTACCGGTTATTCCCATAACTGAAACATAGTATAGAAATCCACTGGTTTGCCTCAATATATGTTTTAACCTTTTTTTATCAGTTGTGGGAGTAAGTAATCTTATATTATGGATATTGTATTTACTTGCATACTTAGAGATATATTGATCCTCTTCGGGAGGCAAGTCAACAATTATAATTCCATCCACTCCAACAATTTTGCATTTTTTGAAGAAATTATCTAAACCATATTGAAATACAGGATTAAAGTATCCCATTAAAATAATGGGAGTACTCGACTCTTTTAATCTAAAGTTTTTGACTAGCGTAAAAGTACTTTTTAGATTCGTATTTGATTTTATAGCTCGTTGACTAGATTTTTGAATTGTTGGGCCATCTGCCATTGGATCAGAGAATGGGAAGCCAATTTCTATTAAATCAACATTTTTGGAATTTATTAACTCGAGTATTTTACTTGAAATTTTTTGGTTTGGATCACCAGAAGTAATAAATGTAATAAGTGCTTTCTTATTTAATATTTTAAGATTTCTAAATTTACTATCTATTCTATTAAGCATAAATAAATTCTAAGCTTTTATATTTAATTTCTTCGATATTGAAAATAAGTCTTTATCGCCTCGGCCACACATATTCATGATGATTATATCGTTTTTTTTAAATTTATTTTTATTTTTAAGTATGTACGCCAAAGCATGTGAAGGTTCAAGAGCTGGAATTATACCTTCTAACTTTGAACATATTTTGAAAGCTTCAATTGCTTCGTTGTCTGTAGCACTTTCATATTTAATCCTCCCAATATCCTTTAACCAAGAATGTTCTGGACCAATACCTGGATAATCTAGCCCGGCTGATATGGAGTGTGCGTCAATTATTTGTCCATCTGAATTTTGAAGTAAGTAGGTATAATTTCCATGAAGAAAACCAGGTTTTCCTTGAGACAAAGAGGCTGCATGTCTTTTTGTTTTAAGACCTTCACCACCAGCTTCAACCCCAATTATTTTTACTTTTTGATCATTTAAGAATGGATAAAATAGACCTAAAGCGTTAGATCCTCCACCAATACAAGCAATTAGATAATTTGGTAATTTTTTTTCATATTCCAAAATTTGTTTTTTAGCCTCTGTACCAATTACAGATTGAAAATCTCTTACCATCATAGGATAAGGATGTGGTCCTGCAACAGTCCCGATTACATAGAAGGTGTCCTTTACGTTAGAAACCCAGTCTCTTAAAGCTTCATTCATAGCGTCTTTAAGTGTGGAAGTTCCAGAATTTACAGGAACAATTTCAGCACCAAGTAATTTCATTTTAAAAACATTGGGAGCTTGTCTTTTTATATCCAAAGAACCCATATAAACAACACACTTAAGATTAAATAATGCACAAACAGTAGCTGTTGCCAAACCATGTTGCCCTGCTCCGGTTTCTGCTACAATTCTTTTTTTTCCCATTTTTAATGCAAGCAGAACTTGTCCTATACAATTGTTAATTTTATGAGCACCAGTGTGGTTTAACTCATCTCTTTTAAAGTAAATCTTTACATTGCCAATCTTTTTTGAAATTCTTTCCGCGTAATATAAAGGACTCGGTCTTCCGGTATAATTTTTAAAATAATAATTTAGTTGTTTTTTGAAATCTTTAGATGATTTTGCTTTTGCATATTGTTTTTCAACATCTAATAAAAGAGGCATAAGGGTTTCAGCTACAAACCTACCTCCATATTTTCCAAAACGGCCATTTTTATCTGGGAATTTTTTAAAGTTAATTTTTTCTTTCATATTCTTTTACAACGTTTAAAAATTTTTTTATTTTTTTTTCGCATTTTATTCCTCGCGCATTCTCAATCCCGGATGAAACATCGACAATTGGAGCATTTGTGATTTTTAGCGCTTCAATTATATTACTCGCTTTTAGACCACCCGCTAAAAGCCAATTCTTTTTTGAATCATATCCTTTTAAAAGATTCCAATCAAATGAATTCCCAGTCCCACCAGAAACGTCACTATTACTTTTGGTGTCAAATAAAATCATATCACAAATTTTTTCATACTTTCTGGAATTCTTGATATCATTAAAGTTCTTAACTGATATTGCCTTAATGATTGGTTTACCAAGCTTTTTAACTTTTTCTATATAATTTAAATCTTCATTACCGTGCAGTTGAATTAAATCTAAGTTAAGAAAATCACTTATATGGTATAAGGTATTTATGTCAGAATTTACAAACAGACCAACAACTTTTTGTTCTGCAGAAATATATTGAATAAGTTTTTTTGCATCAAAGGCATTAATAAATCTCGAAGATTTTTGATAGAAGACGAAACCGATAAAATCAGCTTGTGATGCTGCTAGAATTGTTGCTTTATTCTTTAATCCACAGAGTTTTACTTTAACTGGCAAGTTCAACCTCAATGCTTTCATAAATTTGTTTAATTTTTTCGATAGGATTGTCAGACTGAGTAATTGATCTACCTACTATCAATATAGAAGACCCTAATTTAATTGCATTGCCTGGAGTAACTATTCTTTTTTGGTCATTAATTGAATCATTCTGTAATCTAATGCCTGGTGTTACAAAGACAAATTTTTGATTTTTTAAAATATTCTTCAAATTTGGAACTTCGTGAGCAGAACATACAATTCCGTCAATACCAGCGTCAAGACCAATTTTGAATAAATTTTCAACATACTCTTTGCTATTAATATTTAATCCAAAACTCTTTAGGTCAGAATTGTCTAAACTTGTAAGCATTGATACCCCAAGAATTTTTGTTTTTTTTTTTATGGAGATAATTTCTCTTAGCATTTCTATACCACCATTAATGTGAACTGATAAAAATTCAGGTGATAGTTCAAATAAATTCTCAGCAGCTTTTTTTACAGTATTTGGAATATCATTAAGTTTCAAATCTAAAAAAATAGGCAATCCAGACTCGCTTATCTTTTTAACTCCATCAAAGCCGTTTTTCATAAAAAATTCTAATCCAACCTTAATACCTCCAATATGCGATGAGATTTTTTCTACAAAACGTAAAGCTGTTATTAAGTTTGTAAAATCTAAAGCGTAATATATTTTATCCTTATGTTTCATGCTTTACTTAAAAATCTTTCTCAGATATACAAAAATAAATCCGATTGAAAATCCAATAAACAGTAGAAAAATAACAAGTAAATAAATTGGAATTTCAAGAAAAATAGGTAAGGGAAATAGATTTATTTTTATTAGACTTTTGTTCCCAAGCGAAAAAAGCGTAAAAAAAATTAAAAAAAAAAAACAATGATAGATCCAAATACTTTTTTAATTTTTCCTTTCATTCAAATCCTTTCTTAATTTTTTTCCAGGTATAAAATGAACAAAATACTTTTTATTAATTTTTATCATGTCGCCTGTGGAAGGGTTTCTTCCGACTCTAGCTTCTCTTACTTTGGTTGAGAAAGTTCCAAAATCTCTAATTTCTATTCTTGCACCTTTAGCCAAGTTTGCAGAAAAAAATTGTAGTATTTTTTCAAGAGTTCTTTCAACTTCACTTCTCGGTAAATAATCAAATTTATTTTCAAGACTTTTTAATATTTCAGATTTTTTCATATCCCTGGAGTCCAAACTGCAAAAAAACCATTATAAAAGTTTTGATGTAAATAATTAAACTTTTTTTTTAAAAATTTTAGGTTAAATATTTTCTCTAAATCGGTTTTAGATGAAAAATCTATTATTTTGATTTTCTGATCAACACCAGCCTTTTTTTTTAACCAGTCCAATGCATCTTTTTCAGTGCCTATATCGTCAATTAGTTTTAGATTTTTAGCTTGTCTACCTGTTAGAATTCTTCCATCTGAGACTAGATCCAAAACCGATTCTGAAACCTTTCTATTTTTTTTTACTATCATGAGAAACTCTTGTTGCATTTTTTCTATGATATCTTTCAAGTAATTTAATTTTTCTTCATCTATTTGTTCAGCCGGATTGGGTACAGCTTTTAAATCACCACTTTTTACAATTATAGGATTTATTCCTATCTTTCCAAGTAGATCGGTTATATTTGCACTCTGAAGTATAACACCAATTGATCCAGTGATTGATCCGGAGTTTCCATAAATTTTGTCTGAACTTAAAGACACAAGATATCCACCTGAAGTTGCCATTTCTTTCATATATACGACTGTGGGAATTTTTTTACTAATAGTCTGGATAGAATCATATAACTCTTTGCTACTCACGTATGTTCCGCCAGGGCTATTAATAACAGTAATCAAGCCTCTAACGTTGTCATCAGATATCAAACCATCAATCTGTTCAACGATGTCTTCTTTGCCTTGAATAATTCCTTCAATTTTTATTTTAGCAATAAAGCTTTCTTCATTTTGAAATTTTAAGGAAACTAATATCAGTGATAAGACTGCTAAAAAGAAAATAAATGATCGAAGGACAAGTGATTTTCTTTTTCTATAAAATTTTTCTAATAAATCATTTTTTTTCATCAGTTGATTTAGGGTCTTTCTTTTTTCCTTCTTCTAGTGCAGCTCCGATAATATCCCCAATGCTTGCTCCAGAAGATGATGATCCGTATTCTTTTAGTGCTTCTTTTTCTTCCTGAATCTCGAGATCTTTTACTGAAAGTTCATATGATCCGTCTTTAGTCAATTTTTTTAGGACTTTGGCATCAATTTTTTCTCCAACTGCAAATCTAGTTGTATTCTGCTCAGCTTTTAATTTTGCCAAATTAGATTTTTTTACAAATCCTTCAATATCATTGTCAAAGGTAACAAAAACTTTATCATCATCAATTTTTTTTATAACACAAGTTACTGTCTTGCTTATAAGTTTATCACTTTTATTTGTATTTTTTGTGAGTTGTTTAATACCCAAAGATACTCTTTCTTTATCTACGTCAATATCTATGATTTTACTTTTAATTAGTTGATCTATTTCAAAATTTTTAATGGCATTTTCTCCGGATTCATTCCAAGATATATCTGATGCGTGAACTAATCCATCAAGTTCATTTGTTATACCTACGAACAATCCAAAGTCTGTAATATTTTTAATTTTACCTTCAATTACATCTCCTTCTTTATTTTTTGAAGCGAAAACTTTCCAAGGGTTATCTGAACATTGCTTTAAACCCAAGCTTATTCTTCTTTTTGAGTTGTCGATTTCAAGGATAACTACTTCAACTTCCTGCCCGACTTTCAAAATTGCATTAGGATTGATATTTTTATTTACCCAGCTCATTTCAGATGTGTGAATAAGACCTTCCACTCCTTTTTCAAGTTCAATGAAGGCTCCATAATCAGCTATACTTGAAATTTTAGATTTAATTTTGCTTCCAACTTTGTAAACTGATTCAACTTTTTCCCAAGGATCTTTGGTTAATTGTTTTAAACCAAGACTAATTCTATTATTTTCCTTATCATATTTTGTTACTACAACCTCTATTTCCTCTCCGATTCCAAACATTTCTGAGGGATGATTAACTCTTTCCCATGAAAGATCTGTAACATGGATAAGTCCATCCATGCCACCTAAATCAACAAATACTCCGTAGTCAGTAATATTTTTTACAGAGCCTTTTAATTTGTCACCTTCATTTATATCGGATAATAATTTACTTCTATCTGCTTTCCTTGATTCCTCTAACAAAACTCTTCTGGAAACAACAATATTTCCTCTTAATTTATCCATTTTTAAAATTATCATTGGTTGAGGTTTGTTAATTAAGGGTGAAATATCTTTGACAGGCTTTAGATCAACTTGACTACCTGGAAGAAAAGCTACCGCTCCATTGATATCGACTGCAAATCCACCTTTTACTCTTCCAGTGATTACCCCCATAATTTGTTCTTTGGAATTTTGGATCTTTTCTAAATTAGACCATGATTCTTCTTTTCTTGCTCTCTCTCTACTCAAAAGAGCTTCACCTTCCTTATTTTCTAATTTTTCAAGGTATACATCATAACTTTCACCCACTTTCACACCATGCTCTTCTCCTGGAGAATGAAATTCTTTTATAGGTATTCTCCCCTCAGCTTTCAGGCCTACATCTACAACCACTGTATCATTTACAATAGAAAGGACTTTACCTTTAATTATCTGACCTTCCTTATATTTAAAGTCAACAAGGCTTTGTTCTAACAAATCACTAAAATTTTCTGCCAATACAATTTCCTCCTAAATTTATGCATTACAATTACAAAATTTTCTGTCTTTATGCAATTATTAAATAAAATCTGTATTTTTTTTAATATATCTGATGGCTTTTTTTAAAACCTCTTCTGCATCAATATTTGAAGTATCAATGAAATGACTATCTAAAGGCCTTATCATTGGGGAATGTTTTCTATTAGAATCTTTTTCATCTCTAGCAATCATATTTTTTAAAGTATTTTGATACTCGGATTTTTTAAGATTTAACTGATTCACTCTTCTTTCTGCTCTGATTTCAACATCTGCATCAATAAAAAATTTTATTTCAGCTTTTGGAATTATAACAGACCCAATGTCTCTTCCATCAATAACAGATCCTATTCCATTAGGGGGGGTGTTTGCAAAATTTCTTTGAATATCTACCAAAACCGCTCTTACACTCTTCTGTTGAGATATCGTAGATGCAATTTTTGATATTTTTTCAGTTCTAAGTTTATTAAAATCACTTTCAGATTTAAACCATTCTTCTAAATTTATTTTTTTATTCTTATTTAAAACAGTTTCATAAGCATAAATTCTGTATAATATCCCAGTATCAAGATGATCAAAGTTTAATTTTTTTGATAAACTTTTGGCCAAGGTTCCTTTTCCTGAGCCTGCAGTTCCGTCAATTGCAATTACTGGTTTTTTACTTTCGAAAGTAGTCAATTCTTGCACCTAAAACTTCAAAAAGATCTTTAAATCCAGGAAATGATGTTTTTATCATTCCCATATCATCAATTATTATCGATTTTTCTGAAAAAAAACCAAAAATCAGCATTGACATTGCAACTCGGTGATCACTTTCTGTTGCAACTGGCTTCCCACCCTCTTGATATTTGTCTCCAAATATTTTAATTGAAGTTTCACCAACTTTTAATTTTACTCCATTTTCTGACAATGCCTTTGCCATTGTTTTTAATCTATTACTTTCTTTAACTTTAAGTTCACCTAAACCAAAAAAACTGGATGTTCCATTAGCAAATGAAGCTGCCACAAAAAGAATTGGATATTCATCAATAAGCCTTGCACTTATTTCCTTTTTGACGGTTGTTCCGTGAAGATTAGAACTGTTTACCTCTATATCCCCCACTATTTCATCATTAAAATTTCTTTTATTTGTAATAGAAATTTTGGCATTCATTTTTTTTAGAACTTCAAGTAAACCAATTCTGTAAAAGTTTAAACCCACATTTTTTATTTTTACTTTGCTATTATGAGATAATAAAACAGCTACTATAATAAACGCTGCTGAACTAAAATCTCCTGGTATTGTCAGATTTTTTGGCTTTAAAAAGTTTGGACTTTTTAATGTAATACAATTGTTAGAAACATTTAGACTTGCACCAAGATATTTAAGCATTATTTCAGTGTGATCTCTTGATGGAATTTTTTCAAATATTTTAGTAATTCCTTTTACATTCATCGCGGCGAGTAAAATTGCACTTTTTACTTGAGCGGAACCTATTTCAAGTTTATGACTACTTGGAACATGTATTTTGTTTTGATTGAATATTCTTATTGGCAATGAACCATTTGTATAAGAGATTGAAACATTAATTTTTTCCAGTGGCTTTATAACTCTATCCATTGGTCTTGAAGATAAAGACTGATCACCAATTAGCGTTGCATTAACTTCACTTGTGCTTAAAAGTCCAGTCATTAATCGTATTCCTGTACCTGAATTTCCGAAGTCTAAATTTTCATGAGGATCCGAAAAATAACCACCTTGTCCAAAAACCTCATAGAACTCCTTTTTTTTTTCAATCTTGATGTGCAATTTCTTAAGTACATTGAGAGTATTTAAAACATCATCAGACTCTAACAAATTATAAATTTTCGTATTTCCAAGACAAAGTGATGAAATAATTAATGATCTAATAGAAATCGATTTATCCGATGGAACAGTAATTATGCCATTTAATGGTTTACTTTTTGAAGATTTAAGAGTAAAAGATTTTTTCATCCTTAGTTATGATATATAATTTATTTATTTTATTAATGAAAGTTGATTATGGAAAAATTTGATAAAGGTGCTAAAAGGAAATGTACAAAATGTGGCACACTTTTTTTTGATTTCGCTAGACATCCTCTCATTTGTCCAAATTGTGGAGCGGATGTTAATTCACTTCTAACCAATGTTTCTAAAAGAGGAAGGCCACCAAAGGTTTCTAAACCTTTGGTTGAAGAGGAGGAAAAAGATATTAAAATTGAAGAGATCGAAGTTGATGATAATGTAGAAGATGTTGATTCAGATGAATCAAATGTCGAGGACATTGTTGAAATTGAGAGAGATGAAGATTCCTCATAAGTATCGGACAGGTTGGGCTTTAAAAAAATTTTTTCATTCTTGTCTCATAGATGGGGCTGTAGCTCAGTTGGGAGAGCGTCTGGATGGCATTCAGAAGGTCGTCGGTTCGATCCCGTCCAGCTCCACCAAATAATATATTAAAATTGGTTATAATTTAAAAAATTTTATTGAAATTTAAAAATTGATTTTTAAATATCAATATTGTAAATTACAAAAATGAATGCTTTTAAAGGTTCATTTCAATCGCTCTAATTGAGGGTTACAAATAGAATGTCAGTTTTTAATAGTCCATTTCTTTTAGGTTTTGATCAGTTCGAGAGGACTATAGATAGAATTTCTAAACTTTCTAGCGACTCCTATCCTCCTTATAATATTGAGCAAACTTCTCCTAACAGCATAAGAATCACAATCGCAGTTGCCGGATTTAATAAAAAGGATCTAGATATCAGTCTAGAAGGAAATCAACTTCAAATAAGAGGTAGTAGGGATGATAATGATGGAGATAGAATTTTCATACACAGAGGAATTGCAACAAGACAGTTTCAAAGAAACTTTATTTTGGCTGAGGGGATTGAGGTAGAGGAGGCATCAATGGATAATGGACTCTTATTTATAGATTTATCTCAACCAATTAATAACGAAGAATCAAAAAAGATTGAAATTAGCGATAAAAATAATAAAGTTAAAGAAAATCTTATTAGTTTAGGTAAAGGCAAATGAGCAGTAAAAATGATTCAAATAATTTAGATTTAGTAGAATACGGTAACGCATCACACGCTTTTGTTAAGAAAGAAATTCATAAGGAAGAAAACTTTAGTACCGACGTTTTCTCAGTATACTGTGCTGATGGCACTCTATTAGCCGCGTTTGATAGTCGAGAATCAGCAATTGCCGCCATCTTACAGTCAGGCTTGGAACATATTAATCTTCACTAATGTTTCGATAAAAAATTAAGTATCTCTTCAGGTTTCTTTAAGTTCCTTAACTTTTTGACTAAGTTGTCATTTTTCAAAAAACTCGAAATCGAAGACAAAATTAAGAGGTGTTCGGATTGACAATCAAGGGGAGCCAAAATTACAAAAACAAGGTCAACATTTCGTTTGTCAGAAGATGAAAAATCGATTGCAGATTTAAGTTTTAAAAAAAAAACTTTGGTCTTGTCAACATAACTTATCTTTGAATGCGGTATCGCGACACCATTTCCAACACCAGTTGATCCTAGCCTTTCTCTTTCATTTAATTTCTCAACTACAATTGATGCTCTTTCTGAATTATTTTTAGAAAAAATAGTTGAGACATGTTTAAACAAATTTTTTTTGCTGTCTACATCAATATCTACATGAATAGAATCCAATGAAATAAACTCAATTAATTTCATTTTTTTGGATCCACCCAGCCAATATTTCCATCTGATCGTCTATAAAGAATGTTTAATCTTCTAGAATTCACGTTTTTAAAAAAAATTGCATTTTGATCTTTTAAATTCATAAGCATTATTGCCTCACTTACTGAGATAGTCTTTATTATATCTTCAGTTTCTGCAATAATCACTGGTTCTGATGAGCTTTCTTTTAGATTTTTAATTTCAGGGTTTTCGATGATATATTGATTAGCTTGAAGATATTTAAGAGGTTTTTTATTCTTGGCACGGTGGTCTGTAAGTTTTCTGTGGTAACGTCTCAGTCTTTTCTTAATTTTTTCACTGGCAACGTTAAATGATCCATATGCATCATTACTAATTGCATTTCCCTGAAGAAAAATTGCACCATCAATATGGATACTGATTTCGCATCTAAAATTATACGTATCTTTTGAGAAAAGTATATTTGCAGTTATAAAATTATCAAAATATTTTTTTAGAGTCAGAATTATTGAATCTTTAACGTATTCAGTAAGTGATTTTCCAACTTTTGTTTGCTTTCCAGATACTGATATATTGTTTTTTTCCGTCAAAAATCATTCCCTAAATAAAAAGTTCTTACATTTTTATTTTTTATGATTTCTTCAGGTTTACCTTGAAACAACACTTTGCCTTCGAAGATTATGTATGCTCTATCCACAATTTCAAGTGTACTTTTTACGTTGTGATCAGTAATAAGAACGCCAATATTTTTTTTCTTTAGATTTTGTATCAGATTTTTTACATCTTTAATTGCAATCGGGTCTATACCAGCTAATGGTTCATCTAATAATATGAAATTAGGCTTTGAAGCAAGACATCTAGCTATTTCTAATCTCCTTCTTTCTCCTCCTGATAAAGAGAGTGATGGAGCGTAACGAATATGTTCTATACCAAATTCAGCAAGAAGATCATCTAATTTCTTTGTAATAATCTCAGAAGACCTTTCTGTTTTTTCCAATATTGATAAAATATTTTCTTCTACATTCATACCTCTAAAAATTGAAGACTCTTGAGGTAGATAACCTAAGCCCAATTTTGAACGTCTATACATGGGATAATCTGATATTTCTATTTTATCTAAATTTATAACTCCACTTTCAGACTTTATTAATCCCATTATTATATAAAAAAGTGAGGTTTTTCCTGCTCCATTTGGTCCTAAAAGAGCAACAGATTCTCCCCTATTTAGGTTAATTGAGACATTATCTAATATTCTTTTATTATCGTAAGATTTGGTAATATTTTTAACTTCAAGACCTTTATTATCAATTGCAATGAATGGAATATCAATTTGGCTCATCTACGTCTAATCCTCCTTTATCAATTAGTGCTCTGACTTTGTTTTCTTTAGGTGATTTCCCTGGGGCTGGTAATAGTTTGCTTATTCCACTTCTTAGATCAACTTCAGCGTATTCACCAAGTAAAAAACTTTCTCCTCTTTGTAGTTTCACATTACCGTATAATTTACATATTTCAGTCTCATTATTATAAATTGCTTTATCACTAAATGCTACTTCATTATTAGTTTTAATGGAAACATTATTAAAACCTAGGATTTTTTTTACCGTTGTTTTATTTTGATTTTCTTTCAAATACCAAACTAACTTATCTGCTAAAACTGTGAATTCGTCTTTTTTTTTAGCTTCGGCTTTTCCTGTAGCTATTGCAATATTTTTTGATCTCCAGTACTCAAGCTTTTCTTTTGATCTAAGCATATTAGCCTCTGAAGTAAGGATAATATTTTTACCAACAATTAAGAAATAATCATTTGAAGTTTTATACTCAGCATAATCACCTCCTACAATTTTCATTTTTTTATCTTCCACCACAACATTTTTTTTTGCTTTAACTTCTTTTATATTCATGCCTGAATTTTTTTCTTCTGTATAGAATGCTTCTATTTTCTCAGATTTAAGAGATAAAGATCCACTGATTGCCTTTGCATTTCCAATTGCAACATACTTATTTTTGTTCTTGTGCCACTCTATACCCTCCTCAGCAAAAATTTCGATTGGTTGGTCATTATTATTTAAGTTTGATAGCTGTTGAGAAGATACATTTCCAAAGAATATGTAAAACAAAATAAGTATCTTTAATTTTTTGTAATTCATATTATTTATTGATCAACGTTAATTTTGTCTTGCCAGTAAAGAAAATTTTTTCTCCTTTGTTTAGTATTTTAAAGCCCTCAGAAATAATTAAAGAATTATTTTTCTTACCCTTAACTTTTTTTCTACCGGATAAAATTTCTTTGTTAAAGTCAAAATACATTTCGGAGGTTTGAAATACCATATCACTTTCATTCTTAAATTTTACATTTCCATTAACTTTGAGTTGTTGAATATCTTTATTAAAAACACCATGATCACCACTAAGGAAAAATACCTCATCACCTGATTTGATTTCTCCAGTAGGATTGTCAAGATTAAAAATATTAGGTTCATTCTTAAATCTAGTTGCTTTTGCGGCCATCACTTTAAAGGGTTGTTTTTTGTTGTCAATGCTCATAAACATTGGTTTGTGTAAGATTTGACTGATTGAACTGAATTCATTAGTAGTAGTTTTTTGACTCAAAACCACTTCACTTTTATTTGAAAAATTATCATTAATAATTAGTAGAGTTATAGATACAGAGGTAACTAAAAAACTATATTTTATAGTTTTTATAAAATTTGAATAATTCATGTTCGTAAGATGTCATGCATATGAATAATACCGATAGGTTTTTTTTTTTCAGTTATAAAATAATTAGTAATTGATTTTTCATTCATCATGGTTAGAGCTTCTGAAACCAAAGTCGAAGGAGAAAGAGTTTTTGGATTCTTTGTCATTATATCCTTCGCTTTCTTTTCTAGCAAATTCTTACTCATATGCCTTCTTAAATCTCCATCTGTTATAATCCCAACCAATTCACCTTTATTTGATATTACACCAACACAACCCTCACCTTTTGAACTCATTTCTAAAATTGCTCTACTCACGTTATGAGTCACTGAGGTTAGAGGGATTGACTTTCGTGTTTTCATCAAATCTTTTACCTGAAGAAGTATTTGCCCTAATTTTCCTCCTGGGTGAAGTTCGTGAAAATCTTTTTTTGTAAATGACTTTTTTTTTAGTAGAGTCACTGCAATGGCGTCACCTAAGGCAAGCATGCATGTTGTCGAACTAGTTGGTGCAAGTTCAAGAGGACACGCTTCAATATTTTTTGGAATTAGAAGTTTTAAGTTAGATTCTTTGGCTAATGTACTTTCTGATTCACTTGTAATTGAAATGATTGGAATTTTAAGTTTTCTACAATGCAATATTAGATTGATTAACTCTGATGTCTCACCTGAATTTGAAATAAGTATGATACAATCTTTTTTTTCTAGCATTCCCAAGTCACCGTGATTAGCTTCAGATGGATGAATAAAAAAGGATGGAGAACCAACAGAAGCCAATGTTGAGGCTATTTTTGTAGCAATATGTCCACTCTTTCCAATGCCAGACA
Source organism: uncultured Alphaproteobacteria bacterium (assembly GCA_902522465.1). Taxonomy (GTDB): domain Bacteria; phylum Pseudomonadota; class Alphaproteobacteria; order Methylaequorales; family Methylaequoraceae; genus Methylaequor. The sequence goes on along the minus strand of CABYVV010000001.1, from coordinate 144,948 downwards.
AAAATATTTTACCCTTAATATTATGAAGTAAATTTATAACATTTATAAAATCTTTCGATATATACTTTTTCAGTAATTTTAGTGCTTTTATCTCAGTATCAATTACTTCTTTTCCTGTTTTAATCTCCATCGTTCTCTAAAATTTAATGTGCAAATATATCAATATCTTGCCAATCAAGAAAGTCCAATTCTATTCTTGTTGGAAGAAATTCAAAAGCAGATTTTGCAAGTTCGACTCTTCCTTCTCTTTTAAGCATTTCTTCTAAAATAAATTTGAGTTTTAAAAGAAAAATTACATCATATGAAGCATATTTTATCTGACTTTCAGACAATGTTTCTGCCGACCAATCTGAGGATTGTTGAGATTTATTAAGATCCACATTCAATAATTCTCTACATAAGTCTTTTAATCCATGTTTATCTGTGTAGGTCCTTACTAATTTAGATGCTATTTTGGTGCAGAAAATATTGGCAATTTTTACGCTAAAAAATTTATTTAGGATTGCAACATCAAATCTTGCATAATGAAAGACCTTAACAATTTTTTTATCTTCAATAATGTTTCTTATATTTTTGGATTTATTTCCGTTTTTGATAATATTTGCGTCAAATTTTACCAAGTGACATTCTCCGTTTGGAAAAGCAAATTGGGCTAAACACAGTCTATCTCGTTTAAGACTTAGTCCTGTTGTTTCAGTATCAATTGCAATAGATTTTGGTTTTTTGATACTTTTGGGTAAATCATTACTATGTAAAAAAATATTTGATTCGCCAAATTTAAATGTTTTCATTTTTTGATCAATTTTTATTATGTTATTAATACCAGAGTTATATTATAAATAGTAAAAAAAATTATGAACTTTAAAATTAGTGGAAAAAAAATTGTTATTTTTGGTGGAACTGGGTTTATTGGTTCTCATTTAGTTAATAATCTTTGCAAAAATGCTTGTCAAGTTGACATTATAACTAGAGGCAATAAAAAGAAACTTGATTTTTTTATTGGAAATGAGCCTGGTCAGGTAAGACTTCTCAAAATAGAAAAATTTAACTCGGAAAACATAGACAAATTTATAGTTGGGGCAGATATAGTTTTTAATCTGATTGGAATTTTGTATCAAAATAAAAAAAACTCATTTGAAGATATTCATTTCAGGATTCCAAGGGAATTGGCCGCATCAATAAAAAAAAATAAAATAAGAAATTTTGTGCATTTATCTGCTTTAAATATTGATAAATCAAAAGATTCAGATTACGCAAAATCAAAAATGAAAGGTGAAAATGCTATCAAAGATTTATTTCCTAATTCAGTCATAGTAAGACCAAGTGTTGTGTTTGGAAAAAGAGATGGATTTACAAACTTATTTCTAAAAATGTCCAATTTTAGTCCTTTTTTGCCATTAATCGGGACTCCAGAAATAAGTAAAAAGGGAGTTTTACCTCTTCTTGATTTCCAAAAAAGAGTTCAATTTCAACCCATATACGTTGGAGACTTGGTTTCTTTTTTACTTAAAGTATGTCTTTTGAAAAAACACACATTTGAACTTGCTGGTCCTACAGTTCAATCTTTTGATCAAATATTTGATACAATTTTAAATGCAAAAAAAAGAAAAAGAATTTATCTTCCTTTACCATTTTTTCTCGCTAAATTAATGGCATTCTTCTTTGAGCTTCTTCCTTATCCACCATTAACTAGAGATCAGGTTCGATTACTTAATGTAGACAGTGTTTCAAATAAAGGATTTTCTAATCTCAAAAAATTTATTAAAAATCCTTCTTCAATGAAATCGATAGTTGAAACTTACATTTAAACTAAATTAAAATTAGAAATAAAAGAAATAAATCAAACAAATACCAAAAATTAATCGATAGACGGCAAAAATTAAGAATGAAAAATTTCTTGTCCATGCTACAAAGAAATAAATAAACACTAAAGAAAAAATAAAGCTTAAAAATAAAATCGTAATGCCATATAAACTTAATATTGAAGTTGTGGAAATTTGATCAAGATTTGTTATCAATAAATAACCTGTTGCAGACAAAATTGCAGGAATGCTCAATAAATTAGAATAATACACTGCAAACTTTCTCTGAAACCCAAAGTATCTCATGGCTGTTACAATGGATCCAGATCTACTTACACCGGGAATTAAGGCTAAACATTGAAAAAATCCAATGATCAATGATGAAAGATAATTTAGTGAATTTAGATTCTTTATTCTTAGACAAAAATTGTCCACAATAAATAATAGTAATCCAAAAATAATACTGGTAATCCCGATTATTAGTATAATTCTGCTACTCTCATAGTTGAAGAATTTCCCAAATAAATACCCCAATATTATTAATGGAATAGATGAAATTACTAAATTAATTAACAAAAAAGAATTTTTGTCTATATCTGGTCTGTCAATGAGTTTTATTGATACGAAAAATCCTTTAATGGTGTGCATATAGTAAAAAAAAACAGCAAAAAAAGAGCCAAAGTGAGCAAGAATAGTTGACTCCAATAGTGTGATGTCTGTTAAATAAACTAATTCAAATTTTTCGTTAAAAACAATTAAATGTCCTTGAGAACTAACCGGAAGAAACTCTGTAAAACCTTGCAAAAAACAGAACAAAATCAAAATTAACAAAGTAAACAACTCCAAATATTATATTTAATACTATCAAAAAAAAATAAAGTAATTTATTATAAAAATATATAATAATAGATTAATTCATTTTATGAATATAAAAAATTTTGATTTAAACCTGCTTGTTGTTTTTAAGACACTTTTTGAAGAAAAAAATGTTACCAAGGCTAGTAAGAAGATGGGAATAACACAACCGGCAATGAGTAATGCGCTAAACAGATTAAGATATTTAGTGAAAGATGATTTATTTATAAGAGGCCCAAAGGGAATGCGACCCACTCCCAGGGCTAATGATTTATCGCTTCCAATACAAACAGCGTTAAATAATTTAGAACTGTCATTGTCCTCAATTGATTTCAATCCCAAAACTACAAAAAAAAATTATAGAATTTCAATGTCTGATGATGTGGCACCTGTTATTCTTCCAAACTTAGTAGACTTTATTGAAAAAAATTCTCCAGAATCATCATTATGTATTAGATCTGAGCAAGGTAATGAAGCACTAAAATTATTGGACAACAATGAGATTGACTTTGCAATTGGTCGATTTGAGACAGTTGCTGGAAGATTTGGTTATTCCGATTTATTCACGGAAAAATATGTATGTATTATGAAAAAGAACCATAGATTCAAAAAAGAATCTAAACTTTCTATTGATCAATATCTAAGTTCAAAGCATTTGAGAGTTGCCCCAATGGAAGCACCTTTGCATCCCATCGACAGGGTGCTAAGTCAACTTAATTTTGAAAGGGAGATTTCTGTGAGAATTGATTTGATTACACTCGCACCTGTGATAATAAAAAATACAGACTTAATTTTAACGCTCCCGTCAAAAACTGCTCAAAGGATGGCAAAAATTTACGATTTTCATATTTGTGAACTTCCTTTAGATCTTGAAAGAAGAAAAACAAAAGTTGTTTGGCATAAAGAACTTACAAATCATCCAACTTTTGACTGGATAAAAAATCAAATATTAAAGAATTAAAATGAAATTAGTTTTTTTTGGTGCTGGTTATTGCTCAAGATTTATAATTCAAAATTTAAAAAGAAGTTGTGAAATAATTTGCACACATAAAATGAATATAAAGGCTGAAAAGTTTGACAAAAAATTTAATGTGAAACGTTTTACTTTTAAAGAGTTAACAAAAAAAAATCAATTACTCAATAACGTTACCCATATAATAAACTCAATCCCACCAGTTGAAACTGGAGATTTAGTTTATAACTTCATAAATTCTTTAGATAGAAAAATACTTATAAAATTAAAATGGTTTGGCTATTTGTCGTCTACAAGTGTCTATGGAAATCATAATGGAGAGTGGGTTGACGAAAAAACAAAAGCATCTCCTACCACATTAAGAGGTGAAAAAAGATTAAGAGTTGAAAATTTATTCATAGAATCATTTAGAAAGGAAAACTTTCCTACTCATATTTTTAGATTACCAGGTATTTATGGCCCAGGACGTTCAATAATTGATAGATTATTAAGTGGTAATAATCGAGTAATAAAATTAGAAAATCATTATTTTTCTAGAATACATGTTGAAGATATTGCTTCAGCAATCTCCAAGAGCATGGAAATGTCCACACCAGGTCAAATATTTAATGTGACCGATAACTTACCATGTAGCGCACATGAGGTTTTTGAGTACGCATCAAAGTTGTTAAATATAAAAAATATAGAATATTTAAAAATTTCATCATCGGAGATAAATGAGAGAGTAAAAGATTTTTACAGAGACAATAAAAGAGTATCTAATCAAAAAATAAAAAAAATATTAAATTGGACACCTAAATTTGAAAACTATAAATTAGGTTTGAATAATGTATTAGAATCAATAAATGCCTAAAATCCTTCAAATTATACCCTCCCTTGACAAAATTAATGGAGGAGTTGAAAGAGGAACACTAGATGTTGCTAAGCAACTAATAAGTTCTGGTTTTGAGTCAGCTATACTTTCCTCTGGAGGAGAGATGGCAGAAAAATACAAATATTTAGGTGTTGAACACTACGAGTTGAGTTTGAAAAATAAAGGATTCTTAAAATTTTTTTTTTTAAAAAAAAAATTCAACAAACTTATTAATAAAATCAAACCTGATATTATACATATCAGGAGTAGATGGCCGGCATTCTGTTTTAATTCAATAATTAAACAAAAAAAAATACCTCTGGTAACAACATTTCATGGAACATATTCTGGCAATAGTTTTTTTGTAAAAAAATTTTATAATAGATCAATGACTGCAGGTGACAGAGTTATAACTATTTCCAAATTTATTGACGATTACGTAAGATTTAATTTTCCTAATAGTAAAGCAAGATTAATACAAATTAGTAGAGGGATTGATACAAGTTATTTTGATCTCAAATCAGTAACACAGAAAAGAAAAGAAAACCTTTTATCAAAACTTTTGTTATCCGAGAATACTCATGTATTTCTATTACCGGCAAGAATAACTTCATGGAAAGGACATATGGTTGCTCTAGATGCTGCAGAAATAATTTCAAAAAATAATCCGAAATTAAACTTTGTTTTATTATTTGTTGGAAGCGAGGATGAAAAAAAAAGATTTTTGAAGAAACTTGAAAGAAGAATTGATAATTTAGGCTTAAATAATAGGGTTATATTTACTGGAAACTTAAGCGATATGCCTGCTGTTTATTCAATAGCAGATATTGTTCTCTCAACATCGATAGAACCTGAAGCTTTCGGAAGAATAAGTGCAGAGGCATCAGCAATGACAAAACCAATTATTTCTTCAAATCATGGTGGTTCAAGAGAGATAATTGAAAATGAAATTACAGGATGGCTTGTAGAACCATCCAATCCAAAAAAACTAGCTGAAAAAATTCAAGAAGTACTTGATCTTCCCCAGGAGAAAAAAGACAAAATTGGAATGAATGCAAGAAGAAGAGTAGTGGAAAAGTTTTGCCTCAATGCGATGTTAAAAGAAACCATGGATGTTTATGAATACTTACTCTCAACAAAAGAAAATCTTAATAATTAAGTTTGGTGGGTTAGGGGATATAATTTTGTCCTTAGATGCAATCTTCTCAATAAAAAACCACCACAAAATGCAAACAATTTTATTAACAGAGAAACCTTACGATAGTCTGCTAAGTTACTCGAAATGGTTTGATAAAATAATTACTATTAAAAGAAGTTTTTTCTACTTTTCGGATATTTTCCAAATAAAAAAAAAAATTAGAAATTTTCAATTTGAATTTGTTTATGATCTACAAACTTCTTCTAGATCATCCAACTATTTGAAACACTTTAATAATAATTTAACGGTCATAAATGGGATTGGAAAATATGCAAATTATGATCACAATATTAATAAAAATAGGAATAATATGCATACAGTGGAGAGACAAAAAGATCAGCTTTCTCTTAGTAATATAAAATTTAAAACTGTAAATGACTTACGTTGGTTATTTCAATCTAAAATTGTAATTCCTAAGGAAAAGTATGTTCTAATTATCCCTGGTGGATCAGGAAAAAGAAAAAATAAAAGAGTTCCAATTAAAGTTTACAAAATGGCAATTGATTTTTTATTAAAAAAACAGTTTAAGATTTTGATTATTGGCTCAAAAGATGAGGAAATAATTTGTCAAAAAATAAAGTTAGATTTTCCAGAGGTTATGAACTTATGCAAAAAAACTTCTTTGCAAGATCTAGCAAAACTTTCAAAATATTCAGAACTTTCAATTGGAAACGATACTGGGCCGATGCATTTGGTTTCTAAAGGAGGTAAAAAATGTTTTGTATTTTTTACAAAGCACTCAAAAGCTCAACTTTGTTCTCCTATAGGAGATAACGTCTCAATATTTCACTATAATGGAAACGATAATAGTTTTTTTTCAGAAGTTCTTAAATTTATAAAATCTACATTATCTTTATGATTCGTCATTGACATAAGAACACATTTAATTTAATTAAAATTATGCCAAAGTTCATTTTTCCTGACGGTAGATCTCAAGTATTTCATGAGGGTGTCAATGGTTTCTTAATTGCTGAGAGCATATCAAAGTCTTTATTAAAAGAAGCTGTTGCCATTTCTGTTGATGGTGTTCAAAAAGATTTGATAGATGAATTAAACCAAGATGCAAAAGTTAGAATCATAACTAGAAATTCTGAAGAAGGACTTGATATCATGAGACATACCCTGACAGCACAGGTGCTGGCTAGTGCAATAAAAAAACTCTATCCTTCAGCTAAGCTGGCAATTGGCCCAACTGTTAAAGACGGATTTTATTATGATTTTTTATTTGAGAAGCCAATTTCTATTGATGATTTCCCGAAAATTGAAAACGAAATGAATAAAATAATTGGTAGAGGTGCAAAAATTAACAAAACATATAAGACAAAAAAAGAAGCTATAAATCTTTTTGAAAAGGAAAAAGAGAATTATAAGATAGAAATTATTCAGGACTCTGAACAAGAAAATGACTTTCAAATCTACGAACAAGATAAAACCGATTTTTTTGATCTATGTAGAGGACCGCACTTACCAAAACTAAGTATGATTGGACCATTCAAATTAACTAAACTTGCAGGAGCTTATTGGAAAGGAAATTCAAAAAATGTAATGCTTCAAAGAATTTATGGGACTGCTTGGGCGAATGAAAAAGATCTAAAAAAGTATCTTGAGAGACTTGAAGAAGCTGAAAAAAGAGATCACAGAAAACTAGGGAGAGAAATGAATCTCTTTCATCTTCAAGAGGCAGCAGCAGGATCCGTTTTTTGGCATCCAAGAGGATGGACTTTATACAAAACAATAATGGAGTATATTGGAGGAAAGCTAGAAAAAGCAGGTTACTGTGAGGTAAACACACCGCAATTAGTTGATAGTTCTTTGTGGAAAGACTCCGGTCACTGGGATAAATTTAGGGATCAAATGTTTATATCTGAGTCGGAACAAAAAACTTTGGCAATTAAGCCAATGAATTGTCCATGTCACGTTCAAATTTTTCGTCAAGGGATAAAGAGTTATAAAGATCTACCTATTCGGATGGCAGAATTTGGTAGTTGTCATAGAAATGAGCCTTCAGGAGCATTACATGGTTTGATGAGATTAAGGGCATTCATTCAAGATGATGCTCATATATTTTGTACAGAAAAGCAAATTATTACAGAGACGGCATCTTTTTGTAATCTATTGATGGAAATTTACAAAGATTTTGGATTTGAGGACGTTCGTATCAAATTCTCTGACAGGCCTGAGAATAGAGCTGGTACTAATAAAGTTTGGGATCTTGCTGAAAAGTCATTAATCGATGCTGTGGAATCGGCAGGTTATCACTATGAATTAAATCCAGGCGAGGGCGCATTTTACGGTCCTAAACTTGAATTTGTGTTACGTGACGCAATTGGTAGAGATTGGCAATGCGGTACGCTTCAAGTTGATTTTGTTCTACCAGAAAGATTAGATGCTAGCTATGTTGGAGAAGACGGAAATAAATACAGACCAGTTATGTTACATAGAGCTATATTGGGTTCTTTTGAAAGATTTATAGGAATTTTAATAGAACATTATTCAGGAAGATTTCCTGCATGGCTAAGTCCTACGCAGGTCGCTCTCGCAACAATTAATTCAAACTGCTCTAAATACGCTACAGAGGTACTCAGGGAATTAAAAAAAAACAAAGTGAAGTGTATAAAAGATGATCGGAATGAAAAATTAAATTATAAAATTCGAGAACTTTCATCTCAAAAAATTAACTTTATTGGTGTAATTGGAGATAAAGAAGTAGAAAACAAGGAAATTGCTTTAAGAACTCTTGGTTCGAAAAATCAAGAGGTCCTAAAGTTAGATGACTTTATAAAAAAAATAAAAAATTCTTGCAGAATTGCCTAAATTGTGAATATTTTTAAACAATTAATGAAAATTGCAAAAAAGAAAGGAATTTATTTAAATATGCAATCATCAAAGAATGAATAAAGGAAGATTTCAATCGCCAAAACAGCACGGTCCTGCTGTAAATGAAAGAATTAAATCAAAATCTGTTAGAGTGATTTCTGAAAAGGGAGATATGTTAGGTGTTTTTGACACACCTGATGCTGTCAAACTAGCATTTGAACAAGGTCTAGATTTGGTGGAAGTTTCACCTAATGCGACCCCACCGGTTTGTAAAATAATCGATTATGGTAAGTACAAATATCAAATACAGAAAAAACAAGCAGAAGCTAAGAAAAAACAAAAAACTTTCGAAGTTAAAGAAGTTAAATTAAGACCCGGGATTGAGGATCACGATTACGGAGTAAAACTTAAATCAATACAACGTTTTCTAAACGATGGCGACAAAGTTAAAATAACACTTAGGTTTAAAGGTAGAGAAATGGCATACCATCAAAGAGGCATGGATGTGTTAAAAAAACTCGAAAGTGAAATAGAACAGCAAGCTAAAATAGAACAAGTTCCAACACTCGAGGGAAAGCATATGATAATGGTTGTAGCGCCGAGGTAGCTTTCTTTAAAACAATCTTGCTTTGAATAAAAAACACTATATAAATAATTAAATTATGCCAAAGATTAAAACAAAAAGCGGTACAAAAAAAAGATTTAAGGTCACTGCGACTGGTAAAATCTTAATGTATGCGAGTGGAAAAAGGCACAATCTTACAAAAAGAACAAAAACAATGAAAAGAACTTCTAGGGGTCCTACATTGATGTCCAAGCAAGATACAAGAATTGTAAAAAAATATATAAACATGAAATGTAGGTAATCAACAATGTCAAGAGTAAAAGCAGGAAAAATAACTAGAACTAGGCATAAAAAAATTTTAAAACGTGCCAAGGGTTATTTCGGAAGAAGAAAAAACACTTTCAAAGTTGCTAATCAAGCTGTTGAAAAAGCAGGGCAATATGCTTATAGAGACAGAAAAGTGAAGAAGAGAGAATTTAGAAGATTATGGATACAGAGAATAAATGCTGGTTGCAGAATAAACGGAATAAAATACTCAGTGTTTATCAATGGTCTCAAGAAAGTTAATCTTAACTTTAATAGAAAAGTTTTAGCTGACTTGGCTGCTCTCGAACCAGAATCGTTCAAACAGATAGTAGCTAAAGTTAAAGCTGCCTAATATTAAGACTATAAAATGCATAATGATCAACTAATTCAATCGGCTTTGAATGAAGTCGAAGAATGTAGTTCAGTTGAATGTCTTGAAGCAAAAAGAGTAAAATTTTTCGGAAAAAACGGATTAATTACAAAAGAATTAAAATCCCTATCCAAGTTACCGCTTGAACAAAAAAAAGAATTAGGAGAAAAATTAAATAAATTTAAAAATCAATTTTTTTTAATTGTTGAAAATAAAAAAAGTATAATTGAATCCAAAGAAATTAATTTGAAATTAGCTAGAGATTTTTTGGATTCTTCTTTGCCCGCAAGAGAAAATAATTATTTTGAGGCTAAAATCCATCCTATTAATCAAACTATTAATGAGATTGTTTCAATTTTGGGAAGCATGGGTTTAACTTTCGAAGAAGGTCCTGATATTGAGGATGATTTCCACAATTTTTCTGCATTAAACATTCCAGAGGATCATCCAGCAAGACAAATGCATGATACTTTCTATTTAAAGAGCACCAAAACAGATTCTTACGTCTTAAGAACCCATACTTCACCCGTTCAGATAAGAGCATTGAAGAAAATGCAAATTCCTCTCGGAATTTTTGCTCCTGGGAGAACTTACAGATGTGATTCAGATATAACACACACCCCAATGTTTCACCAAGTTGAGGGTTTGGTTGTGGACAAAGATATTAATTTTGCAAACCTTAAGTGGTTTGTGGAAAAGTTCTGTAAAATATTTTTTAATAAGAAAGATCTAAAATTGAGATTTCGCCCCTCCTATTTTCCTTTTACAGAACCATCAGCTGAGGTTGATATTAATTATTCATATTCCTCAGGTAAAATCATACTTGGTAAGGGATCTAAATGGATGGAAATTCTTGGTTGTGGGATGGTTCATCCAGAGGTATTCAAAATGTCTGGAGTAGATTCCTCTGTAACAGGTTTTGCTTTTGGAATGGGCATCGAAAGATTATCAATGCTTAAGTACGGGATGCCGGATTTAAGAGACTTTTTTGAGGGTGATTTAAAATGGTTAGAACATTACGGTTTTTCTTTTTTTGAAGAAACTGATTTGAGTTGGCGATAAAATGAGATTTACACTTGGATGGCTAAAGGAATACTTAGAATTTAAATCTTCAGTTGAGGAGTTATGTGAAAAGCTTACGAGCATCGGTTTAGAGGTCGAAGAGTGTAAGAATTTACGTAAATCTCTTAGTGATTTTGTTGTTTCGGAGATAGTTGATATCAATCCTCACCCAAACGCCGACAAATTAAATGTATGTGATGTATATGACGGAAAAAATATTTTGAAAATAGTTTGTGGCGCCTCAAATGCAAAAAAAAAAATGAAGACAGTCTTAGCTAATATTGGTTGTATTGTAAGACCAGGAAGTAAAGAGGAATTTACAATTAAAAAAAGTAAAATCAGAGGAGTTACTTCAAGTGGAATGTTATGTTCAGAGGAAGAACTTCTTTTATCTAAAAAATCTGAGGGCATAATTGAGTTAGAAGACAGTTGTATTGTAGGTGAAAATTTTTCAAAATATATTGATGATGAAAATATAGAAATTGAGGTGGCAATTACACCAAATAGAGTTGATTGTGCAGGGGTCTTTGGAATCGCGCGAGATTTAAGTGCTTCAGGCTTTGGATCTTTAAAAAAAAAAAAAATTACAAAGATTAAAGATCAGTTTAAAAGTTCTATTAAAATTTCAAACAAATTGAAAAAAAATTCCTGCCCACAGTTTCTCTTAAGGGAAATCAATAATGTTGACAATTCGAAAAAATCTTCACAGGACCTTATAAATAGATTTAACGGATCTGGATTAAAAGTAATTTCACCGCTTGTTGATATAACAAATTATATAGCTATAGATTATTGTAGGCCTTTGCATGTATTTGATCGCAACAAAATTGAAGGTAACATTGAGATCAGATATTCAACTCAAGGAGAAAAGTTTGAAGGTCTCGATGATAAGAACTATATTCTGGATGAAGGTATGATTTTAATTTGTGATGAAAAAAAAATAATTAGTCTTGCTGGAATTATGGGCGGAAAAAATACAGGCTGTGATGAAAATACAAAAAATATATTAATTGAGTCGGCTTATTTTTGTCCAAAAAGAATTGCAGCTACTGGAAGGAAATTAAATATCATAAGTGATGCAAGATATAGATTTGAAAGAGGAATTGATCCTAATTCAACGGAAGATGGAATAGAATTGGCAACTGAAATGGTGATTAATACATGTGGAGGGGACGTAGGGTCTATAATAAGCGATTCAATTGAAAACATTGAAACTCGGGTGATAAAAGTCAATTCGAATTTTTTTTCAAAAATATTAGGATGTTATATCAGTGAAAAAGATGTGGAAGAGAGATTGGTTAAAATAGGTTGTTCTGTTAATTTAAGAAATAATGTGATTGAAGCAAAACCTCCTAGTTGGAGACAGGATTTAAAAGTTAAAGAGGATCTTGTTGAAGAGGTGGGAAGATTACTTGGCTTTGAAAATATACCTCCAAAAGAGTTTAAATTAAGTAATCAAAAAACATCTAAAGTTACTTCATTTCCTCAAAAGAAAAAAGCACAGATTAGAAAATTATTAGTAAGTAGGAAAATAATGGAAATAATTTCATGGTCATTCTCAAATAAAAGATGGGAAAATTTATTAAATTTTGAGGAGGATATAATTGAAATTAAAAACCCAATAAGTGCTGAATTGTCATGTATGCGTTCTAATCTTCTTGGGGGATTATTAAATATAATTACAAAAAATAATAATAAAAACGTCAATAATGTTTCTATTTTTGAGATAGGGCCAGTATTCACTAGTTATAGACCGGGAGACCAAAGAGAACATTTAACTGTAGTCAGGTCTGGAAAAGCAATTGAAAAAAGTTGGACGTCTAAAAACAGAGATTATGATATTTTTGACATAAAGTCAGACTTATTAAGTGTTCTTGGTTTATTCAATATTGCTGATAAAAAAACAAGAATAGTTTCTGATGCAGGAAAATATTTTCATCCAGGAAAGAGTGGTTCAATTTTTTTAGGTGAAAATAAACTTGCGAGTTTTGGAGAATTACATCCTAATATTGCTAAAAGTTTCAAAATAAAAAATTATACTTGTTTATTTGAACTTTACTTAGAAGAAGTTCTAGAATTTTGCAAACCAAATTTAATTCCAAAAGACAAACTTGTAACATCGTCATTTCAATCTTCAATCAGAGATTTTTCTTTTGATATTGATAAGAAACTTTCATCAATTGATCTAGTTGATTTTATAAGGAGTTTGGATAAAGAAATTATTTCTGAAGTTAGAGTTTTTGATAATTATGAAAATAAAGACTCAAGATCTCTTGCAATTGAAGTTTTAATGCAGTCGAACGTCAAAACACTTACAGATGAAGAAATTAACAAATTATCTGAAAAAATTGTTAATCAAGCTAAAATTAAATTTAACGCAAAATTAAGATGATTTATGTTAATAGATAAAATTAGAAATTTTTCTATTATTGCACATATTGATCACGGTAAATCTACACTAGCAGACCGGATAATTCAAAAATGTGGTGGATTACCGGAACGAGAAATGAAAAATCAGGTTCTTGATTCCATGGAGATTGAAAGAGAACGTGGAATTACAATCAAAGCCCAAACCGTTTACTTAGAATATAAATCAAAAGATAAAAATATTTATAATTTTAATTTAATGGATACACCTGGACATGTTGATTTTTCGTATGAAGTAAGTAGATCATTAGCTTCATGTGAGGGTTCTTTACTTGTGGTTGATTCCTCTCAAGGTGTTGAAGCACAAACGTTAGCGAATGTATATCAAGCAATTGACAACAACCATGAAATTATACCAGTTTTGAATAAAATTGATTTACCTGCATCCGAACCCAATAGAGTTAAAAAACAAATTGAGGAAGTAATCGGAATAGATTCATCAAATGCTATTCTTGTGTCTGCAAAAACTGGAGATGGAATAAACGAGTTATTGGAAGCCATTGTCAAGAGGTTGCCATGTCCAAATGTAAAGGCAGAATCAACTTTGGTTGCGATGTTGATAGATAGCTGGTACGACTCATACTTAGGGGTAATTATTTTAGTTAGAATTCAATCTGGAAGTATTAAAAAGGGAATGAAATTAAAAATGATTGGAACTAATGCTTCATATGTTGTTGAAAAATGTGGATTTTTTACACCCAAAATAAAGTATTCCGATTCTATAGAATCTGGTGAGATAGGTTTTATAACAGCAGGTATCAAACATGTAAGTGATTGCAAAGTTGGAGATACAATTACAGATTATTCAAAACCAATACAAAAACCTTTGTCCGGCTTCAAACCAAGTAGACCTGTTGTTTTTTGTGGTTTATACCCCGTGGAAGCAGATGATTATGATCTTTTAAGAGAGAGTTTAGAAAAATTAGGTTTAAATGATGCAAGTTTTTCCTCTGAACCTGAAACATCAGCAGCGCTTGGCTTAGGTTTTAGATGTGGATTTTTAGGTCTTTTACATTTAGAAATAATACAGGAAAGATTAAGTAGAGAATTTGGATTAAATTTGATAACAACTTCACCTTCCGTTGTTTATAAAGTTGAAAAAACTGATGGTAGTATACTTGATGTTCACAATCCTTCTGAACTGCCAGAAATTATGAAGATTCAAACTATTTCAGAACCAATTATAAAAGCAACAATAATCTTGCCAGATGAATATTTAGGTTCTGTAATTAAATTATGTACAGAGAGAAGAGGTGTACAGAAAAATTTAAGTTACGTTGGTAAAAGGGCAATGATTGAATACTATCTTCCACTTGCAGAAGTTGTTTTTGACTTTTACGACAGGTTAAAGTCTGTTTCAAGTGGATATGCAAGTTTTGATTACGAGTTTAAAGAATACTTAGCAAGTGATCTTGTAAGAGTACAAATACTTGTTAACTCAGATCCTGTGGATGCATTATCTTTTATCTGTCACAGGTCAAAATCTGTTTCAAGAGGAAAAGTTTATTGCGAAAAGTTAAGTAAATTAATACCTAGACAACAATTTAAAATTCCACTTCAAGCTGCAATTGGAGGTAAAATAATAGCTAGAGAAACTATCAATAGTTACAGGAAAGATGTCACTGCAAAACTTTATGGAGGAGATGTAACTCGTAAAAATAAACTTTTAGACAAACAAAAAAAAGGTAAAAAAAGAATGAGGCAGTTTGGAAAGGTTGAAATCCCTCAATCTGCTTTTATTAATGTTTTAAAGACTTCTGGAGATTAATTGGAGAGGTGGCCGAGTGGCTGAAGGCGCACGCTTGGAAAGCGTGTAAACAGGAAACTGTTTCGAGGGTTCGAATCCCTCTCTCTCCGCCATATAAATTTTTTCATTATAAAAATACGCTTTTATAATCTTATTATTTTAAACTTTACCCTAAATTTTATTTCATTAATGTATATACATTAATGAATGGAATTTTTTTTAGAAAAATATTTTGATGAAGCATCAGGGAATCTTAGAGGTTTAATCTTCGGGTTTGTTCACGTTAGTATAATGTTAATAGGTTATTATACTGGATTTAGTATTAACAGATTCTTGAAGATAGTATCTAATGGTTACGTTGCTGGTATTTTTGGAGCAGCGCTATCTCATATTTTTGCAGATCTAATTGCTAGCTATCTAGATCCTCATATAAGAAGTATGATTGTTGGAATTGTATTTGGCGGCTTAATTCCATTGATTTTTATTCCATTTTTAGAGAAATTTGTTACAAAAAGTAAGCATCACATTATCACCGGGGATCATGAAGATGTTAAAAAAGATTTAGATTCTCATTGATGAAAGAAACAGGTTTATTTAAATACAGACAACTGTTAAGTTGCAAATGTTTTAAAATGAGGAAGGCATCCAGATTTGTGACTCAATTTTATGATAAAAAATTAAAACCTGTAGGAATTAAAATAACTCAGTTTACAATTTTATCCTTTATTGCAACTAGCAAAGATAAAACAATGATTTCTTTATCTAGGGAGATGCTTATGGATAGAACTACACTAACGAGAGGATTAAATATTTTATTGAAAGATGGCTTAATTACACAAACGAAGAGTAAAGACTCAAGAAAGAAAATTATGAAATTAACTGAAAAAGGCCAAAAGATTCTAGATAAGGCTATACCATTATGGCTAGAAGCAGAACATCAAATAATGGATGAGAGCAAAAAATTAGGATTTTCGGTTATTTAAGTACCACAAAATGTATAGGGGACAATTTCTTTTTTTTTAGGGGAAAGTGAATATTTTGTCATTGACGATTTCTCAGTAAAAGGATCTTGAATTACCTCAAGAAGCTTATTCATTACTACAAAATTATTTTTAAAGACAGCATTTTCAATTGCTTTTTCTACAAGATGATTTCTAGGAATATAGACAGGATTAATTTTATTCATCTGAAAAGATATTTCTGATAATTTTAAGTTTTCTTTTGAGAGTCTTTGAGACCATTTCGAAGACCAACTATTAAATTTAGAAATATTTTTTATGTTTTTTTGGAAATATTTATTTTCTCTGTTTTTAATAAGTTCAGATAATTTTCTGAAAGATTGAGTAAAATCCATTTTTTCCGATTTAAGTATTTCAAGAAACTCAGAAATTATATTCACATCTTCTTTAAATTTTTTTAAAAAGCCCATCTTCTTTCTCATACTACTTAACCATTTTTCCTCAAAATAATTTGGAAATAGTTCCAAACAATCTATGGCTTCTTTTTTAGCTTCTTCTAGGTTACTACTTAAAAGTGGTAACAGTGTTTCTGCAAATTTTGACAAATTCCACAACATTATTTTCCCTTGGTTTATATAGCTGTATCTTCCACCCTCATCAATAAAACTATATACTTGCCTAGGATTATAATAGTCCATAAATGCACATGGACCAAAATCGATAGTTTCTCCACAAATTGCTGTATTATCTGTATTCATTACACCGTGTATAAATCCAACACTCATCCATTTAGCAATAAGATCTGCTTGAGATTTTATTACTTCTTTGAGAAGAGATTTATAAGGTGTTTTCTTAGAGATTTTTCTAAAATGCCTTTTAATAGTGTAGTCTGCCAAAATTTTTAATGATTTTATGTCATTTTTAAACAAAAAAAATTCAAAAGTACCAATTCGTACATGACTTGATGCAATTCTTGTTAAAATCCCCCCGGGTAATTTAGTTTCTCTGAATACGTCTTCTCCTGTTGCCACTATTGCTAGTGACCTGGTGCTTTTTATTCCCAAATAGTGAAGAGATTCACTTAACAAATATTCTCTAATTACAGGACCTAGTGGAGATCTTCCATCTCCATTTCTAGAGAATATCGTTTTGCCTGAGCCTTTCAACTGAACATCATATCTATCACCGTTCTTGGCAATCAATTCTCCTAAAAGTACTGCTCTACCGTCACCAAGTTGTGGGACAAAATTGCCAAACTGATGTCCTGCGTATGCCATCGCAAGAGGTTTGGAACTTTTAGGAAGAACATTTCCAGAAAAAAAAAGACTACCATTTTCTTCATTGATTTTTTTTGGATCAATATTTAATTCCTTTGACAAACTTTTATTAAATTTAATTAACTTTGGATTTTTTACAGGTTCAGGTGAAATTTTTTGGTAAAAAATATCTGGTAGCATGGCATAAGAATTAGTTAAATTAAAAAAATCTTCTATCAACTTACTCCTCCCAGGAATCCAAGAACTAAACCTATCAGAAATCCAAAAACTCCTCCCCATACAACCAACCATCCAAGATGTTTATGTATAATGTCTTTAATAATTACTTTTATTTGTTCAGGTGAAAGTTCGTTTAATCTGGAATCGATTAAATTTTCAATTTCATTTCTAATTGCAAGTGAAATTTCCTCTTTTCCTAAGGAATTAGTTTCTTGTAAATCATCAATTGCTTCTTTAATTTTTTTTTTTAATGGCTCCCTTAATGGTTCAAGTGCTTTCTCGCCACCAACCATATTTAACATTGAGCCAAGTGATGATTCTTTTATGGACTCTACAAACTTTTTAAAAAGTATTTCATAGTCTATCTTATTGAATATATTTTCTAGAAAAAGATTATTATTCATTGATATCTTTGATAAAGAATCAGTTGAGAAAAACTCATGCATAATTAGATTTCTAATACCCTCTTTTAGTTCTTTGAATCTAAGTGGAATTACACCTGAACCAAATAAAAATGGAATTTTTTCAAAAAGCATATGGATTGCTATCCAGTTAGTTAGTCCTCCAGATAAACCAAAGAGACCTGCCATAAAAATTTCTGCTGAATAGACCGGAGAGAATGCACCGTAGATTGTGATTAAAAGGGTAGTTAAATTTGTGATTATACTTTTGTTCATTTAAAAAAAATTATTAGATTATGAAATTATTGTAGTTTTATCATCTAGCACATTCGAATTGAAGTGTGTTGTAAATTTATTTTATGCAGGTTGTAGTTCTTTATGATAACCGTATATGTAAGATTTAAATTTGAAGTATAATTTCTATGATTAAGTGACTTTTAAATTAATCTCTACTTTATTCGTTATAGGGTAAAGAGGAATGATGCAAATTAATTCTTAGTTCTTTCTTATCTGTTCGTATAAAACCAAATGTATATTCTACTTTAAGCGATTTATTTTTATCGTCAATAAAGTAATAATTTCCCATTGAAAGTAAATAATCATTGTGCTCAATAATTTTATAATTTTCAAATTTTATCGATTTCCAGTCTTTAACAGCAAATCCATCGTCTTCTTTACATATATTATTTTGACCTAAAAAATAAGATTCAAATTCCTCTCTTGTTGAACGAAATTGAACATTCTTTGCTAGAGTAGGCTTAAATAAAACTTCACAATAATTAAATGCATATATATTGTTTAATAGTTCAGAAATTAAATTTTCTAAGCTGGATTTACTTCTGTAAGCCTTTCCAATTTCTAAAACGGTTTTAGCCCATTTTTGCTGAGTAAAAGTTACTAAATTTTCTATTTCTTTATTGACCATTTAACCCCACAAATTTTACAAGTGATATTAGATTTTTAATTTTGTTCATGATAATATTTTAAGATGAAACTCCAATTGGTAATTATATCTATTCTTATATTTGTTAATAAAATAAATGCAATGGATTTACTTGATAAAAATAAATTAGAAAACTTTAAAAATAAATGGGAATTTGTAAGCGATCAAGTCATGGGAGGTCTCTCTACTGGTAAATTAGATTTGATTAAAGATGAAAATGAGAAATTTTTGAGACTTTCAGGCGATGTTAGCACCAAAAATAATGGAGGATTTATTCAGTTTCGCTCAAACTTTCAATCTGATAACCGAGAATATGAAGGAATTAGGATAAAAGTTAAAGGCCACCCTAGTGAATATTTTATACATGTAAGAACTCATTTTTTACTTCTACCTTGGCAGTATTATTCAGGAAAATTTTTTGTTACCGATGAGTGGACAGAAATTAGAGTTTTTTTTAAAGATTTCGACAAGTCAAATTTTTATCAACCATCATCTTTTAACTCATCAGAAATTAAAAGCATTGGTTTTGTTGCCTTTGGAAAAGACTTCAGTGCTCAATTGGATTTAATTGAAGCAGAGTTATTTTAGTACTCGTGAAGAAAGAAAATAGACCCCAAACTAAGGTTAAGAATAAAGAACCGCAAATCAGAGATCCTGACTGGATAATTTGGGCTGCGTGGGCGGATAGAATTACATTTGAAGAGATATATGAAAAGACAGGTAAAAGAGAACCGGATGTAATAAAAATTATGAGGAGTAAATTAAAACCAAGCAGTTTTAAGTTATGGAGAAAGAGAGTTCACACAAAGTCAATTAAAAATAGAAAAAAATTTGAGAAAACGAGAAAGAATTTAAAAATTAAAAAAGTTAATATTTTAGTTGATTGAAGATTTAGCGTTATTTTTGGCTTCGGAACTTTCTTTTCCAGTTAAGTGAAAAAGCCCTGTTAATTTTGTCATCATAGAGGATTCAAAGTCGTCAATGATTCCGTCTGATAGAATGATTTTCCATAAATATTCAAAAATTAAAAGAATTTCTTCTTTAGAAAAATTGTTTCTAATATCTTTTGTTAAAGAATAAATTTCAACGCTTTCGTTTGAATTTTCATCTGCTTTTTGAAAGCAGTCCTGGGCTTCTTTTTCATCTAAATGAAGTTTGTTTTGAAGAATTCTTTTTATTTGATTTTTTTCTTTATCTGAGAATTCGTCATCACTTTTTGCGCATTCAATCAAAAGTGTGGTGATAAGTACTGCTTTGTCAGAGGAAGAAATCTCACTGAAGTTGCAGTTGTTTTCTTTTAATTTTTCAAATATACCTAACATTATTGTTTATTTAGCTTTAAAAATTCAAATTTACAAGTTAAAATGTTCTTTAATTTTTTTAGAATGTTTATCACGTAAATATAATGAATATCCAAAAGTTTTTAACATTTAGTTTTTTTCTTTTTTCTTCAGGCGTATGTTTTTCTCAAGACAAAACATTTGTAGTTCCTGATGTTAACATCATTTCAGTTACTCCAGTTCAAGGTTCAGGTCTAAGCATCGACCGAGTGCCAGGAAAAATTCAAACAATCAGTCGAGAACAAATCGGTAAAAAGAAGAACTTGTCGATTACAGAAACACTTAATAGGGAGACTACTGGAATTTCTCTGTTTAACTTAAATAGTTCTCCAATGCAGAATGACATTAATTTTAGAGGTTACGTAGGTGGTCCGCTCCTTGGGACAGCACAATCAATTGCTGTTTATCAAAATGGCATGAGGATTAATGAGTCATTTGGCGAAGTTGTGCAGTGGGATTTAGTTCCTGATTTTGCAACTCACAGCATGCAAATTTTCACAGGGGGTGATCCTGTATTTGGTCAAAATGCAATCGGTGGTGCAATTACAATGGAAATGAAGAATGGTTTTAATTTTCAAGGTGCTACCATAACAACTTCCGGTGGTAGTCATGGTCGAACAAACGAAATATTGGAGTATGGCAAACAATATAAAGATTTTGGAATATATTTAGGTGCAAATTTCAATTATGATAACGGTTATAGAGATCACTCAGAATCTTATCTTAATACTGTTTTTGGTGATGTTAGATACAGGCCAAATGATGATACTGAATTATTTGTTAATTTTGGGCAAGCTTATACAGATTTAAGGGGAAACGGAGCAGTCCCACTGACATTGATGGATCTGGAAGGAAGAGATGCCGTTTACACTTATCCTGACAACACCCATAATAAAAATTATTATGCAAATTTCGGCGGCAATCATTTTGTAAATAACAAATTATCTATTCAAGGAAATATTTACTATCGTCACATGGAAAGAAGGAACTATAACGGGGATGAATTTGAAGCAGGTGATTGTGGTAAAGGTTATAATTTCACTAAGGGCACTGCTGATGGTATTCTTTGCTCTGAGTTAGAGGTGACTGGTGGTTCTGATGAACAATATTTAGACGTGGCAGGACAGGCAATTGACTACACTAAGCTCGGCTTAGAGCTTGAAGACGACGAGAATGAAGTTGATGATATTGGTGCAATTAATAGATCCAACACAAAACAAAATCAAATGGGAT
The DNA here is from genome assembly GCA_902522465.1 of uncultured Alphaproteobacteria bacterium. Classification (GTDB taxonomy): domain Bacteria; phylum Pseudomonadota; class Alphaproteobacteria; order Methylaequorales; family Methylaequoraceae; genus Methylaequor. The sequence goes on along the minus strand of CABYVV010000001.1, from coordinate 123,601 downwards.
TAAATTTTCAGTCAACCTTCGATTATGATTTTATCAATAAAAATAACACCCTAATTACCGGTATTAATTATGAATATTCACATAATAGTTTTGGTGCCTCTACAGAACTTGGAATTATTCAAGACGACAGAGGTGTTCAAGGTACTGGAGTTCTGTTAAGTCAAGATTCAGAAGGAGAAAATATATTTATAACAAATCTTGAAGCGACAACTCACAATTTAGCTTTGTACGGAAGTAACACAATTGATTTGGATGATGTAACATCTATAAACTTATCTGGTAGGTGGAATTGGGCATCTTTAAAAATGGATGATCAATATTCGACGGCGTTAGAAGGTCATCATTTTTTTAACGAATTTAACCCAGGAATTGGTGTCACACGAAAACTAGGAGATACAGGGTTAATTGGCAACACAACAATTTATGCAACTTACAAAGAATCGAGTCGTACTCCATCCGTTGCGGAACTTGGTTGCGCAGATCCTAACCAACCCTGCAGGTTACCCAATTCCTTTCAAGCTGACCCTCCACTAGATCAAGTAAAAAACAGAAGTTTAGAATTCGGAGCAAGAGGCGTAACAAACTCATATAGTTTGTTCGGTATGGACCATAATATAAAATGGAATGCTACTGCTTTTGCTGGAAGAAACTTCAATGATATAATATTCATTGGTGGTAATAGAGTGGGAACTGGTTACTTTAGAAATGTCGGTAATACTCAAAGAATGGGTACCGAATTAGCATTTAATGGTATGTTAGGTAAAAAATGGTCTTGGTATGGAAACTATTCATACGTAAGAGCATCATTTGAGACCCATCAACTAATAGCAAGCGCAGGTCATGGATCTAATCCACATCCATGTGATGGACCTGAAGAATATGGAGGAGGCGGTGATGCAGCTGCTGAAGCAGATCAAGAGTCTTGTGAAGCTAGAGAGGCGTACCAAATCCAAATAGGTCCCGGCGATACAATTCCTGGAGTTTCACCTCATATTGGTAGAGTTGGTATTGGGTACACTCCTGTGGACGGTCTGAATTTATTTGTTGATACGGAATATAACTCAAGGCAGTTTTATAGAGGAGATGAAAACAATAATGAAGGAAAGCAAGTTCCAGGATATTTCTTGTTAAATGCATCTGCAGAATATTCAGTACCTATAAATAACTCTAACGGGGATGGATTTAGCACAACTTTTTTCTTCGAAGGTAGAAATCTTCTAGACACCAACTTTGAGACTGGAGGCGTTCTAGCTGAGAATGAAGTTGATGGAACGGGTGGTAGTGGTACATTTGTAACACCAGGCCAGCCATTGACTATCTTTGGTGGAATGAAGCTGACTTGGTAAAGTAATATTTTAGAAATAATCGCATAACCAACACTATTCTATTTTACCTAAGTGTATTTTGGCACACAATTGTAACTACCATTTAGCAAAGAAGCTCTCCGAAAATTTTCTACCTCGAAATTAATTAATCAAGAAATCAATAGCTATTAGTGATAATTTTATCTTTCAAGTGGAACTAAATCAAATAAATGAGCATTCATCCATAAGTGAACAACAACACAAGCAGCGTATCCTAATAATATTGCCCACGCCCATTTTAAATGTGCAAAAAATGTGTAGACACCTCTAGCTTGGCCCATTAACGCAACTCCAGCTGCTGAGCCAATAGATAATAAAGAACCACCAGTACCTGCAGTTAGGGTAATTAGTAACCATTGCCCCATATCCATTGCAGGATGAGCGGTTAAGACTGCATACACAATAGGGATGTTATCGATAATAGCTGAAAGAATACCTACCAAAATGTTAGCATTGGTAGGACCAAGCGTTTCATACATAGGCCCAGAGATAAGTTGTAAATATCCAAGAGATGCAAGACCGCCTACAGCAACTAATATTCCATAAAAGAATAAAAGAGTATCCCATTCGGCTCTACCAGTTATTACAAAAATATCGAATTTATTTTTATCAGGATATTTTGTTTTCAAAAAGTATCCGTAGGTTCCTAACATGCCTAACCCAAACATCATACCAAGAATCGGTGGCATGTGAAGAAAATTGTGACCTGTAACAGTTAAACTAATTGTTAAGATACCTAAAAAGGCAATGACTTTACCTCCTGGAAGTATTTGTGCTTTTTTACCATCACCTTTTGGAACTTCATTAGGAATTGCGAAGTACATTATAGCAGCTGGGACAACATAATTAACAACTGATGGAATAAAAATATTGAAGAAATCAAAAAATGAAACGAATCCTCTTTGCCATACCATCAGGGTTGTGATATCACCAAATGGTGAAAATGCGCCACCTGCATTTGCAGCAACGACTATGTTTATAAGTCCTGGAACTATAAAAGCTTTATTACCTCTTCCAGCAACCATTACAACTGTTCCAAGTATTAGTGCGGTGGTTAAATTATCAGCAATAGGAGAAAGAAAAAAGGCTATAACTCCTGAAATTAAAAAAATTTTTTTATAGCTAAAATTATTATTTGATAGCCATGAACACAGAGCATCAAACATTCTTCTTTCAGTAAGAGAATTGACATAAGCCATAGCAACAAACAAAAAGAAGAATAGTTCCGCAAATTCTAGTACAACGTGCCTGAACTGTGTTTCAGCCCACTTTGGAGAAATGGAGGGGTCTTGTGAAGCTACATAGGCGATTACAACCCAAATTATTGTAGCAGCTAAAATTACTGGTTTGGATTTTCGAAAATGGGTAAATTCTTCCGCCATAACGAAGCCATATGCAATAATAAAAATCAGTATGCAAAAAACACCCACTGGACTAAAAATCATATTTAGTGATGTTGGACCAGATGAAGCATCAGCTGCTAAAATAATATCTGGATTAAAATTTATTGTGATAAGTGTTAGTATAAAAGTATTAAATTTATTAAAAAATTTCATCATTCCCCTTTTTTCTATTGCTTTAAACAAAACAAATATATATTTCTTAGAAAATAATGACAAGTAAAAGAAAACAAATAAAAAAAACTCCTATTTCTCTCTTTTTTTCCAAGGATCAAATTCCAAAAAATTTTAAGGCAGTTAAATTCGAAGAATACTCTTCATATTCAATTTATAAATCAGATGAAGGAATTTTAATTAATCTCTCAAAGATATCACATTTTAACAGTCTGCAAAGAAATTATAAGTTATTACTCATAGGACAAGCTATTAGAAATCTATGTCAATCCGGAAATTTTTTTGTTGATTACTTCGGGTGTGAGAAGACAGATATCAAAAATTTTTTTTTAGGATGGTCATTAGCTAGTTATAATTTTGAAAAATATAAATCTAAAAAGAAAAAAAAAGATTATGCAAAAATTTACCATCATCTCGAAAAAGAAGTGAATTCAATTTGTGAATCGTATTTTTTTACTAGGGATTTAATAAATACTCCTGCAAATATTTTGGGTCCTTATGAGATATTACAATCTGCAAAAAAATTTCTTAAAAAATTTAACTACATAGGATCAGTTTCAGGGGAAAAACTTAAAAACCAATTTCCACTGATTTCAGCTGTTGGACAGGGTGCCGATAAAAATAAGCAGCCATTATTCAGTGAATTTAGATTGAAGAAAAGTAAGTCCAAAAAAAAAGTTTTTTTAATAGGTAAGGGTGTTTCCTTTGATACCGGCGGTTTAAATATTAAAACAGGAGCAGGAATGTCTTTAATGAAAAAGGATATGGGAGGTGCAGCCAATTGTATTGGTCTGGCAAAGTTAATTGGTGAATTTGATGTTAATGTAGATCTTACTTTGTTACTATGTTTAGTTGAGAATTCAATATCAAAAAAATCAATTAGGCCCTCAGATATCATTAAAAGTAGAGAAGGAAGTTATGTTGAAGTTGGAGACACTGATGCGGAGGGAAGGCTTATACTTGCGGATGCAATTACCTATGCATGTGAAAAAAACGCTGATTTAATAATTGACATGGCTACCTTAACAGGTGCTTCAAGGGTTGCAATGGGAATTGATGTGCCGAGTTTCTTTTGTAACGATGATGATTTAGCCATGAAATTGATTGACATTTCTCAAAAAACTGGCGATCCACTTTGGCAATTACCATTATGGGAAAATTATTCAAGTCAGCTTAACTCTCAACATGCAGATTTTAAAAATATAGGAAACAGTATGTTTGGCGGAGCGATTACAGCTGCATTATTCTTACAAAAATTCGTAAAAAATATTCCATGGATTCATATTGACCTTATGGCTTGGACAAGAGCAAATAAATTTAGTTCATACGAAGGTGGCGAGGCTATGGGTATAAGAGCGCTTTTAGAACTAATAAAAGAATTTTAAAAGTATGCAGAACTCAGTAAACTTTTTGTATAATCAGATTGCGGCTTAGAAAAAATTTTCTTTTTTTCCTCAAACTCTACAATGTTTCCAGATTTCATCACCATAATTTTATCTGATAAAGCTCGAATAATTTTTAAATCATGACTAATAAAAATATAGGTTAATTCTTTTTTTTCTTGAAGTTTTAAAAGTAAGTCAACTATTTGGGCCTGTACAGTCATGTCCAGTGCACTAGTGGGTTCATCGAGAATTATTAACTCTGGACCTAAAATAAGTGCGCGAGCTATGGCAATTCTTTGACGTTGTCCACCGGAAAACTCATGTGGATAACGTGATAGCATAGATGGATCAAGACCGACATCGTGCATAATTTCTTTTGTTAAGTCTATCATCTCTTTTTTTGTTTTGTCTTTATAGTGAACCTCAAGACCTTCGCTAATAATATCTTGAATTGTCAGTCTTGGGCTTAACGAGGCGAAAGGATCTTGAAATATAATTTGAATATCTTTTCGATAGGATCTAAAGCTTCTTTCCTCAAGTTGTGAAATATTTTTTTTTTTAAAAAACAAATCTCCTTCTGAGGAGATAAGTTTAATTAATGCCTGAGCAACAGAACTCTTTCCTGATCCGCTTTCACCAACAATTCCTAAAGTTTCCCCCTTCGCAATTTCAAAACTAAGATTTTTAACTGCTTGAAAATCTTGATTTTTATTTTTAAAGAAAAAGCTACTTTTATTTTTATAAAAAACGTTGAGATTATTTACTGATAAAATTGTTTCTTTTTTTTTCTTAATTATTTTTTTTTCTCTCGGTTCTGCATTAATTAGTTTTTTTGTATAATTATGGACTGGATGATTGAATACTTTTGATGTTTTATTTTGCTCCACAATTATGCCTTTTTCCATAACACAAACTCTATCTGCAATCTTTTTTACAATTCCTAAGTCGTGGGTAATAAGAAGAAGGGACATTTTATATTTTTTTCTTAATCTATCTAATAAATCTAAAATTTGTTTTTGGATTGTGACATCAAGTGCAGTCGTGGGTTCGTCAGCTATTAAGAGATCAGGATTATTTGCGATTGCCATCGCAATCATTATACGTTGTCTTTGCCCTCCAGAAAGCTGATGAGGATAGTGAGATAATCTTATTTCAGGATTTTCTATTCCAACTTCCTTGAGTAAATTTATACATTTTGATTTATCTGAACTCTGTCTTTTTGAGAAACATTCAGTGATTTGTTTTTCAATATTGTGAAGAGGATTGAGAGATGTCATAGGTTCTTGAAAAATCATTGAAATTTTTTTCCCTCTAATGTTTTGTAAAGTTGACTCATCTAAATTTAGAAGGTTTTTGTTTTCATAAATCGCTTTACCAGAAATTTTGAGCTGTGAATTTGATCTTATTAATCTCATGATTGTTAATGCAGTCACAGATTTTCCAGATCCACTTTCCCCTACAATTGCCAGACACTCACCTTTATTAATTATAAAACTACTTCCTCTAACAGCCTCGACAGTTTGCTCGTTAAATTTAAAAGTAATGTTCAAGTTTTTTACATCAAGTAAAGTTTTCATTTAAATTACCTTTCTAGGATCAAATGCATCCCTGACGGCTTCACCAACAAAGACTAAGAGGCTTAATTGCAACGATAAGGTTATAAAAGCAGATAGACCGAGCCAAGGAGCTTGTAAATTTGCTTTTCCTTGTGCAACCATTTCACCCAAAGAAGGAGATCCTGGTGGCAAACCAAATCCCAAGAAATCCAAAGATGTAAGCGTTGCTATCGAGCCTGAAAGAATAAAAGGCATAAGTGTTAAAGTTGCAACCATAGCATTTGGAAGTACATGTTTAAACATTAGCTTAGTATTGTTCACTCCAAGTGCTTTAGCTGCCTTTACATATTCAAAATTTCTTGCTCTTAAAAACTCAGCCCGTACTACTCCCTCAAGTGACATCCAACTAAATAAAAGCATTATAAATAATAGAATCCAAAAACTAGGTTCAATAAAACTGGAAATGATAATAAGTAAATATAACACCGGCAGGCCTGACCAAATTTCAATGAATCTTTGGCCAAATAAATCAATTTTACCTCCATAAAATCCCTGAATTCCTCCTGCAAAAATACCAATAATGCTTGATAGGATTGTTAATGTTAGCCCAAAAAAAACAGAAATTCTAAAGCCATAAATTAATCTAGCTAATACATCTCTGCCTTGATCATCAGTTCCCAATAAATTCTCAAAAGAAGGAGGAGAAGGAGAAGGAACTTTTAAATCATAATTAATAGTATCATATGAGTATTCAATCAGTGGCATTAATGAGAATCCCTTTTTGTCTATCAAATCTATGACATAAGGGTCCTTGTAATCGGCTTCTGTTTCAAACTCGCCACCGTAAAATGTTTCAGGAATTTTTTCAAGAACAGGAAAATGGATTTGACCGTCAAAAACAACAAAAATAGGTTTATCGTTAGCAATAAACTCTGCAAAAATAGAAATTAAAAATAGAACAGAAAAGATTAAAGCTGAATAATAACCTCTTTTATTTGCTCTGAAATTTCTTAATCTTCGAATTGTTAAAGGAGAAACATTCACTAATTTCCTCTACTTTCAAAATCTATCCTCGGGTCGATTAATACATATGTTAAATCGCTGATTAGCCTCAGTAGTAAACCAATTAATGTAAAAATATACAAACTTCCAAATACAACAGGATAATCTCTCCCAAGTGCCGCTTCAAAACCTAGAAGTCCAAGACCATCTAACGAAAAGATAACTTCAATTAGAAGAGAGGATGTAAATAAAATATTTATAAAGGCTGCTGGAAAACCTGAAATAACAATTAGCATTGCGTTTCTAAAAACATGTCCATAAAGGACTCTTTGCTCGCTCACTCCTTTAGCTCTAGCCGTCAGAACATATTGTTTGTTAATCTCATCAAGAAATGAGTTTTTTGTTAACATGGTAAGACTTGCAAACCCTCCAACTACCATTGCAAGAACAGGTAAAGCTAGATGCCAGAAATAATCAATAATCTTTTCTAAAAAGTTAAGTTCTTCCCAATTATCAGAAATTAATCCTCTCAAAGGAAAAATATCTAAGTAACTTCCTCCAGCAAAAACAACTATAAGAAAAATTGCAAATAAGAAACCTGGAATTGCATAGCCGACTATAATCAATGAGGAAGAGTAGACATCGAACTTTGATCCGTCTTTCACTGCTTTTTTTATACCTAAGGGAATTGAAATTAAGTATACGAATAAAGTTGTCCATAGTCCAAGGGAAATTGAGACAGGTAATTTTTCCAAAATTAATGAAATGACACTTTTGTCTTTGTAAAAACTTTCACCAAAGTCAAAAACTAGATAATTTTTTAGCATTTCAAAAAATCTTTGGAGAGGTGGTTTATCAAATCCATATTGCTTTTCTAGCTCTTTTATCAAATCTGGATCGATTCCTTGAGAGCCCCTATATTTACTTTCTTGAGCATTAAAATTTTTTTGAGATTGATTGCTCGATAATTGTTCTCCACCAGATGAGGTGAATCGTTCTGTAACAGAAACTTCTGTTCCTTTAATTTGAGCAATAGCTTTTTCGACAGGACCACCAGGTGCAACCTGAATGATAGCAAAATTTACAGCTAGTATACCAAATAAGGTTGGTATTATGAGTACTAATCTTTTTATAATATAATTTAACATCAGCTAGTTTTTCTTTTCATTCTCCAAAGTATGAATAATAAAAAAAATAATAGGAGATAAAAAATAGAATAATCTTTTTCTTTTTTTTTACTTTTAGTTGTAGAAATTTCTCCAAGATTTTTAGCCTTGTCTGGGTCAAACCACCAAAAGTCGAAACCTAGATCATATTTTGGAGAAACATTTGGTCTAGAAATTTTATCCCAATAAGCTACCCTATAATGTCCAATATGAAATTGAGGAATTAGATAATAATTGAATAATAGTATTCTATCTAACACCTTGGTATATGTGACAAGCTCTTTTCTTGATTTTGCACTTATAAGTTTATCAACTATCTCATCTATTACAGGGTTTTTTACTCCCATATAATTAGGACTAGCTTTTTGATCTGCCGTAGCAGATCCCCAGTAATTTTTTTGTTCATTACCTGGTGAAATTATTGAACCATAATTTATCACCATCATATCGTAATCAAAATCTTCTAGTCTCCTTATGTATTGAGAATCGTCTTGAACCGTTCTAATTGATACATTAATACCTAATTTTTTTAGATTTCGTTTCATTGGTAAAACAATTCTTTCAAAAAGGGGAGATCTAAGTAAAATTTCAAATTCAAAAATTTCACCTGTTTTCTCATTTGTTAATACATCGTCCTTTATTATCCACCCTTCTTGTTTGAGAATTCTTCTGGCTATTCTTAAATTTTTCCTCAAACCATTTTCTTCTTCTGTACTAGGCGGAGAATAGACACTTGTAAACACCTCATCGGGAACTTTACCTCTATATTTTTCAAGAATTTTTAATTCCTCATCACTCGGTAAACTTTGGGACGAAAGTTCGGAGTTGTCAAAAAAACTTTTTGTTCTAGTATATGCATTGTAAAACAAGTTTCTGTTAGACCATTCAAAATCAAACGTATAGGTTAAAGCTTTTCTGACATTTCTATTTTGAAATATTGATCTTCTTGTGTTGAAAGCAAATCCTTGCATTCCACTGGGCCTGTAATATTTAATTTCCTCAACTTTTACCTTACCGTCTTTAACAGCTGGAAATTTATAAGCAGTTGCCCAATTTTTTGATGAATTTTCTTGTTTGAAATCATAAGCTCCAGATTTAAATGCCTCCAATGCCACTGTTTCATCCCTATAGTAGTCATAATGAATTGTTTCAAAATTATAGCGACCAACATTTACGTTTAGATCTTTTCCCCAATAATTTTTATTTTTTGTTAGAGTAAGACTTCTTCCTGCTTTAACATCTGAGATGACATAGGGTCCACTTCCTAATGGGGGCGTAAGTGTAGTTTTACTAAAATCTCTTCCCTCCCAGTCATTTTTTGAGAAAATTGGTAATTGATATCCAATTATTAGTGGAAGTTCTGGATTAAAATCGCCTTTAAAAGAAAATTTTACCTCATCTTTACTAATTACATCAACTCTATCAACTTGACCCCAGTAAATTTTGTAGGTGGGATGCCCTTTTGACATAATGGTTTCAAAAGAAAACTTAACATCCGTCGGTTTAACCTCTGTACCATCAGAAAATTTTGCTTCTTTTCTTATTTTAAATGCAACCCAAGACCTATCTGGAGGCACCTTAACTCCTTCTGCAATTAAACCATATTGACTGAATGGTTCATCAAAAGAAGATTTCATCAAAGTTTCAAAAAGATATGCTGCCTGATAAGCGGCTACACCTTTTAATATATAAGGATTTAAATTGTCAAATGTTCCAATAGAAAATCTGTTTATTTTACCTCCCTTAAAGGCCTTTTCGTTGGCATATTCAAATTTTTTAAAATTTTTTGGGTATTTTAAATCACCATGCATTGCTATTCCGTGTGTATACTCAATACCTAAGGTCGGTTCAAAATTTAAGGAAAATAAAATAAAGATTAATTTGTAAATTTTTTTCAAGATTGACCTTTTTTATTTTAAATAATTTATTGTTCTTTTATGGTGATTTTTTTCTATTGATGCAACGATTTTTCCATCTGAATCCAATCCAAGTTGATTGCCTTTCCAATCTGTTATAAAGCCACCGAATTCATTTATAAGTGCTACTTGCGCTAGATAGTCCCAAGGCTTCATATTACCTTCAATTATTAAATCAATTTTACCCAAAAGCATCAATCCGTATGAATAACAATCGCTTCCAAAGATAGGAAAACCAATTTTACTATATATAGTTTTCACCTTTTTTTCATGCTTTGGTTTAAACATTAACAAAGAAGTAGAGGATACGATTAAATTACTATATTGTTTTCTATTTTTTAAAATTTTGCATCGCTTCCCATTAAATTTGACTCCCATATTAGTTCCTCCCCACCATCTATCTTCTAAAATAGGAATATCAATAAGACCAAAAATAGGAATTCCGTTTTTCATACAACATATAAGCGTTCCGAACAATGGTTTTCCTGCTATGAAGTTATGTGTTCCATCCAATGGGTCTATAACCCATACATATTCATTTTTTTCATTCTCAAAACCAAACTCCTCACCTACAACACCATGATTTGGGAAGGATCTTTTAAGAATTTTTCTAAATTTTATCTCAATTTCCTTATCAATGTTTGTGACAAATGATCCATCATTTTTTTCTTCGACTTTAAAAGTTTTAAGGAATTTTTTTTTTAGAATAATTCTGCTTTGATCAGCAAATGAATTTGCAAATTGTTCTAACTGATTTTTTATATTTGACATCTATCTTAATGACTCTAAATATGAAATTAAGTCTATTCTATCGTCAATTTTTTTAAGACCTTTATACATCATACTGGTACCTTTTAGATATTCTTTTGGTTCTTCAAGAAAATTAAATAATTCTAATTTTGTCCAATTTCTTTTTACTTTCGACAACGATTTTGAGTATTTATAATCAGCAATAATTGCTGTCTTTCTGTCAACAATACCCCACAGGGGCGGACCAATTTTTATTGAAAGATTTTTACTAAAGTCGTGACATGAAGCACATTGTTTAGACAATTTTCTCCCTTTTTTTAAATCTGCATTTGTAAAAAGATTTTCTATATCTAATTCGATTTTCACCTCTTCCTTTGTCTCATTATTCCTTGTGTTTTCTTTATCGATTATTTTATATCCTCTTACCTCAACATCGTCGTGGTGATATAATATTTCATCCAACACTCTAAATGATTGAAACAAGATAAGAATGGACATTATAGATAAAAAATATTTATTCATTATAATTTTTTGTCTTTACGATACTATATATAAATAAACAAAAACTGTGATCAACAAAAATAAAAAAATACCAAGCATCGTAATAATAATTCCCGCAAGATTGGAATCCGTTAGATTGAGAAAAAAATTACTAAAAAAAATTGATGGTATTCCAATGATTATTAAAGTTGCAAAAAATGCTGAGAAACTTGATATTGGACCTGTTGTTGTTGGAACGGATAGTTTTGAAATTTTAAAAATTTGTAAAAAAAATAAAATTGAATGCTTATTAACAAATAAAGATCATAAAAGTGGGACAGATAGAGTTTATGAAGTCTACAAATTGATTGATACAAGTTATGATTTAATAATAAATCTACAGGGTGATCTTCCAATATTTAAAAAAGAATTATTTGAAAAAATGATATGTTTATTTGAGGATAAAACAGTTGATATTGGATCAGCAGTTTGTAAATTAGATAAATGTGAAATTAATGACACAAATGTTGTCAAAGCTCAGGTAAATTTGGATAAAAAAGACACCGGTGTAGCACTTAATTTTTCCAGAAATGTTAACGGAAATTCCAATTTCTATCATCATATTGGAGTGTATGTTTATAGACCTAAGGTTCTAGAAGAATTTATAAAGCTTAAACAAACAAAAAATGAAATCGATAGGAGTCTTGAGCAGATGAGGGCTTTAGATAATAATTACAAAATAAAATTAACTAAAGTTTCATATAACCCACCTAGCATTGACACTCCAAGTGATTTAAGAAAAATAAGGTTAATATTAAAAAGAAAAAACTAAATAAAAAAGAATGCCAAAAAAAATAGTTTCATTTCAAGGTTTAGAAGGAGCCTATTCAGACCTGGTTTGCAGAGAACTTTTTAGGGATTACAGAACTCTTCCGTGTGAGACGTTTCAAGAAGCTCTAGAGGCAGTTGATATTGGCAATGCTAAATTTGCAATAATTCCTGTTGAAAACAACATAGCTGGAAGAGTTGCAGACATGCATTTTCTTTTAGAGAACCTTAAATTAAAAATAATAGCAGAGCATTACTATAAAATAGAACATCATTTAATGGCTAAACCAGGAACTACTCTAAAAAATATAAAGCAGGTTTTTAGTCACACTCATGCTCTTTCACAATGTAAAAAAAATATTAAAAAACTTAAATTGATTCCTATAAATCATATGGATACAGCTGGAGCAGCAAAATACGTAAAAGAAAATAAAGATAAAAAAATTTCTGCTATTGCATCAAAGTTAGCTTCAAAGATTTATAATCTTAAAATTTTGAAGAAAAATTTCGAAGATAGTAAAGAGAATGTAACAAGATTTCTTGTGTTCTCTAAAACAAACATAAAGATAGATCAGGGACAGAGAATAATTACATCCATTGTTTTTAATACTAAGAATTCTCCAGCTTCTTTGTACAACGCTTTAGGAGGCTTTGCTGAAAATAGTATAAATTTAACAAGACTTGAGAGTTTTTTTGTAAATAAAGATTTTAAACAGTTTTCATTTATCATTGATGTGGAATCTCATCCAGATTCAAAAAGTTTTAAAAATGCATTAAATATTTTAAAAAAATTTTCAACTAAGGTGAAGATTCTTGGATACTATCACGCATCTTCATTTAGAAAATAATATTATATTTAAAATTCAAATGTAAAATGATAAATTAAGATGGGAGTTGAATTTAGGCAATAGGTTCGCCAATCCGGTCAGAACTGAAAAGAGGCAGCCGTAACGTTTTCTATTGGGTTAAATTTCAACTCCTTTACATTTATGAATGAAATTAAAAACTATATAGTCTTAGCCCGTAAGTATAGACCTAAGAAGCTCTTGGATGTCGTTGGTCAGGACGAGGTTTGCAAAATAATCGAGGGTTCAGTAAAATTGAATAGAATTGCACATGCTTTTTTATTTTCAGGAACAAGAGGTGTTGGTAAAACTACCTTGGCAAGAATTTTAGCGAAAATTGTAAACTGTACCAACTTAAATAAAGACATTATTGAACCATGCGGAGAATGTAATAATTGCTCTTCCATCGACTCTGATAATAATATAGATGTAATTGAGATTGATGCTGCTAGTAGAACTGGAGTAGCAGATGTAAGAGAAATCATTGATAATATTAATTACAAGCCAGTATCAGCAAAAAAAAAAATTTTCATCATTGATGAAGTTCATATGCTTTCAAAAGCTGCATTTAATGCTCTTTTAAAGACATTAGAGGAGCCTCCTGAAGACGTAATCTTTATTTTTGCTACAACAGAGACAGAAAAAATACCACTTACAATTCTCTCACGTTGTCAGAGATTTCAACTCAAAAGAGTTGATGAAGGAAAAATTTCTGATTTTCTGGTAAGGGTAGCAAAGAATGAGGGTTATGTTATAGACAGTAAGGGTTGCGATTTAATTTCTGAGGCCTCACAGGGGTCAGTCAGAGATGCTTTGTCAATTCTTGACAATGTTTTGACGAGAGGAAATCCTGTTACGCTTCAAACGATAAGAGATGTTCTTGGTTTATCAGACAACACACTTTCTTTAAAGTTATTTAAATCTTTGTGTGTTGGTGATGTTGAAAACTCTTTTAAAGTGTTTAGTGACTTATATTATAAAGGAATTTCTGTACAGATGTTAAGTAGTACTTTAATGAACTATATGTATCACGTAATAAGAGTTAAAGCAGGGTTAGATTTAAAAACAGCTTATTTGGAATCTGATGTAAATGAAACGATTAAAAATATTTGCGAAAATTTTGAAATGGATTTTATGATTAGATTTTGGGAATTACTTCAGAAGTATATGAATGAAATTAATAAATGCTTTGACGAAAAACAATGTTTTGAAATGATTATTATGAGGCTATGTTATGTATCATTGATACCCACACCTTTTGACCTTTTAAAAGAAACTGAAAATGCAAGACAGAAAAATAGTCAGGATAAAGCTGCTTCATCAGAAGATAAATTAAAAAAATTTGTTAAAAACGAAACAATAGATACAACCCCAAAAAATAATTTGGCTCTCAATAGAGATTTAGATATGTCAAATCCAGATGATAGTTCGGAAAATTACAATAAATTACAAGAATTTAAATTACTTATTAATAAAATTGAAAATCAATCAGAAATGTTGATTGCATATCATCTCAAAAATTCTTTTAAATTAGTGAGTTTGTCAGAAAACGAGAATGTAAAGGAAATTGAATTAGAAAATATTTCAGATGATAAAGATTCAAAAAAAATTCTTTGGCAAGCCACCAAGCTTATTAACCAGATTACAGGTGCAAGATATATGATTTCATTGTCAACAAAAAAAGGTTCTATGACAATCAAAGAATATGAAAACCGATTAAAAGATGAACAAATTAGTCAAATAAAAAAAAATAGTTTTGTTAAAAAACTTCTTGAAATTATTCCCTCATCTGAAGTAGTTTCAATAGAAAAACTTGAAAATTTACAGAAAGATAAAGGTTTATTATGAATAATATGTCTCAAATAATGAAACAAGCAAAAGCTATGCAAGATAAAATGTCGGAAATTCAAAAAAAAATAGAGAATATGGAAGTTGAAGGTACATCTGGTGGGGGAGCAGTTAAAGTTATAATGAACGGAAAACACGAACTAAAAAAAATAAATATTGATAAATCATTACTTAACGCCGAAGAAGTTGAGGTTCTAGAGGATTTAATCATCGCAGCTATTAATGACGTTAATAAAAAAATTAATGAAGATATGAATAGCCAACTTGGTTCACTTTCTGGTGGTTTAGGGCTACCTCCTGGTATGAAACTTCCATTTTAAATAATGTCTTCACTTAGTGAATTAATTAATATTTTCTCTAAACTTCCAACTTTAGGACCAAGGTCAGCAAGAAGGATAGTTCTTTATCTTTTGAAACATAAAGATAAAATTGTTCCCTCTTTAATGACAACAATGGAAAAAGTACAATCAGAGTTAGTATTATGCGAAGAATGTGGAAATATTGATCTTACGAGCCCTTGTAATATTTGTTTGAATGCCAAAAGAGATAATGGAAAGGTTTGTGTTGTTGAAGACATTGGAGATTTATGGGCAATTGAAAAGAGTAATGCATTCGACGGAAAATATCATGTACTAGGAGGAGTTTTATCGGCAATGGACGGTGTTGGGCCTGATCAATTAAATCTGACCCAATTAATAAAGAGAATTAAACAGGGAAAAGTTAAGGAAATTATAATTGCAACCAATGCTACAACAGAAGGACAAATAACTGGTCAATTTATTGCCGATCAATGTATGAAGGCAGGTGTTTTAACAACAAAATTAGCCCAGGGCATGCCTGTGGGAGGTGAGTTAGATTTACTGGATTACAATACTATGTCAGCAGCATTCACTTCAAGATCTGAGGTAAAAAATATTAGTTAGTTTTATCGTCAAGTTTAAGCAGTCTATCTTTTTTTTGAGATATTTTTTTTGTTGTAACTAGAATATCATTCAGGTCATTTTGAGCGCTGGAAAAATGAGTATCCATTTTTTTTACTCTTGTTTCAAGTCTGGTAAGTTCTAGGTTTAGATCTTTTATGTATTGAAAAATAAGAGCTGAGTTATCTTTTATTTTTTGGTCTTTAATTAAACTCTCAATTGAACTGAGTATTATCCAAAGTGTGGTGGGTGAAATTAAGAAAATTTTTGTTTCATAAAATGTATTTCCTAATTCTGGAAAAAGCTTAAAAATTTCGAGGTATATTTGTTCACTCGGTATAAAGATTAAGGCAATTTCTGAGGTTTCGCCTGGTATTAGATATTTCTCTTTTACGTCTTTGATATGATTATTAACATCGTTTTTAAAAACTTTAAGATATTTAGCTTTTTCATCCCTCGAGGTTGCTGTTTGGAACTTATCAAAACTTTCCTTAGGAAATTTTGCGTCTATGCAAAGTTTGTCCAGAGACCCCGATGATTTGATCATACAATCAACACGTGAATTATTAGATAGAGTTTTTTGAAACTCATAATTATTTTTAGGAAGATAATCTTTAACAAGATTTTCAAGCAGTATTTCTCCAAACCTTCCCCTTTGTGTTGTATTAGCTAAGAAGTTTTTTAGATCAACAACATTCTCTGTCAAACTTGTAATATTTTGCTGCGCCCTGTCTATGAGAGACATTTTTTCTCTTATCATGCTAAGATTATTAATATTATCTGATGATGTTCTATCAAATTTTGAATCCATTTTATCAAAATGCCTAACTATTAACTCCGAGATTGATTTTTCTAAAACTAACTGTTGTTCGAGAAGAACCTTTATTCTTTCTTTTGTATTGTTGTTTGATATAAAAAACTGTAAAAATAAAAAAACAATAGTTATTAAAAGTGCGATATAAATAATAGTGTTTTCAAATTCCATAATATTTTTCGATGAGCATTTTAGAGATATTAACAATTCCTGACAAAAGATTGAAGTGCAAAAGTTCTGAGGTAAAGATTTTTGATAATAATCTTAAAATGATAATCGAAGATATGTTTGACACTTTATACGATTCTGGAAATGGTATTGGTTTAGCTGCTCCTCAAGTAGGAATAAAAAAAAGAATTGTTGTTATTGATTTGAAAGAAAATAATAAATCATCTCCAGTAGTTTTCATAAATCCTAGAATTTTGAAAAAATCTCCAGAAAAATCTTCAAACGAAGAAGGTTGCTTGTCAATACCAGGATATTACGCTGATGTAGAAAGGGCAAAAGAGGTTGAAGTTGAATGGTTAGATTTAAAAGGAAAGAAGAATAAAAAGATTTATTCAGGGCTCTTTTCTATTTGTATACAGCATGAAATTGATCATCTAGATGGTATCTTGTTTATTGATTATTTATCCAGTTTAAAGAAAAAAAGAGCAATTGAGAAAGTAAAAAAATTAAAAAAAAAGAAAAATGAAGAAACTACATGACGTTAAAATTGGATTTTATGGAACACCTGACTTTTCTCTGCATTTCTTAAAATATTTGTTCACAAACGGAGCTAAAATCTCTTTTGTAGTTTCTCAGCCTCCTAGGAAGTCAGGAAGAGGAAAAAAAGAAAAATTGTCGCCTGTTCACCAGTGGGCAAAAAAACAAAATATCAAAGTATTTACACCTCTTAATTGCAGAGATGCGATGTTTTTTAAAAAAATTTCTAAAGAAAATGTAGATATTAACGTTGTTGTAGCTTATGGAAACATTTTAACGAAAAAATTGATAAATCTTCCAAATTTTCTGAGCATTAATATTCATGCTTCTCTTCTTCCAAGGTGGAGGGGTGCAGCACCTATTCATAGAGCAATATTATCAAATGATAAGAAGACTGGTGTTTGTATAATGAGAGTGGATGAAAAGTTAGATGCTGGACCAGTAATCTTAGAAAAAAGTTTTGCAATTAATTCCGACGATAATTTTGAGACTATTTACAACAAGATTTTACAATATGGCAAAAAATTACTAAAACAGGGAATAATTGATATTGTAAACAATAATTTTTCATTTAAATTTCAATCGGAGGAATTAGCGAGTTATGCAAACAAATTAGATAAGTCAGAATTTAAAATAATTTGGACTGAGGATGCTAGTAAAATAAATCTAAAAATCAGGGCATTTAGTCCATATCCTGGTGCTTGGACAAATTTTAAGAATTCTAAATCTAGAATTAAAATTCTTAAAGCCTCTATCATTGATGAGGATGATTCCCCAAAAAAAAAATACAATGTGGGGGATATTACTGAAGATTTTAAAGTAAAATGCGGAAGAAATTTCTTAAAAATAGAAATTATTCAAAAAGAGGGAAAGAGTCCAATGGCTGTAATGGATTATTTAAATGGAAATAAAATAAAAACATTCTCTTTTTCCTAATGAAGAGAATCAAACTAATTATTGAATATGATGGAAGTAATTACGTCGGATGGCAAATTCAAAAGTCTGGAAAATCAATTCAAGAGGAAATAGAGAAATGTTTAAAGAAGTTGTTTAAAAAGAATATTAGATTGTATGTTGCCGGGAGAACTGATGCTGGTGTTCATGCTCTTTACCAAGTAGCACATTTTGACATAGACAAAATTGAATTTGAAATAAGTAAAATTGCATTTGCCTTGAACCATTTATTGGTTAAAAGTAAAAATAATATAGTTATTTTAAAATCGGAGAGAGTATCTGAACTATTTGATTCTCGATTTTCTGTAAAAGAAAAAACCTATTTATATAAGATTTTAAATAGACGAATCCACTCTACTATACTTTCTAATAGGGCTTGGTTTGTTCCAAAAGAAATTGACATAGAAAATTTAAAAGAATTATCTAAACCTTTGATTGGAAAATTTGATTTTAATGCATTCAGATCTAAACACTGTCAATCAAAAACCTCAATAAGGTCAATTAAGAATATTAAAATTAAAAAGGTTAATGAATGTATTGAATTGAGAATTATTGGGAAATCTTTCTTACACAATCAAGTAAGAATTATAGTAGGAACATTAATCAAGGTTTCTTTAGAAAATGGAGATGAAAAAGAAATTATGAGAATACTCCTATCTAAAGATAGACAAAATGCTGGTCCAACGGTACCAGCACATGGACTTTATTTAGAAAAAATTAAATACTAGAATATACTACTTAAACATAAGATTTAAAAATTCATTGTAAATTTGAGTAAGTTTTTCGATATTTTTTACTTCAACCATTTCGTTTGATTTATGCATAGTTCTTCCAATTGAACCAAATTCAATAACAGGACATATTTGATAGATAAACCTTGCATCAGATGTTCCTCCTGAAGTACTTAATTTAGGATTAACTTTGGTTATCTTTTTAATAGAACTCACTAGTGGATCAGTCAATAATTTAGAACTATTTATGAAAG
This sequence comes from uncultured Alphaproteobacteria bacterium, assembly GCA_902522465.1. Taxonomy (GTDB): domain Bacteria; phylum Pseudomonadota; class Alphaproteobacteria; order Methylaequorales; family Methylaequoraceae; genus Methylaequor. Next base: position 104,509 of record CABYVV010000001.1, on the reverse strand, counting down.
ACTCGCCAGAAACTTTAGAACATAATTTATATTTTGATGTCACTGACTTTATTCTTTTTATAATAATCTTTATTATTTCTGATGATTTAAATTTGTCATTAAATCTAACATTAAATTTCATTTCCACTTGATTAGGAATGAGATTACTTATTTTATTTGAAACATCAATTGAGGTTATAACTAATGAGGTAGGTTGAAATTGTCTTGAGCCTTTGTCAAAGGGTCTTTGAAGTTTATAACAAATTTTAATTAGGTCATTTATGGGATTACTTGCCATACTTGGATATGCTACATGACCTTGAGATCCAAAAACTTTTAATGAGAAGTTTACACTGCCCCTTCTTCCAATTTTTATCATTTCTCCCAACTTTTTTTGATTTGTTGGTTCACCTACTAGACAGTAGTCAATTTTTTTATTTTTTTTTTTAAGCCATTTGATAACACTTTTCGTTCCAAATTCTGCTTCACCCTCCTCATCGGCTGTAAGGATAAAAGATAAAGTTCCTTTAAAGGCAAATTTTTTTTCTTCTAGAAAGTTCAGTGCTGCAATAATAAAAGATGCTACAGCTGTTTTCATGTCGCTTGCTCCTCTTCCATATAAATTCCCATTTTTAACAACTGGAATAAATGGATTTGTATTCCATTGTTTCAAATCTCCAGGCGGAACTACATCTGTATGACCGGCAAAACAAATGTTAGGACCGTTTCCACCTTTGAAAGAAGCATATAAATTTTTTATTTTATCTTTTCCGAATTCAAGAAGATGGCACTCAAATCTATTTTTTTTCAAAATTTGTTCTATATATTCTAATGTACCTGAGTTATCCGGTGTTACACTTTTGAATTTTATTAGTTTTGAAGATAAATCTAAAGTATTCATTATGACCTTAAAAGATCATTTATAGATGTTTTAGATCTTGTTTTAGCATCAACTCTTTTTACAATTACAGCACAATAAAGGCTAGGTGAAGTTCCAGAATTTAATTTTTTACCTGGAACTGAACCAGGAACTACTACAGAATATGGAGGTATTTTACCATATAAAATCTCACCAGTTTCCCTATCAATAATTTTTGTTGATGCACCAACATAAACTCCCATTGATATTACCGAGCCCTCTTCTACAACTACACCTTCTGCAATCTCTGAACGTGCACCTATGAAACAGTTATCTTCGATAATAACCGGGTTTGCCTGAAGAGGCTCAAGTACCCCACCGATTCCTGCACCGCCAGAGATATGGACATTTTTTCCAATTTGTGCACATGATCCTACTGTAGCCCATGTGTCTATCATTGTCCCGCTATCTACATAAGCTCCTAAGTTCACAAATGAAGGCATAAGAACTACATTTTCAGCTATAAACGATGAATACCTAATAACCGCACCAGGAACAGACCTGAAGTTCCTTTTTGTCCACTCGTCTTCAACCCAACCTGATGTTTTTAAAAAAGCCTTATCGTACCAACTGTATTGTCCTCTTCTGGCATTAGATATACCACTAGAGAAAATATTGTTTTCAAGACATTTAAACGAAAGTAGTATACCCTTTTTTATCCATTCGTTTGTTACCCAAATCCCATTTTTTTTTTCACAAACTCTAATACTTCCAGAATCTAGATTTTCTAGAACTTGCAATATTGTTTTTTTTATTGATGGATCTGAAAAATTGAGTTCATCTTTTTTATTCCAAAAATTCTCAATATCATTTTTAATTTTTAAATCCATTATTTCAATTTACTCCATGCTTTTTATTATCATATCTAATGCATTAATTACAGTTTTAAATCTAAAACTAATGTATGGTTTTTTTACATTTTTTTTGTCTGAAATATGAATTGTTGTTATTCCTTTTTGGAATGCATAAACTAAATTTTTTTCTAAATCATCAAAAAATACAGTTCTTTCTGGGATTATACTGTATTTTTTTAATAACATATCAAAAGATATCTTAGTAGGTTTAGGAATATAGTCTGCTTTTCTGATATCAAAAATATCAGTGAAAATAGTCTTTATCCCTAAAGATTCTAATATTTTAGATGCGTAGTCAGAATCACCATTTGTATACACAATACACTTGCCAGGAAGTAACTGTAAATTTTCTTTTAATTTATTAGATTTCTTTAAATTATCAAAATTTATATCATGGACAAATTCCAAAAACTCCTCTGGATCAACATCATAATGTTTTATCAAACCAGAGAGTGTAGTACCGTATTTTTTGTAAAATAATTTTTGTAAATCAAATGCTTTTTCTTTGGAAATTTTAAGTTTTTGTGAAATATAAATTTTCATCCTTTCATCAATTTGTTCAAAAACTCCTGATTTCTCAGGATAAAGTGTGTTGTCTAGATCAAACAACCAAGTCGTTTTATCATTGAATATATCTAAATTCATTATTTGGTTATTAATGTTCCTACACCTCTTTCAGTAAAAATTTCTAAAAGTATAGCGTGTGAAAGTTTTCCATTTAAAATTACAGCAGCTTTTACTCCATTCTTTACAGCCTCTATACATGTCTCTACCTTGGGAATCATGCCTTTAGAGATTGTACCATCTTTGATTAGTTTTTTTGCTTCAGTTATAGACAATTCAGAAACTAGATTACCTTTTTTATCTAAAACACCATCAACGTCAGTTAAAAGTACTAACCTCTCTGAAAGAACAGATGATGCAACCTTCCCAGACATTGTGTCAGCGTTTACATTAAATGAATCAAATTTTTTATCAAAACCTATTGGGGAGATTACTGGTATAAAATGTGATTCTAAAAACCAGTAAAGAAGGTCTTTGTTAATATTTACAGGTTCACCAACAAAACCTAAATCTTTTAATTTTTTATTTGCACCTAATTTAATTTTTTTTGTTTCTGCTAACAAACCGTCTTTTCCTGATAGTCCAATAGCCATTCCACCTTCTTTATTAATTTCCATAACAATTTCTTTGTTAATTGATCCAGAAAGGATCATTTCAACTATATTTATTGTTTCCTTATCGGTAACCCTCAATCCATTTATGAAATCAGTTTTTACTCCAAGTTTGTCAAGCATTTCTTTTATTTTAGGCCCACCTCCATGAACTACTATTGGGTTAATCCCAACCTGCTTTAGTAAAACAATATCTTTTGCAAAACAGTGCGAAAAGTTTTTTTCTCCCATTGCTGACCCACCAAATTTAATAGTTATATTTTTTCCTGCATACCTTTGCATGAAGGGAAGTGCTTTCGACAAAATAGTTGCTTTGTCAATAGAAAATTTTTTATTTACTTTTGATAATTTCATTTTTCTGGACTAACGGACGCATCATGAACTTTTTCAATAAAATTATATCATTAGTATCTTTAATACTAGTATTAAAGAATTTTTTCTTGAATTTTGAATAGGCAACATCGTTATAAAATTTAAGTTTTTCTTTATCAGAATTATTTTTTATCCTATCTTTTTTTGTAAATACAATAATAACTTTATCTTTTAAAATAACATCTAACTGATTTATTATAATTTTATCTGTATCTTTAAATCCAAGGTTTGAATCTATGAGCAAAAATAATTTTTCAATACATTTTCTTTTTTGTAAGTATTGATCGATAAGACTATCAAGTTTACTTTCAATTTTTTTTGATATTTTTGAAAATCCATATCCAGGAAAGTCAACAATTCTTAATTTTTTTTCAAGTTGAAAGAAAACTAGTGATCTTGTCCTGCCAGGAGTTTTTGATGTTTTAGCTATAGATGATTGTGTAAGTGAATTTATAAGAGACGATTTGCCAACATTAGATCTTCCCCAAAAAACAATTTCGGGAATGTCTGCTGGTGGCAAGGAACTAAATTCATGAATATCATCTATAAATTTCCAAACCTCCTTCATTTCTCTAACTATTACCCCGACATTTTATTCTGTTTGTCTCTTTTGCTTTTTTAAAAGAAAATATTGTTGAGCAATGGATAGTATATTATTAACAGTCCAATAGATAACCATTCCAGAGGGGAAGGTAGCTAATAAAAAAGTGAAAATCAAAGGCAACATCATAAATATTTTTGCTTGGATAGGGTCTGGTGGTGGAGGATTAATTTTTTGTTGAAGATACATAGTTAAACCCATTAAAAGAGGCCAAACCCCAATTGTTAGGAACATTGGAGGATCCCAAGGTATCACTCCAAAAAGGTTAAATAAACTTGTTGGATCGGGAGCAGATAAATCGTTTATCCACCCAAAAAAAGGTGCGTGCCTCATCTCTATTGATACAAAAAGTACTTTGTAAAGTGCAAAGAAAATTGGGATTTGAATTAAAATTGGCAAACAGCCTGAGGCAGGATTAATTTTTTTTTCCTTATACATTGCAAACATTTCTTGATTCATTTTAGCTCTATCATCTTTATATCTTTCTCTAAGTCTTTGAATTTCTGGTGTTAAGATCCGCATAGCATTCATAGATTTAAATGACTTATTTGCCAATGGAAAGAGAATGATTCTTATACAAATGGTAAGAATGATAATACCTATTCCAAAGTTTCCAAATAATCCTGACAAGAAGTGCAGGGCATAAAACAATGGTTTAGTCAAAAAATAAAACCAGCCAAAATCAACTGAAAGATCAAGTTTATTAATTTTTAATTTATCAATATATTTATCTATAAGAGGGACTTCTTTTGCACCAGCAAAAATAAAAGATTTTATTTTTAATTTTTCTTTATTCTCTAGGGTTTTAATTGATTCATTTAGAAAATCTATTTGAACAGAATTAGGCTGATTTTTTAGGTTTTTAAATCTTGCTTTGAAGGGTTTGTCATTTTCTGGAAAAATTGCAACCTGCCAATAATGATCTGTGAAACCTATCCATCCATTTTGGGTTACTTCAACTATTTCATTTTCCTCCTCTATCTCTTCATAAGAGACTTCTTTTAAAGTATCGTTGAAAACCCCTAGTGGACCTTCATGTAAAATAAAAAATTTATTTTGTGGTCTATGATTTAATCTTCTTAAATATGAGTAGTTAGTCAGTTCAATCTTTTTTCCAGATTGATTGTAAACTTCGTCTTCAACTAGAATCATAAAATTTTCATCAATAGATATTTTTCTATTAAATGTAAGGCCTTTTCCATTATTCCATCTAAGTATGATTTTCTCATCTTCAGCATATTTCTGTTTATCTGCTGTCCAAAGAGAATCTTTATTTGGCATTGGCATTGATTTATCTGTTGAAGCCCAACCTAATCTCAAAAAATATGGTTTTACTGAACTTTCCTTCGATAGTATTTTGATAGTTGCTTTTTTATCAATTGTTTCGAAATAATCTTTCAGAGAGATATCGTCAAATGTTGCGCCATATAAATTTATTGAACCTTTCAATCTTTTGGATTCAAAATCAATTCGCTTTTCCTCAACTTTATTTTTTTTTGTAAACTCTCTGTTATCTAGTGTTGGAATATCTTCATCATTTTTTTTTATAATCTCGGGGGGAGTATTTTGATTGTCTATTTTAGTTTTTGGGTTAAAGAAGAAATCGTAACCTATCAAAACGATTAGTGAAAAAAGAACAGCAAGTAGTAGGTTTTTTTGATTATCCATGAGCGAAAATTACATCAATAGTGAGAAAATTTTATTTTAATATATCTAAATATTTAAATTTTTGAAGGCTTTTATTAAATCAATTTCCAACTCATTGTATTTTACTTTATCTAGGTTTTTTTTGGGAATAATTTCAAGTGAAATTCCTACGGAGATTTTTTTAATGTTATTTCTTATTATAGATCTGATTACTCTTTTTACATAGTTTCTTTTCACAGAATTCCCAATTTTTTTTGAAACTGTAAGACCGATTCTTATAGATTGAGTTTCTTCTAAATGGTAGTTAACAATAAAATATTTACAAAAAAGCGATTTGCCTGAATTTCTGATAAAAAGAAACTCCGACCTTTTTTTTAAAGTCAGGATTTTATCAGGCAGAAAGCTTTTTTCTTCCTTTTTGTCTTCTTCTAACAATGACTTTTTTACCACCAGGGGTGGACATTCTTGATCTAAAACCATGTCTATTTTTTCTGACTCGGTTACTTGGTTGAAACGTTCTTTTCATATTAATCTCAAATCATTTTTATTATAATTATACTACTATTTAAAATTTGTAAAATTATTTATTAATTTCCTCTTACTGTTCCATCTCTTCTCGAATCTGCTCCAGCTAGATATCGTTCCTTTTCTTTAAAAATTATTCCTAAACCACTTGTAAGATTCCTTTTAACACCTTTAATTGCTAATTTGTTATTTAATTTCTCGTCTTCAATATATATTTTACCTCTAATTTTAATATAATTTGGGTCTTCAATTGCTTCTTTAATGTTACTATTGCTGTAAAGAATAGAAATTAAAGATTTAAATACATAAGAAATAATTGCTTTACCGCCTGGAGATCCTAGTGTCATTAAAAAATTTTCGTTTTCGTCAAATATTATCAAGGGAGACATTGAGCTCAATGGTCTTTTTCCTGCAGCCGGTCTATTCTTTATCAGATTTCCTTCATCATCTCTAATTTTAAAAGAGAAATCTGTTAATTGATTGTTTAGGAAAAATCCATTTGTTAATAACCTAGAACCAAATGAACTTTCAATACTTGAGGTGGCAGATAATACATTTTGAGATTTATCAACAATACTAAAATGAGATGTAGAATTGAGAATTTCATCAATATTTTGAATACTTGAGACTTTGGAATCTTTTTTAAAAGACTTAAAGTTTTTAAACAAAAAATCTTTGTCAAATAATCTCTGTTTATTAATATAGACATAATTAGGATCACCAAGATATCTATCTCTTAAAAAGTAAACAAAATCCAATATTTCTAATACTTTATTAAGATCTGGAGAAAATGAAGAATTTGATTTAATTTGTTCAGCAAAGATTTGCTCGAATAAAATCAAACTTTGAACCACACAAATTGTTCCTGATGAAGGTAAGTTAGGACCACAAACTTCATAATTATTGGTTAATTTATGACAGAGCGCTTTTTCGTGTATAGATTTATAATTTTTCATATCATTGAGATTTAAAACACCTGGGCTGTTGGATTGATTTGTTATTTTCACAATATCTTCTGCAATCTTTGTGTTGTAAAAACTTTTATAATTTTCTGATAATTTTTTTAACGTCGATGTGTACTCCCTGTTAAAAAATTTCTTTTTAGGTTCTTCTACAATTTTTTTAAAATTAGATTCAGGATAAATTTCAAATAAATATTTCTCTTTTTTTAAAGCATTTATTAATCTATTCGATGGTATAAATCCCTCTTCAGAAAATCTTATCACGGGTTCAATTACTTCTTTCCATGAGAGTTTTCCAAATTTTTGATGAACTTTGTAGAGTGCATCTAATGTTCCAGGAACTCCTACAGATGACCCACCAATAACCGCATCAAAAAATTTCTTTGGCCTTCCATCATCATTTAAAAATATATCATTTTTTAATTTTTGAGGGGCCTTTTCCCTTCCTTCAAAGCTATGTTTTCTTTTGGTTTTTTGATCATAGTAAGTAATGAAGGTTCCACCCCCTAGTCCAGAAGATTGAGGTTCAACGAGGCCAAGCATCATTTGTATGGCCACCGCAGCATCAGCTGCGGTACCTCCCTTTTTAATAATTTGATAACCTACTCTTGTTGCATAATCATTGGCGGTAACAATGACAAAGTTTTTAAACTTTCCAAATTTGTATTTATTTAGTTTTTCTTTTTCAGAAGAAGGTTCTGGCTGTATGGTGGGATTGATATCTTTAGAATAAGCTAAACCAGGGAAAAATAAATAATATATTAAAAGAAAAAAAATGATTTTTTTTTTCATGATCAAAGTATAAATTATTACAAATTTCATTAAATAAAAGTTTAAAGGAAAAATTTGAATAAAAAATTAAAAAATAAATCATTAACTAAAATTTTAGGTAAACCATCTATTTTGTGTTTAACGGCATATACTGTTCCAATTGCAAAATTGGTTGATAAATATGCAGATATCATTCTTGTTGGAGATTCTGTAGGACCTGTTATTTATGGTTTAAAATCAACAAGAGATGTAACATTGGAAATGATGATTTTACACGCAAGATCTGTTGTCAAAAACACCAAGAATTCTTTTGTAGTTGTTGACATGCCATTTGGAACATACGAAAAATCGAAAAGAGAAGCTTTAAAGAATGCAAAAAAAATAATTTCATTAACTGGCGCTAATGCCGTAAAGTTAGAAGGTGGAGAAAAATTGCACAAAACTATTCAGTATCTAACGAATAATAAAATTAAAGTAATGGGTCATCTGGGAATGCTTCCACAATCAAATTTTGGAAAACCAAAAGTTTATGGAAAAAAGCAATCGGAGAAAAATCAAATATTTAAGGATATTAGTCTACTTGAAAAAGCTGGAGTATTTGCTGTTGTAATTGAGTGTACTTTGAAAAGTTTAGTTGATCAGTTAGTAAAATTTTCTGAATTACCTTTGATTGGAATTGGAGCATCATCAACTTGTAAAGGACAAATAGTTGTTACAGAGGATATTCTAGGTATGACTGAATTCGATTCAAAGTTTACAAAAAAGTATTTTGATTTTTTTGAACTAACTCAGAAATCATTAAAAAAATTCACAAATGACGTAAATACAAAAAAATATCCCAGTAAGAAACAATGCTACTGATAAGAAATAATGTAGAATTATTAGATTACGTTTTACGGATAAGAGATTTAAGACAAAAAATTAGTTTTATCCCCACAATGGGGAATTTACATGAAGGTCATTTGCGTTTAATAAGAAAAGCAAAAAAACAAACCCATAAGGTAATAGTGAGTATTTTTATAAATCCTTTGCAGTTCAATGATAAAAAAGATTATCACACTTATCCTAGAACATCAGAAAAAGACAAAAAACTTCTCCAAAATGAGTCTGTTGATCTGCTTTTTCTACCAAATTTAGATTTTATACCTAAAAATTCTGATGTTCTTAAACTCGGAGATATCTCCAATAAACTATGTGGGATTGAAAGAAAAGGACACTTTGAAGGAGTTGGAACTGTAATCTTGAGGTTTCTGGAAGTTTTAAAACCTGACAATATATTTCTTGGAGAAAAAGATTTTCAACAATTACTCATTATAAAAAAGATTATTAAAGACTATAATTATTCAACAAAAGTAAAGATTGTCAAAACTGTACGCGATGAAAATAAAATAGCATTATCATCAAGAAACGAATTATTAAAACAAAATCTAATCGAAGCTAAAATTTTACCTAATACTATTTTTAAAATTAAACAATTAATTGAAAGTGGAAATTTTTACTATTCTGAATTAGAAAAAATCAGAAAATTACTTCAAAATAAAGATATTCTTAAACTAAATTATATTGAAGTGTTAAAAGAAACAAATCTTGAAAATATGGATTTTACTTTTAGTAAGTGTAGAGTTTTTATTAGTGCCAAAATCCATAAAGTTAGATTAATTGATAACATCGGTATTGTTGGAAGATATAAATTATCAGAAGGTAGATTGTTGAAAAAATGAGTTAGTTTTTGAGATAAATATGAACTTCTTCTGCTTGTGCAGAAGAACTGGTGGAGGAAGCAATTGAAAGTCTTTCAGTAGGAACTCCCATCTCTACGATTTTCGAAAATACTTCCGATGCTCTGCTTCTCGCTTGATCGGCGTAGCTAGAACCGCCGGCTGGACTAACTGCAACAACTTCAAAACCAGCAGATGGCATCTGCTCTAGGGCACCAGAAATGGACTCGAACAATGCAGTTGAATAGTCAAAATTTGAATCATCAAATTTAATAACAAGTATAGCGTTGTCATAATTTATGGGAGCAACTTTAATTTGCTGCGGAGTTGGTGTTTCAGTTGAGTCTGTACTTTGAATATCACCTCTACCTGATTGAGTTGGAGGAGCACTAACTTTGCTTCCAAACTTTCCAATCTCAACATCTTCAGCAAGTTGCTTCATATATTGTCTTTCATCATTCAATATTTGAATTTCTCTAGAAATTTTATCTTCAAGTTCGGTCATCAGACGATCATAGAGTACAGATGTTCTTTGGACATCGTCTTTTAAAACCTTAAGCTGATTGTGATCTTCATCAATCGCTCCAGATATAAAAAAACTTGAGTCAATAGCATTTTTCAAGTGACCAATCAAAGCAGCATCAGCTGTAACCCTGTTATTGACGATTTGTAGGTTGTTTACATTATTTTGAATATCTTCCAGGGCTCGTTGGGCATCATTCCATTGACCAACTAAAATTGGGTTTCCAGGTGTGGTACCAATCTGCAATCTGGATCTTATTGCACTCGAAAGACCTTGGTAAACAGATGTTTGTTCGTCAACCAAGTCTTTAAATCTTAAGAAATCATTATTGTGTGATGAAATAGCATTCTGTATGCTGGTAAGATCTGCTCTGAATTGGTTAATTTTTCCGCCAACGAAGGTTCCAGTTGGTCCTGTATCATTTACGACCTGTGGTGCAGTCATTGTTGGTGGAGGGGCATATTGAGATGGTGGTATTTCTTGCGCATTAGCTTGCTGGTTTATATCTTCGACTGCTGTTGGCACGTCTTCAAGAGCCGGGGGTGCTGCAACTTCTTCATCAGATAATGATGGGAATACATATTCTTGAACCCCTGTACAAGAATAGCAGCTAAAAATTAAAGCTAGTGCAAAATATTTAAGATGTGTTTTAATCATGTTTTCTACGCGTATAAATAATATTATTAACTAAAGTTCGATTTTTTAATTTATAGCCTATAAAAATATTAAAATAAACAAAAAAAAATTTTATATAAGTTTAATATTTTAATTTTAACTATAATAAAAATTGTTTTTATAAAAATTTAGTAATAAAAGTGCCCGTAGCTTAATTGGATAGAGCATCTGACTACGAATCAGAAGGTTGGGAGTTCGACTCTCTCCGGGCACGCCATAAAAAAAATAAAAAACTTAATACTATAGGTTGACAATAATTATACTTTTATTACTATATGTTGTGTTTGTAACTCTTAAGGTAGGGAATTTAAATGAATCAATCTAATTTAAACGTTTTGAATCTAGTGGAAGAGAAACTAGATGAGAAAAAAATTAATAAAAGCCAAAAAAGACTAGAAATAGATCACACAAGAGATAGATTTTTGACAGATTTTGGAAAAGCCACTCTAAACGACAGGTACGTGTTACCCAACGAAAGATTTCAAGATATGTTTATGAGAGTTGCTCAAAGCTACAGCGATAATGACTCTCATGCTCAAAGAATTTATGACTATATTTCTAAATTATGGTTTATGCCTGCAACTCCAATCCTTTCAAATGGAGGAGCGAAAAGAGGTTTGCCAATCTCATGTTTTTTAAACACTGTACATGACAGTCTGGATGGAATTTTGTCAACGTGGGGTGAAAATGTTTGGCTAGCATCAAACGGTGGTGGTATCGGAACATATTGGGGTGAAGTAAGATCGATTGGTGAAACAGTAAAAAAATCAGGTCAGACCTCAGGAATCATTCCATTTGTAAGAGTAATGGATTCATTGACCTTAGCAATTTCTCAGGGATCGCTAAGAAGAGGATCTGCAGCTTGTTATCTTGATATTCATCATCCAGAAATCGAAGAATTCTTAGAAATAAGAAAACCTTCTGGTGACTTTAACAGAAAAAGTTTAAATCTTCATCACGGTATAAACATTACTGACGAATTTATGGAATGTGTAAAACACAATAGAGAATTTTGTTTAAAAAGTCCAAAAACAAATGAAACTTTAAGGAAAGTCAATGCAAGGGAACTTTGGCAGAAAATTTTAGAAACCAGAATGCAAACTGGAGAACCGTATCTAGTTTTTATGGATACTGTAAATAAGAATATGGCTAAGCACCAGAGAAAACTTGGTATGAATGTCAAAACCTCAAATTTATGTAGCGAAATAATGCTTCATACTGGCTTAGATCATCACGGCAAAGAGAGGACAGCAGTTTGTTGTCTATCCTCTGTTAATTTAGAGAAATGGGATGAATGGTCTAAAGATACGAAATTTATTGAAGATATCATGAGATTTCTAGACAATGTACTACAAGACTTTATCAATAAAGCTCCTGACTCCATGAAGAATGCTATTTATTCTGCAAAAATGGAGAGATCGGTAGGTCTTGGAGCAATGGGCTTTCATAGTTTTTTGCAAAAAAAAGGGGTTCCATTCGAAAGTGCTGTGGCTAAGAGTTGGAATACTAAATTTTTCAAGCATCTAAAAAAAGAAGCGGACAAGGCATCCTTAATTTTGGCAATGGAAAAAGGTGCTTGTCCTGATGCTCATGAAATGGGAGTTAAAGCAAGGTTCAGTCATAAGTTAGCAATCGCACCAACAGCATCAATCAGTATCATCTGTGGTGGCACAAGTGCCTGTGTTGAACCTATACCTGCAAATATTTACACTCATAAAACTCTTTCAGGATCTTTTACTGTTAAAAATAAATATCTTGAAGCTCTATTAGAAAGCAAAAACCTCAATAACGAAAAAATTTGGCAGAGTATTTTAGAAAACGATGGATCAATTTCCCATATTGAGGAATTAAATGAAGATGAAAAGGCGGTTTATAAAACTGCTTTTGAGATAGACCAAAGATGGATTGTTGAAATGGCAGCAGACAGAACTCCATACATTTGTCAGAGCCAATCAATAAACTTATACCTCTCAGCCGATATAGATAAATGGGATTTAATGATGCTACATTGGAAAGCTTGGGAGCTTGGAATTAAAAGTTTATATTACTGCAGATCTAAATCAATTCAAAGAGCAAGTTACGCAGGCGTTGAAGCTGATAATACTAAACAATGGCCAAAAAAAAATATGGTAGAACAAAAAACTGATTATGAAGAATGTCTGTCATGTCAATAAGGTTAACTTAAAAAATAAAAAAGGAGCATTAAAATGGATGGAAATGAAAAAAAAAATATACTAAAAACACCTGGTCTGTTAACACCCTCACATTCTTACAAACCATTCAGATATCCCTGGGCTTATGACTTTTGGAAAAGACAACAACAAGTTCATTGGATGCCTGAAGAGGTTCCGCTAGGAGAAGATTGCAAAGATTGGGTCATAAAGTTAAATGATAATGAAAGAAATCTTTTGACTCAAATCTTTAGATTCTTTACTCAGTCTGACGTCGAAGTAAACGATAATTATATGGAAAGATATTCGCAAGTCTTTAAACCAACAGAAATAAAAATGATGATGTCGGCTTTTTCAAATATAGAGACCGTTCACATCGCTGCCTATGCACTGCTTTTAGAAACTATTGGTATGCCAGATACTGAATTCTCTGCTTTTTTGAAATATAAAGAAATGTCAGATAAACATGACTACATGCAACAGTTTACTGTTGACTCTAACCACGAAATTGCAAAAACGGTTGCCATGTTCGGCGGATTTACAGAGGGACTTCAACTATTTGCAAGTTTTGCAATGTTGTTAAATTTTCCTAGGCATAACAAAATGAGAGGAATGGGACAAATTGTAACTTGGTCAGTAAGAGATGAGTCGTTACATTGTGAGGGAATGGTAAAGCTTTTCCACGAATTTGTTAAAGAAACAAAATGCATGACAACTAAGTTAAAAAATGAAATTAATGAATGCTGTGAAAAAGTTGTCGAATTAGAAGACAATTTCATTGATTTGGCATTTGAGATGGGTCCTGTAGAAGGAATGGAACCATCAGATATAAAAAACTACATCAGGTATATTGCTGATTGGAGATTAAAGCAACTTAATTTAAACCCAATGTTTGGGATAAAAGAACACCCATTGCCATGGTTAACTGAAATTTTAAATGGAGTTGAGCATGCAAACTTTTTTGAAGCTAGAGCCACAGAGTACTCCAAGGTTGCAACGTCAGGAAGTTGGGATGGAAAAGAAGGTGTGTGGAATACATTTGATAATAAAGTTAAAAGTTTTGGTTAATTAGTTTTTATTTTTCAAGATAAATTGTTTGTGATGGAAATGCGAATGAGCATTTTCTTTTTTCAACAATTTTTTTTATTTCATATGCAAGTTTGTCCTTAGCCTCCACAAATTCGTTATAGTCATTGGATTTTGTGAAGCATCTAACTAATAAATCTATAGAACTTGGCGCAAATTCATTTATTTTGACTATAACGGGTGTAGATTCGGATACTTGAAAAACCGATTTATTTGAAATAATTAACTTTTCAATATCATTGCAAATATTTTTCAGTTGATTGATAGTACTTTTATATTCCACACCAATTATCCAGTTAATTCTTCTATTTGAAATTTCAGTAATATTAGTAACAGCATTTTCTGCAAATTGATAATTTGGTATAAAGCATAATGATTTATCAAATTTTCTTATGGCAGTTGATCTAAAACCAATTTTCTCAACACTCCCTTCTACTACACCATTAATTAATATTACATCTCCTTTTTTGAAACGTTTTTCTACTAATACTAAAACACCAGAAATCAAATTTTTAAATAAGTCTTGGGCTCCTAATGCAACAGCAACACCGAACAGACCAAGACCAGCTATTATTGGACCAACTCTTATTCCCCACAATTCAAGTACAGCACAGAAACCAAGAATGTAAATTAATATTTTGATTGCGCTGATGAACCAATCCAATAAATCCTTAGTAAATATAAATTTTAAATTTCTGACTTTTTTAGTCAGTGGTTGAATGCTTTTACTTATCAGCCAGAATATAAGAATAGTAAACAAAGAGAGGTTTATATTATTAAGGAATGATGAAATTTTTTCTGGTGCTTCTAAAAAATTTGAAGCCATAGTTATTCCAATTATAATCGCTAAAAAACCAATGGGTTTGTCAATAGAATCGAGAAATGAGTCTCTAATTTCTTTTTCTGAAAACCTAAAAAAAAGCGAAATTTTTTTTTTAATTATTTTTTTTATTATTCCTTTTAATAAAATAAATGTTAACAGTATTAAAATTGATATAAAGAAATTAGATATTGATATACCCAAAAAAGAGATATTTTGATCAAAGTTAAATTCTTTTATAATTTTAGAAAGATTTTCCATTTGAAATTAACTTTTGTAATATTTTAAACGAATTTTCATAGTCAAATCCTTGAATTGCTAATTTTTTTAATACTTTATCAAAAAGTTGATTTTGTGGAATGTTTAATTTTTTTTGTTTTTCAATAATTTTTGATTTTTTCAAATAATTTGTAATTAGTAGTTCACTAAATTCTTGATTATTGAATTTGGTCTCTAAAAAATTTGATAACAAGATATTATCAAATTTTGCCTCTCTTAGCTTATAACTAATTTTTTTTTTGGAGTATCCCTTATTAGTGTAATTCTGGAATGTTATTTCTAAAAGTCTTTCTTCATTAAACATTCCAATTCTTTTAAAATATTTTATTACACTTTCAATTTCTAAAATAAATTCGTTTTTCTGAGCTTCCGTAATTTTATTTTGAAAAAAGTCCTTATTTATTTTTTTTTTTAATATTTCTTCAAACTTTTTTTTGGTAACTGTGTATCGTGATAGATAATAATTTGAATAAGTTTTTAAATAATTAGATATCATAACTATATATTAAAATTAAAAATTAAATAGTCATATAAATTTTATGTATAAAATTAAAAGTTTTAAAGGCTTCAATTGGATTGGTTTTTTTACTCTTTACAAAAAAGAAGTTAAGAGATTCTTTAATGTTTTCGCACAGACAATATTAGCTCCTGCCGTAACAACAATATTATTTTATTTAATTTTTACATTGTCCATTGATAGAGATTTTTTGATGAGTGGTGACTACTCTTACCCAGAATTTTTAGCACCGGGATTAATATGTATGTCAATTATGCAGAATGCTTTTGCTAACACATCCTCTTCAATCTTAATTTCAAAAGTTCAAGGAAATATTGTTGATGTCTTAATGCCACCCGTTTCAGAATTAGAATTAACATTTTCTTACGCATTAGGTGGAGTTACCAGGGGGTTATTAATAGGTTTGTCAGTATTTATTTTAGTTAATTTTTTTATCACGATAAACATTCAAAATTTTTTTACTGTTTTCTACTTTGCTTTTTCTTCCTCACTTTTATTATCTTTACTAGGAATTTTATGCGGTGTTTGGGCAAAAAAGTTTGATCACATGGCATCAATTACAAATTTTATTATCTTGCCTCTAACTTTCTTATCAGGTACGTTTTACACTGTAGATAGACTGCCAGAATTTTGGCATTTTCTAGCAAGTTGGAATCCATTCTTTTATATGATAGATGGCTTTAGGTTTGGTTTTTTAGGACAAGGTGATAGTAATTTAATGATAGGTTATGTTATCATGTTTCTCAGTAATTTAATTTTACTAATATTAACCATTCATATTTTTAAGAAAGGTTATGGACTTAGATCATAATGAGTATTTTAGGTGTATATAATCCTCTAAATATTGAAATTGATCATGGTGATGGGGTTTATTTGTATTCAAAAGAAGGAACTAGATATCTTGATTTTACAAGTGGAATTGGTGTAACAAGTTTAGGTCATAGTCATCCTTCACTAGTATCTGCTTTAAAAGATCAAGCTGAAAAAATATGGCATTGTTCAAACCTTTTCAAAATTGGTAATCAACAGGAAGTTGCAAACAAGATAACCAACAACTCTTTTGCGAAATCGGTTTTCTTTTGTAATTCTGGAACTGAAGCAGTGGAAGCCGGTATAAAAGTTATTAGAAAGTATTTCAATAATAAGAATGTTAAAAAGACAAAGGTAATTTGTGCAAAAAACGCATTTCACGGAAGAACATATGCGGCAATTTCAGCAAGTGGAAAATCAAAATTAACAGAGGGATTTGAACCAATTTTGAAGGGATTTAAACAAGTTAAATTTAATGATAGTAAAGCAATATCAAAAAATATTGATAAAGAAACAGCCGCTATAATGATAGAAACAGTCCAAGGGGAGGGAGGAATAACACCTGCTTCAAAGCAATACCTCAGAGAAATACAGAAAATTGCAAAAGATAATGATATTTTACTTTTCTTTGATGAGGTGCAATGTGGTGTAGGAAGAACAGGAAAATTTCTTGCTACAGAATGGGTCAAAGAGCTAAACCCAAACCTTGTTGCTATAGCAAAGGGAATAGGTGGTGGTTTTCCTATTGGTGCTCTTTTGTTAGATAATAAAACAACAAAATCAATGTCACTTGGATCACATGGATCAACATTTGGAGGAAATCCATTGGCGATGGCAGTAGCTAATGAGGTGCTTAATTTTGTTTTGAATGAAGAATTTCTTGATCATGTAAGAGAGGTAGGCTTCAACCTAAGAAAATTACTAAAAGAAGAAATTGTCCCAAAATTTCCCAAACTTGTTTCAGGTGTCAGAGGTATTGGTTTAATGATTGGTTTAGAAGCTATTGAGAATAACGAGATTTTGATAAAATCTTTGATACAAGAAAAATTGCTTACTGTAAAAGCCGGCCAAAATGTAATTAGGATGTTGCCTCCACTAATACTAGAAATGAAACATGTGGAAGAAGCGATAGAGAAAATTGATAAGGCTTTTTCAAACTTTTAAAACATATGACCAACAAATTTAGACATTTTTTAAATTTAAATGAATTAAAAAGTTCACAGGTGAAGTCTATTTTAAAGAAAAGTCATCAATTAAAAAAAGACTATAGAAAAATAAAGTTTAGTAAAAAAAAAATATTAGCAATGATCTTTGAGAAACCTTCTACTAGAACAAGAGTGTCATTTGAGGTGGGTATGAAACAACTAGATGGTGATGTTGTAATATTAGATCATGCTGACACTCAATTGGGGAGGGGAGAGTCCCTTGAAGATACTATCAAAGTTTTGTCTAGATATGTTGATATAATCGTATACAGAGGGTCCGATGAAAAACAAATTTATGATCTTTGTAAGTTGTCGACTGTTCCGATAATTAATGGTTTAACTGATGATAGTCATCCATGTCAAATCCTTGCAGATATAATGACACTCCAAGAAAATTTTAAATCATTAGACAAAATTAATATTTCATGGGTAGGTGACGGAAATAATGTTTGTAACTCATGGATTCATTCATGTTTACATTTTAATTATAATTTAAATATTACTTGTCCGGTTGGAAATTTTCCAAAAAAAGAAATTATTGAAAAAATTAAAAGTTCTAAAATCAAGCTCTTTGATGATCCAATTTTAGCTGTAAAAAATGCTGATGTTGTTGTTACAGATACATGGGTTTCAATGGGAATGAAGAACAGTCCAGAGAGATTAAAAAAATTCAAAAAATTTCAAATCAATAAAGAACTATTGTCAAAGACTAACAAAAAGACCTTTTTTCTTCATTGCTTGCCAGCACACAGGGGTTGTGAGGTTACAGATGAAGTAATGGATGGTGAAAATTCCCTCGTCTGGAATGAAGCTGAAAATAGACTCTATGTCCATCAAGCTATTTTACTTTGGTGTTTAAAAGAAATTTAATTGGTTTATCTTTTCCAAAGTTGAGGTGAGAGCAGTATTAGTATCGGAAAAAGTTCCAATCTTCCGACTAGCATTCCCAAACATAAAAAAATTTTTGTAAAGTTAGAAATTGAAGAATAGTTTCCACTTGGACCTATTGTTTCGTTAAGACCCGGACCAACATTTGCTAAAGTTGCTGCTGCGCCGGATAAAGATGTAACTATTTCTTGGCCATCGAATGCTAATATTAAACTCAATGTTGCAAAAACAAAAATATATAAAAAAAAGTAACCAGTGACAGAATTTAGAACATCTTCACTGATTTCTCTATCATTATAAGTAGAAATAAAGACACCTCTAGGTTGGATTATTCTTTTTATTAACGTTAACGCAGATTTAATTAAAATCTGTACTCTAAAAATTTTTAACCCACAACTTGATGATCCTGAGCAGCCTCCAATTAGCATTAAAAAAAGAAATAGCAATGTAGTAAATGTGCCCCAAACACTAAAATCATAAGTACTAAAACCACTTCCTGTAGAAATTGATACAACAGCAAAAGCTGAAATTCTTAAAGATTGAAGAAAATCAACCTCGTAATATCTTTTCAGCCAAAATGCTACAATTACAGTGACTGTTGTAATGACAATACAAAAAAATTGAACTTGTGAATTCAAGAATAATTCTGAAAGCTTACCTCTTAATGATTGAAATAGCAAAATAAAAGGAAGTGAAGATAAAATCATAAAACTTATAGTTACTAATTCAGTATAAATTGAGTCGAAAAATCCAATGGACATATTTTTTGTGGAAAATCCACCGGTTGCTATTATTGTCATTCCATGTGCAATGCTATCAAAATAACTCATGCCTGAAAAATGGAGTAAAAGTGAACACAATAACGTCAAGAACAAATAAACCAAACCTATACCTGTAGCTATTTTTGTTGTTCTTGGAAGAACTTTCTCTTCTTTTGAACTGAATTCACTCTGAAAAAGTTGCATGCCTCCGATTTTTAATATTGGAAATATAGCAATAGCAATCACAATTATACCAATGCCTCCAAGCCATTGAAGCATAGCTCTCCAAATTAAGATTGATTCTGAGGTTGTATCAAGATTTTGTATAACCGTTGCTCCAGTAGTAGTGAGACCTGACATTGACTCGAAAAGTGAGTCAGGGAGTGATAATGCAGTTGATCCCAAATAAAAAGGCAAGGCACCTATGAAAGTTAGTAATAACCAAGAAATTAATGTAAGGAGAAATGCTGATAACACTTCAACATCCTTGTCCTTTCTTTTAAATATAAAAGACACATTCAAACCTGTGAATAAGCAGACAATTGAAATAACAAAGAATACAACCCAGTCTGTTCCACCGTAAAAATAGTCTACTACCCCAGGAATAAATGAATAAATTGAAAAAAAAACTAATAAATTTCCTACTATAAAAAAAGAAGACTTTAAATTTTCCATGCGATTAATTTAATTTATTTTCTTTATCTGGAATGTCTAAAGAAAACGCCGGTATTGAAACTTCAAATTCTTTTCCATCAAAACTTTGCATCTGGTAACTACCATGCATTAATCCAGAACTGGTCTTCAATGGTGTTCCACTTGTATATTCAAATTCATCTCCTGGCTCGATGGTTGGTTGCTCTCCAACTACCCCTTTGCCTTTAACTTCTTTATGATTCCCATTAGAATCAAAAATTTTCCAATGTCTACTGATCAGTTTAATTTTTTCTTCCTCATTATTTTTAATTTTAACTCTGTAGGCCCAAAGGTAATTATCTTCATGTGGATCTGAATGATCCTCTAGGTAAATTGGTTCTACAAAAACTGAAACTTTATATTTTTTCTTCATTTATTTACCATTGATTTCTTTAAAGCTTTATCAATGTCACTGATTATGTCATCTACATCTTCAAGTCCAACAGAAATTCTAATCAAATTTTTATTTATTCCTAATACTTTCTTTTCCATCTGACTTAATCTGTGGTGTGTAGTTGTTTCTGGGTGGGTTATGAGTGATTTGGTATCTCCTAAATTATTTGAAATGTTTATTAAAGACAAATTATTTAAAAAGGAAAATGATTTTTCTTTTTTTTTTTCTTTTTTAGCCTTTATTTCAAAGGATAAAAGATTACCGCCGTCTTTCATTTGTTTTTTTGCTAAACTAAATTGATTGAAGTTTTTATAATGAGGGTAGTAAATTTTATCAATGTGTTCTGACTTTTCTAGATAATTGACGACTTTTTTTGCATTTTCAGATTGTTTTTTTATTCTGAGTTCAAGTGTATCTAGACCTTTAATAAGTACCCATGCATTGAATGGACTAATAGATGGACCAGTGTTTCTTATAAATGGTTTGATTATTTCATCGCAATATTTTTTTTTTCCAAGAATTGCTCCGCCCATAACTCTACCCTGACCATCAATATGTTTTGTTGCCGAATACATTACGACGTCAGCACCAAATTCGATTGGTTTTTGAAGAATTGGAGTTGCGAAGACGTTATCTACGACAACTAATGTTTTTTGTTTTTTTGCTAAACTTACAACATTCTCGATATCTACAATCTCCAAGCATGGATTTGATGGTGTTTCAAAAAATATTAGTTTGGTTT
This sequence comes from uncultured Alphaproteobacteria bacterium, assembly GCA_902522465.1. Lineage (GTDB taxonomy): Bacteria > Pseudomonadota > Alphaproteobacteria > Methylaequorales > Methylaequoraceae > Methylaequor. Next base: position 83,422 of record CABYVV010000001.1, on the reverse strand, counting down.
TTTTTTTTAGAGCTTTTTCCCAAGATTCAATATCACTCCCATCAATTAACTCTACTTCAATTCCAAATCTTGGAAGTATAGATGTTAATATATGATGACAACTACCAAACAGAGCTCTTCCTGCAACAACTCTATCACCCTTTTTTAAATAGGACATAAAAATTGTAAAAACGGCAGCCATCCCAGTTGAAGTTGCCCAACAAGCTTCAGCACCTTCAAGTTTTGCAAGTTTATTTTGAAGAATTTCAATTGTAGGATTACCAAAACGTGAATACAAAAACCTTTTTTTTTTTTCTTTAAATGATGCTTCAGCTTCCTCAGCTGTGTTGTATACAAATCCTGATGTAAGAAATAGAGGTTCACTAGTTTCCATGAACTCTGTTCTAATTTTTCCTGCATGAATTAGATCTGTCGAAATTTTTTTATTCATATAAGATTTAGATTAACATTTTCTAAAATTTATTTATAGTAGTGAAAATTATGAGAGCAAAGTTTTTTTTAATTATATTCTTTTGTTTGGCTTTTTCATTGTCCTTAAACACAGATAGCAGAGAGCTATCCATTCAACAACTTGAAGAAAGAAAAAAAGCAGATAGGGAGAGAAAAGAAGCAAGAGAGAAGCGAGGTAAAAAAGTTTTCCAAAAAGAAATTACAATTACAACCGAGATAGTTTTTATATCCAAGGAAAGGGAAGTTCCCCCTGTACTTTCAAATCTTGATCCAATTCTTGAAGATGAGGGTTTTTACGGGGTGAAGTTAGCAATAGAGGATAATCTTACTACTGGGAGGTTTTTGGGGCATGACTATAAAATAGAATTTCACAGAATTTTAAAGCAAGAGAACCTCGAGAATGAGTTCAAAAAATTAATGGAAAAAGGAAGAAAATTTTTCGTTGTAGACCTAAATGAAGCTGAATTACTTACACTAATGAAGATTCCAGGAATTGAAAATGTAATAATTTTTAATACGAGGGCAAAAAATGATTCATTGAGAAATGAAGATTGTAGGAAAAATATCTTCCATATTTCTCCAAGTCATTCTATTTTAGCTGATGCCCTCACGCAGTATTTAATAAAAAAAAAATGGAAAAAATGGTTTTTAGTTACGGGTCCAAAAAAAACTGACAAACTATACGCAGATGCTCTAAAGAAATCAGCAAAAAAATTTAATGTTAAAATAAAAGAAGAAAAAACTTGGGACTTTACTTCAGATTTAAGAAGAACAGCTGGAAAGGAAGTACCAATATTCACAAAAGGCTCAAGTTATGATGTTCTTGTCGTAGCAGATGAAGCTGGAGAATTTGGAGAGTACTTAGCTTACAGAACATGGGATCCAAGACCAATTGTTGGAACACAAGGTTTGAGACCAAGTTCTTGGCATCGAACGCATGAGCAATGGGGTGCGACACAAATGCAAAATAGATTCAGAAGAGAGAGTGGCAGATGGATGACTGAGGTAGACTACCATTCCTGGACTGCGGTAAGAGCCATTGGGGAAACAATAACAAGAATAAAAAGTGATGATGTAAAAAAAGTACAAAATTATTTGTTAAGCAGTAAATTTGGTTTGGGCGCATACAAAGGTGTAAAAGTTTCTTTTAGGTCATGGAATGGTCAGTTGAGGCAACCTATATTGCTAGCTGCACCAAGGTCAATGGTTTCTGTTTCACCACAGGAAGGTTACATCCATCCATTCAGTGAGCTTGATACAATGGGAAAAGATCAGCCGGAATCTACTTGTAAATTTTAAAAATTTTAATACATTATAAACATGAAATTTATATTTGTTGCACTCATGTCTTTCCTTTGCTTTAACTTAACTAGCGTTAAAGCGAACCTTGCTTATATAACTAACGAAAAAGATAACACAGTTAGTGTGATTGACATTGGTAAAAAAAAAGTTATTAAGACAGTAAAAGTTGGGCAACGTCCGAGGGGCATTATAATGTCAAAAGATGGAAAGCTTGTACTTATTTGTGCATCGGACGATGACAGGGTAGAAGTAAGAGACGCCAAAACCCTGAAATTAAAATATCATTTACCCTCAGGACCTGATCCAGAACTTTTTATTTTATCACCTGATGATGATGTTCTCTACATAGCCAACGAGGATGACGCGATGGTAACAGTAGTTGATATGAATGACAAGATGATCATTGATGATATCCCAGTTGGTGTTGAGCCCGAAGGTATGGGATTAACCAATAACGGAAAAACATTAGTCAATACATCGGAAACAACCAATATGGCGCACTTTATAAACACAGACACCCTCGAAATAACAGAAAATGTACTTGTTGACGCAAGACCTAGAGTTGCAATGTTTACACCAGATGATAGTGAAGTTTGGGTCTCCGCTGAAATTGGTGGTACTGTTAAAGTCATAAACCCTAGTACAAAAGAGGTCACCCACACTATTGGATTTGAGATACCTGGTGTTAATGAAGAAAGTATTCAACCCGTAGGTGTTAGACATACAAGTGATGGAAAATATACATTTGTTGCCTTGGGCCCAGCTAATAGGATCGCAGTGATTGATCAAAAAACAAAAGAAATAGTTAAATATCTGCTTGTTGGTCAAAGGGTTTGGCAACTTGCTTTTACCCCAGACCAAAAGACTTTGTTGAGTACGAATGGGGTTAGTAACGATGTATCCATCATCAACGTAGATAAACTCAAAGTTGAAAAGTCAGTCAAAGTAGGAAGGTTTCCATGGGGAGTTGTTATAAGCCCCAATTAGTATAGCTTTATTAATAGATTAAGCACAATGACTGTTGCGTTAGAAATAAAAAACGTTTCCCACAATTTTGGAGACTTTACCGCTCTGGACGACGTTAGCCTTAACATAAGCCCAGGTGATTTTACTGTCTTGTTAGGATTAAATGGAGCTGGTAAAACAACTTTATATTCTCTAATTACGAGACTTTATAATAATAATTCTGGGACAATAAAGATATATGGGTTTGATGTAAGATTAAACTCGGTTAATGCACTTAAACATATTGGAGTTGTTTTCCAACAACCAACTTTAGACCTTGACTTAAGTGTTAAAGAAAATCTTCAATATCATTCATCACTTCATGGTATAGCAAGTTCTGAAGCTGAACAAAGAATCGATAGTGAAATCTATAGAATAAAGTTGAATGACAAAATAAAAAGTAAAGTTAGATCATTATCGGGAGGTCAAAGAAGAAGGGTTGAAATTGCTAGATCACTGCTTCATAAACCAAAACTTTTACTTTTGGATGAACCAACAGTAGGTCTAGATATTGGTTCTAGGCAAATGATTTTAAAACATGTTAAAAATTTATGTAAAAAAGATAATTTAGCGGTCCTTTGGGCTACTCACTTAATTGACGAGATAGATAAGGGTGAAAAAGTAATTGTAATCAATAAGGGAAAAGTTATTGAATCTGGCAATGTTTCAAAAATCGTAAAAAAAACTAGAACAAAAAATATTCGAGAAGCATTTAATAAACTAGTAGGAATTTGAATAACCATGGAACTTATTGTTTACATAAGATGTTTTAAGGGAATAGTGTTGAGAGAGGCTTTAAGGTTTATACATCAAAAAGAACGTTTTTTTTCAGCTTTGGTTAGGCCACTAGTTTGGCTAGGAATATTTGCTGCGGGATTTAGGTCTGTACTTGGCGTTGCAATAATTCCTCCGTATGAAACTTACATTCCTTATGAAGTATATATAGCACCTGGTTTAATTGCGATGATTCAATTGTTTAATGGAATGCAGAGTTCTCTTTCCATGGTCTACGATCGAGAAATGGGCAGTATGAAAACAATGTTGGTTAGTCCTATTCCTAGGTGGTTTTTGTTAATTTCAAAGTTACTAGCTGGTGTTTTTGTTTCTATACTGCAAGTTTATGCCTTTTTATTAATTGCATCTCTTTGGGATATAATTCCACCTATTTCAGGATATTTTACAATTTTGCCTGCTTTGGTAGTATCTGGTTTGATGTTAGGCTCATTAGGTATGTTTCTATCTTCTGCAATTAAACAATTAGAAAATTTTGCGGGTGTTATGAATTTTGTTATTTTCCCAATGTTTTTTGCTTCATCAGCGTTGTACCCGTTGTGGAAAATTGAGGAAACAAGTGAATGGTTATATTATGTATGTTTTTATAACCCATTTACTTATGCGGTGGAATCAATCAGATTTTCTCTTTATTCGCAGATTAATATAGAGTATACAATTGGGATTTTAATTTTTACTCTTATATTTTTAATTTTATCAATTTTAGGGTATGATCCTGCAAGAGGAACATTACAAAAAAAAGGGAGCAAATAAATGAAGTTTTTTTTAATATCAACCTTTGCATGTATTTTAAGTTTCTCGGTTACGTTCGCCAAAGGAGATCTTGCTATTCGTGCAAAAAAACTAGAATTAAAATTAGGATCTGAAAAAAGTGATTATGATATGTCTCAAAAAGTATTTAATATGGAGACTGGAAAAGCTTACAGACTTGAAATCTCGAGTATGGGTTTCAAAGAGTACGAGCTTGAGGCAGAGGAGTTCTTTAGAAACATTTGGATTCGTTCCATAGAAATTGAGGGAGTAGAAATAGATGCACCTATTTTGAATGAAATTGAATTTGAACGAGAAGGTGAAATAGAAATTAAATTTGTACCAATTAGACCTGGTGAATATGATTTTGAAATTGAAAGATTACAGAATAAAGGCATGGTTGGTAAATTTATTGTAAAGTAAAGATTAGGAGTTGGTATGTATTTTTCAAAGTTTATATTTTCTATAGTTTGTTTATATCTAATTGTTCTCTTTGACCAGCAATTGTTGGCTGCACCCCCTGAACAGCCACCAAAAAAATGGCCATGCGATCAAGTTTACAATCCCAAACTAAACCTAAGTTCAATCTGGCAGGGTCCTGAAATTGAAGAACCTTTAAAAAACTGGTGGAAGCATGATGATGTTATTGAATATGTGAACCTTTTAGCAGACCCTACTCTGCCAGAAGAGCAAGGGGTTCTTTTAATCGAAGAGTTCGCAAAAAAGCATTCTTATTTTGGAATGATTAAAAAACCAGAGCAAAAAGAAAAATTAGTATTTTTATTTGCTGGATTATATCAGAAAGCAAAAGATAAAAGAAATAGACAATATGAAGGTATTATTAAGTTTGTGGACAGACAAGAAAGTCTCCGAAAAGCAATTGGACAATCCTCAAAATTAATACGTAAGTACAGAAAAGAAAAATTAGATAAAAAAGATAAGAGATTTTTAAGTGCGAACGCTCAATTAGAATGGAATACCAGAGTGTTTGATCAAAGAACAAGATTAACTGAATACGTTTGTGAAGAACCAGTTTTTAATACACAAAGATTGGGTTATCAAGCAAGAAAAATAATGTCTTATTTACAATAAATTCTGAAAATATAGGGTATTCATTTAATGAATCTATAATGAATAAAAAAATCAGGATATTTTAATAAACGATGTATATATATATGTTAGCTCGTTGTGAGCTATATTAATCTAAACCATAAAAAGGAGTAAATTATGGCTTGGACAAAACCAATGATTTCTGAGATCTCTGTAGGTCTAGAAATCAATTCATACGCTTGCGCTGAGAAGTAATCTTAGCTAAAGCAACTGGCCCCTTAAGTCTAATTTGATTTAAGGGGCACGTTTGAAGTGAGGGGATGTTAAAAATTTTAATTTTAGGTTCAGCAGCTGGAGGAGGTTCGCCTCAATGGAACTGCAACAGCGATGTAAGTAAGGCCGTCAGAAGTAAGGAGAATGGAACGTCTCCAAGAACTCAATCATCAATTGCGGTTACAGCCAATGACAGTGAATGGTTTTTATTTAATGCCTCACCTGATTTAGGGTCTCAAATTTTAGCCAATAGACAAATGCACCCAAAAAAAAACTTACGACATAGCCCTATTAGTGGGGTAGTTCTGACGAATGGTGATGTTGATCATGTAGCAGGACTTTTGACATTAAGAGAGAGACAAAATCTTGCTGTATATGCTCACCAAAGAGTTCATTCAGTTTTAAAAGAAAACTCAATTTTTAATGTTTTAAACCCTGACTATGTAGATAGAAGAGAAATGAAGATGAATCGCAAGTTCGAATTAAAAAATAAAAATGGACACGGGGTTGGTCTCGAGATTGAGGCTTTTGAGGTTCCAGGTAAAATTGCACTTTGGCTTGAAGATGAAAGTAAGGGTCAAGATTTCGGGACTGAAGATGGAGATACAATAGGACTTAAGATATCTTCGATTAATGAGAAAGAATCTTTTTATTATATTCCTGCTTGTGCAAAAATGACCAATGACCTAGCAAGCAGAATCAAAGGATCTAGCATTGTTTTATTTGATGGAACCTTGTGGACAAATGATGAAATGGCTTCCAGTAAAGTGGGAGAAAAAACTGGGCAGAGAATGGGACATATGAATAATTCCGGAGATGATGGTTCAATCGAAGCTTTTAAAAATTTAGATGTAAAAAGAAAAATCTTTATCCATATAAATACTACAAACCCCATCTTATTAGAAAATTCAAAAGAGAGGAAAATAGTTGAAGAAAATGGATGGGAAGTAAGTTATGATGGTATGGAGATTAATGTATGAGTAATTTAGCAAAAAAAGAGTTAAACACAGAAAACTTATTGACAGAATTTGAGTTTGAGCAGAGGCTTAGAGATATCGGTGCAGAGAGATATCATGACAACTGTAAATTCCACCACTTGCTACATTCTGGAAAACTTAATAAAGGCCAAGTTCAAGCTTGGGCAATTAACAGGTACTATTATCAGATAAATATATCAATTAAAGATTCTGCATTAATGTCTAGAATAAAAAATCCTTCGTTGAGAAGAATTTGGATTAAAAGAATTTTAGATCATGATGGAAGAAAAGGTGATGAGGGCGGCATTGAGAGATGGTATAAATTAACGGACGGTCTTGGCTTGGACAGAGACTACGTAAAATCCACAGATGGTATTTTACCTGCTACGAAGTTCGCGGTTGATGCTTATGTTTCATTCGTAAAGGAGAAATCGTTATTAGAGGGGGTTACCTCTTCATTAACAGAACTTTTTGCTCCTAAAATTCATAAAGAGAGAATTGTTGGTATGTTAGAAAACTACGACTTCATAAACGACATTACAATGGCATATTTTAAAAAAAGAGTTGACCAAGCTACTGACGACGCCGATTTCGTTTTAGATTATGCAATTAAGAATGCAAAAACTAGGGAGGAACAAGAATCTGTTTGCAATGCACTTAAATTTAAAACAGATGTTTTATGGGTAATGCAAGATGCTTTGTACCATTCTTATATTAACGGTCATGTCCCTCCTGGAGCTTTTTTACCAGAGGATTTTAATGACAGATATACTGAAGATTAATGAACAAACCATACCTAAATTCCCAAAACATGTTAAATTCAGGCACAATAAAGCTAGAGACGAATGGGTTATACTTGCCCCTGAAAGACTTGTTAAGTTGGACCCCATTGCAGTCGAAATTTTACAACTTGTTGATGGAGAAAAAGACGTGAAAAAAATAACCAATGAGTTAAGTGAAAAATTCAAGGCACCAGAGCAAACAATTCTCCAAGATGTTATGGAAATGCTTCAAAGTTTATCAGATAAAGGATTTATAGAAGAAAATGGATGATGTAAAAAAAGCAAATCTTAAGACGGCTTCTCAGCACGGAATCCAGGCTCCACTTGCATTGTTAGCGGAGCTGTCGCACAGATGTCCTTTACAATGTCCTTACTGCTCAAATCCGGTCCAACTGGAAAAGAAGACAGGTGAGTTGTCCACTGATGAGTGGAAATCGGTAATCGACCAAGCTGTTGAAATGGGTATGCACCAAATTCATTTGTCAGGTGGGGAACCAACTGTACGGCACGATCTAGAGGACATCGTCGAGCACTGCACGAAAAAAGGACTTTATTCAAATCTCATTACATCAGGAGTTTTGTTGAATCCAGATAGAATAAGAAATCTTGAGAAATTGGGTTTAGAACATGTGCAACTCTCTTTCCAAGATACAGAAAATGAAAATGCAGATAGAATTGGAGGATTCAAAGGAGGACATGCTAAAAAGTTAGAAGTTGCAAAATGGGTAAGAGATGTTGAGCTACCTCTTACATGTAACTGCGTAGTTCATAGGCAAAATATAGACAACTTAGAGAACTTTATTCAAATGGCCTTAGATCTTGACGCTGAGAGAGTTGAAATTGCTCAGGTACAATATTACGGTTGGGCACTTAAAAACAGAGCTGCATTTATTCCGACACCAGAACAGTTAGACCACGCAACAGCAATTGTGGAGAAGGCTCGGATAGATTTAAAGGGTAAACTTGTTATAGATTATGTAATACCAGATTATTATGCAAAACACCCAAAAAATTGTATGGGTGGATGGGGAAGAAGGTTCTTAAATATGAATCCAAAAGGTGAAGTTTTACCTTGTCATGCTGCGGAAACTATACCCCATCTAAAATTTGATAATGTCAGGGAAAAAAGTCTAAAATGGATTTGGGAAAATTCTGAAGCCTTTAATCTTTATAGGGGTACAGACTGGATGCCTGAACCTTGTAAGTCATGCGATCGAAAAGAAATAGATTGGGGTGGATGTAGATGTCAAGCTATGGCCTTGACTGGCGATGCGAAAAATACAGATCCTGCGTGTTCAATTTCGCCTTTACATGGTGAGATATTTTCAATGGCAGCTGATGAAGCCAGAAGAGCTCCCCCAGAATTTATTTATAGAAGGTATGGAGTTAAATTTAATTCTCCTATTTAGAAAGAAGGGTAAAATTAATCTTGGTGATATCCATTATCATTGTGATTGACAAAACAGAATTAAGTTATTAGATATATGATATAATAGGAATAATTAATAAAAGGAAACAACATGAAAAAGATTTTTTTAACTTTGTTTTTTGCACTTTTTTCTACCAGTGCTTTCTCAGCGGACGTTACGATTGAGATGCTTAACAAAAATAAAGAAACAAAAAAAAGAATGGTCTACAGCCAAGAATTAGTTAAAATTGATGCTGGACAGTCAATAGAATGGTTACCAACTGCCAAAGGACATAATGTTGAAATGCTAGCTGGTCCAAATGGGTATGACTTACCAAAAAAAACTAAATTAAATGAGCCAGTTAACATGACTTTTACTGTTCCAGGAATCTATTTATACCAGTGCTCACCTCATGCAGCTATGGGTATGATTGGAATAATCGTTGTGGGTGGTGATACATCGAATATGGATGCAATTGCATCTAAAAAGGTTACTGGAAGTAAATCTAAAAAGAAAGTTAAGAAACTTCTTAGCGAAATATAAACTTCACTACATAAATAACTCCTGCGAAAACTTAACGTTTCCGCAGGGGTTCAAACATGAAACTCCAAATAACTTTAACTAATATTTTCATTTGTGTTAAAACATTAAGATATTTAAGATAATAAATAAAATACTTTAATTAAATTGAGTAAGCTTTATTTTACGTAAACGATTTAGTAATCATATTTTACTGAACTGGAGCTCTACCTTTAATAAGAGCCTCAGTTGTACTATCTTTCTTTTTTCTTTTTCCAGGCTTAAGACTTAAAATTGGGATATTATGTTTTGCAAGAATTTTATCAATGTCTTTCTGATTTTCTTTGATAAACTTATTTAATTTTTTTTTCCAGTCAGTTTCGCCATCTCTTACTCCCATTGTAGTATAATAATCCATTCTACCCCAACCTTGATCGGTTGTTTCAAGAGGAATAAATTGATATTTACTTTTATCGTATCCTTTTTTTTCAAGATAATGAACGGCTATTGGGCCTGACATAAAAACTATGTCTACTAAGCCATCTATTAAATCATCAATCATCGACTCACCAATTACAGCTTTTCTTGGATCGAAAGTTAAGTTATATGGTCTTACTCTTCCCATTAAATTATATCTCTGAAGAACAAATGTTGGTGGAGTTCCAGCTTGAACACCAATACTTAATTCTGCAAGTTGGGGATGGTTAGGTCTATCGACATCAATGCCGTTTTCTTTAAGGTAAAGCATTCCGTAAGACCATCTCATATAAGGAACTGTATTGAGAACTAGATCATTTCCAGCAGTTATACCTATAATTATGTCGCATTTTTTTTTATTTAATGTATTTCTTACATATCCTATGACTTGAGGAAAGAATTCATATACAACTGGTATATCTAGTTTGCTGCCAAGAAGTTCAGCGATATCATTTTCAAAACCTTCACCTTTTTCGTTAGAAAAAGGAAGGTTTGCTGGATCTGCACATACTCTAAGGTGGTTCTGATCTACTGCCTCGATGGCTGATTCCCTAGCATTTGACTTATTGGTTAAGAAAAATGCTAGAAGAATTATAAGTAACGGATTCATTAATCAGTAATTACTCAGCTTCTTTGAATTTTGGTAGTTTAGGCAGTCTTACACCTCTTCTAATTTTACCCTCAGCTCGTGCTTTTACATAACGATACATATCCTCAACATGAGGTGCAACATTTGTGTTTGCACCAAAAGCTGGCATAACATTACCTTTTTGAGCACCTTCGTTTTCACCTCTTCCATTCATGATGACATTGAAGAAATCATCATATGAAAGTCCTTCTTGAAGTGATACCATTAGAGAGGGTGCGTAAGTACTTCCCATTGCGTCAGGCCCATGACATACATGACATTCTGCATGATATGCTCTCCATCCTTTGTAAGTTGCGAAGTCCATCCATCCGTATTGCATTTCAACTAGGCTGTCGTTTCCTCTACATTCCTCTAAATCTTCTTCAGAAACCATATCAACGGCCTTACCTTTACATTTAATTTGTATTAGGTTTAGTGGAGTTCCATCTGCTTTTAGTCTATCTCCTTTACCATATTTTATTACGTAGGTTGGGTTATCTTCTTCATCGAAGGCAGGCTCTACCGCCTCAGGTGTTGGTATTGCTTTTGCGCTAAAGCTAACAACAATTGTTGTTATTAAAGCAAGTTTGTTAAGTTTAAAATTCATATTTCAAAGTCCTAATTAATCATTAAATAAATATCAGTTATTTATATTGTAAATTATATCAAAATCTCAAGAAGTTTAGCAAATTTTTTTACAAAAAAAAACCCGGCTATAAAGCCGGGTTTTTCTCGAATACTGTTTTACGCTACTACGGTAGAGCGAAGACAGTTAATACGCCACCTAATGCAGTATGGTTGCTAAGTGCAGAATATGCACCCACAGCACCTAAACCTGCAGTTGGGTCAGTAAGACCAGCAGCTAGACCGATTCCAGCCCATCCACCAACACCTGATAGGATACCAACATATTGCTTACCTTTATGTGAGTAAGCCATGAAGTTACCGATAATACCAGAAGGTGTTTTGAACGAGAATAGTTCTTTACCAGTTTTACTTTCAACAGCTTTAGCGTAACCTTCTAACGTACCGTAGAATGTAATTCCACCAGCTGTAGCTAGTGCACCACTCCATACAGAGAAAGGCTCAGGGTTAGACCATACGATCTTACCTTTATCAGCATCCCATGCAATGAAGTTACCTAAGTGAGTTCCGCCTGGAGCTGGGTACATAGATAATGTAGCACCAACATAAGCGTTACCAGCAACGTAGTCTACCTTGAATGGCTCATAATCCATACAAACGTGGTTTGTTGGAACCATGAACAATCCAGACATTCTATCGTATGCAGCAGGCTGTTGGTCTTTAGTACCTAGAGCCGCTGGGCAGATGTTAGTAGTGTTAACATCTTCACCTTGGTGTGCAGTTGAATATCTGTCAACAACTTGTGGACGACCTGTTTTCATGTCAACGTGAGTTGCCCAGTTCACAGCTGGATCATACTTCTCAGCAACTAATAGCTCACCAGAAGCTCTATCCATTGTGTAAGCAAAACCGTTTCTGTCAAAGTGTACAAGTGTTTGACGGTTTTTACCTTTTACTTTCATGTCAACAAGAATCATCTCGTTAACACCGTCGTAATCCCACTCATCATAAGGAGTCATTTGATATAACCATTTAGCCATACCGTTGTCAGGGTTACGAGCGTTAATTGTCATAGACCATTTGTTGTCACCAGGACGAACAACTGGGTTCCATGTTGATGGGTTACCTGTACCGTAGTACAAAGTGTTTAATTTAGAGTCATAACCGTAGAAACCCCAAATTGAACCACCACCAATTTTCCATGCATCACCAGGCCAAGTTTTCAATGAAGAATCCTTACCAATTGGTTTTAACATAGAAGTAGTTTTGTTTGGATCAACTAGCATGTCCTTATCTGGACCCATGCTGTATGCTCTCCAAAGTCTCTTACCACTGTTGATGTCATACTGTGTCCAGTTACATCTAACACCGAACTCAGCTCCAGAACAACCAACACCTACCATATCTTTAATGATAAATGGCTGTCCTGAACCAGTAGATGCAGAGACACCATATTTACCAGTACCAGAGTGTAGGTTTGTAGTAATCCATTTCTCTTTACCAGTTTTAGCGTCTAAAGCAATTACTGAAGTATCAGCAGCGTGAAGTACGATTGTACCATTTGGATGGTAGTTAACACCACGGTTTACGTTGTCACAGCACATAACTGAGATAACTCTGTCCATAGTTTCGCCACCTGGATACTTACCACCTTTTACAGGGTTGTACTTCCAAACGATTCTTTGGTTGTCATTAAGATCTAAAGCGTACACTATGTTAGGAATAGCAGTATGAACATACATCATATCGCCAATAACTAGTGGACCACCTTCGTGACCTCTAAGAACACCAGTAGAAAAAGTCCAAGCGACTTTTAGGCTACCAACGTTACTTTTATTGATTTGATCAAGCTTAGAGTAACGGTGTCCAGCGTAATCACCAGACTGTTGTACCCATTGACTTGGATCTTTCATCATTTTTTCTAGCTTAGAGTTAGCACTTACAGCAAATGGAAGAGCTAAAGCAGCAGAAGCAATGATGCTTTTTTTCAAAATACTCATAAAGTATTTCTCCTTTATTACGATTAATATTTGGGCGAATGCCCGGTTATTGATTGGAATCAAAACCTTAACACAAATCGTTAGGTTATTTGATTTCCTCCCAGAACATAATATTATGTATGAATAATGCAAATTCAAGCCAAAAATATGAATAGAATATGAACAAATTCCTATAACTTTATTCATATATCAATTTATTGAATAAAATCAACAATTTATGAGACAAATACTCGAGAAAAAAAGTTGTGGATAACTTAAATTTTTTTTTATTTTATGAACATAACATGAATGCTAAAATTAACTTTTGTTCAGAATTTAAAAAATACCAATAAAATCAACTATTTATAATCGTAAAAATATTTAACAATTTTACTTGATTTTATATTGTGTTTTCCTTGAAATTTCTCTTATATTTTCCTCAGAAATGTATATATTAAGTACATGGCATTAATCAATTTAAAATCGCTTTTTGTATTCTTGATGATAGTTATTTTAAGCACTAAAGGCTTTAGTAATGAAAAACCAAAATCACAAACTTGGGAAAACAATGTTAAACAATTACTTTATGATCAAGATGTAAAACTTGAAAATGGATCAAATTTTATGTCGTTAGAAACCCCATACAGAGCTTTAGATGCCGCAATGGTCCCAATCAAGATTAAGTTTCTTAAAGATCAGACAGAAAACGACTATATAAAATCTATAACAATTGTAGTTGATGAAAATCCTTCTCCAGTTGTTGGAAAATTTTTATTTTCAACTAAAGTTGGTAATGCTACTTTTTCAACTAGAATTAGGGTCGATAAATATACTTACGTAAGAGTAATAGCAGAAAAAAATAATGGTGAAAGGTTTATGATTTCAAACTACGTAAAAGCAGCTGGCGGTTGTTCTGCTCCAAGTCTTGCTGATATGGACGCAGTTATGGCGAGAATTGGAAAAATGAAAATGAAGTTTATTGAAACATCGAATGAAAAAAACTCTCTAAATAAAGCCAGGTTTTTGATAAGCCATCCAAATTATTCAGGTCTACAATTTAATCAACTAACTCGTGCAGAAATACCAGCACATTTCATCAATTATGTAAAAGTAGAACAAGATGGTGAAATGATTTTCGAAGCAACTCCAGATATATCACTATCTGAAGATCCTTCTTTTACTTTCAATTATCGTAACACCGGTGGCGCAATAAAAGTGACTGTTGAGGATAGTGAAGGGCAATCATTTACTGAAGAGTTTTCTTCAGAACAAAAATTTACACAACACTAAATTAAAAACATTCAAGTTCCGAAGCAGCTTGAGCTCTAAAAAGTTTATCCATTCTTTCCTTGGACAAACCAACACTCTTAAAAGCTTCTTCTCTGGGACTATTCCCTTCCCATAATCTTGCTATAGCTTCAGCTTGAGCATATTCTTTATAACTCATTCTTTTTGCAATCTCATCTACTGCACAAGAGCATTTTGCCATAAAGTCTCTGTTGGATGCATTTGAGCTCATGCAAGCAAATACAAATTCTGACCTGGCGAGAGTTGGAAAGTCGTTAGACTTTAAATTATCAAAATATAGAAAAACCATTATAAAAATTTTACATAGAACAATTTTTTTTTTAATCATTATCCTTTTTCCTTTCTTTTATTATATTCTTGTCTTAACTCTTTATTGGTTCTAATTCCTTGAAATTGGAGTGTTTCCTTAACCATGTCATCAGGGTCTTCCAAATCTTTAATGAAAGTCTCAATCTTAAAAATATGACCAGGTATGTCTTCGGACATTATGATCACAAATTTTTTTGTTTTATATCTAGAAACTCTATTTTTTAATTCAGTTTGTGTAAATGGCTGAAAAGAAATCTCCTTGGCTAGAATAGATTCTCCTTGAAAACTGATTTCTATATCTTTTATTTCTGTTGCTGCAATTGTATGCCTAATTCTACTCCTAAAAAAAAGAGCGTTTCCCCCTGTTAATCTTTGCATATCCCGGGCGTCTCTCTCAAAGAAAAGCATAAAAACAGGGTTGCCTTTTGCACCTATTTGTGGAGGAAATCTTACCTTATTTCGACCTTTAAGGTATCTAAAAGTTATATGTTTTGTGTTGTCGTCGTCAATCTTTACAATATTGAGTACTACGTTACCTACAAAATTATCTTCTCTGGTTGATTCTTTCTTAAACTTGTAATAAATCCTCGAAGGTTCATTAATTGACTTTAAATGTTCTTCAATGAAAAGTGCTATATTAGCACTAGACATTTCTTTTATTAATTCTAACTTGAATTGTTCTGTACCCCATTTAGCTCTTTTTTCTTCAGCATTTTCTGCATTGGTAAAGTCTTGGTCTAATTCTTGGTTTGGATTGCCGTAGGATCCTGAGGCAAAAAAAATGACAATTAGAAGTACTAAGATAAAAAGTCTGTTGTAATAAATTGATTTGTTAATATTATTCATTGCGCTATATTTATGGTTTATTATTATAAAATTT
This sequence comes from uncultured Alphaproteobacteria bacterium, assembly GCA_902522465.1. GTDB lineage: Bacteria > Pseudomonadota > Alphaproteobacteria > Methylaequorales > Methylaequoraceae > Methylaequor. The sequence continues at coordinate 67,947 of CABYVV010000001.1, read as the reverse complement.
TCAACAAAGAATTTAATTATGCCAAATAAATTTAAAAATGTCTCTGTAATTTCCACTGGATCTTGGGTTCCACCAAATTTAAAAAATTTATCAAACTCTGAGGGTATCTATCAAGTTCAAATAAATGAACTGGTCTTAATGGCATCTATTGGTATTCATGATCATGAAAAAATTAAAAAACAGAGAGTGTCGATTTCTTTGTCTATTAAGGCCGTCGACAACCTTCATAAAGTTAACGAGAGTATAAGAAATGTCGTTTCTTATGAAATAATAATAAAGAATTTAAAAAAAATGTGTTCCAAAGGTCATATAGAACTTCTAGAGACTCTGAGTGAAAAAATTTTTGATATGTGTTTTGAAGACTCAAGAATATTATCAGTTTGGATGAAACTGGAAAAGTTAGATGTATTTCAAGATACGAAAAGCGTAGGAATCGAAATTGTTAGAGAAAGGAACGATTATATTGGAAAAAAAAAAGATTCTAATAGTGTTGCAAAATTAAAAAAAAAATAGTTCCTAACAAAATATGTGGATTTTAAAAATAGGTGGAAGTTGGATTACAAGCAACCACCTCAATGAATTGATTGATTTATTAAAGAAAAAAACATTAACCGACAATCTTATTATAGTTGTAGGAGGCGGTTGTTTTGCTGATTCAGTTAGGTGGGCTTTTAGAAAAAAAAAAATGTCTATGAGAACAGCCAACTACTTGGCCTTAAAATCAACAGAGATTTTTGCTTATATGTTGAAAGAGATAGATAAAGACATTCAATTAATTAAAAATATTAAATCATTAAAAAAAAAAGGAAGTTTAAAAGTTTGGTTACCTTCCAAACTTTTAAAAGAAGAACCAAGCTTTCTCAAAAATTGGGATTCAACTTCTGATTCTGTAGCTGCCTGGCTTTACGAAAAATTGAACGCAAAAGGTTTACTATTTATAAAGTCTTTAAAATTAAAAAGAAAAATATATAATTTAAAGTATTTGCAAGATCAGAAAATTATTGATCAAAATGTTGGTAAATATATTTTTAAAAAAAAAGATATAAGAATTGTGGGACCAGAAATTATTGGACTTCTAAAAAAACCTTATCCGTGGAAAGAGACGCTTTTACAGATGAAAGAGATAGAGTTTTGACAAGAAAAGATTCAGATAAAAAGTGGGCATGGGTTTTAACAGGTTCAGGACATTTTTTTAATGAAACAATAGACTTAATTAATAAATTAAACTTTGTTGACTTATTCGTTTCTAAAGCTGCTGAAGAAGTTCTTGTGATGTATAAAAAAAAAGGAAAAATATCAAGTGAGATTAAAATATATCAAGACAATTCTTCCAGTTCAGCGTCTGTTGGGAAGTTTTATAAAGGAGCCTACCATACCTTGGTTATGGCTCCAACATCAAGTAATACTGTCGCAAAATGTGTTTATGGAATTTCAGATTCTCTGGCAACAAATATTTTTGCACAATCAGGAAAATGCAGGGTAGATTGCATTTTTTTTCCCTGTGATACTGCGCCAGAACTCAAAACATTTGCACCTAGTGGCTATGTTGATGTGTATCCAAGAAAAATAGATCTAGAAAATGTTGAGAAATTAAAAAAATTCTCACAAACAACTGTCGTCTTAAGTTTTAAAGAGTTGGAAAAAGAAATAGAAATGAGAGGGGAATGTCTGAAAAAATCTTATTTTTGACAGGAAGGTTAGCTGAAAGACAATTAAGAAGAATTTTATCTTCAATGAAACCAGAATTCAGATATAAAATAAATCAAATAGGTGTAAATGTTGCTGCCCTAATGTCAGAAAACATTATTATGAGAAGACTAAATAAAAATCAGGACGTTGATAGGATAATTGTCCCAGGAAAGTTTAGAGGAAGTCTAAAAAAGCTTACGAGATACTTTAATGTAAAAGTTGAAAGAGGACCAGACGATATTTCGCATTTACCTGACTACTTTGGCTTAAAAAAACCTGACCAAAAACTTGAAGATTATGAATGCCAAATTTTTGCAGAAATTGTGGATGCAGCTGACATCAGCGTAAGAAAAATATTAAAAATTGCAAAAAATTATGCAAAACAGGGGGCTAATGTAATTGACCTAGGATGCATGCCAGATACAAAATTTGATCATCTAGAGGAAACTGTCTGTGCATTAAAATCATTAGGTTTGATGGTTTCGATTGATTCTGCAAACTCAAATGAGCTCATAAGAGGTTCTAAAGCTGGGGCAGATTTTGTCTTAAGTATTAGTGAGAAAAACATAAATATTTTGGATGAAATTAATTCAACGCCCATTTTGATTCCTTCAAAACCTGGAGACCTTAACTCTCTCAAAAGAGTTATTAAATTAGTTCAAGGTAAAAAACTTGATTTTTTTGCTGATCCAATTTTAGACCCTATTCATTATGGATTTGCAGAGTCTATTCAAAGATATATAAAATTGAGAAAAAGTTTTCCAAATATAAAAATTTTTATGGGCACAGGAAATTTGACTGAACTTACAGACTGTGATTCTGCTGGTGTTAACGCTACTTTAATGGGTCTTGTTTCTGAATTATCGATAAATGCAGTTTTAGTAGTTCAGGTCAGTGATCATTGTAAAAATTCGATCAGAGAAACTGATGTGGCAAGAAAAATAATGTTTTTTTCAAAAATTAATAAGCGACTTCCTTTTAGAGTCGATAATAGTTTAATGGCACTCTCAGAGAGAAAACCTACAAGAAAAACTACAAAAGAAATCAATGAATTAAAAAGTTATATCAAAGACAAAAATTTTCGTATTTATCTTGGCGAGAATGGTGTAAATGTTTTTAATTCTAGTTTACATGTTGTTGATGTTGACCCTTTTAATTTTTACGATGGATTAAATGTTGATGACGACGCGAGCCATGCTTTTTATTTAGGAGTTGAGTTGGCAAGGGCTCAAATAGCATGGGAATTAGGAAAAGATTATGACCAAGATAATGAGCTAAAATGGGGTGTAGCTTCAAAAAAAAATAATGAAAATTTAAATAAAAGACCAAAAATGAAATCAACACAGAAAAAAAAATGATTTATGAAACTATTGTTGGTACGCTAAGCAAAGAGGGAAGAGTAAATTTTGCACCTTTTGGAATTAAAAAGAACAAAAAATTTATATATATTTCCCCTTATATTCCTTCAAAAACTCTAAATAATTTAGATCAAACAAAATGTGCTTCAATAAATTATTTGGACGACTCCTCGTTTTTTGTAAAATGTATAATTGGAAATAAAAAATTTACAAAAAAAAGATGTTTAAAAATAAAATGTTTTTTTTTAAAAAATGCTCTGTCTCATGATGAAATTGTTGTTGAATCAGTTAAAAAAAATAAGATACGACCAGTTTTTAAATGTAGAATTGTCTCGCAACAAAATCACAAAAGATTTCAAGGATTTAATCGTGCTAATGGTGCTATAATAGAGGCCTGTATTCTTGCTTCAAGGGTGAGAATCACGAAAAAAGAAATAATATTTAAAAATTTAAATAATTTATCTGAATCAGTATTAAAAACTGCAGGAGTAAGTGAAAAAAAAAGCTGGGATTTAATAAGGAATTATATTTTTGATGCTACAAAACAAAAATAAAACAGCAGAAACTAATTTATTGGTAAGTATTAAAGATTTCAGTGAAATTTCTGATGATTTAATTGATTTTGTAAATATTATTGACTTAAAGGATCCCAATAAAGGTTCAATTGGATCTTGGGAACCCTCAGAAATTAGCAAGGTAATAAAGCTCTATAAATCAAAGATAAAAATATCGGCAACGTTAGGTGATATATTTGATAATAAAAAATTTTTAACTAAACTAGAGAAGTTTGATGAACTCAACCTAGATTTCATTAAATTTGGATTACTATCTCACAATTTTAATTCTCTATACGAGAAAATTAAATTAGTCTCTCTAAATAAATATAAAACTGATCTAGTTTGTGTAATTTTTGTGGATAAGGATGAAAAACTTAAGAATACAAAGAATAAAATTTCCTATCTTAAAGACTCTGGAATAAATCATATTTTACTAGACACGTTTGTAAAAATTAAAGGTGACATTTTTGACTTTTGTGACATTGAGGAAATTGAAGCCTTCATTAATATTTGTAAGGAATATAAAATTAAAACTGGTATTGCAGGAGGACTAAAAGAATACCAAATACCAAGCATTATTAATCTCAATCCTGATATTATCGGTTTTAGATCAGCAGTTTGCGAAAACAGATCTAGAAGTGGTATAATACAAAAAAAGAAAATAAAAAGAATTTCGAGTTATTTTAGAGTTTTCAATAGCAAGGCTATAGATAAGGCAGGTGCATGAAAGGAAGCTTGATTATTTAATTTTGATTTTTTAAGAAAATCTTTGAATTTTACAGTATGAATTCCTTTTTTAGATAAAAAATCACTTAGTATGTTTTGTCCAATACCAGAAACAATAATTGGTTCGTTATTTAATGAGTATTTTTGTATATTTTTTAAATATATTGAAAAAATTTTTGTTAATTGAATTTCTTTTAACTGATTTGAAATTTCTAATAATGTACTTAATTTTTCCTTTTTATAATCAAAACCAAAACTCCTTGAAACTCTTTTTAAACTACTGTGAAAACTTTTACTCCGTCTATCTGCGGTTTTATCTATATCATATGAGCTTTCAAGTTTTTTCAAAATTCTATAAATATCCGACATATCTGAAAAATATTCTGGGATGATATTCATCTCGGTTTTGTTTATCTTGATTGAATTGCTTACACCGAACAATGGAGTTCTTGTAAGTCCGGTATATATTAGCTCATGGTTATTTAATCTTGAGTAATCATCAAAGAATTTGTTAAGTAACTTATGATTTTTAATACATAAAAAATCTGTAGTTGTTGATCCAAAATCTATTGCGATACAACTTTTAATTTTTTTTTCAAGATACCGTCCAACAGAATGCCAATTCATTGATATAAGTTCGCTAAGTTTTGGATTTTTAGAAAAAATTTTTGAAGAATTAATATAAAAATATTTATCAATTTTTAACAACTCACATTTTTTAATTAATTTCGCTGCACCTTTTAGTCTCGAAGTGAAATTATCGCAAAGTTCTGCTGTCATTGTAATTGCACATTGAGCCGATCTTCCTGCAATTTGATTTATTAGTTCAAATTCTTTATTTAAATTTTCAATATTTTCCCATATTTTGCATGACGAGTATTTAACATATATAACTTCGCTATTGTTATTTAATCCAACAACTTTCAAATGAGCTCCACCAATATCAATGCCTATATTTGAAATTTCATTGTCCACTAGAATATATATTTTTCTGATTTTAGTAATTTAGGCTTAAAATCATTTAAACGTTTATTAATGTAAAATTTTGTAACTTCTTGTACTGTTTTACGTGAATATGATTTATTTAAGCCACAGTAAGAACTCGTAAATCTTGGATTGATTTCTAATATCAACCATTTGTTATTAAACCTCACAATATCAACCCCAATAATACCAAATAGCCCTTTAAATTTATCACAGATTTTCTTAGCCAGGATCTCAATTTCACATCTATGATTTTCTAATCCCCCTATAATGCATCCAATTTGTATTACTTTACCCCTTTCGATTTTAATGATTTGTTTATTACAACATATGACTTTAGTAATTCCATTTTTACAGAGCATCAAAAAACTACCTTTTAAACCATCGTAAAACTTTTGAAAAATTATAGATTTCTTTTGATTAATCTTGCATTTATTTTCTATCAAAAAAACTTCATGTGATCCTGCCCCATAAATTGGTTTAACAATAATTTTCTTGTAAGGAAGGCAATTGGTTTGAGCAAAATCAACAACAGGTAATTTTCTTTTTTTAAGTGCGACTAATGAATTAATTTTTGAAGAGAAAGTTTTGACAGTGCAATAAGTAGAACAAAGAATATTAAATCTTTTTTTTAATTCTTCATATAGGTTAATAGATTTCTGTTCAATTTCCGGTGCAACAAGGATAATTTCGTCATTGTTTTGGAACTGTTTTAAGATATTCTGATATGAAGTAAATTGATTTGTGGAAAGAAAGATTACTTTGTTAGAAATAATTTTTTTAAATTTCTCATTTCTAATCACAAATAACTTTTTTATGTCTGGATTTTTAATAAAGTTCCTAATTATTGTATTTGCTATATTTAATGCTTCTCTTAAAATGTCTTTATCTTGATTATGATTAATATCTGATTGAGCAGTAAAATGTTCTAATAGTATTAAATTTTTCATAGTTAAAATTAATTATGCAAATTATTCTAGCAGTTGATATAAAAGGTGGCAAAGCGGTAAAAGCTTTCGCTGGTTTAAGATTTAATTATAAGCCATTATACATTAATAATGAAGATTTTTCAGATCCAATTAAATTAATAGAAATTACAAAAAAGAAAATTGACTTGAGAAATGTCTATATAGCTGATCTAGATGCTATAAACAGATATAGCTGTAATAATGAATTAATTAATAGATTACTTGCCAAATTTCCTGATATAAATTTTTATATTGACGCAGGTTTTGATTATCCGATCTCTATTTTTAATTACCATAGTGAAAAAAGAACAAAAAAATTGACTAACTACAGCCTAGTTCTTGGGACTGAAACACTCAAAAATTTTAGTTTAGAGTCCTATATTAAACAAAAAAAACTAAAATTTTCTATTGACTTTAATGGCGATCAAAAAAAATGGATTACAAAGTTCAAAAATAAAAAATCAAAACTTGATATTATTCTTATGTTTTTAGATAAGGTTGGCGGAAGAGGTATGAATTTAAAACTTATTAAGAGATTAGTAAACCATTTGATACAACATGGGGTTTATGTCGCAGGTGGAATTAATTCACAAGGTCAGATAGAACAATTAAAGAGTTTGGGTGTAAAGGGGGTTGTATTGTCAACATTAATTCACAACAGAATTTCTAGGGACGAGAATTTAAGTCCCTAGATATTATTTACTTTTCAAAAATGAGAACAACCTTGAAAGCCATCCGCCACCACTAGCATTTTTTGTTAATGGCTTCATGTCGGATGAATCTCATTTTGCAGCGAACGGATGTTCCGCAGAATCTTTCTCAGATACAACATCTTTGGCTTTTGGTTCGCCAGCAACCGCTCTTTCAATTGATTCTTTAGTAGCTTGATAGTTATACTCTTGTATTTTTTTATCATCTTCAGCTAGCCAGTGGATGAAAACACCAACAGAAATGAATAAATCGTCAGCTTCATCTGCAGGAATAGTTCCTTCAGCAACGCAATCCATTACGGCTTTTGCAACACCATGTTGTGCTGGTCCAAACATTTGTACTGCTTGTTTAGCTCCCTTAATTGTAACTTTATTGAACATGCATGTTGCAGGTTTGGTCATTAAGTTTGGTGCTACGACAGCAAGAAGAGCAGTGAACCCATCTTTGTTATTAGTGAGACTGTTTGCAAATGCAGTTTCGGCTGGAGTGCCTCTTGGACCGATTATTAAATCAATGTGTGCAACTTCATTACCATCACCTACCAATGATTCGCCAACAAGCATTTTTGTGATTTTAGCCATATTTCCTCCGTATAAAGATTATTATAGTTTCCAATATACATTATATTGGTAATTTGAATATATCTTTAATTTTCTTGATTAGCAAGGTTGTTACTGTTAAATCGGCACAAGTACCAGGATTTAAATGATATTTTTTAAGGTAAAAATCAAGTTTTCGGAGCAAATCTTGATTTTCTTTAAAAATTTTCATTCTTTTAATTGTTTTCAGGCTTTTGTTCATTACAATTTGTGCCTTTTTAAAACCATGTTTTCTTTGAATATGGCTGTCTGGTGATTTTGAAAGGTAGTTTAAATAAAGAAATTCTATAGCTGTTTGTTGGGGAATCTTTTCCTTTAGGGATTCAAATATTGGTAGACCATAATTAATAACTTCATCATAATTGTTAGAGTAACATTTAGAAATCCTATCCCATTTAGAGCCTACTTTCATAATTTCTGAAAAACTCAAATTTTTAGTTTCATCATTAATATTTCCTTTCCCTGTGTAATTTGAAATTCCAGCGGGTTTTACAAACTTTATTGATTCAAGTATCAATTGGCCATCTTTTTTTGAAATTGAATCTAACAAAACTTTTAAGTTATTTTTGAAGCAAGAGGGTTTGTTCATTATAACTTTGATTATTGGAGCACAAAGAATAATAATTCCAAGATTGTAATTTGAATTTAATTCTATCTTGCAATTTTTAGCAGCAAGATAAATTGATTCACCAAGACTAAGGTTTTTATCTGTCAAATAATTAGCAGATATTTTTGCAGCATATCTGAATTTAAGTTCACTCATGCCCAAAATTTTGGATATGGAACTGTGATTACCAGGCTTATAAGTCTTAAGTTCGTCACAGCAGCATTGAATATAAATTTTTTTTAAAATTTCACTTGGCATTTTTTTTTAAATTTCTCAAGAAATCGTTTACCAAGATTTTTGAAATATCTTTTTTTTCTAAACACTGGATTGCTTTCCATGATGGAATACTATTGACCTCCAATACATAGTACTTTCCGTTGTGTAAGATAATATCGATTCCTCCGTATCCAAGTTTAAACAGTTTCGAAACACTTTTTGCTATTTCAGATAATTTTTCATTAACTTCCATTTTTTTTGTTTTCGCACCCTGATAAACATTTGTTATGAATTTATTCGATGTTCTTTTCATTATTGATATTATTTTATGATTGCTTACCAAAACCCTTAAATCCCAAAATTTATTTTTTTTTTTATCTCTTAAAAATTCTTGTATATAAAATACATTTCCAATTGCTTTAATTTTTTTAAAGTTAGAATCTGTATTTAATAATTCAATATTTTTTCCTTGAGATCCAAAAATTGGTTTCATCAAAAATTTTTTTTTTAAATTCATTTTGCTTATATTACCTATACCAACTATCGTCTTTGGTGTTGGAATTCTATTTATATTCAATAGGCCTGTTGTTCTAACCTTATCAACAGTCTGTTCTATTACTTTTCCAGAATTATGAATATATACCCCCATTTCTTGTAAAAGATGAAGAAATGTCAACTTAGTTGTTACCTCTTCGAGAGAGCCATTTTTCAAAAATCTAGTCCATACCCCTCTTAGTTTTGGAAATTTAGGAGACAAAATTTTATTTTTACGATTATCAAAAATTAGATGAAGGTCATCGTATTTAATTTTTATGACTTTACATTTTTTTTTTTTAAGGTTTAACTCTATCTGCTCACTATGCCAGTCATGAATATCGCTAATTATAGCAATCGAAAACATTTTAAGAACTAAATGACTTTTCGACTAAGTCTGTATTTATCCTTCCAGCAGAGTATGTCTTTCCAGATCGCTTTGAATTTATTAATACTTCAGCTGGACTAAACAATGAACCATCAATTTTGTAAAAATCTTTATTATTATCTAAAAAAATCTGTTTAAATGGTTTGCCATAGTCACTTGAATTCAAACTTGGTAGCTTATTAGTAAGTTCGATTATATCCTCCTCATTATCGTCAATACAAATATTAACTTTTCCGCCATAAATAATTGCATCATTTGTTCTGCCCATACCTGATATAAAATCATTCGCAACAGGGGGTATTGGGGCTGTTGCAAACCCGTATAGAATTCCATGCAACGGAAATTTTAATTCATGTATTTTGTGTATTGCCACCTCAAGAACTCTAGAAACGACCTGAATTGTTCCGCAAATAGATGTTGTTGGTGTTAAAATAAATGTTATGGATGTGCTTGCAACTCCGCAATCAGTGGATATTTTTTTTACAATTTGCTCTGGAGGTATTTTATCAACTTCTAGTACAATGGATGTCGAAGAGGATTTATCCTTGTAATTTAATTCAGAAAAAATTTCTTCTTTTTGTGCCAATGATCTTGCTGGACCGGAACCTAATGAGAAAAAATTTTCATAATTCAAACTCCAACCAGCATATTGTGACCCCAGGCATGCTAAGATTGGTTTTGATGCGTGTACATTAATTTTTTTTATTGTGTTTTTAAAGTCGGACTGACAAGTTATTTCAACCACTCCAAGTCCACCTAGACAAATTTCTGAAATCCTTATGCCTGCTTCGATACTACCTGGATAATCAATTCCGGCATCAATAATTGAGGAGCCTAATGGGCCTGAATTATTTAGGCCAATTGACAACCTTTCATGATTATTCTTTAAATTTTGTACAAGAATATTTGTGTGCTTGTTTATGCTGTAATTCATTTTTTAATTCAATAAAGTTCATTATAAATCTTATACGACATTTTTTTTAGGTTTTCTCTTAGTATTTCTATTTTTTTTGATTTTGAATGAATGAGGCAAATAGGTTTATGAATTCCTATGGTGTCATTGAGAACAGGTAGTTCAGAATATGAGTTTGAATTGGAAAGACTCTCAATAAACTTAAATTTATTTTTGTTAATCATGATGTTTTTTTTGCTGTAAATAATTTTTGTGCCGTAAAAAAAATTATTTTCATCATTTATTTTTTCTGAAATTTTCAAGAAATTATCTTTATAAAGATCTTTATATTTTTTTGATAAAAAATTTGTGCTTAACCCAGGTCTTGCATTAAGTTCTATGACATAAATTATTTTAGAATTATTTTCTAAAACTATATCTAAATTATTCACTCCATTAAGATTATATTCTTTCATTAAATGATTACATATTTTTTGAATTTTCTTTAATGTTTTAAAATCTAATCTCCTGGACAATATAGATTCAATTAAATAAGGGTTATTTTTACTCTTACAAAAGCTTTGATCACATATTGATAGTATTTTCATCCTCTCATCTTCACAATAAAATTGAATTGAAATATGTTCACCATCAATGATTTTTTGATAGTATTCAAATTTAGTTATTTTGATATTTTCATCAATTTCTCTTACCCCTTGGCCACCAAAACTTAGTAAATTTTTTATTAACCATCCATTAGTTTTTGGTTTTTTGATAGACCAACTTGGTACATTAATTTTTTTTTTTTTCAGATCTCTATAAAATAGAAAAGAATTTATTCGTTTGTGGGTAAAAAATTTATTTCCTCTATTTAATGTATCGAGATTATCTATTAGCCTGTGGGTTTCTGAAAATCCAGACCCAATAAGAATTTCAATATTACTGATAGACTGAAATTCGTTTATATATTTTTGGGTTTTTTTTGAGTTATTTAAGTTTACGATTAAAATCTTACGGCAATATTTTTTGAGATTAAGGCTGTTATAATTACATATAGCATAAACATTGAAATTTAGTTTAAAAAATACCCTGGCTAAATCTTCACAATACGAGGAAATAATTAATATATTTTTTTTTATTTTAATCCTATGATTTCTCTTGCTGTTTCTAGTGCTTCGTCGAAATTTAAGTATAATGGTGTTTCACTTGAACACATTTTTTCAAACATTCTGTATTGGGTTTTTACTTTTATATCCCCAGAAGTTAGTGGACCAATAGACAATGCCCCACAAGAATGTTTAGCATCATCATCTTTTAGTTTTACCCCTTCTAAGCCTGCAGGAGGAACTGCATTTACATCCGCTAAAATCTTTGATTTTTTAGCTAATTCAAGTTGATCCTTACTTATAACTTGAGTGCCAGCTCTTGCAGCACAAAATATGATGTCAGCTTTAGGTAAATAAGAGGAGTTTAATTCGTCTGTAGATCCATCTGCAGGTAAAATATCTACACCAAATCTATTTTTATATTCAGTTGCTTTTTTTGAAACATTTTCAATTCCATCATAACCTACTATTGTACAATTTGAACCGTATTGTGCACACATTATTGCAGAAATACCGCCAACGATTCCTTTGCCACCGTAAATTACAATATTTTTATCTTTTAGATCTGACTGAAATTTATCTTGCAATGTTTTTTCTGTACAGGCGACCATAGCAGCGGCAGTTGTGAAGGAACCAGCTGGATCTGGAAAAACTGAAATTTCAAAGGGCGGTACCATAGAATCTTTGGCCATATCCATCATGTCCAATGCAAGAGATGCATCTTTTCCACAAATAAAAATACCTGTTTTTTTTGCATTTTTAATTGATCTTGAGAATATTGCATCCTGAACTAATCCTTTTACGTCTGTAAGGTTTACGTTAGTGTAGGGTATAACAAGATCATAACCTGCATCGCATGCCATATTTACGTCAAACGGACTGACGTTTTCCTGAGGACTAATCATATGTAAAATATTTTTTTTTGTCATTCTTCTCCTTTACTGATAATTTTCTTTCCAAAATTTCTTCCTTCAACTTTCAAAATTTTTAGCCCATGAATATTATTTAAACTAATATATGTTTCTAAATATTTTAACAACTCATTTCTTTTTTTTGAGTTTTTTAGAAATATAAATCCTGTAGGACCCCATGAGGATTGACCAAAACTCAAAACTTTTTTTTTTTCTATTTTAGTGAAAATTTTTTCTAAATTTGTACTTGCAAATTTTCTATTGTTTCCATAAAAAATTTTTGACATATTGTCTTGTATGTTTCTCAAACCTTTTGCAAATTCTTCAAAGTTGTTCTCAATTATACCTGGAATAATATTCATTAATAAAGATTTGCAATTTAAATCAGAGGTTAAGGATGTATCGACCTTAAGTTGTTTGAACTCTTGAACTTCCTTCTCACCATGAACTCCAACGATATTTGAATCTAAAACAAGAAGAATTTTCCAACCCACCGGCCATTTTAAATTCATCAAACTAAGAGGCATTCTTTTTGAATTTTTGAGTTTGCCAACATCTATATTAAACCCTCCTTTCTTAAATGATTGAATGCCAATACCTGACCTTAATCCCCTGTTCAAGATATATGCAAGTTCTTCTACAGATGTATTTAATTTAAATAATTTTGAAATTAGATAACCAATTGAAAGTGCTAGTTGAGTTCCTGAACCTAGTCCATTATGTAGTGGGATTTCTTGAAAAACGTTAATTGTAAAGTTTCCAATTTTTTTTTCTTTTGCAATTATCTTAATTACCTCCTTAATTTTGGATTTAGTAAAAAAATTTTTACAATTAATTTTGGTTTTTCTTGATTTTTCAATTTTAATTTTAAAAAAAAAATTTGAAATAGTAAGCCCAATACTACCAAATTGTCTTGAACTCAAGTTGTCAAGATCTAAGAAACCAATATGCAATCTAGCTGGTGAATATATAGTAAAACTATTTTTCATAATAAATTTAACTTTTTTATTTTTAATTCTAGATTATAAATATACTATGATATTCGCCATCTGTTATAAAAAAGGGTAATTTATGAATAAAGAGATTAAAGTTTATAATGAGACAGAAATTAATAGGTTGTTGGATGAAAATTTATTAGGGTGGAAGTATGATGGGAAATGGATACGCAAAACATACAAAACTCACAGTTGGAAATCTACATTAATGGTTGTTAATTCTATTGGGCATCTTGCCGAAGCAGCGTGGCATCATCCTGACCTTCAAGTTTCGTATGCATTTGTTGAAGTAAAACTAATGAACCATTCAATGAAGGGTATAACTCAACTTGATTTTGATTTAGCAAAAAAAATTGATGAATTTATCTTGTGGAACCCACAAGATGAAAAATCATCTCTAGAAGGAACTCCATCAGACCCTCGCTTTGCTTACATCAAATATTCTAAAAAATGAACCAAAAACTTTCTGACTTTTTCTTTTTTGGAATAACTGATAAACAATTAGATAGCAAGGAATTAAATCTAAATCAAAAATCAAAACCACTGATTAATGGACGAGAAGTTTCAATAAATTATGCAATAGATAAACTAATAGATGTTTTGCAAAAAGAAAACTTAGTACATTTTGACGGACTTGCATGTGATCAAAAGTCTATTAATTCCGTTTTAAGTTTTGCTGAAAAAAAAAGGTTGTCAGTTAATCATTTTGAATCTAATGAGATAAATAATTTTTATGATGCATTTCAAAGATATGGAGCCTCACTTGTATCTTTTAATGAATTAAGGAATAGATGTGATTTACTATTTTTTATTGGTAATTTTGAAAGAGAAATTTTAATAAGATTTGAAAAAAAAATTTATTGGAATGAGAAAAGAAAAAAATCAATATTTTTTTTAAGTGAAAAATTATTTTCAATTTTTAATAAAGAGTTTAAGTTGAAAAAATTATTTGATTTCATACCTTATTTTTCCAGTTTTACTTCAAAAAAAAAAGAAAATAAATTTTCTGACATGTATGAAAAATTCAGAAAATCTAAGTATCCAGTTTTGGTTTTTAATCCAAATGATGATTTCATATTTATACAACAAATATTTAGAATTTTAGAAAAATTGAATAATAACAATAAAAAAATTAGACTTTTTAAGTTATCGGGTCTTAATAATTCTTCAGGCTTTATCAATTCATGTATAACAAAAACTGGCTTTCCTGGATTTTTGAAATTTACAGATTGGGGAGTTGATTATAATCCACAAAAAAATAATTCAACATTCCAAAAAAAGTATCTCAATACACAATTTATTTTTTCCAATTTAAATAAAAGTCCATTGGTAGAAAACTTTAAAAAAAATATTTTTATTGGTCACCCGAATACAAAAAATAAAAAAAAATATGATGTTTTTATTCCAGTTAAAACACCTGGAATTGACGTTGATGGAATAGTAGTCAGATCCGATGGAGCGGCGACAATGAAGTTAAAGAAAAAAATTGAATCTGATTACATTGAAATTTGTGAGTTAATGAAAAGAATATCTATCAAATGATTAAAGTTGAAGATACTTTTGCTGAAGCTTTTCCAATGAAAGTTTCAAGATTAATTATTACTGCTTATAACGATAACTGGGCATTTAATGCTGCGAATTCATTTTGTGGGTTCGCTACATCAGTAATAGCTTGTGGATGTGAAGCTGGAATAGAATCTAAATTGTTACCTAATCAGACCCCAGATGGTAGGCCAGGTGTATCTGTATTGGTTTTTTCTATGTCTTCAAAAGAACTTGCAAAACAAATTCTTAATAGAACTGGGCAATGTTTGATGACCTCTCCTACATCTGCTGTATTTTCAGGAAACTCAGGAGAGAAAAAAATTCCTCTGGGAAATTCTTTGAGATACTTTGGCGATGGATACCAAATAGCAAAAATGTTAGGAAATAGAAGATTTTGGAGAATTCCAGTAATGGACGGAGAATTCCTATGTGAAGATTTTGCATATCAAATGGAAGGTATTGGAGGAGGAAATTTTTTAATTTTAGGTGAAAATATAAAAAGTGTGTTGTATGCAGCTGAGCTAGCGGTAAAAAAAATGAACAAATTAGAAAATATAATTTTACCCTTTCCAGGAGGAATAGTGAGGTCAGGTTCAAAAGTTGGATCTAAATATAAGGGTCTAATTGCATCAACTAATTTTGATTATTGTCCTAATTTAAGGACTATTGTTAACTCAAAGTTAAATAGAAAAATTAATTGTGTGTTAGAAATAGTGATAGATGGTATTAATAAACAAGATATTGAATTGGCCATGAAGTTAGGAATAACAGAGATAATAAAATCCAAAGAGACCAAAGGTGTTGAGAGAATATCTGCCGGAAATTACGGTGGCAAGCTCGGTCCTTATTTATTTAAATTAAAATCGATCATTACATGAAAAATATCATTCTTAAACCAAAAATAAAAATCAATCATCACCTTGATTTGAGAAATATTAGTTTAATTGATGCAAGTCTTAATTTTAACTCAATCTTCAAACTAAAAATACTCTACGGGAATATTGAAAAAAAAATAGGAGATCTTTTTGACATCAAGGTTGAAATTAATAAAAAAGAAAATGTTAAAGTTGAAATTTCTGGAATCAATAACAACTGTGATTATGTTGGATGGAAATGGAAAAATGGAAATCTAAAAATAAACTCAAATGTAGGTTCTTTTCTCGGAGCGAAAATGTCAGGTGGAAACATAATTGTAAATGGATCTGCAGAAAATTTTGTTGGTTCTGAAATGACTGGAGGAAGTATAAATATAAATAAAGACGCATGTGATTTTGTTGGTTCACCACTTCCAGGGAGTAAGTCTGGGATGAAAGGGGGAGATATAATTATAAAAGGAAAAGCTCGAGATTATCTAGCTTTAAACATGCGGAGAGGATTGATTTTTGTGAATTCTGGAGTGAGAAATTACTGCTGTAATAATATGATTGCTGGTACAGTAATTATTAAAAAAGATATTGGAAAAAATTTTGGAGTTGGGATGAAAAGAGGAACGATCCTAACAAATGATAATTCATTTTCAAAAACTTTTTTTAAAGAAAATGGATTTTCCTCGTCTATCTTTTATCAATTATTAAATAACTATATTATTAAAAAATACGGGATAAAAATGTTTAAAGAAAGAAAATCAACAATGAGATATCTTGGAGACAAAAATATAGATGGTATGGGTGAGATATTTTTAAAATTAGAAAATTAAAATAGGTTAATTTTTAAATATTTTATAGATCTAAAATTTATAAAATAAAAAATAAGTTTTACAAATTACAAAAAATATTAGAAAAAATCATTCCATTGACTATGTACTATTTTAAGTTTAAGAAAAATGAGTAAAAAACTATTGATAACTGGCGCAAATGGCTTTCTAGGCTCATCTATTGTAAAATTGGCCTTGAAAAAGAAATATAAAGTTAATGCGTTAGTTAGAAACAATACTGATCTAACTAACCTTGAACAAATCAAATCTAAAATAAATTTTTTTTACGGAGACCTAAAAGATATTAAAAGTTTGGATAAACCGGTTAGAGATTCAGATATTGTTTTTCATGTTGCCGCTGACTATAGGCTTTGGACAAAAGACCCAAGATCTATTTATGATTCTAATGTACGAGGAACAGAAAACATTTGTTTAAAGGTATTAGAACATAAAAAAAAAATTGTTTATACTTCAAGCGTAGCAACTCTTGGAATTGAGACAGGAAAAATCTCTGATGAGGAAACTTCTGTTACTTTCGATGATATGATTGGAGATTATAAGAAGTCAAAATACTTAGCAGAATGTATTGTTATGAAATTTATAAAAAAAAAAAAGATTCAGGGTGTTATTGTTAATCCTTCAACACCAATAGGTCGTGGAGATGTAAAGCCAACCCCAACCGGAAAAATTATTTTTGATGTATTAACTGGAAAAATGCCAGCCTATGTAGATACAGGACTTAATATCGTTCATGTTGACGATGTTGCAGAAGGTCATTTTCTTGCACTGAAATATGGAAAAATTGGTGAAAAATATATTCTTGGTGGAGAAAACATGAATTTTAAGGACTTTTTGGATTACATCTCGGAATTTGGAGATAAACCTAAAATAATATTACAATTGAATCCTAAGTATTTAATGCCGCTAGCATATATTAACGAAATTTTACATAGATTTTTTAATAATAAAACACCTTCACTGACGGTTGAGGGCTTAAAAATGTCCAGAAAGAAAATGTTTTTTTCGTCTAATAAAGCAAAAAAAAATCTTCGTTATAGACCTAGATCTGCAAAAAGTGCTATAAAAGATGCTGTAGAATGGTTTAACAAAATCTAGTTAACATTATTATGGATATTACAGAAAAAAATCTTAAACCCTTAAAAGTTTTTTTAGCCCAGCCAAGAGGCTTTTGTGCTGGAGTTGAAAGAGCAATAGAGATTGTAGAAAGAGCATTAAAAATTTATGGACCTCCAGTTTATGTAAGACATGAAATCGTACATAATAAAAGAGTTGTGAACAATCTTAGCTCCAAAGGAGCTATATTCGTGCAAGAATTAGATCAAATCCCTCCAGGAGCCGTTACAATTTTTAGCGCCCATGGTGTGGCCCAAAAAATAGAAGATACGGCAAAAGATAGAAAACTTCCAATCCTAGATGCTACTTGCCCACTTGTTGCTAAAGTTCATAAAGAGGGTCAAAGGTATTCGTCTAAGGGCTATGAAGTTATTTTAATAGGTCATGAGGGTCATCCAGAAGTTGAGGGTACTATGGGAAGAATTTCTGGGGATGTTTATCTTGTTTCAAATACCGAGGATGTTTATAAACTTAAAGTAAAAAATCCCAACAAATTATCTTACATAAGTCAAACAACATTATCAGTTGATGATACAAGAGTTGTTATTGAGGCTTTAAAAACTAGATTCCCAATGATTGAAGGTCCTGATGTTAAAGATATTTGTTACGCTACCCAAAACAGACAATCTGCTGTTAGAGATTTAGTTGATCACGTTGATCTTATTCTAGTTGTAGGAGCCAAAAATAGTTCAAACTCCAATAGATTGAGGGATCTAGGTGAAGAATCAGGAGTTAATACTTACTTGATAGAAACTGCCGATGATCTCGATAGTAATTGGTTCAATAATGTTGAGTCAATTGGAATATCTTCTGGGGCATCAACTCCAGATGAACTTGTTAAGGAGGTCATTAATAGAATTTCCTCATTTAGAGAAATTAAAATTGAAAAAAGACCTGGAATTGAGGAAAATATAGTATTCAAACTACCAAGAGAATTGACAAACATTGAGGTAGCAAATTAACCTTTACATTTTAAAAACAATAAATTAAAAATTAAATTATGGGAATTCCTTTAATACAACAAATAAGAGTAGGATCTTATATTTTAAAACAGAAGGTACTGGGGAGAAAAAAATACCCTCTTGTTTTAATGCTGGAACCACTCTTTAGATGTAACCTGGCTTGTGCTGGATGTGGTAAAATTGATTATCCGAAGGAGATCCTAAATCAAAGATTATCTACCCAGGAGTGCATAGATTCTGTAGAGGAATGCGGCGCTCCTATTGTTTCTATTCCGGGTGGTGAACCATTAATACACAAAGAAATGCCAGAAATTGTAAGAGAGCTTATTAAAAGAAAGAAATTCGTATATCTATGCACAAATGCAGTTTTAATGGAAAAAAAATTATCCGATTACAAACCTAGTCCATATTTCACATGGTCAGTTCACTTAGATGGTATGAAAGAAGAACACGACAAAGCCGTTTGTCAAGAGGGGGTATTCGACAGATGTGTTTCAGCCATAAAAAAGGCGAAATCGCTGGGATTTAGGTGTAATGTAAACTGTACAATTTTTGATAATGCTCACGAGGATGGTTTAAAGGAATTCCTTAATTATGTGACTGATGAGCTAAAAGTAGATGGTATAACCATTTCTCCTGGTTTTGCTTATGAGAGGGCACCAGATCAGGAACATTTCATAAAAAGATCTAACACCAAAAATTTTTTTAGAAATGTTTTTAAATCTAAGGATTTTAAAAAATGGGATTTTAGTCATTCAGGTCTTTATCTTGATTTTCTTGCTGGGAATCAAATGTACAAGTGTACCCCATGGGGAAACCCCACAAGAAATATATTTGGATGGCAAAAGCCTTGTTATCTCCTTGGAGAGGGTTATGTAAAATCATTTAAAGAACTGATGAATGATACTGAGTGGGATAAATATGGTACTGGAAACTATGATAAGTGTTCAGATTGTATGGCACATTGTGGGTATGAAGCCTCAGCAGTTACTGACGTTTTCACCAATCCGCTTAAGGCCGTATCCGTTGCCTTAAAAGGTCCAAAGACAGAGGGAGCAATGGCAGAAGAGATTGACATAAGTAAATCAAGAGATCCAGACTTCTTCCACGACACTCATGTAAGTGAAATGATGAAAAAGCTGCATGCTGAAAAACAAAATGAAAGTAACGATTCGCCTATCCCATCTGCTGGAGCAGCGATAAACCCTCAAAGTGATTTAGCTAAAAAAATTAAATAACGTATTCTATCTATAAAGCATTGATTACACCCTTGAGAATCCTCTCACTTGCAGAAAATCTTTTGCTCAAATCTAAAAGATCAAATACTCTCTTAGGATTTACAATCAACTTAATCAGGAAGCTTGCAATTCTGATTTCACCTTTTTCATTAATACAATCTAAAATATAAGAGGGAATATCAAAAGCAAGATCATCAAATATTACTTTAAAAGAAATCATTGGGACATTAAATTTTGACAACTCTTTTTTTATGTAGAAAGCCTCCATATCAATCACAGAGACTGATTTAAATTCTTTTGTAAGATTCAATTTATCTTTTTTTCTCATCACAATTTTCTGAACAGTAAGTAAATTGCATTTTACAAAATTGAAGTTATTTTTAAAATTTTTAAGCAAATCTATATCAAATTTTAAGGTTGAAAGCTTTTCTTTTTTCTCATTAAAAATTTTATCAATGATAACAATATCACCGTTTTTTAGTTTTTTAGAAATAGACGCAACAAACCCGAAATTTATAACAAGGTCTACGCCAAGCTTTAAAAGTTTTCTTGTTGCTTCCTTTGAAGATTTACCATAGCCATAAACACAATAATTTTTTTTATTCAAATTAGAAAATAACTTCATCTCTCGCTTCAGACCAAAAATAAAACCTACCTTTTTGAATTTTTTTTTATGTTCCATAATTAGGAAAAATTGAATTCTTTTTTAATTGATTCTTAATTTTTGAAATTGCAAGTAAAGGAAAATATTCAGCATAACCGTGATATTTCAAATAAAATACTTTTGGAAATCCCACTGCGGTGTATGAATCTTCACTAAATTTCAAATTTTTATTGGTAAGATACCTTAATCCATTCTCTACTTCTAAGCTACCAATTTCTCCAGCAGCTAAAAGACCCATTAAAGCCCAAGCTGTTTGAGAAGGAGTGCTTATCTTTACAGCATTTTCATGACCCTTATAATAAGATTTTCCATCCTCACCCCATCCACCATCTTTCCTTTGCATTTTTTTTAAATAATTTTTTGCCTTCTCAAAAACTTCTTTCTTTTCTTTAAAATCAACAATATTTAGTGCAGATAAGACTGACCAAGTTCCATAAATATAATTTGTACCCCATCTTCCATACCAACTGCCGTCTTTTTCTTGTTCAGAAAGAAGATATTTTATTGCTTTATTTATAGATACTTTATCATTTGGGTTATTTAGTTGTTTCAAAAAACTTAAACACCTCGCAGATACATCAGCCGTTGGAGGATCTAAAAGAGCTCCATGGTCTGCAAATGGTATTGAGTTAAGATAATAATATGTATTATTTATATCAAATGCCCCCCATCCGCCATTGTCAGACTGCATCGATAAAATCCATTTTCTAGTTCTTTCAATAGAACTAGTAACTGACTTACTCTTCTTTTTTCTATTATACCTATCTAAAAACATTCCGACGAGTGCTGTGTCGTCAACATCGGGGTAAAATTCATTATTGAATTGAAATGCCCATCCTCCTGGAGTTTTTTTTTTTTTATTATAAGACCAATCTCCATTGGTTTTAATTTCTTTTTTAAGGAACCATTTAACTAGACTTTCAACATCTTGTTCATTTTCCAAATGAACCAAACCCATCCATCCTGAGTCCCAAACTGGTGAAAAACAGGGTTGACAGTAAGCAAAATCCTTTTTTTTTACAACAAGCCTATCAATAGCTTTTCTTGCAATCTCAATTTGTTTTTCGTATTTTTTTTTATTAATTGTATGAAGAGCAATTAAAGAATTGACCATTGCAGGGAAAATTCCACCGAGACCATCTTCACCATTAAGCCTTTTTATTATCCAATTAATTGCTGTAAGTTCACAATAATTTTTAAATTTTTTAGGTACTATAGGAAAAAAAATTCTTGCAAAACTATCTAGAAACAAAAAAAATTTGGAAAAAAAGTTTTTTTCACTCAGTAATTTTATTTTATTGAACTTATTTTTTGGGTTAATAAATAGTTCATCTATAGAAATTTTATTTGGATTTGATGCTAGAGGTTTTCGATTCATTATTATTAGAAGAGGTACTAATACAGTTCTAGACCAGTAAGAGATCTTATATATATTGAAAGGAAACCAATACGGAAATTTAATAATTTCAATTGGCATAAAAGGTAATGAATTCCAAGAGATTTGACCAAAAAGAGCAAGTGATATTTTTGTAAAAACATTAGCTTTCTCAATACCCCCTACTTTCAAAATAAAACTTTTCGCTCGTTTCATATGTTTTAAGTTCTCACTTTCACCTGATAGCTTAAGAGCATAATACGCTTTTATTGATGCACTTATGTCTGATTCTCCATCAAAAAAAAGTGGCCAACCTCCATCTTTATTTTGTCTTTTCAAAATATATTTTACCATTTTGCTTTGCAGACTAAGATTGATGATACCAAAAAAATGTGTCATCAATATATATTCTGAGGGGATGGTAGTATCTGCCTCTAGTTCATAAACATAACAACCTTCTTTTAATTTTTTTGATGCCTGGTTCTTCAGTAGTCTTTCAAATCTTTTAGTATTTTGTTGTATTAATCTTTTAAGAGTATGCATAGTTATAGAAAGTTTAATCGTTAACCGCTTTTTTACCTGATAAAATCGATCCTTCAATTGTACAAGGTAAATTAATTTGTGTCCAATCCCCAGAAATTCTTAAATTTTTTGGTAAATTATTTATTTGGCTTATCAATTTAAAATTTTCTGGGGATTGAATTATTGTAGCTTTTTTTTCCTTAACAACTTGGTATTTAGTTATTGGTAAATTTATATTTAGATAACGACAAATTTCTTTCCAAACAATCTCTGCAATTTTGTCAGATTCAAGATTATTAAAATGATTTGCATTACTAACGGTCACAGAGAGGTATTCTTTTTTAATAAATATCCATTGAGATAAAGAGTTTATGAAACCAATGATATTTTTTGTAAATTTTTTTTTTAACTTCGCAGGAGTTTTATAATGGATATTCAGAATACTATTGTATTTTGTTGGGAGTTTTAAATTCGGAAATAATCTAGATAAATTTGAAGGAGGAATGGCTAATACTAATTTATCATTTTCATCTAATTCGATATTTTGGCTCTCAAAATACAATTTTTTAACAATATTATTCTCAATTTCTAAACTCTTTAATCTCTGTTTAAAATTAATTTTTGTCCCCTTTCTTTTTAAAAAAGAAATACAAGGATTGATTACCGTATCATTCCAGTTTTTTGATGGTTGATAAATATTACAAAACTTGTGACCTTTAAATATTGTTTTTTTTAAGACATTTGATAAAACTTTGGCTGATGCTAGGCTACTTGAAGTGTTCATAACTCCGAGTGTTAAGGGTTCCCAGAAGGTTTTATAGATTTTAGAATTTTCAACTAATTCCAAAACGGTTTTTCTCTGAGAAACAAATAAGAATTTTAATAGTGAAGTATAATCGAAAATATTAGTATCAGGAATCAAATTAATTTTTCCGAGTATAAACTTTAAGATTTTTATTTCTTTTAAATCAAGACACCAAGTCAAATTCTTATCTGAGTCAAAGAAATCAAGTTTCGGAGGAAGAGTCACGATCTTATCAGTGGAGCTAATAATTTTACAAAGCTCATAAAAATTTTCGTTAGCAGAAAAAACCAGATGATTACCATTATCGATTTCTATGTTTAATTTTTTTTCAAAGAATGACCTACATCTTCCACCAGCGATATTCGATGATTCAAATAATGTTACATTTTTATTTTTTTTTGTTCCATGAACAGATGCTGACAATCCGGAAAGTCCTGCGCCAATTATATAAATTTTTTTTTTAATGCTAATACCTCACGAAAAATAATAAGAGTATGACAATCTTTTCAAATGAGTTTAATCTTATTTTTTTATTTAAATTAATTCTTTTCTTAAATAATTTGGAGTGTATGGCTTTGTAAAATATTTTCATTACCTCTGAAGCAATAATTTTTGTTTTTTTTATCTTTTTCTTTTCTAAATCTGATTTTATAAAATATTGATTTGCCTCAAAAAGCATCTCCTGAAATACATTTTGCATTTTCGGATCATTACTTATTGTTTTGATGTTTTGTTCAATTTCATGTTTCTTAAAAAGATCAGATGAAATGTAACATCTTCCTCTTTTTAAATCCTCGCTAAAATCTCTTACAATATTAGTTAACTGGAAAGCTCTGCCAAGAAACAGAGCATAATCCTTTTCATTATCTGAAAGTCCAAACACCCTAATAGATAAGTATCCAACAGCTACAGCCACTCTATCAAGATAAAGATTAAGAATTTTTTTTGATGGAAATTTTATATCTTGCCTTGCGTCCATCATCATTCCGTCAATAATCGAATAAAAATCTGACTTTTCAAGCATAAAGTTATCAATTGCAAATTTAAGTTCCCTATCAATACTATTATTCAAATCTACTGATTCATAGATGTGTTGAATTCTCTTTTTCCATTTCTTTAATTTCGACTCTTTTTCCCTTCTATTATCAAGTTCATCAGCAATATCATCAACTATTCTACAAAAGGCATAAATTGAAAACATAGCCCTTTTTTTTTTTGAATCTAATACATTCATTCCCCAGAAAAAAGAGGATCCTGATTTTTTTACTATTTCTTTGACTGCGATTTGATCATCGACTGACATTTTTAAATAATAATTTTTTATGCTCTTTCGAGAGAAAATTTTCTTGGATGAGCAATGCCCAGAGCACCCATAGCTGTCTTTATTATATTGTCAACGTCAACACCACACTCGATATTCTGTTGATCTGGTTTTCCATGATTAATGAAAACATCTGGAAAAAATATTGGCCTAAATTTCAGACCCTTGTCTAGTGCGCCTGACTTAGCAAGAAATGACATTACTTGGGCAGAAAACCCTCCTATAGAACCTTCTTCAACTGTCAACATAACTTCATGATCTCTTGCTAGTTGGGTAATAAGAAGTTGATCTATAGGTTTAGCAAACCTTGCATCTGCTACAGTTGTTGGAAGCCCATAAGATGCTAGAACTTCAGAGGCCATTATTGAATCCTTTAACCTAGTGCCAAGTGATAGGATGCAAATTTTACTCCCTTCACTTATGATTTTACCTTTACCAATTTTCCAAATTTCTGGTTGGTCGTTAATTTTAACTCCTAATCCTTCACCGCGTGGATATCTGAAAGCACATGGTTTATCATTAATGATCGTTGAGGTTGCAATGCTGTTACACAATTCATTTTCATCACTAGGGGCCATGACTATAAAATTAGGTAGTGTACAGAGATACGCTAAATCAAATGAACCTGCGTGTGTTGCTCCGTCTGCGCCAACCTGTCCTGCTCTGTCTATTGCAAACCTAACTGGAAGAGACTGAATGGCTACATCGTGTACAACTTGATCATATGCTCTTTGAAGAAAAGTTGAATAAATAGCTGCATAAGGTTTCATTCCTCTGGAAGCAAGTCCCGCAGCAAAAGTAACAGCATGTTGTTCAGCAATCCCTACATCAAACGTTCTTGAGGGATATGCTTTTTGAAAAATATCTAACCCTGTGCCAGATGGCATAGCCGCGGTAATTGCAACTATATTTTTGTCTTTTTTAGCTTGTTTAATTAAAGCATTTGCAAACACTTTTGTGTAGCTCGGTATTGTTGATGATGATTTTACTTGTTCCCCAGTTACAACATTAAATTTACTTACACCGTGGTATTTATCTTCTGATTTCTCAGCGGGTTCATAGCCATAACCTTTTTTTGTAACTACATGCAGGAATACAGGACCATCCCATTCA
Organism: uncultured Alphaproteobacteria bacterium; assembly: GCA_902522465.1. Classification (GTDB taxonomy): domain Bacteria; phylum Pseudomonadota; class Alphaproteobacteria; order Methylaequorales; family Methylaequoraceae; genus Methylaequor. The sequence continues at coordinate 42,334 of CABYVV010000001.1, read as the reverse complement.
GACTTTTCTAAATTTCTGAGCACTGGAAGAAGATGGTCAAGGTTGTGACCATCAATTGGACCTAAATAAAAAAATCCAAGTTCTTCAAATAATGTTCCACCTGTAACCATTCCTCGAACGTATTCATCTGCTTTTGCAGCCATATTTTGAAAACTTTTGGGAAATTTCTTTGCCATGTGTTTGGCTAATGTTCTAGCTGATTGAAATGTCTTTGTTGATAATAATCTGGATAAGTAAGCACTCATTGCACCGACGGGTGGAGCGATTGACATATCATTATCATTCAAAATTACAATAAGTCTTGCGTTCATTGAACCGGCATTGTTCATTGCTTCGTATGCCATTCCGGCACTAATAGCCCCATCTCCAATTACGCAGACTACATTGTGATTTTCTTTCTTTAAGTCTCTCGCAACTGCCATTCCAAGTCCAGCGGAAATTGATGTAGAGGAATGTGCGGCACCAAATGGATCATATTCACTTTCTGATCTTTTGGTAAAACCATAAAGACCTCCTGGTTGTCGAATTGTTCTAATTTTATCCCTTCTTCCTGTAATCACTTTATGCGGATAACATTGATGTCCTACATCCCAAATCAACTTATCTTTTGGAGTGTTAAAAACACTATGGATTGCAACTGTTAATTCAACTACACCTAGTCCTGCTCCTAGATGTCCGCCAGTTACTGAAACAGCATCAACAACTTCATTCCTCAGTTCTTTGCAGAGTAACTTGAGTTGTTTGTCAGAGAAGTTTTTTAGATCTTTTGGATACTTAACTTTATCTAGTAGGTTGGTTTGGGTCTTCATATGTATTTTTACCTAAATAATCAGAAATTTAATTCTAATCATCCATTATTCCTTTAATAAAACAAAAAATCAAATCAATACGTGATAATTTTATTTTTTTTTCTAAGGGGTTATTCTCTTTTAGCAGAAAACATAATCTTTTAGCAATATTTAAAATAATTAATGTTTCTTTCTTTAATCTACCTACTTCTATTAAATCAATTCCTTTTTTTGAATCTTCTAGTAATTTTTCTACTTTATCAATTACTAATTTTTTTAAGTCATTGAACTTGCTGTTATTTTTTCTTCTCTTTAATATATCAACTTTTATTGAATGCTTATCGAAATAGGACATTGGCAAATAAACTCTGTCGAGATATATATAATCTTTTTGACAGTCCTGGAGATGATTTATAATTTGTAAAGCAGTGCAAAGATTATCAGATCCTTCAAAAATAATATTTTTATTATTAATTTTTTTTTTTTCTCGTGATATGCGAGGTCAATAAAAAATCTGCCAACTGGATTTGCTGAATATTTGCAATAATTCATAAGTTCTGCCCAATTTTTATATCTTTTCTTTTTAGCATCTAACTTGAATGCTACTAAAAGTTGTCTCGAATATACCTGTGTAAATTTATGGTAAGAAAAGGTTATTATAAGTTTGTTTAGAACAGAAATATCTGTTTTTTTTTCATCTTTTAAGCATTTATCAAAATAACTTAGAATTTTAACTTTTTCTTTTGGTCCAAGTTTTTCATTGTCCGCAATGTCATCGGATGTTCTTGCAAAGAGATAAAACTGTCTAATAAATTCTTTTAACTTTTTCTTGATCATAAAAGATGCAACTGGAAAATTTTCATCTTGAAAACTTTTTCCAGATAGCAGAGAGTGAATATATTCTTCATTTATTTTTTTAATACTTCCTCCCTTTCCAAGTGTTTCCAGAGAAAAACGTGTAATTTACAGCAGATGTTATTGTCATACAAATATATAAAATTGCAGTAATTGGAATTGCTATAGCAAAATGTTTATTTACTCCATAAAAATTTAGCGTAGGCAGAATAATCCTAACCATTAAAATAAACGAAGAAAAATTAATTACAAATAAATGTAGGTATTGTAGATCCAATTGAAAAAATAACAAAATAATTAACATGACAGTCAATGGGAAAAGATAAACAATGATAAGTCCTAAGATACAAATAAATAATAAAATTAAAGAATGATTTAATTGCTCAAATGCTGTCCTAGAAACCATGTTCCATATGCTCTTAAGATTTTTATAACTACGTCCGCTTTTAAGTTGATTAGTAAGACCTAACCAAATTGGTCCATTTTTTTTTAATAGCTTTGCGAGGTTACAGTCATCGATTACTTTATTTCTAATTTTGTTGTATAAGTTTTCCTTTTTAAACTCTGATGCTTTACAGAAAATAAAACCACCCGCCGCAGCCGCAAAGTTTTTTTTTTTATTGTTTACGTAATTAAATGGATAAAGTTTTTGAAAAAAAAAAATAAAAGATGGAATAAGCATTTTTTCCCAAAATGAACTACAATTAAGTTTTGCCATTAAAGAAATCATTAAAAAATTTTCTGATTTTGAAAAATGAATTACTTTTTTCAATAAATTTTTTGAAAACGTAATATCAGAATCGACAAATAAATAATAATTGAAAAACTTCTTATTTGCCTGATCTACTGCTTGTTTTAATGCCCAGTTTTTGCCAACCCATCCTGAGGGTAATTGCTTACCTTTTAAAAGTTTTAAATTTTTAAAATTTTTTTTAAATTTATTTACTATTTTTCTAGTTTTATCTGAACTGTTGTCATCAATTACTACAACTTGAAGATTCTTATAACTTTGATTCTTGATTGAGTTTAGAGTCTTTAGGATTGTTTTTTCTTCGTTTCTTGCTGGTATCATTACACAAATCGAATCGGTATAGATTGATGGTTTATTGAAATTAATTTTTTCTTCGAAAACAATTTCATTTTTCCAAAACAGACCTTTACCACTTGAGAATGATCTTCCATGTATCAGTGATATATAAAACCAAGAGATGAAAGAAATATAAGAAATGTAAATTAAAAATTCCAATTTGATAATTTATTAAGTTAATTTTAGCAACAATACTAAGATTAGCGAATTAAGACAACAAAAGTTGTAAATTTACAACAAAATATAATTTTATTTAAGATATGTTGAAAACTCTTGATTTCTTGATTAATTTGTATTAAATTTGGAATATTGATTAATAATTCTACAATTTTAAATTATGCCTAAAAATTAGTCAGTTCATGATCTTTTAAGCATAAATATGAAGGAAAGGAAATAAATGTTAAAAAAACTAATCGCAGTTACTGCTCTATCGGTCCCTTTTGCAATTGCAAGTCCGGTAAAATCTTTTGAATTTCCCGATAAATTACCTTACGGCGAAATTTCAGCTAATGTTGCTTATTATTCCCAATATGTTTGGAGAGGTGAGCGCCAAAATGACGGCCAATCAGCTGTTCAAGGTGGATTGGATTATGGAGTTACTTTACTAGATACGTACATCGATGCTTATGTTGGGTTCTGGGGCTCAAACGTCTCCGGTGGAACTAACACATTATCAGGAAATGAGTTAGACTATTATGGTGGTTTTGCTGGTGCGGTTCCGTTGTTAGAAGATTACTTCTCGTATGATGTTGGATTTTTATACTATGATTATCCAGGTATGACTGATGAAAACACTGCCCTTGGACAAAGAAACGTAGATTTCTTTGAATATTATGCCTCTGTTGGTCTTGCAGTTCCAAATCCTATCACAGACGTTGGCATCTCCTACTACTACGGCTACTCACCATCGGGTTTTCAAGCTGATAATTACGATTATCACAACGTAGGTATGGAGATTGCTGTTCCAAACACACCATTTACGATCTCAGGTGCAGCTGGTTTTACAGGAAATGAAATGGAAGGTGGTAATGCATATACAGATTACATTGCTTCAATTTCGACTAGTGCATTCGGTTTGGATTTAGGTTTATCCTTCACAACTATAGAAGGTTATGGAGGTGTTAATGAGGACATTGAAAGCGACCAAATAATCTTTTCTATAGGAAAAAGTTTCTAAATTCAATTTCCTTTCTTTTAATCTTAACAAAGGGCGTTGTTACAACGCCCTTTTTTTATTACATTCGCAAATTGAAATAACAAGCAAAGTTAACATAAATAATGATCCTATCTGGTGCATCAGGCCTAAATAGATAGGCACATACAATTTTAAAATAATTATACCCAGGGTATACTGTGAAATAATCATTATTGTTAAAAAATAGAATAAAATTTTTATATCATCAAAAAACCCATTTCTATTTGCTTTGAAAACTGTGTGAAGAACGAAAAGAAGTGTTACCGTAGCAGAAACTCTATGAATAAATTGAAGAAATCCTTGATCTGATAAAAAGTTGCTAAGCAAATATCGGTCTTCAGATATTAAGATAGGTGGTAAAATATTATCGCCCATTAATGGAAAATTATTATATGATAAACCAGCATCAGTTCCTGAAACCCATGCTCCAGCGGAGATTGTGATAAATAATAAAATTAATGAAATAATGAAGTTTACTTTATGATGATTGATTTTTTTTGATTGTTTAGTGACAACCCTTTTTTCGGATATGATTGTCCAAAAAAAATAAAGGAGTAGTGAATAAATAAAAAATGCAGTAAGGAGATGTACAGATAATCTAAAGTGACTAACGTCTGGCTTGTCAATTAGTCCACTTTCAACCATATACCATCCCATGAAGCCCTGAAAGAAACCTAAACAGGAAAGAATTAATATCAGCCTTTTTTCTTTAGAATTAAATCCACCTTTGAACCAAATAAAGATGAGAGGTAAAAAGAAAGTTAAACCAATTAATCTTCCCCAAATTCTATGAATATATTCCCAAAAAAAAATTTTTTTAAACTCATAAAGTGACATCCCTAAGTTTTTCAATTTGTATTCAGGGTATTCTTTGTACAAATTAAAAAGATTTATCCAGTCTTCATTATTTAGAGGTGGTACGATTCCTTTTAAAAAATTCCATGTTGTCATTGACAATCCAGAATCGGTAATCCTTGTGATACCTCCAATTACAACCATGACCGTCACCATAAATAAGTTTAGCAAAAGCCATACAATTTTATGTTTTTTAAAATAAGTTTCCATCCCTATATTAATAATTCTTAATTTCTAAAATAAAATACATTATATTAGTGTAGTTTATGATATTTTACATATCTTATTGACAAATTTACTTAAAAAAATTATGAAATAGTATGTACCATGATTCAATTAATTTAAAAAATTTAAACAAAGAATATAAAGGTTCATCCCCTGAGTTGATCTTGAGGATGACTATCGAAGAAATGTTTAAAAATAAAATAGCATACGTGTGTTCGTTCGGAACAGAATCTGCGGTAATCCTTCACATGATCTCACAAATAGACAGTAACTTTCCTGTAATTTTAATTAACACAAACTTTTTGTTTAAAGAAACTATTGAATATAAGAATCATCTCCTTCAAAAACTTAAATTAAAAAATTGCAAGGAAATTTTCCCTAATAATTCTGATTTGGTTAAAAATGATAAATACGGAGACCTTTGGAAATCTAACCCTGATTTATGCTGTAATATAAGGAAAGTTATTCCTTTAAAAAAAGAACTAAGGAATTATCAAGCATGGATTTCTGGGAGAAAATCTTTCCACAAAGGTGAAAGAAAATTATTAAAAATATTTGAAGTTTTAAATCAAAAGGTCGTTGTAAATCCACTTGCATTTGTAAATAAATCTTTTATTGATTCATATTTTGATTTTCACAAAATAAGTAAACATCCACTTTTTACAAAAGGTTATTTGTCAATAGGTTGCATAAATTGTACGATAAAATCTTCAAACGTAAATGATCCAAGATCTGGAAGATGGACAAACAATATAAAAACAGAATGTGGTATACATTATAGTTACAAAAAATAAATGCAGTCAAACTTAAATAAATTGGAAAATGAGAGTATTTTCATTTTCAGGCAAGCATACAGATCAATTTCTAACATAGCTTTGCTTTGGTCGTTAGGAAAGGACTCTAATGTGATGGTATGGCTGGCCTTCAAAGCTTTTCTTGGAAAAATACCGTTTCCAGTAGTTCATGTTGACACAGAAAAAAAATTTAAAGAAATGTACGAATTTAGAGAAAAATTCACAAAAAAATGGGGACTTAATCTAATAAAAGGCAAATGTCCTCCTATAGGTCAAATAGATCCATCTCTTCCACCTGCAGCTAGATCAGCTGCAAGAAAAACTGATGGTTTGAAAAAAATAATTAATGAAAAAAAATTTAGAGGAATTATCGCCGGGATCAGAAGAGATGAACAGGGAACAAGAGCAAAAGAAAGAGTTTTTAGTCCAAGAGATGATTTTGGAAAATGGAATATTAAGAATCAACCTCCGGAGTTTTGGAATTATTCAAATTTTAATTATCCAGAAACGGTTCATGTCAGAATTCATCCTCTACTGAATTGGACTGAATTGGATATTTGGCAATATATCAAACAAGAGAAGATCCCTGTAGTTGATTTATATTTCTCAAAAAAAGGCAAAAGATATCGATCGCTTGGAGACCAAGATATTACGTTTCCCATCAATAGTAATGCAAAAACAGTTAACGAAATTATTGAAGAACTTAAGGTTAGTAAAGTGTCTGAGCGATCTGGAAGAGCAATGGATCATGAGGAAGAAAATGTTTTTGAAAGATTAAGATCTAAAGGATACATGTAGTGAATAACAAATTTAATGATGATGAAGTCCTAAATATTGTAATAGTTGGTCACGTTGACCATGGGAAATCCTCCTTTATTGGAAGATTATTATACGATATCGGTGAGATTAATGATGAAAAGGTTAATGAATTAAAAAAAGCTAGTAAAAAGCGAGGAGTGGACTTCGAATTTGCTTTTTTACTTGATGCCCTTCAGGATGAGAGAGATCAGGGTATAACAATTGATACGACAAGAATTTTTTTTAAATCTAAAAAAAGAAAGTATGTATTCATAGATGCGCCTGGTCATAAAGAGTTTATCAAAAATATGATAACTGGAGCATCATCAGCTGACATTGCTATTTTAATAGTTGATGTTAAAGAAGGTATAAAACAACAAACAAAAAAACACGCTTACTTGCTTAAGCTTTTAGGAGTTGAAAAGGTAATAACGGTTTTTAATAAAATGGATAAGATAAAATATGATCAAAAATTGTATATTAAAATTAAATCAGATTTAGATTCATTTTTATCAGGATTGGGAATCAGTTGCATCACAGATATTCCAGTTTCTTCGAAAGTTGGAGACAATGTAGTCAAAAAAAGTAAAAATATGCCATGGTTTTCAGGAATACCTTTCATTGATATCCTAGATAACTTCGAGAATTCAGGTTTAGTTGTTTCTAAGCATGTTAGGTTTCCCGTTCAAGATATTTACAAAATAGGTGACAAAAGAGTAATAGTAGGAAAAATTGAATTAGGCAGTATTTCAAAGGGTATAGATTTACTGTTTCTTCCGTCAAATGAGAGAGCAAAAGTAAAATCATTAGAGATATGGCCAAAAGCAAAAAAGAAATATTTTGCCGGAGATTCAGTTGGTATTACACTTGATGAACCAATATTTGTTGATAAAGGCAATCTTGCATCTGATTTAATGTCTCCTCCAAAATTAATGAATAGGTTTGAGTCAAATATGTTTTGGTTAAGTGAAAAAAAAATCAACTTCAAAAGTAAATATATTATGAAGTTAAATACAGGTGAATATGAAATCTTTGTTAATAAGGTAAAAAATGTTATTGATACAGATTCTTTGAAATCAAAAAACAATACTGAGGTTTCAAAAAATGATGTTTGTGAAGTTGTTATTCATTCTTCACAGTTTATTCCTATGGATGACTATTCATTTAATAAGTCAACTGCAAGGTTCTGCCTTCTTGATAATGAAGAAATTGTAGCAGGTGGTATAATAGATTTAAGAAATTATCCTGATCAAAGAGAAAAAAAAGAAGATTTTCGGAAGAATATAATTCCAGAAAATTATAACCTTAACGAAATAGATAGAGCATTAAAGTTTAATCACAGGCCAGGAATAATTTGGCTTACGGGATTGTCAGGAGCAGGTAAGAGCACCATAGCAAAGAATGTAGAAAAAAAGTTATTTGATAGAAACTTTAATGTCTTTAGCTTAGATGGTGACAACTTGAGAATTGGTTTAAATAAAAATTTAAATTTTTCACCTGAAGATAGAACAGAAAACATTAGAAGAACTGCAGAAGTTGCTAAATTATTTACCCAAGCAGGCTTTGTCATTTTGGTATCTTTGATCTCTCCTTACAGAAGCGAAAGAAAAAAAGCACGGGATATAAGGCCTGAAATTTTTAGAGAAATATATATTAAAGCATCAGTTGATGTTTGCGCAAAAAGAGATGTAAAGGGACTATATGCAAAAGCAAAGAGTGGTGAAATTAAAAATTTTACAGGAATTTCTTCACCTTATGAAGAGCCTGAAAAACCAAATCTAATAATTGATACATCTAGAGAAAAAGTAGAAGAGAGTGTAGCTAAATTAGAAAATTTCATTATCAAGGAATTTGGTTTCTAAAAATATCTTGACAATAATTTATAAATAATTATGTTAGCACTCTACGCATTAGAGTGCTAATAAATTTAATACAAACTTCAAATTATGGAGGTTTTATATGAAGTTCAAACCATTACACGATAGAGTTGTAGTAAAAAGAATCGAGACTGATGAGAAGTCGTCTGGAGGTATAATTATACCAGACACAGCCAAAGAGAAACCGAGTGAAGGAGAAGTTCTCGCGGTAGGACCAGGGGAAATAACAGAAGATGGAAAGTCAAGGCCAATGAATGTAAAAGCTGGAGACAAAATTTTGTTTGGTAAATGGTCGGGTACAGAAGTTAAACTTGATGGTCAAGACCTTTTGATCATGAAGGAATCAGATATAATGGGAATTTTAGATTAATTTTTGATAGAAGGAGTTAAATATGTCAGCAAAAAAAATATCTTATGGTTCAGACGCAAGAGATCTTATGATTTCAGGCGTAGATGCACTAGCCAATGCAGTTAAAGTAACATTAGGACCGAAAGGCAGAAACGTAATTTTGGATAAATCTTTTGGCGCTCCTAGAGTTACTAAAGATGGTGTATCCGTTGCTAAAGAAATTGAATTAAGAGACAAATTCGAAAATATGGGTGCTCAAATGGTAAAAGAAGTCGCAAGTAAAAGTTCAGATTCTGCAGGTGATGGAACTACTACAGCAACAGTGTTAGCTCAAGCAATTGTAAAACAAGGTGCCAAAGCAGTTACATCAGGAATGAATCCAATGGATTTAAAAAGAGGAATAGATTTAGCGGTTGATAAGGTATTAAATGATCTTAAATCAAAAGCAAAAAAACTTGGTTCATCGTCTGAAATAGCACAAGTTGGAACAATTTCTGCAAACGGTGAAGAAGAGATCGGTAAAAAGATCTCTGAAGCCATGGATAAAGTTGGACGTGATGGAGTAATTACGGTTGAAGAATCAAAAACTAGAGATACAACTTTAGAGACTACTGAGGGTATGCAATTTGATAGAGGTTATTTATCACCCTATTTCATAACTGATGCTGAAAAAATGATCTGTGAGTTTGAAGACCCATATATACTTCTTAATGAAGGCAAATTGTCAAATCTTCAAGATCTGCTTCCACTTCTAGAAGCTGTGGTGAAATCTGGCAAGCCTCTTTTGATAATCGCCGAGGATGTTGAAGGAGAGGCATTAGCAACTTTAGTAGTAAATAAATTAAGAGGAGGCTTAAAAGTAGCAGCTGTTAAAGCTCCTGGTTTTGGTGATAGACGAAAATCAATGTTAGAGGATTTAGCTATTCTTACTGGCGGTCAAGTTATTAGTGAAGAACTTGGAATAAAACTTGAGAATGTTGGCATCCAAGATCTTGGTTCTTGCAAAAAAGTTAGAATCGATAAGGAAGATACTACAGTTGTTAGTGGTAGTGGAAATTCCTCAGATGTTAAGGCAAGATGCGAGCAAATTAAAACACAAATTGAAACGACCACGTCTGATTATGATAAAGAAAAATTGCAAGAACGTCTTGCTAAACTTTCTGGTGGAGTCGCAGTTATTAATGTAGGTGGTTCCACAGAGGTCGAAGTTAAAGAAAGAAAAGACAGAGTGGACGATGCTTTAAACGCGACAAGAGCAGCAGTTGAGGAAGGTATTGTTCCAGGAGGAGGTACAGCTTTATTGTACTCAATTAAATCACTCAATGGTTTAAAAGGGGCAAATCCTGACCAAGATGCTGGCATAGATATTATCCGTAAAGCTCTAGAAGCTCCAGCCAGGCAGATTGCAGAAAATGCAGGTGTAGAAGGTTCTATAGTTATAGGTAAGCTATTAGAGCAAACTGATAATAACCATGGATTTGATGCTCAAACAGAATCTTACACTGACTTGGTTAAATCAGGTATCATAGATCCAGTAAAAGTTGTAAGAACTGCATTAGAAAACGCTTCATCAATTGCTGGCTTATTACTTACAACAGAAGCAATGGTTGCTGAAATGCCTGAACCGAAAGAATCTATGCCACCAATGCCTGGTCCTGGAGGAATGGGCGGCATGGGAGGCATGGGCGGCATGGGCGGTGATATGGGTTTTTAGAGAATCCTATAATAAAATCCACATGCCAGTCAATTTTACCCGGTACCGTTAAAAAGTACCGGGTTCATGGTTGATAATATAAACCATCATCAAACTCCAAAAGTTCTAACCAAGTATCCTTTTCCATCTCTTTTATCTCGACCGTATCAAATCCACATCTTAGGAGAAATACGAATTGATCCGGTAAAATATTACCAGAGGCTCTGATCTCTCCTTTATATAGAAATTTCTTTCTTAACTTCTTTGCTAAAGTAAATGGTCTACCATCTTTAAAATTTAAAAAATTGATTTGTATCATTTTTATGTATCTTAAATCATTTTCTCCAAAAATAAGTTCTTCATCAGAATTAATTTTTAATGCAACTTTGATTTTTTTTTCATGAATTTCTTTCTTTTTCTCTTTCCAATGGAATAAATTCAAGAGACAATTTTCTAGAGATGTCTTTTTTGACAATTTTTCATCAGGCAGTTCGATAAACTCATTTTTTCTTTCTGATATTTTGTCAATTATTATCATATAATTTCTCTTTGAATTTTTTAATTCCAATTCTTTTAAATACAGAAAGGAAATCTTCTTTTTCATAAATTTTATTTTTTTTATAAACTTTGATTATTTTTTCTATTGCACCCATTAAATCTTTTTCTGAGAATGACGGCCCAACTATTTGGCCAATGGAAGCATTTTCTTTAGCTGAGCCTCCTAATGTAATTTGATAAAACTCTTTTCCTTTTCTATCAAGCCCTAAAATACCTATGTTGCCAACATGATGATGACCGCAGGCATTAATACAGCCAGATATTTTTATTTTTAAATCACCTATTTCTTTTTGATGAGAATAATTTTTGAAATGATCTGTAATTTTTTGTGAAATGGGAATAGATCTAGCAGTTGCTAGAGCACAATAATCCATTCCTGGGCAGCAAATAGTGTCCGTAATTAGACCTATATTTGGAGTTGCTAAATTTATATTTAAAAGTTCATTCCAAATTTCATATACTCTTGAATTTTCAACATGAGGTAAGACTAAATTTTGTTCATGAGTTACTCTAATCTCGCCAAAGGAATATTTGTCTGCTATATCTGCTAATTTTCTCATTTGTATACTGGAAGCGTCTCCTGGAGGTTTTTCATTTGATTTAAGAGAAACTAAAATTATTGAATAATTAGGGTGTTTATGAGGAAGTACGTTTTGATTCTTCCATTCTAGAAATAATGAGTTTTTAATTTCAGGTACTTTTTCTAAACCAGGCTTTAGACTAGGAAGTTTAAAAAACTTAAATATATTTTTAATTGTCGACTTATCAAGAATTAGTTTTTTGTTTGAGAATCTTTTAAAATTTTCTTCGACAAATTCCTTAAATTTTTCTATTCCTAATTCATTTAATAAAATTTTAATACGAGCTTTATAAATATTATCTCTTCTCCCAAGTTGATTGTAAGTTGTTAAAATCGCCTCAAGATAGTTAAGTAAATCCTTCTTTGGTAAAAAGTTTTTTATTTTTTTTGCTATATATGGACTTCTTCCTTGGCCACCCCCGACAAAAACCTCAAAGCCAATATCTCCCTTGTCTTTTATTAATCTCAAGCCTATATCATGGACTAAAATTGCAGCTCTATCTTCAGAACACCCAGTTACAGCTATCTTAAATTTTCTCGGTAGAAAAGAAAACTCAGGGTGGAATGTTGACCATTTTCTTATAATTTCACACCATGGCCTTGGATCTTCTATCTCTTCAATGGTTAGTCCAGCTAAGTGATCCGCTGATATATTTCTTATACAATTTCCAGATGTTTGAATTGCATGCATTTCTACTTTTGAAAGTTCTTCAAGAATTTCAGGAACATCGGGTAATTTTGGCCAGTTAAATTGTATGTTTTGTCTGGTTGTGAAATGTCCATATCCTCTGTCATATTTATCTGCAATGAATGCCAACTGTCTTAACTGTTTTGAAGATAACTCTCCATATGGTATTGCCACTCTCAACATGTAAGCATGGAGTTGAAGATACAGACCATTCATTAATCGTAAAGGTTTGAATTCATCTTCTGTGAGTTTTCCGGATAGTCTTCTATCCACCTGATTCTTAAATTGCTTTACTCTATTTGCAACTATCTTTTTATCAATTTCAGAATATTTATACATAATTAATCAAATTTTAAAGGTTAACCCAGAACTTCTTATTTTATCTCTCAGGTTTTTAATAGACCCTGAATCATTTAATTCAACAAATCTTCCTGAAACTATAAGACAATTTTCTTCATCAATTTTTAGTAATTTTTCATACTTTTCGATGGATTTTTTTTCAATTTTTATTGCTTTATTCAACTCAGGAAGCCATCCGTTAGATGTATAAAACAAAACTTTTCCAGTTTTCAGGTCATTTGCTGAAAGTAAAAATGTATGTCCCTCAAGTTTTTTTGCCATATTTGCAATATTTATCATAAAAAAAAGAATACTGAAAGAATATTACAATAAAAAAATGGTTAATATTATTTTATACAATAATATTGTGTATATTATTATTTTTTTATACTTGATAATAGTTTTGAACTGAATATTTTATAGTTAATTATGAATGAAATTAATTCAAAATTATGGCCTTTTTTAGAAGCAAAAAAGTTAATAAAAAGAATTGATGAAAACAAAAAAAAAGAATGTATTTTTCAAACAGGATATGGTCCATCTGGTTTACCACATATAGGTACCTTCGGTGAAGTTTTAAGAACTTCAATGGTAATTAAGGCTTTTAAACAACTATCAGATATTCCTACAAAACTATTTGTTTTTTCTGATGACATGGATGGATTAAGAAAAGTGCCACTAAATATTCCTAATCAAACAATCATAGGTAAACATTTAGAAAAACCATTATCATCGATACCTGACCCTTTTGAGAAATATTCAAGCTTTGCTGAACATAATAACATGAAGTTGAAAGACTTCTTGGAACATTTTAATTTTGAATTTGAATTTAAATCATCAACTGATCATTACAAAAATGGAAAGTTTAATTCAGGTTTAGAAGCAATTTTTGATAACTACGAAAAAGTTTTAAATATTATTTTACCCACTTTAGGAAACGAAAGAAGACAAACTTACTCTCCATTTCTTCCAATATGTAAGACAACAGGAAAAGTTCTACAGGTAAAAATAGATAAATTAGACACACAAAAAAAAAAAATAGAATTTCACAATCCATTTACTAACAAAACTGAATCATCATCAATTTTCAATGGAGAATGTAAGTTACAATGGAAAGTTGATTGGGCAATGAGATGGAATGTCCTAAACATAGATTATGAAATGAATGGTAAGGATTTAATCGAATCTTTTGTTCTTTCGAGTAAGATTAATAGAGTTTTAGGAGGTAAACCACCAAATAATTTTACTTATGAGTTATTTTTGGATGAAAATGGAGAAAAAATATCTAAATCGATCGGCAATGGAATTTCAGTTGAAGATTGGCTGAAATTTTCACCTCAAGAAAGCTTGGAATTATTTATGTTTCAAAACCCTAGCAGAGCAAAGAGATTGTATTTTGATGTAATACCCAAAATGACAGATGATTATTTAAAACTCCGAAAAGATTATGAAATGCAAAATAGTGAAGAAAAATATCAAAATCCAGTATGGTTTATTAATAAGACTGATAATTATAAATTTCTAGAAAATTTTTCATTCAACATGATACTTAACCTTGCCAATGTTTGTAACGCTGAATCACCTGAAATTCTTTGGGGTTTTATAGAGAATTATTACAAAGATATAAAGAGAATAGATTTCCCATTGATTCATGAATTACTCAATTATGGCGTACAATATTATAATGAATTTGTTTTACCAAATAAAAAATATAGGAAGCCAAATGAAATTGAAATTACTGGATTTAGAAAGATAATAGAAGAATTAAAAAAAATTGATGAGAATTGCCAACCCGAAGATATTCAAACAAAAATATATCAAATTGGAATGGATTTGAAATTTGAAAACCTTAGGGACTGGTTTTCAGCTTTTTATCAAGTTGTTCTCGGACAAGATCAAGGCCCTAGACTTGGTTCTTTTATAAAATTTTATGGAATAGAAAAAACAATAAATTTACTGGAAGAAAGACTAAGTTAGGTTAATGTCATTAGATTGCAAATTTGTATATAGAGTTTTTAAAAGAAGAGAATTTTGTCAATTTAAAAAAAAAGAAGTTTTCACAGGAAATTTTCTCGATAAACAGTCTGGATTTATTCATTTATCAACAAAAAACCAAATTTCAGAAACAGTAAAAAAATATTTTTTTGATGAAAAAGACATAGTAGTTGTTAAGTTTAAGGTTACTGATTTAAGACACAAATTAAAATGGGAGAAAAGTAGGAATAAAGAATTTTTCCCTCACTTTTATGGAACACTCCTATATGATTGGGCAAGTGAAATTATTTAAATCAAGAATAATGGATTTTAAAACTATTTCTAATATTACTGGATTTATGCCACCAGAATTACTTCATAAGATTTTTATAAAATTTTTGCAAACAAAATATTTCAAAAGAAAAATTGATCACAGAAATTTAAAAACAAGAGTCCTAAATAAAAACTTTAATAATCCGTTAGGACTGGCTGCCGGATTTGATAAAAATGCTGAAGCAATCGAAGGTTTATTAAATTTAGGTTTTGGATTTGTTGAATTAGGAACAGTAACTCCAATGCCTCAAAAAGGGAACCCAAGGCCCAGAGTTTTTAAGATACCTGAATTTGAAGCAGTCATTCAAAGATTAGGGTTTAATAACAATGGAATTGAAATGTTTTTAGAAAATTTAAAAAAATCAAAAAATAATCATAATATCCTTGGTGTTAATATTGGAAAAAATAAAAATTCTGAAAGTCAATTTTCTGATTATCTTCTTCTATACAATAAAGTTGTTGATTATTCAGATTATATTACCATCAATATTTCTTCCCCTAATACACCAGGATTAAGAGATATCCAAGAGAAAGGAAATATAGAAAAATTACTTAAAACCTTATCTAGAATTAAAAAAAGGAAACCAACTTTTTTAAAATTGTCACCTGATATATCAAAAAAGAATTTAGAGAACATTTGCAAACTCATTCTAAATAGTAAAATGATAGATGGAGTAGTTCTTACCAACACAACTATTACTAGAGAGATGTTGTATAAAAAACCCATTAAGGATGCTTGGAAGGTAAATGAAAAGGGAGGTTTATCTGGACCTCCACTAAGAGATAAAGCTAATACATTAATAAGAGATGTATATGAGATTACAAATGGAAAAATTGTTATTATAGGCGTGGGTGGCGTTTCATCGGGGAAAGATGCTTTTCAGAAGATTTCACTTGGTGCAAATTTAATACAATTATACACATCCCTAATCTACAGTGGACCAAATGTAGTATTCAATATACTAAAAGAGTTAAGTGAACTTCTCAAAAGAAAGAGAATTGAAAGTGTTGCCGAATTGGTTGGAAAGAATATAAGTTGTGAATAAGCCTTTAGAACTAAAGAAATTATCTGAAATTTACTCTAATTATAAATACTTTTTTATCGATTTATGGGGAGTGGTGCATAACGGGATTTCACTTTTTGAAGGCGTAATAGAAACTTTAGGACATTTAAAATTAAAAAAAAAAAAAGTCTTTTTTTTAACTAACGCTCCAAGAAGATCCTTGATTATTAAAAAACAGCTTTCTGAATTTGGATTGGACAGTGATCTCTATGAAGACGTCATATCTTCTGGAGAAATAACTTGGCAAAAAATGAGGAATCAAAGAAATCTTAATTGTTTTTTGATTGGCCCACCTCGTGACTTTCATTTGGTTGAAGGACTAAGTATAAATATTGTTGATGATAAATCGAAAGTTGATGTAATTATAAATACAGGTCCTTGGGGTGATGATGATTTATTGGAAAACTACAAGCCAATACTGCATGAATTAATAAATTCTGAACCCATCATGATTTGCTCCAATCCAGATAAGACTGTTGTGAGGGGAGATAAATTTATGATTTGTGCTGGCCTATTAGCAGAATATTATGAAAAAATTGGTGGTAAAGTAGAATATTTTGGGAAACCATTTCCAGAAATATATAAATTTACTTATTCTAAAATGAAAGAATCAGATAAAAAAATTTTAGTGATTGGTGACTCCTTGGATAATGATATAAAAGGAGCCAATTTACAAAAACTTGATTCAATTTTAATTACATCTGGAATTCACAGAGATGTAAATAATGATTGCGGTGTTGATAAAGATAAATTAAATGATTTAATAAGAACAAAAAATATAATTCCTACTTTTTATATGAGGAATTTAGAATTTTAAGGAAAAGAAATTGGAAAAAACAAAGGATTTTGTTGATTGGCAGAACCTCGCAAATAAGGAGTTAAAGGATAAAGACTTAAGAAAGCATTATTGGGAAACACCAGAGGGAATCATAGTAAAGCCTTTGTATACCGAAGAAGATGTAAAAAATCTCAATCATAAAATTGGTCTACCTGGTTTACCACCATTCACAAGAGGACCTAGAGCAACAATGTATACAAATCGTCCATGGACAATAAGACAATATGCAGGATTTTCTACTGCTGAAGAGTCTAATAAGTTTTATAAAGAAGGTTTAAAAAATGGAGTAATGGGATTATCAGTTGCGTTTGATTTAGCAACACATCGTGGTTATGACTCAGATCATCCAAGAGTTTTGGCTGATGTTGGAAATGCAGGCGTAGCTATAGACTCCATAGAAGACATGAATTTATTATTTGAGGGGATTCCACTTGATCAAATGAGCGTATCAATGACTATGAATGGAGCTGTGATTCCAGTTTTAGCTAGCTTTATTGCTTCAGGTGAAGAACAAGGTTGTTCGAGAGAAAAACTTACGGGTACTATTCAAAATGATATTTTGAAAGAGTTTATGGTTAGAAATACTTTTATATTTCCTCCTAAACCAAGCATGCGAATTGTTGCAGATATTATAGAATTTACATCAAAACAAATGCCAAGATTTAACTCGATATCTATAAGTGGGTACCATATGCAAGAGGCAGGCGCTAATCAGGTTCAGGAATTAGCATACACTCTAGCAGATGGAAAAGAATACATAAAATCAGCTTTAGAACGTGGTTTGAATATAGATGAATTTGCTCCGAGATTGTCTTTTTTTTGGTCAATCGGGATGAATTTTTTCATGGAAATAGCAAAAATGAGAGCTGCTCGTTTCATGTGGTCAGAAATAGTAAAAGAATTTAATCCAAAAAATAATAAAAGTTTAGCATTGAGGACTCACTGTCAAACATCTGGAGTTTCTTTGATGGAACAAGATGCCTATAATAATATAGTTAGGACAACGATTGAAGCAATGGCGGCAGTTATGGGTGGAACACAATCTCTTCATACAAATAGCTTTGATGAAGCTTTAGCACTTCCAACTAATTTTTCTGCAAGAATAGCAAGAAATACACAGTTGATCCTTTCTGAAGAAACAGGTATTTGTAATGTAATTGACCCTCTTGCTGGTTCATATTATTTAGAAAGTCTGACATCAAATATAGTTGAAGAATCAAAAAAGTTAATTAAAGAAATTGATGAGGTGGGCGGAATGGTTAAAGCAATCGAGATGGGAATTCCCAAGATGAGAATCGAAGAAAGTTCTGCAAAAAAGCAAGCCAGAGTAGACTCTAAAGAAGAAACTATTGTTGGAGTAAATAAATATAAACCAACAGAGAAGCAGGAAATAAATATTTTATCAATTGACAATGATGAAGTAAGAAAAAAACAAATCTCAAGATTAAAGGATTTAAAACAAAACAGAGACAATAATTTAGTAAAAAGTTATTTAGAGAAAATTAAAAATGTAGCTTCTGGTGCGGGTAATTTACTCGAAGTTTGTATAGAAGCCTCAAAAAATAGGTGTACAGTCGGTGAAATGACTTTGGCAATGGAGAGTGTTTTTGGAAGACACAACCTTTCAACAAAAACTATTTCAGGTGTTTACGGAAAAGCAATAAAGAATGACGGAAAAGTTGATTTAATTGAGAAAGAGTTAGATAAATTCATTAAAGAAAATGGAAGAAGGCCAAGAATGCTGGTTGTAAAAATGGGTCAGGATGGTCACGATAGAGGGGCCAAATTAATTGCAACTGCTTTTTCAGACCTAGGGTTTGATGTTGACATTGGCCCCTTATTCCAGACACCAGAGGAGGCTGCTGTGCAGGCCATCGAAAATGATGTGCACGTCATCGGAGTTTCAACTTTAGCCGCTGGTCACAAAACGCTTGTTCCTTTATTAATTAATGAATTAAAAAAAAATGATGCTGAATATATTAAAGTAATTTGTGGTGGAGTAATCCCACCTGACGACTATCCCTTTCTAAATGACCTAGGAGTGGCAAAAGTATTTGGGCCAGGAACAAATATTCAAGAAGCTGCAATTGAAATTGTAAAGATTTTGTGATATATTAACCAACATGGTTAATAGATGAAGTTAAAGGAATATTTAAAATTTAATAATATTTCCAATAAAGATTTTTCAGAAAAAATTGGAATTTCGGCAGTTTCCCTCTCTAGATATATCAGTGGAGACAGATTACCAGAAAAATCTATTATTAATAAAATTCACCATATTACAGATAAGTTAGTTAGTGCTAACGACTTTTACATAGAAGATGGTGATTCACAAATATTATCCAAAGTACAAAAAACAAAAGTTGATGATATTCACAAAAAATTAGTCAAAGGAGAAAAAAAGTCTTTAGCTAAAGCTATAACACTTATTGAATCATCTTTAGGTTTTCATCAATTAGAATCAGATTATTTATTATCTAAGATAAAAGCTAATAATAATACTATAAGGATTGGGATTACAGGAGTACCTGGTGTAGGAAAATCAACTTTTATAGAATCTTTTGGCATGAGATTAATAAATTTAGGTTTAAAAGTTTCTGTTCTTGCCGTTGATCCATCCTCTAAAACAACAGGAGGATCTATTTTAGGTGATAAAACAAGAATGATGAGATTGTCTGTGAATAAAAATGCTTTCATTCGTCCATCACCAAGTCAGGGTCATCTAGGCGGGGTAGCAAAAAAAACAAGCGATTCAATTCTATGTTTGGAACAAGCAGGTTTTGACATTATTTTTGTTGAAACTATGGGAGTAGGACAAGCAGAAACTTCTGTTTATGATATGGTAGACATATTTTTAGTTCTTTTGTTACCAGCAGGTGGAGATGAATTACAGGGTATTAAAAAAGGTATTATTGAAATGGCGGATTTAATTATTGTGAATAAAGCTGATGGCAATCTAAAGAAGTTAGCAAACCTGACAATGCAAGAATACAAGAACGCTCAAAACCTAATTTCTAATAATAGAAAGGATATTACTCCAGAAGTTTTAACTTGCTCATCCATAGAAGAAATCGGTTTGGAAGATGTTTGGAGTTTTATAAAAAAATTTGTAAAAAGACGTAAAAAAAATAATTTATTCTATGAAACAAGAAAAAATCAGAAAGTAAATGCAATTTGGAGTAATTTAAATACAAAGATGGAAGATTATTTAAATAATGAAAAAAAATTATTAAAGATGTGGAAAATGAAAATTTAGATGTTAATAATGCAGTAAAATTAATTTTTAATAATATTAAACATTAAATATATAATTAAAATGGTAAATAAGTGCAGTATAACAAAGAAGAAACCAATGGCTGGCAACAATGTTAGTCACGCGGTTAACAAAACTAAAAGGAGATTTTACCCAAACCTTCATAACGTATCCTTCTTCTCAGATATCCTTGGTAAGAAAGTCAAATTAAAGGTATCTTCTCGAGGAATTAAAACGGTAGAAAAAAATGGAGGTATTGATAATTACATCATAAATTCAAAAAATTCAAATCTCACTATTGAGACCAGAAAATTAAAAAAACTTATTGAATTAAAATCTAATAAAAAATAATTATTTTTTTTTATTTAATATTTTTGTTAAATTATCAATGATGATTTCACCTAACTTTTCAACATCATCAATTGTAAAAGCTTTACTATAGTATTTGGAAACATCATGACCGATACCTATTGCAATCAAATCTATTTCTTTTTTCCTCTCTATGTTTAAAACAACATCTCTGAGGTGATTATCTAATATATTTGAGTTATTAGAGGATAGTGTCGCGTCATCTACAGGGGCACCGTCAGATATCACAATCAAGATTTTTTTTTTTTCATTTCTTTTTTTTAATCTATTACTGGCCCATATTAGTGCTTCCCCATCAATATTCTCTTTAAGTAATCCATCTTTGAGTACAAGACCTAAGTTAAGTTTTGTTTGATTCCAACTAGTATCAGCATCTTTATATACAATGTGTAGTAGATCGTTAAGTCTTCCTGGATTAGCAATTCTTTTATTTTTTTCCCATAATTTTTTTGATTGTCCACCTTTCCACTCCTTCGTAGTAAACCCTAGTATTTCAACATTGACCCTACATTTTTCAAGAGTCTTAGTTATTATTTCAGCAGTCATTGCTGAGGTTACTATTGGTTTTCCCCTCATTGATCCTGAGTTATCAAGTAGTAAAGATACTACAGTATTCTTCTCAGTATTTTCTCTTTCAATTTTAAATATATTCGTATTACGTGGGCTGGCTATAAATTGAGAGAATCTTGAACTATCAAAAAATCCTTCTTCTTGATCAAATTTCCAAGTACTTAGATCCAATGAATAAAGTAATTTTTCTAATTTTTTTGCTAAATTATTAACTAATTTTGTATTATCTTTACATTCTTCGTCGAATTTCTTTCTTAATTCTTTTAATTCTTTATATTTTATTAGTTTTTCAGCTTTGGTAAAAATATCAAATTGTTTGGTAAATATATTGTATTCAATTTTTTTGTTTTCGAATGATTGATTATTATTTTTTTTCTCATTATGTTTTGGTTCTTGTTCATTTTCTTTTCCACTAGATTTTTTTATTAATTCAATTTTCTTTTGTTTGTTTGTTTCCTTTTTTTTTTCAGTTAGATCATTTTTATTAATTTCTTTTTGCGAATCTTGCGAACTGTCATGGTGAATATCAAAATTCAATGTATCAATAAAATTGTTTACGTATTTATAAAACTTCTCCTCATTGTCAAAACTTTCTAATATATTAATAAGTTTCTTATTTTGAAATTCAGGAATTTTTTTTCTAATTGATTTTAAACTAACATTTTTTGTTTGGAAAATTTTCATACACATATCGAACATTTTGTAATTAAATTTATCTTTATTTGAAAAAAACTTTTTTTTAAAGTCTGGTAAGATTTCTTTGATATTTTTTTCACAGCCTTTAAATTCTCTAAAACCAGATACAATAGATCTTGTTGCAGCAAAAATTTTAAATACTTCTTTTTTATTTTGATTTAATGGACAGTTCTCATTAAATAACTTCGAATCAATATATCTTAAATTTAGAGATGCTAAATCGCACCATCCTCTGTCGGAACTTGGTATATCAAAATCATCGAAAAAGTTACTTTTACTAAAGTCTTTTTCAACTAAAAGTTTTTCCTGACTAAATTGTTTTATTTTGTGTTTTGATAAGGTTTTTGCCGTAGCTTCAATTTCATTTTTCATAATTAAGTTTAAGAACTATGGAATAAGATCTCTCTTCCAAAACACCTTTGGTAAAATTCATTTATTACTTTTTTATCATTTTGATCACATTTATTAAGAAAAGACAATTTAAAAGCCAGATCTAGGTCGCCAAAAATTTCGAAATTCTCTGCCCAGATTATGCAGGTTCTTGGAGACATTATAACTGAAAGTTCTGAGTTTTTAAATGCCTCACGTACAAGATTAGCTAATTGCACCATCTTAGTAATTGATTCAGTGACTTTTTTACTGGTTTTTTTTAATTTGCTTTTAATAATTTTTTCTTCAATCTCAGGTTGCAGAAAATTTAGTGCACTAAAAATATTCCATCTGTCAAGTTGACCCTGATTTAAATTTTGTGTTCCATAGTATAAACCAGATGTATCGCCGAGTCCTAATGTATTACATGTGCCAAAAATTCTGAAGAAAGGATTAGGCGTGATAATTGAACTTTGGTCAAGAAGAGTGAGTTTTCCTTCTGCTTCAAGTACTCTTTGTATAACAAACATAACATCAGGTCGACCAGCGTCATATTCATCTAACACTAATGCAACTGGATTTTGAATAGCCCAGGGTAGCAAACCCTGTTTGAACGTGGTAACTTGTTTTTCATTTTCCAAAACTATTCCATCTTTTCCTAATAAATCAAACCTACTAATGTGACCATCAAGATTTATTCTCACACATGGCCAATTTAACCTAGCTGCAATTTGTTCAATGTGAGATGATTTACCAGTGCCATGAAGACCCTGAATTAAAACTTTCTTATTATACTTAAAACCCATCAAAATTGACGTCGTAGTCATATCGTCAAAAACATAGCTTTCATCAATTTGAGGTACAAGATCAGATTTTTCTTCAAAACAAGGAACCAATAATTTTTTTTTAGTTCCAAAAACTTTCGAGGAATCAATATTCTTGTTGGGTTTTATATCTAATTTATTATTTTCTACTAACATTATTTTTTTAAAAATTTTTGGAGAGTTTTGTAAGCTTTATTTATTTGTTTTATTTTCATCTCTTTATTTTTTATATTATTTTTTACGTCTGGATGATACTTTTTTACCAGAGAATTATACTTTTTCTTTAGTTCTTCCTTATTCACATCTGGATCTAACTCTAAAATGCTTAGTGAACGTTGAATTTTTTCGTTTGAGCTAAAATGATAATTATTTTTGTTTA
This sequence comes from uncultured Alphaproteobacteria bacterium, assembly GCA_902522465.1. Classification (GTDB taxonomy): domain Bacteria; phylum Pseudomonadota; class Alphaproteobacteria; order Methylaequorales; family Methylaequoraceae; genus Methylaequor. The sequence goes on along the minus strand of CABYVV010000001.1, from coordinate 18,984 downwards.
CCTTTTCCTTTTTACTAAATTTCATATTGTGTTTATCAAAAAAATACATGAATTGGAATTTAATTTTGGAATTTGGTGCATTTGAGAAGGGTCTAGTAGGTTTACCCTCAAAGAAATCATTTTTTTGAAAATCATAAATTTCTTGTTGAGATTTTCCTGCAAAATAATTCCATCTTTTATTGTAAATTTTAATATGCTTCAAGCAAAAGGTATATTTCTCTTTACTATTAGGTGTTTTTGGTGCTTCATACTCTCCAATCTCTTGACAATTAACTTCGTCACAAATTTTAATTGAAGAATCATTATCAAAAAAATTAGAATGATTTGTTGATTTCTTTTTCATAATAAACTTATTATTAAATATATGGATGAATCTTCAATTTACAAAAAACTAAATGAATCTTTTAAACCATCTATACTTGAGATAGAAAATGAATCACATCTTCACAACAACCATCCTCAGAGTCCGAAGAGTGGTAATTCACATTTTTCAATTGTAATAAAATCAAGTCTTTTTAATGGTTTAAGCAGAGTTGAAAGTCAAAGAAAAATTTATAATGTCTTAGAACAGGAATTAAAGAATGGATTACATGCTTTAAGGATAAAGGTATTGGATTAACTTCCGTAACCTGTACCAAACATAAATTCTTGATGTTTCTTCAATGAATCTTGTAATTCATTATTAGCATAGTCATACAGATCTCTCATTGACAAAATACCTATTATTTTTTTTTTCTCTATGACTGGTAGATGTCTAAATCCTTTAGATCTCATTACATGAATTGCATCGATAGTGGTTTTTTTTGGCGAGATAGTCTCAACATTTTTTGTCATGATTTTTGATACCTGAGTTGCCTTAGGATCAAGATTTTTAGGTATAACCTTAAATGTAATATCTCTTTCAGTAACAATACCAACAAGGTCTTCTTTATTTTTTGAATCACAAACTAGTAGTGCTCCACAACGATTGTCTAACATGCTGACTGCAGCTTCAAATGCAGAAGATTTGTCACCAATTATAACAAGCCTCTGATTAATTAGAACTTTTTCAAGTACTTCCTGAATAATCAAAATATTCTCCCCAATTCATTATAGTACTAAATTAAAAAAAAATTAATTATTTTTTTCAATTTTTAATAAAAGTATTTGATTATTCTTTTTAGATAAAATTTTAAACTTTAAATCAAAAAATGAGAAAGTTTGACCTTTTTTTGGTATTATTCTACTTTCATATAAAATGAGTCCAGCAACTGTCGAAGCATTATTAATCGGCAAATCCGTTCCGATTTGTTTGTTAAGATCTCTTATGTTAACCGTACCATTCACTAAAAAATTATTTTTTGATGTTTCTCTAATCCCATTTACATTTTTTGAAATTTTAAGATCATCTTGTTCGTCATCTATATCTCCTACAATCTCTTCAATAATATCTTCTAATGTTATCATTCCTAGAAACTCTCCATATTCATCAACAACAATTGAGAAATGCTCCTTTCTTTTTTTAAAGGCCATTAATTGATTATCTAATTTTGTTGATTCTGGAATAAACCATGGTTTTTGACAATAATTTAGGATATTAAATTTTTTTTGATCTACATTGTTTTCACCAATTAATTTTCTGACATGCAAAACACCTACGATATTTTCTGGATTTTTTGCCCATACTGGTATTCTAGAGTGAGGGGAGTCTTTAAGTTTTGCAATGAGTTCAGAGTAACTCACATTGGATGGCAAACTGAAAATATCCGTTCTTGAAACCATTATCGAACCTACAGTTATTTCGTCTAAATCAAGAATAGAATTAAGCATTTGTTTTTCTTCCTTGCCGGTTGAATATTTTCCATGTAAATCGATCGCACCTCTTAATTCTTCCTCACTTTTTTCTTCAATTTCTTCTTTACTTGAATCTTTATAATCTACTCCGACCATCTTTAAAATAAAGCCAACTATATAATTTAGTATTTTTGTAAGAGGGAATAATATAATAATGATTACTCTTATTAAGGGAGCAATTTTTAATGCAAATTTATCGGCATTTGATAATGCTAATGTTTTTGGAATCAATTCACCAAAAATTAGAATCATCAAAGTCATGATTATCGTTGCATATAAAATTCCTTCTGTCTGGGTGATTTCTATGAGAATCTTTGTTGCTAGAGCTGATGCTAATACATTTACTAAATTGTTTGCAAAAAGAATAGTACATATAAGTTGTTCTTTATCCTTAAAAATTTTCTCAAATATTCCTGCGTTTTTTTTTCCATTTCTTGCAAGCATATGCATCCTTGGTTTGGAGGCAGATGTTAATGATGTCTCTGATCCTGAAAAAAACGCAGATAGAAATACCAAACCAATAATTGATCCAATCAATATATATAAAGGAAATTCCATGATTTATTTTAATTCATTTTTTAAAAAGATAGATAACAATCTTACATCCTCCAGAAAAATTCGGACAGGCACTCCAATTTTTTTTATTAGTACAAATTTCATTTTACCATTTTTAACTTTTTTATCAAATTTCATATGTTTAATGAATTCTTTATAAGAGATATTAAGACCATAATCATCTAATTTGAAATGAATCCCTAAACAATTTAAATGTCTCGCGTAATTTATTGCAACTTTTTCATCACATAATTTTAAGAAAATAGAAAACTTTATTGCTAGATACATTCCAATAAATATGGCTTCTCCATGCTTAATCTTATTGGAATATCCTGTAATTGATTCAATTGCATGTCCAAATGTATGTCCGAAATTTAATAGTTCTCTAATACCATTTTCTTTCTCATCTTTTGAAACAATATCAGATTTGATAGAACAACTCTTTTTTATTGCATAAATACAACTTTCAGTATTTAAGGATAAAATTTTTTTAGCATTTTTTTCTAACCAACCAAAAAATAATTTATCTTTAATAAATGAATATTTTAGAATCTCAGCATAACCAGAAACTAAATCTCTTTTTTTTAAAGTTTTTAGAAGATCAGTTGAAATAATTACACATTTAGGTTGTTTGAATGTACCGATTAAATTTTTACCATACCCAGAGTTTATTGCAGTTTTGCCTCCAACTGAGCTGTCTACTTGTGCTAGCAATGTTGAGGGCACTTGAATTAAGTCTATTCCTCTTAAGACTATGGATGAAGCTAATGCGACTAAATCGCCTAAAACCCCACCACCAATACAGATTATAAGAGAAGTTCTATCAATTCCGATATTAAGAATTTTTTCTGTAAGTATTTCTAAATATTTAAAACTTTTTATTTTTTCCCCTGATGGCAAAATTATTTTCTTAAAATTAAAGTTTTGAGGAAGATATTTCTTAAATAATAGTTCATTAACACTAGAAATTGCTGAGTCGGATACGATAATTATTTTCGAATAATTATAGAAATTTGGAATATGATTTTTAAGTGACTTAAGTAGATTTTTTCCAATAAAAATTGGATAAGAATCTTTACCCAAGGATACTTTATAGTTGACTGTTTTTGTCATAATTTTTAATTTTTAGGATTATTTGGGATACAATATTTGTTACTGACGTTTCATTAACATTAATTGTTATTTGACATGCTCTATAATCGTTAATTCTCTTGTTATACATTTGTTTTAAGTTTTCTTCAAGTTTTCCTTGGCTTAATTTAGGTCTATTTGACAAATTTTTTTTTAATCTTGAGATTAGTGAGGAAATTTTTATGTCAAGAAATATAGAAATACAACTATTACAGATTATTTTTTTGTTATCTTTATCATTTAATATTCCTGCACCAGGTGAAATAACGTAATTTTCTTTGCTATTAATAAATTTTAGAAGAGTGATTTTTTCGATCCTTCTAAATTCTTTCTCTCCATACATTTTGAAAAAATCTTTGATCTTAAGATTTGTTGCTTTTTCTATTTCAAAATCAATATCACAAAAATTCATTTTGATTTCTTTAGAAAGGGTTTTTCCTATAGTGGTCTTTCCAACACCTGTCATTCCAATCAAAATAATTTTTTTTTCTGAATTTTCCATTATCTTATTTTATATAAATGATAGATTTTCTTTTAAATATATTGTTAATATTATAATAATTCATTAGATACATTTATAAAGAAATGGACAAACTAATTATCAAAATCTTAATTTCACTCACAGTGGTCCTTATTCTTTTCATAATTTATTTGGGTTCATCTGATTTTATAATTAATCCAAGATTGATTGAGAGCGAGTTTCCTATTGAAGATCAATAATTTTATTAATTACTTTTTACTAATATTTTTTTTACCACTTAAGTTGGTACTTTCAAATCCTGGAGTTTTTGAAGATTTTGAAAGATCTAAATCATTTAATAAAGATTATTTATCAGAATTCAACATTAATAATCAAAATGAAAATATTTGGAAAAATTTATTTATAGACAAAAAATTTAATGAGATTAAAGATTTTTTAGAAATTCTTCCAGTCAACAATACCGACGAAATAATCCAAGACCTTATTTATGATATTCTAGTTTCTAAAAAATCATTAGATAGAGATCTAGTTGGATCCGAAGAAGATCAACTTCTTTTCAAGTTGATTGTAGAAAAGTTGTTCCAAACAGGAAGATTAAGTGAAATTGAATTGATTTATTCACAAACAACTGAACTCGAAAATAATACATTTATCTTGAAAAAAATGATTGAAGGGAATCTTTTAAGAAATAGACACTCTGAAGCATGCAAGATACTAGAAAAAGTCAATCAAGATCCAATCTTCTTTGGAAAGATAATGATTATCTGTAATATAATTAATGGTAGATATGATCAAGCAAAGTTAGGGCTTCAACTTCTCAAAGAACAGAATCAACCAGGAGATATTTTTTTCATTGATTTAGCGTTTTCTTTAATGAGTGATAAAGATATAACTCAGTCGGAGGATTTAAAAAAAAACTTAGATCAAATCAAAGAACTTAATCCGATTATAATGTCATCACTACAATTCGCAGATATTTCACCTAACTTTGACCAAATTGAAAAACTTACAACGAGTGGATTATTATTTATATTGTCAAATCCTTCAGTTGATACTGACTTAAAAATATTCTGTTCGGAAATTCTTGTCAAACAAGGAAGAATTAGTGTTGAAATGTTGTCCGAAGCATACAGATTATCAAGATTTGAACCAAAGGAAATTCAGAATGCAGAAAAAATTTATAAGTCATTATCACCAATAAGAGCCAGGCCTTTGCTATATCAATCAATTATTAGAGATAATAAACCAGAATCAAAATTCAGAAAAATAATAGCATTAATAAAGATGTCCAAGCTAGATAATTTGCTTCCAAAAATATCCTATTTACTTGTTGACTTAATGGATTATAAAAAATTTATCAGAAATCACGAAGATTCTATATTGATATCACAAATGTTCCAATCAAAGGATAAATATCTTCAGGCCAGGGATGTTTTAAATATAAATTATAAAAGTCCGGAAAGTGATTATAGAAATCTAGCAATTGATATTGCTGAGTTTGTAAAAAATAATAGTATTGATTATTATAGTTTAGAGAAGCAATTAGAAAAGTTTGAAGAACCAAAAGCAGCAAAATCAATTTTTTTAAGAAAACTTCTGATGATCTTAATCTTCAATGTTGATTTGAATCAAAATATACTTAATAAGGTTTTTGAAATTGCCGATGAAACTGAAATAAAATCAATCGACGCAAAAAACTTTTTTCTAGCTAATTCTTTGTCATCAAAAGGTGATTATTTTAATTCGTTATCACTTCTCTTTAGAATTGTGGGAAATAAGGATTTTTTACAATTAAATATTATGGAGAGTTTTTCAGTGCTTTCTATCTTAAAGAATTTAGGATTTACAGAAGAATTTAGAGACCTATCTACGAGAATTTTATTGTGAATTTACATATCAATTTTAAAATTGAAAAATTCTTGGAGAATTTGATGACTAGGCAAAATTTGTCGAGAAATACTTTTCTTTCTTACAAAAATGATATTTGTCAATTCTTCAAGTTTTTAAAAATCTACGACCTGCAATCTTTGGATGAGAACAAAATTATTTTGTACGTAAATTTCCTAGCATCAAATTATTCTGCAACTTCACATTGTAGAAAAATTTCTTCATTGAAATCTTTCTTTAATTTTTTGTGCGAAAGAGGTTATATTGACACCAATTTTTTTGACTCCATTGATTACCCAAAATTTTCTAGAATTATACCAAAAGTTTTATCTGAAAAACAAATTTTAAGTTTAATTGAGAGTTCATACAAAGATAAATCATTTAAGGGACTAAGATTTTCTGTTATGCTTGAGATTCTCTATGCGACAGGTATCAGAATCAGCGAACTGGTAAGCTTGAAAGTAGGTGATTTGTCTGATGATCTTTCATATATTATTATTTTAAATAAGGGTGAAAGACAAAGATTAATTCCTCTAATATCGAAAATCAAAAATCTACTTAAAATATATATTGAAAATTTAAAGCAAAAAAGTTTAGAACAAAACAGTAAATATTTATTTCCGTCAAATTCAAAGTCTGGATATTTAACAAGAAATAGGTTTTTCCAAATTTTAAAAAAAGTAGGAGTTAAAGCTGGTATTCCTAGTAATGACTTATCACCTCATAAAATTAGGCATTCTTTTGCAAGTCATTTACTTGAAAGAGGAGTTGATTTACGAGTTATTCAAGAATCCCTTGGACACAAAGATATCTCAACAACACAAATTTATACTCATGTTAAAACAAAAAAACTTAGAAAAATTCTTAAAGAAAATCATAGTCTTCAGAAAAATATTAATAAATTAATAAAAATTTAAGTTGTTTTTATCTTTTTATTTAGATAATAACATTTCAATGTTATTATTAAATTTAATGAGGAAATTATGAGTTTTTATATTGTTGAACAAGCCCAGCCAAGGCTCAATAGAAGTGAATTGGCAGTACCTGGTAGTAACCCATCACTATTTGAAAAAGCTGCAAAAAGTAAAGTTGATGTTATTTTTTTAGATTTAGAAGATGCTGTTGCACCAGACGAAAAGGAACAAGCAAGAAAAAATATTATTGAAGCCTTAAATGATTTGGATTGGAAGGGAAAAACAATGTCAGTTCGAATTAACGGCTTAGACACTCATTTTATGTATCGTGATGTTGTTGACTTAATCGAAAAAGCTCCAGGAAAGTTAGATTTAATTATGATTCCAAAAGTGGGTACAATTTCTGATGTTTATGCAGTAGACATGCTATGTACTCAAGTTGAGGATGCCATGAAACTTGAAAAAAGAATTGGGTTTGAATTAATTATAGAAACTGCGCTTGGAATGCAGAATGTTAACGAAATAGCGTCATATAAAAGAAGGCTCGAATCCCTTCATTTTGGAGTAGCGGACTACGCTGCATCTACAAAAGCAAAAACAACTGTCATTGGTGGCCCAAACCCTAATTATCACGTTTTAACAGATATTGACGGAGATAATGAAAGAGAAAAACATTGGGGTGACATGTGGCATCATGCTGTCTCAAAGATGGTTATTGCTGCAAGAGCTAATGGTCTAAGACCTATTGACGGACCTTTTGGAGACTTTAATGATCCAGATGGATATAAAGCTCAAGCCAATAGATCAGCAACACTAGGTTGTGAAGGAAAATGGGCGATACATCCTAGTCAAATTGAATTGGCTAATGAAGTTATGAGTCCATCAGATAAAGAAGTAAATCAAGCTAAAAGGATACTCGAAGCAATGGAGACTGCAAAGAAAGAGGGCAAAGGTGCGGTTTCACTAGATGGAAGACTAATTGACATTGCTTCAATTCGTCAAGCAGAAGTCTTAGTTCAAAAAGCCAAACTAATAGAGAGTGCTTAAAATTTTAGTAAATGCAAAATTTTTTAGACTTTGAAAAACCTCTTCTTGAAATTAGAACGAAGATAGAGGAATTAAGGCATCTAGAGGATACTAGTGAAAATATAGCTAATGAACTTACAGTTCTTCAAGACAAATTTGACAAAACTCTTGATGACATCTACAACAATTTGACTCCAATTCAAAAGGTTAAGGTTTGTAGGCATCAAGACAGACCAAAATTTGATGAGATAGTTAAAAATATATTTGATAAGTTTGAGGTTATTTGTGGTGATAGACTTTTTTCCGAAGACTCTTCGATAAAGGGCGGGTTAGCCAAGATAGAAAATAGAAATTTTTTAGTTGTTGGAAACGATAAAGGAATAGATATCGATTCACGCGTGAAAAATAATTTTGGAATGGCAAAACCTGAAGGTTATAGAAAAGCTCAAAGACTATTTAATCTTGCTAGTAAGTTTAAGATACCAGTTGTAACATTTATTGATACACCAGGTGCTTTTCCAGGGGTGGAAGCAGAGGATAGAGGACAGTCGGAGGCAATTGCAAGTTCAATAAAATGCTCATTGAATGTAAAGGCTCCCATCTTTTCATTTATAATAGGCGAAGGAGGTTCAGGAGGTGCTGTTGCCTTGGCAACAGGAAATAGAGTGATAATGCTTGAACATGCTATATATTCTGTTATCTCACCTGAAGGTTGTGCATCAATATTATGGAGATCGGCAAATGAATCCGAAAAGGCAGCCGAGTCTTTGAAATTGACTGCGCAAGATTTACTGGAGCTCGAGGTAATTGATGAAATTATTAAAGAACCCCGAGGAGGAGCCCATAGGGACGTGATTGGCGTTTGTGGTTATATTAAAGATTGTATTTTGAAAGCTAGCAAAGAATTTGACGGGGTCTCCCCTGACAAGATTATCAGTCAAAGAGAAGAAAAATACCTGTGCATCGGAAAAAAATTTTTGATTAATTAATTCAAATTTTTCCACAGCAACGTTTGTATTTTTTTCCGGTGCGAGGACAAACTGCGTTTCTAGGTATTTTTTTGTTTCCAGAATCTTCTAGGCATTGTTTTTCATTACTTTGTGAAACGTCAGGTGCAGATTTTTCGGGTGGAGGTGTTTCAGCTCTAATTTCAATAAAACTTATAATTTTAGTAATATTAAATCTTATCCTTTCCATCATTTCTTCAAACATTATGAAAGCCTCTTGCTTATATTCATTTAATGGATCTTTTTGTCCGTATGCTCGTAAAGATATACCCTGACGAAGGTGATCTAGTGAAAGCAGGTGTTCTTTCCAGCTTTTATCAATTATTTGAAGTAGTATAGTTTTCTGGGCATATGAAAAAACTTCGTCAGAATATTTAGTTTTCTTTAAATTGATATTTTTATCAGAAAGTTTGATTATTTGATCTTTAATATCTTGAATTTGGGGAGAGCCTTGCATTAAATTTTCGAAGTCAAATTTAACGTTTAAGTCATTGTTTAATGATTCAATAATTTTTTCTTTTTTTTTATCATTAAGTTCATTAATATCATTAATCTCGTTATTTATAAAATCATCAACATAAGTATCTCTCATGTCAAAAACGAGGTTATCAACATCATTATCATTAATAATTTCCCTTCTTTGATCATATATAATTTTTCTCTGTTCATTCATAACATCGTCAAATCTAAGTAAACTTTTTCTTATTTCAAAATTTCTTGCCTCAACTTTTTTTTGTGCTCTTTCCAGTGCTTTTGTAATCCAAGAATGTTGAATACTTTCACCATCAGAAAGACCAAGTGTTTTTAAAACTGAATCAAGTTTTTCTGAGCCAAAAATTCTCATCAAATCATCTTCTAGTGACAAAAAAAACTTTGAAGAACCAGGATCACCTTGCCTTCCTGATCTACCACGTAATTGGTTGTCAATTCTTCGTGACTCATGTCTTTCTGTTCCAATAATGTAAAGTCCTCCTGCTTTTTTGGCAATATTCTTGGCTTCTTTGCTTTCTTTAGAATTTTCTATACCACCTAATTGTATATCAGTACCTCTACCTGCCATGTTGGTTGCAATTGTTACAGTTCCAGGCTTTCCTGCATTAGCAATAATTTCAGCTTCTTTTAAATGATTTTTTGCATTAAGGACTTGGTGTTTGATACTATTTTTTTTTAAAATTTTTGATAAAGTTTCTGATTTTTCAATTGAGACTGTTCCAACTAAACAAGGTTGATTTTGCTGAACACATTTTTTGATTAAATCTACAATAGCAGTATGTTTTTCATCAAGAGTTCTGTAAATTTCGTCCTCATGGTCAGTTCTTACCATTGATCTATTTGTAGGAACCTCAACAACTTCTAGTTTATATATATCGAAAAATTCATCAGCCTCTGTTTTAGCTGTACCGGTCATACCAGATAATTTTTCATAAAGTCTAAAATAATTTTGATAAGTAATAGCGGCTAAGGTTTGATTTTCAACTTGAACTTGTAAATTTTCCTTTGCTTCAATAGCTTGATGGATACCTTCAGAAAATCTCCTGCCCTCCATAGCTCTTCCAGTAAATTCGTCAACTATTAAAACTTTACCATCTTCAACAAGATAGTCCTTATCCTTTTCAAATATATATCTGGCTTTTAAAGACTGATTGGTATGATGTAATAGAGTGACATTGTTAATATCGTACAAACTTCCTTCATCTAAAAGTTTTTGTTGTTTATAAAGATTTTCAAGTTTTTCAACGGCATTATCATTGAGAACAACACTTTTTGCTTTTTCATCTTTTTCGTAATCACTTGTATCTAGCTTTGCTATTATTTTATCAACAACATTATACAAAGCTGAGGATTCTTCTGCAGCACCTGAGATTATCAATGGGGTTCTTGCCTCATCAATCAATATTGAGTCAACTTCATCTATTATTGCAAAATTGAAATCACTTTGAACAATTTGCTCTTTTGAGAATTTCATATTATCCCTTAAGTAGTCAAATCCAAATTCGTTGTTAGTACCATAAGTGATGTCAGAGGAATAAGCTTTTTTTCTTTCATCATCATTCATTCCATTCAGTATGAAACCAGTTTCTAGACCTAGCCTCTCGTATACGCACCCCATCCATTCACTATCTCGTTTTGCTAAATAATCATTAACAGTTACTATGTGGACTGACTTACTATTAAGTGAATTTAAATAAGCCGCTAGTGTAGATACTAACGTTTTTCCTTCGCCAGTTTTCATTTCTGCTATCATACCCCTGTGAAGAACAATTCCTCCTATGATCTGAACATCATAGTGCCTTTGTCCTAAAGATCTCTTTGCAGCTTCTCTAACATTTGCGAATGCATCTGGTATAATCTCTTCTAGACTTCTTCCTTTAGAAACCATATCCTTGAGTTCTTTGGTTTTGGAAATAATATCCTGATCGGTAAACTTTTCGTAACTTACCTCCAGTTCATTGACTTTTTCAACAATTGGTAGAATCTTTTTAATAACTCTATCATTTGATGAACCAAATATTTTTTTTGATAAAAAATTTAACATGTTTTTATTTATATAAATTTTAGATATAAAAATATATCAATTTTGTTAAATGTAACACCATGCCCTCAAAAATTTCACCTTTAGCCCCAAAATTATTGACAAAGATCAAAACTATTGAAGGAATAAGTGTTTCAATAACACATTGTGGCTTAAAAAAAAACAATAAAGAAGATCTAGTTTTGATCAAACTAGAATCACCCGGTGAAATACTTGGTGCTTTTACAAATTCAAAAACACCAGGAGAACCTGTTATATGGAACAAATCTATTATAAATTTTGGTAGAGTTTCAGCAATTTTAATTAATTCTGGAAATGCCAATGTCTTTAACGGAAAATCGGGAAGAAATTCATTACTTAGAATTGTAAAAGAATTATCAAAAAAGTTGGACGTACCAGAAAAAGAAATTTTTATGGCTTCAACTGGTGTTATAGGCGAACCACTTGATGAAAAAAAGATTTTAAAAAAAATTCCATTTCTAATTTCAAATTTAAACAACAAACCAGAAAATTGGTACCAAGCTTCAAAAGCAATTATGACAACTGATACATATCCAAAACTACATTCTGAGAAAATTTTAAAAAATAAAGATTTTTTTATTAATGGGATTGCGAAAGGTTCAGGAATGATTGCTCCAAATATGGCAACAATGTTGGCATTTATTTTTACAAACTACCAGTTTGAAAAAAAATATTTAAAAAAAAAGTTTATAGAAATTGTGGATAGAACGTTCAACTCAATAACAGTTGACGGAGATACTTCTACAAGTGACATGATTTTACTTTTTTCAATTAAAAAAAAACAAAATATAAATTTAAGAGAAAAATCCCAAGAAAGATTTTTTCTAGGACTTGAAAAGATTATGAGTAAGTTGGCAGAATATATAATCAAAGATGGTGAGGGAGCGTCAAAATTTATTACTATTAAAATTCGTGGAGCGAAAACTAAATTAGATGCTAAGAATATTGGACATTCCATTGCAAATTCACCTTTATTTAAAACTGCTATGGCAGGATCTGATGCAAATTGGGGAAGAATAATAATGGCTGTTGGAAAATCTAATGCTTCTATTAATCCTAATAAAATTTCATTGAAGGTTGGGAAATTTTCTATTCTTAGAGAAGGAAAAATATATGTCTCAAGTCATTCCAGATTAATTGATAAGTATTTAAAACAGAGACAAATAGAGATTACAGTAGATATTGGTTTGGGTCACTTCGATTGGAGAGTTTTTACATGTGATTTTACAAAAGACTATATTTCGATAAATACAGATTATAGGAGTTAAAGATTTATATAGAAGTTGTTGCATGTATTTTAAAAAAAAAAAATAAAATTTTAATTTCTTCTAGACCATTGAATAAAAGCTTTTCAGGCTTTTTTGAATTTCCTGGGGGCAAAGTAAATTCTGGGGAGTTTTTAATAGAAGCACTTAAGAGGGAGATTGATGAAGAACTTGGTATAAAAATTGATCTAAATTCTCTATTTTTTTTAAAATCATACTTTGTGGTTCAAAATAAAAAAAGTATTAAACTAAATTTTTTTTTATGTCTAAATTGGCATGGAAAAATTTGTGGCAAAGAGTTTCAAGATATAAAGTGGATTAATCCAAAACTTTTAATTGATTTAAAAATGCTAAAATCTAATAAGAAGATAATTGATTTTCTTTTATCCGAAGGGCTTCCAACAACTAACTGAAACAACATCGCAAGTAGCTGATAATCCATCACTATTACTAAAATTTTTTTTATATTGCCTATTTAACTCATTAATATAATTCATTGTCATTAAACCTCTTTTTCTTTTAGTTAAAAGACTATTTTCACCGGTCCCTTTAATATCTTTAAGAAGATCTAGAACGTGATTATAATGTATTTCATAATTAATTTTTTCTGAAACCAATTCTTTGAAACCAACTAAACTTAGCAATTCACAAATTTCGATCATAGTATGATTGGGCGGTAATCTAACAAAAACTCCCCCAAAAATTTTTTCATCAGTTAGGTATAACGAATTTTTAAGTTCTCTTAATGAGTTTTCGGCAAAAAAATTACAGATTAGTAAACCATTTTCATTTAATAAGTTGAAAATATTGTTAAGATGATTTTCCTTCTTATTAATTGTATGCAAGTACAAGTTACTTACTATCAAGTCAAATTTTTCATTGTTGAGTGGCAAATTTTCGAAATGTCCATTTAGTTTAAAAATTTTTTTATTCTTACTTTCATCTCTTTGTAATAGTTTTAGATACGGAGATATAAAAATAATTCTATTACAATTAACTTTTGAAATTTCAGAAAGTGCCTCACCCGCATCCGCAGACAACAGTAAAATATCTTTATAATTACTCTTTAGTTCATTGGGTTTTGATAAAATAACTTTAGATAATTTTTTAAATAGAAAATTATGCTTTTCCCAACTCTTACATGATCTATTTTTAGAATCAATTAGCGACTCAACATCAATTATGTTATTATTCATATTTAAAGGTTATCCATGAAAAAATTTTTAATATATTCTTCTAATACCTGTTCTTATTGTTTATCAGCAAAGAGCTTGCTTGAAAACCTAGAATTAAGTTTTCAAGAAAAAATTATTGATAACTCTGACAAAATAAAACAGGAAATGTATAAAAGATCAAATGGAAGAAAAACAGTTCCACAAATCTTTTTCGGAGAATTTCATATTGGTGGTTATGATGATTTAGCGTATTTGCATAAAAAAGGGGAATTAAAGAGATTGTTAGATGAAAACAAACTTTAAAGTTGCATGTTTACAAACTAATAGCACTGATATCCCAATCGAAAATATAAATATGTTGGAGAAAGCATTTGCAAAATTGCATGGAAAAAATGTAGATTTTGTCTGTCTGCCTGAATGCGTTGCAATTTTTTCGGATTCAAAGAAAAAAATTAATGAATTTTCAAAAAAATGGTATGAAATTTTTCTAAATTTTATTTCAACTAATGCAGTTAAAATGGATATGCATATACTAATAGGATCTGTTCCTCACAAGAAAAATAATAAATTTTTAAATAGATCTATTTTAATTAGTAACTCAGGTAAAGTTATAAGTCACTACGATAAAATAAATCTTTTTGATGTTTATTTAAGTAAAAAAGAGAAATATTTTGAGTCAAAAAATTATGATGCGGGTAAAAAAATTGTTACAGCAGATCTTCCTTGGGGTAGATTAGGTATGAGTATATGCTATGATTTAAGATTTCCAAATTTGTACAGGAAATTATCAAAAAAAGGAGCCCTTTTTTTAACCATTCCTGCTGCTTTTACTTTTACAACAGGGAAATCTCATTGGCATACTTTAGTTAAGGCAAGAGCAATAGAAAATGGATGTTTTGTGTTTGCTCCTGCACAATGTGGGGTCCATACAAATGGAAGAAGAACGTATGGTCATTCCATGATTGTTAATCCATGGGGTGAGGTGATTGCTGAAGCTGATGAAAAAACCTCTAATATTTATGCTCTAATTGAAACCTCAGTAATCAATAATACAAGAAAAAAAATTCCTTCAACAACCACCTACAATTTATAATTAGTAAGTGCTCATGTTACTAAATAGTCTTCAGAAAAATCAACATAATAAAGATTAGTCAATTAGGATTTTGAAGCAGAAAAAAAATAATTAATATTTGAAAATATTGAATAACTCCAAGTATTTGTAATGGGATTGTATAAAACCCCATACTTATTAAAATTATGAAAATTATATAGAAAAAATAATTTTTTTAAATAGTTTGGTTTTATTAATTTCTTCCATTCATGAGTGCCTTTAGGTATTAACTTTGCAATTTTCTCAGCTCCAACAATTGCAAAAATATACGATGAGATTGTTTTGTTGATAGTAGATCCTAAAAAAAGTCCGTTTTTTTCTAGTAATTCATTTGATTTCTTAATTATTTCAGCAGGGTATTCCATATGCTCTAAAACCTCCATACACGTTATTAAATTAAATTTTTGCCCCTGTATTTTAGTTAAGTCTAAATTCTTATAATTTATTTTTAGACCAGATTTCTTTGCATGTTTTTTAGCGACATCTATTGCCTTTTTATTTGTATCTATTCCTGTTACCTTTGCTCCAAGTCTTGCTAAGGGTTCACATAAAATTCCTCCACCACAACCAATATCTAAAATTTTTAAATTTTTAAGCGAATTGCTTGGGATACTACTTTTAATATATTTCAAGCGAAGAATATTAAATGAGTGAAGCGCCTTAAATGCTCCATTTTCATCCCACCATTCTTCTGATAATTGATCAAATACATTAGGATTTTCTTGGTTTTTTTTTTTTAATTTTTTACTTTTCATTTTTTACTATATACATATTGTAGTTTTTTAATTCATTAATACAATTAACGTTTTATGTCTATACAAGTTATTAAATTTGGTGGTACTTCTGTTGCAAATATATCAAGAATAAAAAATATTGCTTCAATCATTGAAGAAAGAATTAAATCAAAAAAAAATAAAATTGTTGTTGTTGTTTCAGCTATGAGTGGAGTAACAAATAAATTAGTTGAGGCCTATAAAAAAATTAAAACAGACACTTTAGACCCCGAATATGACGTCATTCTTTCAACTGGAGAACAATATTCTTCGGCTTTAATAAGTACAATCCTTAATGAAAAAAGAATTAACTCTAGATCGATTCTTGGTTGGCAAATTCCGATTGTAACAGATAGTAATTATAGTAAGGCGAGAATTTTTAAAATTTGCCAAAATTTTTTTAGAGATCAATTTAGTAATTATGATGTTTTAGTTGTTGCAGGCTTTCAGGGTGTTTCAAATGACCATAGGATAACTACACTTGGAAGAGGTGGCTCGGATACGAGTGCAGTTGCTATTGCATATGCCTTGGGTTTAAAAAGTTGTGAAATTTTTACGGATGTAGAGGGAATTTTTACATCAGATCCAAGAATTGTGAAGGATGCAACTAAGATTGATTTTATAACATATGAAGAGATCTTGGAGTTAGCCTCACTTGGATCCAAGGTTTTACATCCAAGATCAGTTGAATTAGCTATGAAATATGGTATTAAAATTCATGTCAGAAGTTCTTTTAAAAAAAATATTGGCACAATGGTAATTAAAGAAGAGAATAAAATTGAGAAAGAAGTTGTTACAGGAATTACTTCCTCTGAAAACGACGCTAAAATTACACTGAAGGGAATTCCAGATAAACCAGGGATTGCTGCTGAGATTTTTGGAATACTAGCCAGGATAAATGTCAACGTAGATATGATAGTGCAAAACATTACAGATGATGGGAAATTTGCAAGTCTAACTTTTACTGTTCCTATTGAAGATCAGGCTAATGCTGTAAATGAATTAAAGAGTTCAGACATAAAATTTAAAAATATTCATGCAGATAAATCTATATGTAAAATTTCAATAATTGGTGTTGGAATGAAAAGCAACGTGGGTGTTGCTCAAAAAATGTTTGAAACATTAGCAAAAAAAAATATAAATATTCAAGTTATTTCTACATCAGAAATTAAAATAAGTGTTTTAATTGATCTTCCTAAGAAAAAAACTGCTATAACCTCATTGCATAAGGCATATGGTCTTAAAAAGTGAAAATAAATGAATAAAAAATTACAAAAATTATTTTCGAGAGGTTCAAAATTTCTAGGTGTTGATATTCCCATTATGGGAGGTGCCATGACATGGTTGTCAGAAAGTAATCTTGTATCAGCAATTTCCAATGCTGGGGGACTTGGTGTGATAGCAGCTGGTTCTATGAACAATAATCAATTAGAAAAAGAGATTCTGAAAACAAGACAAAAAACTAAGAAACCTTTTGGTGTAAATCTAATCCTTCTTCATCCAGAAATAGAAAAATTAATCGATACATGTTTAAAAAATAAAGTGGATTTAGTAGTTTTTGCCGGTGGTTTTCCAAAAAAAAGACAAATTCAAAAATTCACCGAAATGAATATAAAATGTATGTGCTTCGCAACCACATTGTCAATAGCAAAAAAAATGGTAGATTACGGTATTAAGGGTTTGATTCTTGAGGGTAATGAGGCTGGTGGACATATTGGCCCAGTCTCAATTAATGTTTTAGTCCAAGAAATTCTTCCTGAATTTTCAGAGGTTCCAATTTTTGTAGCAGGAGGAATTGGTAGAGGTGAGATTTTTCTTAAATATTTAGAGTTAGGAGCTGCTGGATGTCAGATTGGAACAAGATTTGTTTGTAGCAAGGAATCAATCGCTCATGAGAATTTTAAAAATATCTTTATTAAGTCTGAAGCTAGGAATTGTCAAATATCAGTTAAACTTGACAATAGATTTCCTGTCATTCCTGTTAGGGCTATACAAAATAATGCATCAATAAAATTTATAGAGGAACAAAAAAAAGTATTAAGACTTTTAGAAGAAAAGAAAATTTCACTTAAGGATGCTCAACTAAAAATAGAGCATTTTTGGGCAGGTTCTTTAAAAAAAGCGGTAGTTGAAGGTGATATTGATAATGGTTCTTTGATGGCGGGACAAAGTGTAAGTTTGGTAAAAAAAGTTCAACCAGTAAAAGATATTTTTAGTGAGATAATAATGCAAGCTGATGAACAAATAATGATTGAAAGTAAGAACTTATGACGAGTGATGATACTGAATTAACGGTTAGTGAACAAAAAACCAAAAAAATGCTTTACGAAGTTATTGGTAGAAAAATTGCCGAGTCAAGGAAAAGCTCGAGAAGAAAACTTGAGGGTATTTCAAAAAAACTAAACATAAGCGTTGATATTTTAAAGAAAATTGAATCAGGAACGATACACGAAGTTAATTCGGATATTCCTGTAACAGGTTTTGTTAGAGCTTATGCAAAGTTCACAAATACTGAAATTTCTGAAGAAATGGACAAAATACAGTCAAACTATTTGGTTAGTGAAAAAGTTAAAAATATATATCAGCAGAGGTCAAATATAAAAACGAGCAAAATTTTTTTTGTTTTTTTAGCCTCTTTCAGTTTTCTTCTTCTAGTATTGTATTTTTTTAGTATAAAGGAAAGCGAAACAAGTCTATCAATCATAGAAAATAATGGCTCTAACTCCAAAGAGTTTTTCAGTAGAGAATTTCAAAACTATCCTAAAACTAAAAAAACTTTTACAAGTCAAAACAATGAAATCGAGGAGAATAGAGTTGACTCATCATTTTTTGAAATAATATTTCTAGAGGAGACATGGATAGAAATTTACAATAAAGAAAAAGATCTTGTTAATTCAGGATTATATGATGTAGGTGATTCACTCGATTTTACTTTTGATTCGTTAGAAAGTGACTATTTTATAAAATCTGGAAATCTAGGTGGTTTCCAAATTTTTTTTATGGATGAATTTTTTGCTCCTTTCGGTTATTCTGGTGAGGTTAATAAAGGATTTTACTTGAAAGAAAAAATTAAAAGAATAAAAGAAATGAGACTGTAAAATGAGTGTAAGACCATGGAGAGATATCCAGAGAAAAAAAACTAGAACCATAAAAGTTGGTTCTGTAGAAATTGGTGGTGATGCGCCTATTTCTGTGCAGTCAATGACAAATACTCTTACAACTGATGTGAATGCAACTATAAAGCAAATTAAAGATCTTGAATCTGCAGGCGC